>NZ_VIUN01000012.1:0-202800 GCF_007828335.1 Pseudomonas sp. SJZ103
TTTTTGAAGGCGAACAATTTGGTTGCCAGCATGAGCCGCCGAGGCAATTGTCATGACAACGCCGTGGCTGAGAGCTTTTTCCAGCTTCTAAAGCGGGAACGGATCAAGCGGAAAATCTATTCCACGCGCGAAGATGCTCGTAGTGATGTGTTTGATTACATCGAGATGTTCTACAACGCAAAACGCCGCCATGGTTTCAACAATCAGCTGTCACCGGTAGAGTTTGAAAAGCGTTATGCAATGAGCTTGCAAGGTGTCTAGAGAATCCGGGGCGATTCATCTCGGTAACTGGATCAATTCGGCATCGGCGCCAACAATCACAAGCTCATAGCCGGTGAAACGACCGGTACTTCTGTCTTGGAATCACCAATCACCGAAGCTGACATCCTGCAGATGGCTCAACAACTCGCGATGAGTCGTTTGTCGAAAGGCCTGGCATTGACTGAGCCTAAGCACGTCTTCAGCCACTTACAAACACTGCTGCAGTACCACGAGCACGAAGTCTTTGCTTTGCTGTTGCTCGACACCAACCACCGGGGGATTGGTTTCAGGGACTATTCAGATGCACACTGGACGGTGCCCGAAAACTCACTCAAACACGCACCTGTGGCAGCCGAACGCTGGCTTCGCCAGCTGCTACAGGGCGTGGAGTTAACAGTTGGCTCAGCTCAAATACCAGCCCCAGGCCCCACCGTTGTATTGGGTGATTTGCTTGGTTTCGAGGTAGTTGTTGTAGCCCCACTCACCCAGTTCACGGCCAATACCGCTCTGCTTGTAGCCGCCCCAAGGCGCTTCCACGAAGGTCGGTTGCGAGCAGTTGACCCAGACGATTCCGGCGCGAAAGCGTCGGGCAACCCGTTCGCAGCGTGGAATATCACGCGACATGACAGCCGCTGCCAGGCCGAAGGGCGAGTCATTGGCCAGGCGAATCGCTTCGGCTTCCGTATCGAATGCACGCAGACACACCACCGGGCCGAAAATCTCCTCGCGCCACACCGAACTCTGTTCCGGCACATCGGCGAAAATCGCCGGGGTCAGGTAATAACCCTTCTGCAGATGGGCCGGACGTGTGCCGCCCGACACCAGTCGCGCGCCCTCTTGCTGACCGGCCGCAATCGCTTCAAGGACTTTGTCCCGTTGCCCTTGGCTCACCAGCGGCCCAAGTTTCACACCGTCAGTAAAGCCTTGGCCGATCTGGATCTGCTCGGTGGCAGCGATCAAACCCTCCAGCAGCGCCGGGTATAACGCGCGCTCCACCATTACGCGCGAAGTGGCCGAACAGACCTGGCCCTGATTCCAGAAAATCCCGAACAGAATCCATTCCACCGCGGCGTCGAGATCACTGTCAGCGAAGATCACGAAGGGCGATTTACCGCCCAGCTCCAGACTGATGTTTTTGATCTCGGCCGCTGCCGCTTGCATGATCTTGCGCCCGGTCGGGACGCTGCCGGTGAAGGCAATCTTGTCCACGTCCGGATGTTCGGCCAGCGGTGCGCCAGCCTCTCGCCCCAGCCCGGTGACGACATTCAATACCCCCGCCGGCAAGCCTGCCTGATCGGCAATGCCCGCCAGTTCAAGGGCGGTCAGCGGTGTGAGTTCCGACGGTTTGAGCACCACGGTGCAGCCAGCCGCCAGTGCTGGAGCGACTTTCCACGACGCCATCAGCATCGGGAAATTCCACGGAATGATCGCCGCGACCACACCCACCGGCTCCTTGATCACCGAGGAACTGAAGCGTTCATCCGGCACGCTGATCGCCTGCTCGCTGTGTTTGTCCGAACCTTCGGCGAGGCCGGCATAGAAGTCGAAACAACCGGCCGTGTCAGCAATGTCCCACAGCGCTTCCGGCAGCGGCTTGCCGTTGTCGCGTACTTCGATGGCGGCCAATTCGTCCTGACGTGCCCGGATACCATCGGCGATTCGCCGCAGTACGTGTGCACGCTGCGCGCCTGTCCAGCGCGGCCAGTCACCTTCGTCGAATGCCTTGCGTGCGGCGCCGACAGCCAGGTCGATATCGTCCGACGTGGCGGCGGCGACCTGCGCCAGAACCGATTCATCGCTCGGGTCAACGGTCTCGAAAACCCCACGCTGTACCGGCGCGATCCATTCGCCGCCGATGTACAGCCGTTGATAATCACGCATGGCACACTCCTTCTTTCATCGCCGGCTCCAGCCGAATATTTTCCAGACGACTGAACGCATCCACCCGCACCCCGCTGCCCACGCTCACCCCTGGTCCAAATACCACGCAAGGTTCGATGCACACGTCCCTGGCCAGCTGTGTATCGGCACTGAAGAACACCGTGTCCGCCGCCATCAGGCTGACGCCCGATTGCATGACCGCTTGGCGTCGACGCTGTTGGAAAAGCTGTTCGGCCGCATGCAATTGCTCGCGATCATTCACCCCGAGCACGTCGTCTTCACCTACCTCCACCGCCGTCACTTGCAGCCCGGCGCTGTTGGCCACGGCCACCGCGTCGGTGAGGTAGTACTCGCCTTGCGCGTTTTGGTTGCCGATGCGTTCCAGCAACCAGAGACAGGTGTCGGCACGCAAGCCCATGACACCGCCATTGCAGAAGCCGACGTCCAACTCTTGCGGGCTGGCGTCCTTGGCTTCGCGGATTGCCAGCAAGCGGCCGTCCTCCACTAGCAGTCGCCCATAAGGCCCGGGGCTTTCAGTGTGAAACCCTGCAACCGCAACCGCCGCACCGTCGATCAGCGTCTGACGCAGCTGCAACAATGTCTGCGGACTGATCAATGGTGAATCGCCAAACAGCACCAGCACGCAGCCCTGCTCATGGGCCTGTAACGCGGCGCGGGCGGCGAGCAATGCGTGCGCCGTACCCAATTGTTCGTGCTGGGTAAACAGTTGTGCCGTGGGCGCAACCCGTTGCAAGTAATCGTTAACCGGTCGACTGCCAGCCCCCAGCACCACCGCCACTTGCTCAATGCCCGCGGCCTCGACCGCCGCCAGCACATGGCCGAGCAGCGGTCGATTACCCACCGGGTGCATGACTTTCGGCAACTGCGAACGCATGCGAGTGCCCTGCCCGGCCGCGAGAATCACCGCCAGGGTTGACCAGGAAATGTTGTCGCTCATTGCGATCCTCCCAAGTACCGCGGCGTTAAACCTGATCGCGATAAAACACGTCGTCGGCATACGGATACCACCAGTCCTGGATCTTCGGCTGGTGATCGATGATGACCATTTTCGAGCGACGGAACGCTTCAAGGCCCTGACGCCCGAGTTCGCGTCCCAGGCCTGACATCTTCCAGCCACCAAACGGCAGCGCGTCGTTGTCGATCAGTGGGTTGTTGACCCAGACCATCCCGGCTTCGAGACGCTCGGCGGCTTCCATGGCTTCGGCAAGATCGGTGGTGAACAGCGATGCGCCGAGACCGAACGGCGAGTCATTGGCCAGACGCACCGCTTCGTCGAAATCGCTGACACGGCAAATCGCCGCGACGGGGCCGAAGCACTCTTCCTGGAGGATCGCCATGTCGCGGGTCACGCCGGTGAGAATGGTCGGTTCGTAGAACCAGCCCACCGTGTGCTGTGGCGGAATCCGCCCGCCGCATACCAGCGTCGCGCCCTTGGCCACGGCGTCGTCGACCAGGCGCATGACTTTATTGCGTGCGGCTTCGCTGACCATCGGCCCGATTTCCGTACGCTCCAGACCATGGCCAATGCGCAAGGCGCGGGTACGTTCGGCGAACTGCTCGACGAACTCATCGTGGACCTCATCGACCACATAGAAGCGTTCTGCCGAGGTGCAAATCTGCCCGCTCAGGTGGAATGCAGCGGTCACCGCTCCTGCCGCCGCGACGTCCAGTGGTGCGTGTTTTGAGATGATCAGCGGGTCGCTGCCACCGGCCTCGATCACGCACGGTTTCATTTGTTTTGCACACGCCACCGCCACGGCTTTGCCCGCCGCGACGCTGCCGGTAAAAGCCACGGCGTGAGTCCCGCTCGACTTCACCAGCAACTGCGCAGTCAGCGCATCGCCCGGCACGCAAGACACCAGACCCGGCAACAGCGAGGTGAAATGCTCCATGAACTTGAGCGTGCAAAGGGTTGTGGCTTCCGCCGGTTTGACGATGCAGGCGTTGCCCGCCGCCAGCGATGCAGCGACCGTCCAGCACATCAACAGGATCGGAAAGTTGAACGGCATGATGTGCACGCTGACGCCATACGGCTCATAACGCACATGCTGGAACGAGCCGATCTGCGTGGTGCCGGCGACCTTGCCCGCATCGTCCCGCGCCATTTCCGCGTAGTAGCGAAAGATCGGCGCGCAGTTCGCCAATTCACCCATGGATTCGGGAAACGGCTTGCCCATTTCCAGGGTCATCAACCGCGCGACTTCGCGGTTGCAGGCGACGTTCTGTTCGATGGCATTGGCCAACTGATGCAAGCGCGCGGCACGGCTTTTGGCGTCGATCAACCGCCATTGTTTTTGCGCGGTGGTGGCGGCATCGACGGCGGCTTGCACGTCGGCTTCGCCGCATAGGCCTACCTGCCCGACAGGTTGCAGCGTCGCCGGGTCAAGCACTTCGCGGGTGCGGGCATTCGTCAGGAGCAGGTACTCCGAATTGATGAAACGCAGGGCAGTGTCAGTGTTAAACGTGGCCATGGGATGATCCTTGAACCAATCGATAAGGGGTTTCGCGCAACGTCGCCAAGGTCGCGGGCGATAGATCCTCGCGCCAACCCGGTACGTGCCGGTTGAGCCAATCGCGCAGCGGAGCAAAGGCCTCAGCGTCCAGCGCTCGAACAAACAAACCGAGGGTGCGTGGCAGATGCGCCAGGTAACCGTGCTTGCCGTCGCGGCCTGCCAGGCGCACAAAAATCCCCAGCACCTTGGCGTGACGCTGGGCGGCCAGCCGCCGGTAATCCTCGAGAAAACGCGGCGCATTGAGCTCCGGACGCTGCATCAGGTAGTGCGTCAGCAGCGTCACGCGCAATGCTTCGGGCACGTCGCGGCGAGCGTCTTCGAGCAACGACATCAAGTCGTACGCCGCCGCACCGATCAGTGCGTCCTGAAAATCCAGCAGTCCGCAGGCCGCAACGCCTTCGCGGCCTTCCAGCAGCATCAGGTTGTCGACGTGAAAGTCGCGCAACACCAAGGCTTCGCGACGTTGCGCGACATCGCCGCAAGCCTCGGCGAACAGCGTCAGAAACGACTCGCGCAGGTCCAGCGCCGCGTCCTTGCCAATCAACAGCGGGATATACCAGTCGATCAGCAGCGCACACTCGTCACTCAGTTGCCGGGCATCGTAGGGCGCCATTTCTGCCGCCGGTGGCGCGCGATGCAGCGCCACCAGCGCATCGACAGCCAAGCGATACAGCGCCGCTTCCGGATGCCCCGCCGCCAACAACCGGGTGTAGGTGTCGTGACCGAAATCTTCGATCAGCGCCAAACCCGCCTCTTCGTCAACCTGCACCAGGGCCGGCGCGGAAAGCCCCAGCCCGTGCAAGTGACGGGCAACCTGCACAAACGGACCGATCGGCTCGCTGCGCGGTGGCGAGTCCATCAGCAGCAAACCTTCACCGCTTAAACGAAAATAGCGCCGGGTCGAGGCATCCGCCGGCAACGCAACCAGCTGCGCCTCGGCGAAGCCGGCACCCGCCAGAAAGGCTGCGCGCTGGTCCTCACGAGTCGGCGAAAACGCACGTGTATCAGTCATGGCATTCACCGGATCATATAGACCTTTTTCACCGTCTCATGGACGGTGCATATGCCTTTCCAGTCCTTGCAGAAAAAGGCAGCCGTGTCGGGTTTGATCTCGATCACTTCGCCGGACTCATGGACGTACGTGCAGCGGCCTTCGAGGAAATGGCAGAACTCGTCGCTGGTGACATGGCAAAACCATTTACCCGGCGTGCAGATCCACACACCGCACTCGGACTGGCCTTCGGGGCCTTTGTGCAGCACCACGCCGGAGACATGGGATTGACCTTCAAGCATGGTCGGGATCACGCCCCAATCCTTGACGTCGGTGATGCTCAGCGGGTCGTACAGAAACGGGGTAGTCATTGTTGCTCTCCAAAAAAATTCAGGTTCAAGCCAGCATGTAAACGTTGCGCAGGGTTTCCCGGACGTGGCATTCCCCGGTCCAGCCAGCCGGGAACAACACCAGTGTGTTGGGACGAACTTCGATCACTTCACCGTCGTCATTGCGGTAAGTAGCATTGCCTGCGATGAAATGGCACAGCTCGTCGCGGGGAATCGACAGCCGCCAGCGACCGGGCGTGCAGACCCAAAGTCCGGTTTCAGGACTGTTATTCGGGCCTTTGAACAACAGTCGGCCGCTGGAGTGCGAGACGCCTTCGACGGCTTCACTCTGCACGCCCCAGTCCACTAGATCGGTGCGACTGCTGACGGCTTCGAGGTACGGCGTAAAACCCGCCGCGGTGTTTTGCTCAGGCATTGTTAAGCACCTTGTCGAGAATGGCGGCCGCGTCCGCTGGCCCTTTGCGTGATTGCATTTGCATGCTGGTGTGCCGCAAACGTTGGCGCATCGCCTCGTCGTTGAGGCAGGCGGCGAGTTTTTCCGCCAACTGCGCTTCGCTCCAGTCGTAGCGATCGAGCTTGAAACCGTGACCGCTTTCTTCGGCGCGCATGGCGTTGTCGTGACCGTCCCAGACGTACGACATGACAATCGCCGGTTTGCCGAAGAACAGGCACTCGGTAAAGCTGTTGTTGCCGCCGTGGTGGATCACCGCATCGACCTGGGCAATCACCGACGGCTGCGGGAACCAGTTGGAGATCAGCACGTTGTCCGGCAGGTCCGGGTATTCATCGAGGTGCTCACCGACATTGAACAGCGCGCGGTAAGGCAACGTGCCTACCGTAGCAATCAGGCGTTTGAGCAAATCGACATCGCCGGAACCGAGGCTGCCAAAACTGACGTAGAGCAATGGCTTGTCGTTGTTGGCGCGGAACTCGGGAATCTCGTACGTCGTATCGTGACGCACGCACCCTTGCAGGTAGTGAAAGCGCTCGGCCGGCAACGGATGACGGCGCTCGAACTTGACCGCGTCCGGGTACAGCAACAGGTTCATGCAAGGCGAGGCTTCGAAGAACGTGCCAAGCGGATACGGCTGCTCGCCATGGGCTTGCAGGAATTGGTTGAAGTCTTCGTGGATCGGCCCGATCACGTCTTCAAAACGCTGCCGAAACTGTGCGTGACCGGCCTTGTCGTCGATGCTCATGCCTGACAGGTGCGGCGGGATATCCGGGTCTTCGATTTCGTTTTCCGAGCAGGAAATGATCCGCACCCAAGGCTTGCCGTATTGCTTGATCGCCGGGAACAGGATCACGTTGTCGACGCAAATCAGGTCCGGTTTGACCTTGTCCAGCACCGCCGGCAAATCCTTTTGCGCCCACTTCGCGGTATCGACGATGGCGGCCCAGCATTCCTTTACGTAGTTGTCGATTTGATCGAGTGGCGATTTGCGGAAGTTGGGAATGTGGCCGTTGATGAAATCGACCCAGTAACGGGCCATTTCTTCGGCCGGCATGGGCGCCGACATGTTGACCATGTGTTCTTCGAAACCATACCCGGCATACACGCCACTCATGCCGGGGTCGGTGAGGAATACTGCTTTGTGGCCGAGGGCTTCACACGCCTGGGCGATACCGACTGAGTTCAGCGCCGGGCCATAAGCGGCTTCCGGAAAGAAGGCGATCACTTTCTGTTTCATCGAGGGGTACTCCTGCCTGGTCTTTTTATTGTTCAGCGCGTCAGAACACGGGCGTGGCGAGCCTGCCAGCCGAGCCGGACGCTCATACCGATAGCAAAATGAGCAAATTCGAATTGCGAGGACGGCACCCGGACGATCAAGGCCTTGTCGCTGAGCGCTGTTTGCACATGCACGTTGGTGTCGAGGCCGTGATAGGCGATTTCGACGATATTGCCGATCACCCGATTGGCACAGTCGTCGCCCTCCTCCGCCAGCACCTGTAAACGTTCCGGGCGAACGACGACGGCAACCTTTTGCCCCGGAATCAACGGCGCATCGGTCTCGACCGCCAGCTCCTGGCCGTTGACGCGCACCGTGCGCTCGCCCGAACGCACACCTTCAAACAGGTTGCTCACGCCGATAAAGTTGGCGACAAACCGACTGTTGGGATTTTCGTAGAGTTCGGTCGGGCTGCCGCACTGGCAGACCTTGCCGCCGTCGAGTACGGCCATGCGATCCGACATCACCAACGCTTCTTCCTGATCGTGGGTGACGATGATGAAAGTGATGCCGCTCTCGAGTTGCAGGCGTTTGAGTTCGAGCTGCATTTTTTCCCGAAGCTTTTTGTCGAGCGCGCCCAACGGCTCATCGAGCAGCAACACCCGCGGCCGTTTAACCAGTGCCCGCGCCAGTGCGACACGCTGACGTTGACCACCGGAGAGCTGATCCGGTTTGCGATCCGCCAGCTCACCGAGCTGCGCGGTGCTCAGCACTTCATCAACCCGACGACGGATTTCCGACTCAGGCAGACGCTCCATCTCCAGCCCGTAGGCGATGTTCTTGCGCACGGTCATGTTGGGAAACAGCGCATAGGACTGGAACATCAGGTTCAACGGACGCTTGTTGGCCGGCAGCGGCGAGATGTCCTGGCCATCCAGGTAAATGCAGCCGGCGCTGGGTGTTTCGAAGCCGGCGAGCATGCGCAACAGCGTGGTCTTGCCGCAGCCGGATGGACCCAGAAGCGCAAAGAACTCATTCTCGCGGATGTTCAGCGACACCTCATCGACCGCCAGACCGTTGCCATAAGACTTGCTGACCTTGTCCAGGATCAGTACCGCAGATGAATTATTCATGGGTGCGAGGAGCCTTGTTGAGACGCTGCGAAGCCAGCAGCGCGGTGATGCTGACCAGCATCACCAGCGTCGCCAGAGCGTTGATTTCCGGGGTGACGCCAAAACGGATCATGGCGTAGATCTGCATCGGCAACGTGGTGGAAGCCTGGCCGGAACCGGAGTTGAAAAAGGCGATGATGAATTCGTCCACCGACAACGTGAACGAGAGCAATCCACCCGCCAGCACGCCGGGGAAAATCGCCGGCAGCAGCACTCGGCGAAAGGTGGTGAACCAGCTCGCACCCAGGTCGATCGAGGCCTCGAGAATCGAATAGTCGAAGTGCTTGAGCCGCGTGCGCACCACTGCGCAAACGAAAGCGATGTTGAACACGGCGTGGCTGATGATGATCGAGTGCAGGCCCAGCCCAACCTTGAGCAGGTTGAAAAAGCTCAGCAGCGCAATCGCCAGGACGATGTCGGGAATGATCATCGGCGCCATCAACAAGGTGTCGACCACCTGCCCCTTGTCATTGCCCTTGCGGCGCAACTCAATGCCCAGCGCCAGGAAAGTCCCGAGTACGCAGGCAATGAAGGTCGCCGACAGCGCGACGATCAAGGTGTTGAGGGCCGCCGACAAAATGGCCGAGTTATGCGCCAGCGCCACGTACCACTTAAGTGAAACGCCGCCCCACGCAGTGGGTAATCCTGACTTGTTGAACGACAGCAGGATCAACACCAGGATCGGCACATAAAGGAAGGCGTAAACCAAACCCAGGTGCGTGCTGAGCACCGTGCCGCCAACCGAACGTGACTGACTCATGCGCGGCCCCCTTCTGCACGACGAGCTACCAATGCCTGAATGAACAACAGAACCAGCATGATCGCGATCAGGAAGAAGCTCAGCGCCGCGCCGAACGGCCAGTCCCGCGCCGTGAGGAATTGCGAGTAAATCAGGTTGCCGACCATCTGCACCTGCTTGCCGCCCAACAGGTCGGCCGTAATGAAGTTGCCGATGCTCAAGACGAAGACAAACACGGCGCCGGCCGCAACACCGGGCACGCTCAGCGGCAGGATGATCCGCCGAAAAGTCATCCAGCCCGAGGCACCAAGGTCTTTCGACGCATCCCAGAGCTCGTTGTTGATCCGTGACAGCGAAGAGAAAATCGCCAGGATCACAAACGGGATGTAGTTGTAGACCAGCCCCAGCACCACCGACGCTTCGGTGTACAGCAAGCTGATCGGTTCGCCGCTGTAGCCGAACATCTGCAGCATCCGGTTGATCAAGCCTTCGCGGTTAAGCAGGACGATCCAGGCATAGGTGCGGATCAGGTAGTTGCTCCAGAACGGCAGCATCACCAGAAACAGGAACACCGCTTGCCGGCGCCGCGGAGCACGAGCAATGGCGTAGGCGGCCGGGTAGCCGATCAGCACCGCAAACACCGTCGCCAGACCGGCGATCTTGGCCGATTTGAGCAAGATGCCCAGGTACAGCGGATCGAACGCGCGCTGGTAGTTTTCCCAGGTAAACAGCCAGTCGATACCGCCATAAGCACCGCGCTCGACGAAGCTGTAGACAAGCACCAGCAGGCACGGGATCACCAAAAAGGTCAGCAGCCAGCCAAAGCCGGGCGCAAGAAGCCAGGCCGACAGACGCCTGTCAGCATGCAAAGCACTCATTACCCATATCCTCCCGCCCCGGAACGGAGGCGGCTTGCGAGCGTGGCGAGGCATGCGGGGCATGCCTCGAATCGATGCGGCTTACGTTTTGTGAGGCTTAGTTCTGTGCCGCCATGATTTCGGTGACGGCCCGGGTGTAGGCCTTTTGCGTAGTGCCACCCAGATCGCGCAACTGTTCCATCTTCAACAGCTCGCTCGGGGCGATCGTCAAGTTGGGGTATTGCTTGAGCAGGTCAGGGGACAAACCAGCCATTGCGGCCTGGTTGGGGATTTTGTAGAGGATGTTTTCAGCCACCCAAACGTGGTTTTCCCTGGCGAGCATGAAGTTGACGAACTTGAACGCCTCCTCCTGATGCTTCGAGCTTTTCAGTACAACCATGGTGTCCACCCAAAGGTCGGAACCTTCCTTGGGCACGACAAACTTGATGGCCGCATTGGCTTGGGTGCCGTAGTTGCACCAGCCATCCCAGGCATGCGCCATCAGCGATTCGCCGGAAGCGAGCTTGGAGTAGAAGGTGGTGTCGTCGAACGCGAGGATGCGTTTCTTGGTGGCGATCAACTGATCGCGCACGGCCGCGATCTGTTCGGGATCGTTGTCGTTGACTGACCAGCCCTTGGCCAGAAACCCGGCGCCGAGCATCCAGCGGTCGGTGGCGAGCATCGTCACTTTGCCTTTGAGCGCATCGCTAGGGTTGAGCAGTTCGTTCCAGCTCATCGGCGCCGGTGTGACCTTGTCGGAGCGGTAGCAAATCCCGGTCGTGCCCCAGGTGTACGGCACCGAGAAATGGTTGCCCGGGTCATATTCCAGCTGGGTGGCTTCGGGATAAAGGTTTTTTAGATTGGGGACTTTGACGGGGACGATGTCTGCCAGCAGACCTTGCTTGTGCAGGACTTCGGCGAAGGGAGAGGAGACGAACACAACGTCATAGCCTTCACCGCCAGACGCCATCAGCTTGCCCATGATTTCTTCGTTGGTCGCGTGCAACGCCTTGTCGACGTCAACGCCGCTGGCCGCTTTGAACTTGTCCAGCGCATCCGGGGCAATGTAGCCGTCCCAGATCGAAATCACCATGTCTTTTGCACTTGCAGCCTGTGAAGCGATCGCCAGGGAGACGCTCAATCCCAGACACATAAGGCCTTTCAGCTTTCTCATAATACTCACCCGACGATTGATTATTTTTTGTGTTCGAAGGCAGTACGGCGTAAAGAGAAACGATTGCTTGTGTTTTTTTTTAGAAATTAGGACCAGCATGATTGGATGTCAACGTTTTTTTTGCGCCTGACCGTTTTTGCGATGCATGGCATAAGATGAGCACCGGAGTCGATGCGACCAAAAGAGATCAGACGCTTGAGCACAACACCCGAGAAAAAACCTCGCACCAATCACCTGGAACTCGCCCGCCGGATTCTGGAGCACACCCAGGAAACCGGACTGGTGGCCGGCGATCCAGTGGCCGAGCAAGCGCTGGCGCGAACATTCCAGGTGTCACGCACACTGATTCGTGGCGCACTTAAAGTGCTGCTGGAAGAGAACCTGCTGAGTCATGAGGCCGGCAAAGGCTATCGACTGATCGCACCGCCAACTGGCCAGGCGTTCAATGCAGCATTGCCACAAGCCGAGGAAGAAGAGCTGGCGACCTCGGTGCTGCGCGACCGCATGGCCGGACGCCTCGGGGACAGCATCAGCATCAGCGAATTGATGCGCCGTTACGACATCGGCCGGCCGGCCGCTCAAAAAGCCCTGCAACAACTGAGTGAAAGCCAGGCCATCGAGCGCGGCCCCGGCCAGTCCTGGCTGTTCCGCCCCTCACTGAACAGCCTCGCCGCCCTCGAAGAAAGCCTCAAATTCCGCCTGATTCTGGAGCCGGAAGCTCTGCTCAGCCCGCATTTCAATGCCGACCCGCAACGCCTGGCGCTGCTGCGTAGCGCCATGCAAACCCTTCTCTCAAGCCCGGTAGAAAATTTCGACATTCAGCAATTTCGCGAGCTGGACATAAGCTTCCATGAACTGATTGGCCAGAGCTGCGGCAATCGTTTTATCGGTGACGCCCTGCTCCAGCATCAGAGCCTTCGACGCCTGCCGAACCTGCTGCCGACCGTCAGCGTGCACCGCCTCCAGGAAGCCCTGCGCGAACATCTGCAAATCATTGCGCACATCGAACGCGGACAGCTGGAGATCGCCGCCGACCTGCTGCGACTGCACCTGCGCCTGAGTGCCGCCCAGCGCCCGCAAACTGCCAACCGCGGCATCCCGCAGGGCCAGTTGTTCGGGCTTCGCTGAACAGCTCAAAAAACATGATGATTTTTTTTATAAAATAAGACAGCATCACGTCATCTTCAGGCACGGCGGGCTGTACCCGCCTCGGACGTCCTCGCCATGCACACACAAAAACTGATCGCATTGTTTCCGGAAGCCAGTTTCGGCGCGGCCTTGAACTGTATTGGCATTGCCCAATCGCTGCGTGAGCTGGGAGCAAAACCGGTCTTTATCTGCCACGAACATTTTCAGGGACTCTTCGCCGAATATGGCTTCGACGAGTACCCGATTCCACAAGCCCGTCCATTGTCGGCAGCGGAACACCAGCATTACTGGGAACGTTTTATTGAGCGCAACATTCCCTACTTCGACCAGACTCCGCTGGCACAGATCGACAGCTATGTAGCGCCAGCCTGGAAAGCCATTATAGATACCGCGATTGAAGCGGAAAAACCGCTGCAACAGTTGCTCGGGCGCCTTAAACCGGACGTCATCGTCCTCGACAACGTGGTCATGTTCCCCGCCATCGCCAACGCGGGATGCCCGTGGGTGCGGATGGTTTCCTGCGCTGAAACCGAACTGCCGGATGCCGCCGTGCCGCCGTATTTGTCAGGCTGCCTGGCCAGCGACGCGGATGCCCGCGAACGTTTTACCGAGCATTACCGCAAATCCGTCGCGCCGGCCCATGAACGCTTTTCGCAGTTTCTCGCGAGCAACGGCACGGCGCCCTGCCCACCCGGCCAGTTCCTCAACGATTCACCGTGGCTCAACCTGTTGCTGTCGCCGACGCCGGTGCGTTATGAACGCCAGTCACCGCTGAACCCACAGCGCTATGTGTACCTCGACGGTTGCGTACGCCGCGAGGCGCCTTACATCGTTCCCGACTTCCCACGACACAACGACGCGCCGCTGATCTACATCAGCTTCGGCAGCCTCGGTGCCGCCGACACCGACATGATGAAGCGCCTGATCGGGACCATCGAAACCTTGCCCTATCGCTTTCTCATCAACGTTGGCGCCTATCGGGAGATGTACACCACAGTCCCGGACAACGTGTATCTGGACAGCTGGTTTCCACAGCCGGCCGTGCTCAAGGAGTGCCAGTTGTTCATCCACCACGGTGGTAACAACAGTTTCTGCGAAGCGCTGTACTTCGGCTTGCCGTCACTGATCATTCCTTACTGCTGGGACGGTCACGACAATGCCGCACGCGCCGAGGAAGTCGGCGTCGGCCGCTACTTGCCGCGTTTTGCCGAGCCACTGTCCGCGCTACCCGCCGCCCTCGAACAACTGCTGGCCGATCAGTCGATGAAACAGCGCCTCGAAACGTTCAGCAAGAATATGCAGGCGACTCGTGGCACGGACATTGCTGCGCGAGCAATCATGGCGCTACCTGACGCCTAGCGGTTTCAACGCATTTGATCTCTGCCGCTCACCCTCAACCCCTGAGGATCATGAACACCTTGCGCACCCGCGTCAGGTTTTCCCAAGTGCCTTTGAAGCCGGCGGCGACCACAAACGTGGCGCCGGCCTTGAACTCCTGGCTGACACCATTGCTGTCGGTCAGACGAACGTGTCCTTCGAGCAAATGACAGAGTTCGTCGTAGTCGCATTCACATCGCTCGAGGTGCTCCGGTGCCTCCCAGATTCCTGCGACCGCTTTTTTCTCCGGCGCCACAAAGTGCCGCCAGCTACGACTGCGATACGGGGTGTCGACCGCTTCGGGGTCACTGGTTTCCAACTCGACGACGGGCATATCGGGGTTGGCAAAATCGATGATGTGATCAGGTTTACTCATGGTCATTCTCACTCCAGTTCAAGAATCAAAACCGATACCCAGCGCATCAAACCCTTTGAGCAGCCAGTCGCGGTGCCCGGTAAGGTCTTCGCGGGCCAGTGAGCGCTGCGCCAGCGACACGCCCACATAACGCAGGGGCTCGGGTGGAAACGGAAAAGGTGCCGTCGAGGTCATTGCCAGTTTCGTGCGCTCGGTCGATTTGCCCTCGAGCAAATCAAGCATGGTCAACGCCGCGAAACGACTGGCGGACACGCCCTGCCCCGTGAACCCTTGGGCGTAGGCAATGCAGCCGTCAGACGAAGTGCCGCAGAACATTGTGGTGCGCGCGGAGGTATCGATGATGCCGCCCCAGGCATGACTGAACATGACGTCCGCCAAGACAGGGAAGGCCAACTGAAATTGCCGTGCCAGTGTCGCGAAGCTGTCGGGACGTTGCGTCAACGCCTCATCGCGCCGGCTCCCGAAGTGATAGATGGCGTCGTAACCACCCCAGAGGATGCGGTTGTCTTCGGTCTTGCGCAGGTAGTGAAACTGATTGCCACTGTCAGCAATCCCGTAGCGGCCGACCCAACCGATTGCGCGCAGCTGAGCATCGTCGAGCGGCTGAGTCGCTAATGCGTAGTCATAAATGGGAATGACCTTGGACTTCAGTTCCCCCAGCAACGGCGGCGCGATGTTGGTGCCGAGTGCGACTTTGGCTGCTTTTACAGTGCCTAGTCCGGTTTCCAGTACCTGATGACTGCCGTCGTGATGCAGCGCGGTTACCGGAGAATGTTCGAACAGCTGCACGCCTTGCGCCAGGCACACGCGTCGAAGCTCTGAAACCATCTTAACCGGGTTCAGCAACGCATAATTGGGCTCAAAAACGCCCGCAACATAGGCCGGTGAGTCGAGGTGTGACTTGAGAGCCTCGCCATCCAGAAATTCACAGGCGATGCCAAAGCGCTCGTAGTTACGCTGCATCGACCTTAGCCCTTCCACCTGCCAGGACTGACTCGCGACATTCAATTTTCCGCAGCGCTCAAACGCTACGTCCATGCCATAGCGCTGCAGATCCTCCTCAAATGCCACCAGGTTTTCCCTGCCCAGTCGAACCAGTTGCTCCGCCTCCTTGGGCCAACGTTTCAGCGCATTGGAAACACCGTGGGAAATACTTGGCGCGCAGAACCCGCCATTACGACCGCTGGCTTCGCCACCGCACTGTCCGGCTTCAAGCACAACGATGGTTGCTTCAGGCCAGCGCTGACGCGCCATCAGCGCAGTCCATAGCCCGACAAATCCGCCGCCCACAATCGCAATATCACAGGTCACTTCACCCGTGAGCCTTGGCGCGGCAGTCGCAGGCGTTTGTGCTTCCTGCCAGACAGGATAAGGCCGAGCGTCCGCCAGGGACTGGTTCGCGATGTGAAGTGTCATGCGCTCATGCTCCGTAAAATTCCTGGGCTGACGCTAAAGCAATAACCGACGTTTTCACAGGCACAACGGGCAGGTAAACATCGCAGCGGACACGGGCGGAAAAGTGCGGCTTCTGGAATACTCTGGACTTTGCCCTGTTCTGCACCCTGGAGCTCGTTGTGGAAGTACCTGATTTACCCACCACCCCAACCTTCCCGGCGGATCCTTCGAGCACACAGACTCATGAAGTTGTGGTGCGTTATCACGAGGCATGGAAGCGGCGCGACCTGGACTCCGTGATGGCTCTCTATCACCCAGCCATCGAGTACAACGATTTTTTCCAGAACCGGACCATCGACTACTCGCAATTGCGCGACTATCTCGCGGCAAGCATGCCGGTGGGATCAGAAGAGTTTCAGATTTACACCGATCGCTTGCGCATCGATGGCGACACCGCGTTCTTGCAGTACCGAGTGACGCTCAATGGCAGCGAGGGTCTTGTTTCATTCCGCACTGTTGAAGCGCTGTCGGTACGGGACGGGCTGATCATTAAAGTCAACGAACACGCGATGCTGGTCAATCATGCCCCAACGTTAACCCGCCAGGCCTATAGCGCTGAGGCCGTCAATCGTTTGGGATTATCAGCCCGTCAGGTCGGGGCGCTTGCCAATGATTTGCAGCAGTACTTCGAGCAGACCAAGCCCTATCTCGATCCACGCCTGGACCTGTCTCAGGTTGCGGCATCGACTGGCTACACACGCAACCAGATCTCGTTTTTTCTCAATCAGGTTCGGGGGCAAACGTTTTATACGCTGCTCAATCAGCTGCGCCTGGATGAGGCCCTTTCACGTTTGAATGCGCAACACCACGCCTCGCGCATTGATGAAATTGCCAGCGCCTCAGGCTTTAACTCGCTGTCCACTTTCTACCGTTGCTTCAAGCAAAAAACAGGGTGTTCGCCGAAGGCCTATTTGCAGCAACTTACTTAGGCTAGGACCAAATGTGAGTTCGCAGCGGATGTGGCACCGGCCAGGACCTTGCAAGAAATCCCGAGCTGACCGCTAGAAGCCGCTGCCGGCGGATCTTTCGTGGGGTCAGCGGAACTCAATCGGTGCCAACTACCTGCAAAATGATTTGTCACCAAAACAGCAAGAAGTCGGGTGAATTTGCGGTCTGTTTGGCACTGCGGTTTGGGCCCAAAAACGCCGAATTTGGAGGTATGAGTCAGGCTCTTGGACGCGATGGTTTGATTCCAAATCGGCCCTTGGCCTTGGGATCAAAACGCTCGGCCAGCGACTAGAGACTTTCGCAGATCTGGCGATTGCCCACCCTTCCCTCCCCGCACACTGTTCCGTTTCCCTAGCGCACAATCGGAAGTCTGGCCTAAAGGTGCTTTCGCCGCTTCCGTTTGTATTCAAAGGCACGGCCCGCTTGACGAGCAGCCGGTTTCACTGATTAGGGATGCTGACCTTTAAGAACGAAGAATCGGAACTGAGCTTCCAGGGTTTAGCGCCGCGCAGCGGGTGAGGAAAAACGGCCTAATCGGCCGTAAAACAGGGCGTTTGGCAAGGCTATCTAACATGCGAAAAAGCGGAGAAAGGAAGAGAAATATCAGACAGGATTGGTGCCAATGGCAGCGCGAAAAAGGGCCAAAAGCGGCGCGAACTCACACTGAGTCTCGCAGAGCTACCAAGGTCCAAGATATCTGTGGGAGCAATTTTGCAGGCATGAAAAAGCCCAACCTGAAAAAATTGGGCTAAGCAATTGGAAGATATGGTCGGGTCGGAGTGATTCGAACACTCGCCTCCTAGCACCCCATACTATAGCTAACAGATTCCTGCTGCGCGTTCAGAAAATCCATTGAGCGTAGGCCGCCCTGCGCCATGTATGCTTCAGGGTTAGGCGGCGAAACCCCACTCTCTAGCGCATCTAATAAGTCCGCCCAATATTGCATCATCCTACGCCTCGGCTCGACGTATTCGGCATGATTATATGCAGCGCGAATTTTGTTGGCATCCGCATGGGAAAGCTGCGCCTCAATCCACTCTTCTACAAAGCCCACCTCGTTGAGCGCCGTTGAGATGGTGGCCCTGATGCCATGCCCAGTGAGCCTTCCTTTGTAACCCATGCGGCTGATCGCGGTGTTAAGGGTATTTTCACTGATCATTTCCTGCGGTTCGTATCGGTGTACCAGCAGATACCGCGCACCGCGCGCCCTTAACTGCATTAGCCGCTGCACAATTGCAATTGCTTGGGTAGACAGTGGAATTACATAAGGTGGGATCTCATTCCTCTGGGTTCGAACACGACTCCGGAGTTGCTTGACACCCTCCGGCGGCACCAGCCAGATCCCCTTGTCGAGGTCGAATTGGTCTGGCGTCGCCGCCCGTAGCTCTCCTGTACGCACCCCTGTCAACAGCAATAGACGGATACCAAGCCGTGTCGCTTCTGCACACCCATAGTTGGTTACGGTCCTGAGCAGTCCTGGAAGTTCATTTACCTGGAGGAAAGGATTATGGCGAACTGGCCGCGGCGTCTCAGCAACGATATCAAGATCTGCTGCTGGGTTCACATCAACGAGCCCTTCCGCTATGGCAAAACGGAAAATCTGGTTGAGCCAGGTGCGCACCTTTCGAGCAGAGACCAGCGCCGCTCTGCGCTCAATTCGCCTAATGAGCTCCAGCACGTCACCACGAGAAATATCTGAGATCGGAAGATCGCCCAAACACGGCAGCATGTCCTTCTTCAGGTATTTACTCGCTTGCCCTGCACTGCCCTTCTTACTTTTCGTCAGCTTTTTACTTCGGAACTCATGCCAGCGACCAGCAACCGCTTCAAACGTGTTGTTGGCGGCGTGAGAGGCTTTTTGGCGCTCGGCGCGACGATGTGAGCGGGGATCGATATTGTTGGCCACCAGCGCACGTGCAGCCTCTCTCCGCTGGCGAGCCTCCTTGAGACTGACGTCGGGATAGATGCCAAGGGAAATACGCAATTGCTTGTCATTCCAATAGAAACGGAAATGCCAGCGCTTCGAACCCGTCGTGGGAACTTGCAGAGATAAGCCATCCCCATCAGTTAACGTATAAGGCTTGCTGGCGGGCTTGGCTTGCTTTATCGCTGTATCTGTCAGAGCCATCAGACACCTCCTTTTGCATCAAGGAGAGGAATACAACCCAGCGGTAGACGAACCAATACGAAAATTGATGCGCAAGGAATCGTAAAAGGCTGTGCCAGCGGTGTACTTAAATGTGTACTTAAAAACCGTGGCTGGAGATGGATTCCAGTGGAATTCAGAAAACGAAAAAAGCGGCTCAAGGCCGCTATCTCCGTGGCTTCCAGGCGTTCAGTGGGCCTTAGTGGAAGCAAATATGGCGCAGCGGACGGGACTCGAACCCGCGACCCCCGGCGTGACAGGCCGGTATTCTAACCGACTGAACTACCGCTGCGCGTAACACTTGAAGCGAATGGTGGGTGATGACGGGATCGAACCGCCGACCCTCTGCTTGTAAGGCAGATGCTCTCCCAGCTGAGCTAATCACCCTTCGTCTCGGTGTGGCGCGCATTCTACGGAGCGACCTTGGGTCTGGCAAGCACTTTCTTAAATCTTTTTTTTGAGGCCTTCCAATGGCTTAGGCAGGGTTGGCCTGAGGCGCTATCAAGAGAATAATGCCCCCCTTTGTATAAAGGAGAGACTCACCCCATGTGGTTCAAGAACCTGCTTATCTATCGCCTGACCCAAGATCTGCCTGTTGATGCCGAGGCGTTGGAAGCGGCCATGGCCACCAAACTGGCGCGCCCTTGTGCAAGCCAGGAGTTGACCACTTACGGTTTCGTCGCGCCTTTCGGTAAAGGCGAGGACGCTCCCCTGGTTCACGTCAGCGGTGACTTCCTGCTGATCGCCGCCCGCAAGGAAGAACGCATCCTGCCAGGTAGCGTGGTGCGTGATGCACTCAAAGAGAAAGTCGAAGAGATCGAAGCTGAGCAAATGCGCAAGGTCTATAAAAAGGAACGCGACCAGATCAAGGATGAAATCATCCAGGCCTTCCTACCCCGCGCCTTTATTCGTCGTTCGTCGACCTTTGCCGCCATCGCGCCGAAACAGGGCCTGATCCTGGTGAACTCGGCCAGCCCGAAACGCGCCGAAGACCTGCTCTCCACCCTGCGTGAAGTGATCGGCACCCTGCCGGTTCGCCCACTCACCGTGAAAACCGCGCCAACCGCCATCATGACCGACTGGGTCACCACCCAGAAACCGGCCGATGATTTCTTCGTCCTCGACGAATGCGAACTGCGCGACACCCACGAAGACGGCGGCATTGTGCGTTGCAAGCGTCAGGACCTGACCGGCGAAGAAATCCAGTTGCACCTGACCACCGGCAAAGTCGTGACCCAATTGTCCCTGGCCTGGCAGGACAAGCTGTCCTTCATGCTCGACGACAAGATGACCGTCAAGCGCCTGAAGTTCGAAGACCTGCTGCAAGACCAGGCAGAACAGGACGGTGGTGAAGAGGCGCTGGGCCAACTGGACGCCAGCTTTACCCTGATGATGCTGACCTTCGGCGACTTCCTGCCAGCGTTGATCGAAGCCCTCGGCGGCGAAGAAACCCCACAGGGCATTTAAGCCATGTGAAGATCAAAATGTGGGAGGGCTTGCCCTCTCCCACTTTTGACTGCATTTGCACTTCCAGAATCTAACAACAAGGACGCCCCCATGCGCGCACTCGCCGCCTTGAGCCGCTTCGTCGGCAATACCTTCGCCTACTGGGTGTTGATCTTCGCCGTCGTCGCGTTCTTCGAACCCAGCTGGTTCATCGGCCTGAAAAGCGCCATCGTCCCGCTGCTGGGCCTGGTGATGTTCGGCATGGGGCTGACCCTCAAACTTGAAGACTTCGCCGAAGTCGCTCGCCACCCGTGGCGTGTGGCCCTGGGTGTAGTCGCGCATTTTGTGATCATGCCTGGGGTGGCCTGGCTGCTGTGCCAGGCCTTTCACCTGCCGCCGGAAATTGCCGTCGGCGTGATCCTGGTCGGTTGCTGCCCAAGCGGCACCTCCTCCAACGTGATGACCTGGCTGGCCCGTGGCGACCTGGCGCTGTCGGTGGCCATCGCCGCCGTCACCACCCTCCTCGCCCCGCTGCTCACCCCGGCACTGATCTGGCTGTTGGCATCGGCCTGGTTGCCGGTGTCGTTCATGGAGTTGTTCTGGTCGATCCTGCAAGTGGTGCTGCTGCCGATCGTGCTCGGCGTGGTCGCGCAACGCCTGCTCGGCGAGCGGGTCCGCCACGCGGTGGACGTGCTGCCCCTGGTGTCGGTGGTCAGCATCGTGATCATCGTCGCTGCAGTAGTGGCGGCCAGCCAGGCGAAAATCGCCGAGTCGGGCCTGCTGATCATGGCCGTGGTGATGCTGCACAACAGCTTTGGCTACTTGCTGGGCTACTTCACCGGCCGCTTGTTCAAGTTGCCATTGGCCCAACGCAAGTCGTTGGCGCTGGAAGTAGGCATGCAGAACTCAGGGCTGGGTGCCGCGTTGGCCAGCGCGCACTTTTCACCGTTGGCGGCAGTGCCCAGTGCGTTGTTCAGTGTCTGGCACAATATTTCCGGGGCACTGCTGTCGACGTATTTCCGTCGCATGAGCGAGAAGGAAGACCGCCGCGTATTGGAGAACACGCCGCAAACTTGATCGAATGATCAATTTTCGGCACTCTACCGAGCTTCGCGGGGACGACCTCGCGACGCTGTCGAGGCGCACAACCCGGGGACGACCCCGCCTGAAAAAGCGAGGTCATCATGTCCTGGATCATTCTGTTTTTTGCCGGCCTGTTCGAAGTCGGCTGGGCCGTCGGCTTGAAGTACACCGACGGTTTCAGCAAGCCACTGCCCACTGTCCTGACGATTGCCGCCATGGCCATCAGCCTCGGCCTGCTGGGACTGGCCATGAAAGAACTGCCCCTGGGCACCGCCTATGCCATCTGGACCGGCGTGGGTGCCGTGGGCACCGTGATCGCCGGGATTGTCCTGTTCGGGGAGTCCATGGCGCTGTTTCGGTTGGCCAGTGTGGCGTTGATCATTTGCGGGCTTGTTGGGCTTAAGATCAGCGCTTAGGCCGCTACCGCCATCGGGGGCAAGCCCCCTCCCACATTTGACCGAGCTGTCTAGTGTGGAAGGAAGCTTGCCCCCGATGAGGCCAGTACATCCAGCACAGAACTACCTGACACTCCCCCGCAAAACACCAACCACCGCCTGCAACTGCGCAGGCGTAGCCGCGTCCACAGCAACAGGCTCGCCCGCCACCAACACCACCCGCGACCAGATTCGATGAAGGAAGCCCTTGTTCGGATCGCGGCTGAAGAAACTCCCCCACAACCCCTGCAACGCCATCGGAATCACCGGCACCGGCGTCTCTTCCAGAATGCGCGTCACGCCACCGCGGAACTCGTTCATCTCGCCATCACTGGTCAGCTTGCCTTCCGGGAAGATGCACACCAACTCCCCGTCCTTCAGGTATTGGGCAATGCGCGTGAAGGCCTTTTCGTAGATCTGAATATCTTCGTTGCGCCCGGCAATCGGAATCGCCCCGGCGGTGCGGAAGATAAAGTTCAGCACCGGCAACCGGTAGATCTTGTAGTACATGACAAAACGAATCGGCCGACGCACCGCGCCACCAATCAACAGTGCATCGACAAACGAAACGTGGTTGCACACCAGCAAGGCTGCGCCTTCGTCCGGAATCAGGTCGAGGTTGCGATGCTCCACGCGGTACATGGAGTGGCTGAGCAGCCAGATCATGAAGCGCATGGTGAACTCGGGGACGATCCGGAAGATGTAGGTGTTGACGGCGATGTTGAGCAGCGAGACCACCAGGAACAGCTCAGGGATCGACAACTTGGCCACGCTCAGCAGCAGGATCGACACAATCGCCGACACCACCATGAACAGCGCGTTGAGAATGTTGTTGGCGGCGATCACACGCGCCCGCTCGTTCTCGGCGGTACGCGACTGGATCAGCGCGTACAGAGGCACGATATAGAAACCGCCGAACACACCCAGGCCAAGGATATCGAACAACACCCACCAGGCTTGGCCATAGCTGAGCACCGCGAGCCAACCATTCGCTTGAACGTTCTGTGGAAAGCCGCCGGAATGCCACCACAGCAGCAGGCCGAACACCGTCAGGCCGAACGAGCCAAACGGCACCAGGCCGATTTCCACCTTACGCCCGGAGAGTTTTTCGCAGAGCATCGAGCCCAGGGCGATGCCCACCGAGAACACCGTGAGGATCAGGGTGACCACGGTTTCATCGCCGTACAACCACTCCTTGGCGTAGGCCGGGATCTGTGTCAGGTAGATCGCGCCGACAAACCAGAACCATGAGTTGCCAACAATCGAGCGCGACACCGCCGGCGTCTGTCCCAGGCCCATGCGCAGCGTGGCCCAGGACTGCGTGAAGATATTCCAATCCAGGCGCAGCTGCGGCGTCGATGCCGCCGCCCGTGGAATACTGCGGCTGGCCAGGTACCCCAGCACTGCCACGCCGACAATCGCCACCGCCACGATCGGCGCGTAATGGGTGGACGACATCATGATTCCGGCGCCAATGGTGCCGGCGAGGATGGCCAGGAACGTGCCCATCTCCACCAAGCCGTTGCCACCTACCAGCTCGTCTTCGTGCAGGGCCTGGGGCATGATCGAGTACTTCACCGGACCGAACAGTGCCGAGTGGGTACCCATGGCAAACAACGCCAGCAGCATCAATTCCAAATGGTTGAACAGGAAGCCCGTGGCACCGACGGCCATGATCACGATCTCGCCGATCTTGATCGCGCGGATCAACGCATCCTTGTTGAATTTTTCGCCAAACTGCCCGGCCAGCGCCGAGAACAGGAAGAACGGCAGGATAAACAGCAAGGCGCACAGGTTGACCCAAATGGTGCGGTCACCGTCGATGGTGAGCTTGTAGAGAATCGCCAGGATCAGCGATTGCTTGAAGATGTTGTCGTTGAAAGCGCCCAGCAACTGGGTGATGAAAAACGGCAGGAAGCGCCGTGTGCGCAGCAAGGTGAATTGTGAGGGGTGGCTCATCGTCCGTGTTCCTGCGTGGCCTAATAGTTATCAGGCCACGACTTTACCTAACTCCGCCTACTTATTCCCTAGTCCTGCAATGCACGGCGAAACAAAAAGCTCACCTTTATAGGCGCCCTGCACAGTGCGCTTGGCCACGATCAGCCACATCAGCGCCAACGCCGCCACCAGCACGCTACCAAACACATTAAAGAAACCCAGATGCAACAGGCTCGCCAGCTTCAGCGTGGCCAGGGCGTAAACGCCCAACGGGAAGGTAAAGCCCCACCAGCCCAGGTTGAACGGAATACCGCCGCGCAGGTAACGCAGGGTGATCAATACCGCGATCAGCATCCACCATAAGCCGAAGCCCCACAGGGTGATACCTGCAACCAGGCCGAGACCATTGGCCATTTCCCCCACGCCAGGCAAGCCATTGGCGGCAAAGATCGCTGGTGCATCGCCGCCCAGCAACAACATGCCCAGGGCACCGGTACCGATCGGACCCAGCGCCAGCCAGCTCGACGCGGCCATATTGGCATGGGGCAGTTTGTGCAGGGCCATGCGCAACATCAGGATCGTCAGGATGCTGAACGCCACCGGCAGCGAAAACGCCCACAGCACGTAGCTGGTCACCAGCATCACCAGTTGCGAGTGAGCGTCCGCCAGGTGCGGCGCGAGCAAGCCACCGCTGGCTGCCGCAACTTCTGCTGCAACCACCGGCAGCAGCCACACGGCGGTCATCTGGTCGATGCTGTGTTCCTGGCGGGTGAACATCATGAAGGGGATGAGCACACCGCAGGCCAGGGCCATCGCCACATCCAGCCACCACAGGGCTTCGGCCAGCGGGATCACATCGCCCCCCCAGCGCGGCAGGCCAAACAGCAGCAAGCCATTGAGAATGGTCGCCAGGCCCATGGGAATGGTGCCGAAGAACATAGAGACCGTGGAGTGCCCGAAGATCCGCCGCGCCTCGTGGAAAAACATCAACCAACGCGCGGCATACAAGGCACTGAACAGGATAAACAGGCCGATGGTGAACCACCACAGCCCTTCGGCAATGGCATGCAAACCTGGCAGGTTGACCGGCCATTGCGCCAGGGCCAACGCCAGTACACCGGTGCCCATGGTCGCGGCGAACCAGTTGGGGGTGAACTGACGAATCACTTCCCGAGGGCGGGTCAGGTGACTGAAGGGTTTGTAACTGATGGTCGTCGAGCAGGTCATGATGGCAATCCTCTTCCTCGCATGAGGTTGAGACCATGGTAGAACCTGATCGAATATCTATATAACGGGTAATATCTCTAACTGTTATCTACTTTGCAGATATACAGGCCACCTTGGACTTTGCCGAATCCTGCAGCAGCAAAGCGACCAACGCCCCCAGGGCCAGCAGGATGAGAACTGCGCCGTACCCGTCGGTGGTGGCAATCAGGCCAAAGCTGCGAATCAGGTTGCCCGCCAGCAGCGAAGGCAAGCAAAACGCCAAATAACTCAGCACATAGAATGCCGACATCAAGCCTGCCCGTTCATGGGGCAAGGCCAGTGGCACCACACTGCGCAAAGCGCCGAGAAAGCCGGCGCCGAAGCCGCTGCCGGCGATCAACGTGGCGATAAAAAACAGCGGCAGGCTGGCGCTGTGCACTGCCGTGAGGATCAGCGCCACCCCCACAGCCAACAGCGTCGCGCCCAGGCGCAGGACCTTACTGGCCGGGCGGTTGCGCAGGGTGAAGATCATCAGCGCCCCGCTCAACGTCAGCACCGCCACCAGGCCGCCACCGATAAGGTTCGACGTAGAGCCTGTGGCCGCTCGCACCAGCGACGGCGCCAGGGACAAGTAAAAGCCCCCCATCGCCCACACCGCCACGTCCACCGGCAGCGACAACCACAACGCTCGACGCGCCTGGGGCGGCACATGCAGCGTTGGGCGCAGCGATGCCACTGCACCGGGAATGCGATCAACGGTTTCCGGCAGGCGCCATACATACAGCGCCTGCACCAGCATCAGCGCCAGCAGCGTCCAGTAGATCAACTGCGTCGGCAGCGGCGCGAACTCCGCCAGCACACTGCTGCCCATCGCACCGCACGCCATGCCCAGCAGAGGCGCCACACTGTTGACCAGCGGGCCCTGTTGGCGGTCGGTGTCGAGCAATGCCGCGCCCAGCACCGCCGTGGCCATGCCGGTGGCAAACCCTTGCACGGTACGCGCGGCGATCAGCCAAGCCACGCTGCCTTCATTGATGAACAGCAGCATCGCTAGCATATTCAGGACCAACGCAGTAAAAATCACTGGCTTGCGTCCCAGGTGGTCCGACAGCGAGCCCACGGTCAACAGCGCCGCCAACAGGCTCAAGGCGTACACGCCAAAGATCAACGTGAGCATGCCTGCCGAAAAATGCAGCCCCTCCTGATACAGGTGATACAACGGTGTCGGCGCACTGGAAGCCGCGAGAAACGTCAGCAACGTGACCGCGAGGAACACCAGGCTGGACCGATGAGAAGTGAGGCTAGACATGGGCACGCTCCGCTAAAGCTAATATTTTGCTTTTGCGGAGTGTGCTACCCGCCAGCGCTTAAAGCAAATTCTTTGTGTTAAGGTCGCCGCATGGCGATAAAAGAAGGCCTCCGCCCGGGGGGCCGCAGTGCCCGGGTACAAGAATCGGTCCATTCGGCCGTACGTGATTTGCTCGACGCCCATGAGCGCTCCAGTGTCACGGTGCCGATGATTGCCGCGCGCGCAGGCGTCACGCCCTCGACCATCTACCGGCGCTGGGGCGACCTCTCGGTGCTGCTCGCGGATGTGGCCCTGGCGCGGATGCGCCCCGACAGCGAACCCGCCAACACCGGCAGCCTGCGTGGCGACTTACGGGCGTGGGCCGAGCAATATCTGGATGAGATGAGTTCGGAGCCGGGCCGCAACATGATGCGCGATCTGCAATGCAGCGTGACGCCGGGCTACTGCGTGAGCATCTTGAGTGGGCAGTTTCAGGCGATTGTCGATCGTTATCCGGACCAGGCACCACCGAGCGTGGACCACTTGATCAATCTGCTCGCGGCGCCGACGGTGTTTCGTATTCTGTTCTCAACCGAGCCACTGCAAGTTGAAGAACTGCACGCGCTGATCGAGCTGGCACTGAAGGCCTGAAGACCTGACACAAAACCAAATGTGGGAGGGGGCTTGCTCCCGATTGCGGTATGTCAGTCAGCTAATCTGTAGCTGACACATCGCAATCGGGAGCAAGCCCCCTCCCACATTTTTCTACCGCGCTTATCAGGTACGCATCCCGCGCCCGCTCACCAGCAGCTTCGCGCAACCGATATACAACACCACCGTCGCCACCAGCATGAAGGTGATCGCCACGCTGATCTTGATATCCGACACACCCAGGATGCCGTAGCGGAAGGCGTTGACCATGTGCAGCACCGGGTTGGCCAGCGACACGGTCTGCCAGAACGGCGGCAGCAAGGTGATGGAGTAGAACACCCCGCCCAGGTAGGTCAGCGGCGTCAGTACGAAGGTCGGGATGATCGAAATATCATCGAAGTTGCGTGCGAACACGGCGTTGATAAACCCCAACAGCGAGAAGATCGTCGCCGTCAGCACCACCACCAGAATGGTGACCCCGAGGTGATGCACCTGCAGGTGGGTGAAGAACAGCGACAGCAGCGTCACGATCACGCCCACCATCAAGCCGCGCAATACGCCACCCAAGGTGTAGCCGATCAGGATGGTGTGCGGCGACACCGGCGAGACCATCAGCTCTTCGATGGAGCGCTGGAACTTGCTGCCGAAGAAACTGGAGACCACGTTGCCGTAGGAGTTGGTGATCACTGACATCATGATCAGGCCCGGCACGATGTACTCCATATAGGTGAAACCACCCATATCGCCGATCTGGCGGCCGATCAGGTTACCGAAGATCACGAAGTACAACACCATGGTGATCGCCGGCGGCAGCAGGGTCTGCGGCCAGATCCGGGTAAAGCGCTTCACTTCGCGGTAGACGATGGTCTGCAGCGCGACGAGGTTGGGTTGCAGCTCAGAACTCATACCGCCACCTTCGTCAGATTTTTCTCCACCAGGGACACGAACAACTCCTCAAGGCGATTGGTTTTATTACGCAGGCTCAGCACTTCGATGTTCTGGGTCGCCAACTGGGTGAACAACGCAGTGATGCCCATGGCTTTATCCACCTGGACCTCCAGAGTGTGGCTGTCCACCAGGCGGCTGGGGTAGCCAAGCAGTTGCGGCGCTGCCGACAGGTTGTTCTTCAGGTCAAGCAGGAAGGTCTCCACATGCAACTGGCCCAGCAGGTTACGCATGCTGGTGTTCTCGACGATGGTGCCGTGGTCGATGATGCCGATATTGCGGCACAACTGCTCAGCCTCTTCCAGGTAGTGGGTGGTGAGGATGATGGTGATGCCCTTCTCGTTCAGCTCGGTGAGGAAGGTCCACATCGAGCGACGCAGTTCGATGTCCACGCCAGCGGTGGGTTCATCGAGGATCAACAGGCGCGGCTCATGCACCAGTGCGCGGGCAATCATCAGGCGACGCTTCATGCCGCCGGACAGCGAGCGGGACGGTACGTCGCGCTTGTCCCACAGGCCCAGCTGAGTCAGGTACTGCTCGGCGCGCTCCTTGGCGATTTTCGCCGGGATGCCGTAGTAACCGGCCTGGGTCACGACGATGTCGAAAGTCTTTTCAAACTGGTTGAAGTTGAATTCCTGGGGCACCACACCGATGGAACGCTTGAGCGCCGCCGGGGATTTGTCCAGGTCGTGGCCGAAGATATTCACCGTGCCGCTGGTCTTATTGACCAAGGTGGAGAGGATACCGATGGTGGTGGATTTGCCAGCGCCGTTGGGGCCGAGCAAGGCGAAGAAGTCACCTTCGGCAACGTCCAGATCGATACCGCTCAGGGCCTGGAAACCGTTGCCGTAGGTTTTGGTTAGCTGCCGGATGGACAGAGCAGAACTCATATCGGAATACGCACCAAAGAAGGGAATAGAAAGAGTAGATGAGGGCGCAGCGCACGTAGTTCAACGGCGGCGCATGACGGGCATGGTGCTTGCCCGCGCCGCACAAGTACAGTCACCTGTATTAATAGTCAGTATTAAGTCAACGCGGTCATGACCGCTTTGCGGTAGGCCGGGCGTTGTTGCAGGCGCTGGTACCAGGCCTCCAGATGGGGCATCGAAGGGCGTTCGATGGGCATCTCGAACCAGGCGTAGATAAAGCAGCCGAGGGGGATATCACCGATGCCGAAGGTGTCGCCCGACAGATAAGGCTGGTGGGTCAATGCGCTGTCCACGGTGCTCAGTGCATCGATACAGGCCTGACGCCCGGCATTGATGCTGTCCCAGTTCTGCTTTTCCGCCGGGGTGCGCACAATGCCCCAGAACACAGCCTTGAACGGTTCGGCAAGGGTCGAGGTGGTCCAGTCCATCCATTTCTCGGCGCTGGCACGCACTTGCAGGTCGCTCGGGTAAAACGCCGACGCGTGCTTGGCGCAGAGGTAGCGCACGATGGTGTTGGACTCCCACAACACAAAGTCACCGTCCTCGATCATCGGCACCCGACCGTTCGGGTTCAATGCCCGGTATTGCGGCGTGTCGACCACACCAAAAGCCCCGCCCGCATCAATTGCCTCATAGTCTAGGCCGAGTTCCTCGGCGCACCACAGTGCTTTCCTGACGTTTGATGAATTTTTACGACCCCAGATCTTCAGCATGACCGCGCCTTATTGTTGATGTACATGGCTTGATGAACGCAGCAGCATACGCCGGTTCACACGCGGCTTAAATCGCTCTGCATATCGCCCAGCAGGGCCGGCATGTCCTCGCCGAACAAGTGCGGGTAACAGGCCTGGATATGCGCGAAGAAAAAATCCTCAGGCACATCCGGGAACTGCCCATGGTCCACCACGTACTCCATCGAGCGCTGTCCCTGGCGATTGAATGCATGGAATACGCTGTGGTTGATCCCGTCGAAGTCCAGCGGCGGTACGTCGAACACGTCACACAGTTGCCGGTTGAACGCCGGGGTCGCCTTGACCCAGCGGCCATCGAGGTAAAGCTCGGTGTAGCCATGCATGGCAAACACATCGCTTTTGAGCAACGCGATCAGGCGTGGCGTCGACAGATGATTGCGCACGTCCGCCAGGCCGATGCGCGCCGGGATGCCACAGTGGCGGGCGCAGGCGGCGAGCAAGGTGGCCTTGGGCACGCAATAGCTTTCGCCAGCGGCCAGGGCAAAGCTGGCGCTCAGGGTGTCGGGGTCACGGCTGAAGGTGTAGGGGTTGTAGCGAATCGCCTCACGCACGGCGTAATAGAGACTGACCGCCTGGTCACATAAGTCCGCGCTGGGACCACGATGTTTTTCGGCGAACTCCACCACCGCTGGGTGGTCACTATCGATGAAGCGGCTGGGACTCAGGTACGTATCCATGAGCTTGATCTCCGAGGGAAGCCTGGAGTTTAACGACAGGTCTGCCATAGAGATAACGACGAATCGGCCAAATGTCGGCGCCTGATGCCAGGTGTCCCCAGTACAACTTGTAACACCCTGATCACCTCGCTTGTTCGGATGCCGACTAAGCTTCCTGGTGGTTTCGCCCCTGGTTTCACGGAGGATTGAATATGCTGTTGTTGTGGATACTGGTTCTGGTGGTCGGCATTGCCTACCTGGCACATCGCCGCGTCGCCCCCCTGCCCGCCCTGGGCGTGGTCGCCGTTTACCTGCTGGCGATGGGTGCCTGGAGCCACGCACCGGGTTGGCTGCTGCTGATTTTCTGGGTGTTGATCGCTGTCGTGGCCGCGCCCCTGCTGTTGCCGGACCTGCGCCGCCAATACTTCACCAAGCCGCTGTTCAGCTGGTTCCAGAAAGTCTTGCCGCCGATGTCCGAGACCGAGCGCGACGCGATCGACGCCGGCACCGTGTGGTGGGACGGCGAACTCTTCAGCGGTCGCCCCGACTGGGACAAGTTGCTGGCCTATCCCAAGGTCAAACTGACCGAAGAAGAACAGGCATTTATCGACGGCCCCACCGAAGAACTCTGCGCCATGGTCAGCGACTGGGAAATCGGCCAGGCCATGGACTTGCCGCCTGCCGCGTGGGAGCACATCAAGACCCACGGTTTCTTCGCCCTGATCATTCCCAAGGAATATGGCGGCAAAGGCTTCTCCGCTTATGCCCACTCCCAGGTCGCGATGAAACTCGCCACCCGCAGCGGCGACCTGGCCTCCACCGTGATGGTGCCTAACTCCCTCGGTCCGGCCGAGCTGCTGCTGCACTACGGCACCGACGAACAACGCAACCACTACCTGCCGCGCCTGGCGCGTGGCGATGACATTCCCTGCTTCGCCCTCACCGGCCCGCTGGCCGGCTCCGATGCCGGCGCCATGCCTGACACAGGCGTGATCTGCAAAGGCGAATGGGAAGGCAAGGAAACCCTCGGCCTGCGCCTGAACTGGGAAAAACGCTACATCACCCTTGGCCCGGTCGCGACCCTGCTGGGCCTGGCCTTCAAGGCCCACGACCCCGACCACCTGCTGGGTGAAGAAGAAGACCTGGGCATCAGCCTTGCGCTGATCCCTACCGACACCCCCGGCGTGGAAATCGGCCGTCGCCACCTGCCCCTCGGCGCCGCGTTCATGAACGGCCCGAACTCCGGCAAGGACGTGTTCATCCCCCTGGAGTACCTCATCGGCGGCCAGGAAATGCTCGGCAAAGGCTGGATGATGCTGATGAACTGCCTGTCGGTAGGCCGTTCGATCTCCCTGCCCGCCGTGGGCACCGGCGCGGCCAAGTTCACCAGCCTGGTGACCGGCCAATATGCCCAGGTACGCGAACAGTTCAACGTACCGCTGTCGGCTTTCGAAGGTATCCAGGAAGCCCTGGCCCGCATCGGCGGCAACGCCTGGCTGATGGACAGCGCGCGCATGCTCACCGCCAATGCCGTGGACCTCGGCGAAAAACCCTCGGTGCTGTCGGCGATCCTCAAGTACCACCTGACCGAACGCGGCCGCGAGTGCATCAGCCACGCCATGGACGTGCATGGCGGCAAGGGCATCATCATGGGCCCGAACAACTACCTGGGCCGCAGCTGGCAGGGCGCGCCGATCTTCATCACCGTGGAAGGCGCAAATATTCTCTCGCGCAACCTGATGATCTTCGGCCAGGGTGCCATCCGCTGCCATCCGTTCGTGCTCAAGGAAATGGCGCTGGCCGGTCGTGAAGACCACGATCAGGCACTGAAGGAGTTCGACGGGCTGCTGATGCAACACATTGGTTTTGCCGTGAGCAATGCCGCCAGCACCCTGGTGCTGAACCTCGGCGTGGGGCACTTCGAGAAAGCCCCGGGCAACCGTTTGAGCCAGGGTTATTTCCGCGCCTTGAACCGCCAGGCTGCCGCATTCGCGCTGCTGGCGGACCTGAGCATGATGCTGCTGGGTGGCGAGTTGAAACGCCGCGAACGCCTGTCGGCACGCCTCGGTGACGTGCTGAGCCATATGTACCTGGCATCGGCGGCACTCAAGCGTTACCACGACCTGGATTCGCCGGATCACCTGGAACCGCTGTTCGCCTGGGCCATGGAAGAAAGCCTCGGCGAGTCCGAGCGTGCGCTGGATGAACTGCTGACCAACTTCCCGAATAAAGTGCTGGGCTGCCTGCTGCGGGTGATTGTGTTCCCGTTCGGGCGCCGCCATACCGGCCCGTCCGATGCACTGGATGCCGAAGTGGCCGCGGTGATTGGTCGCGCCAAAGGCGACCCGACCCTGGAAGAACTGCTTGCCGGCTGCTACCGCCCGCAAGCGGCAGAAGATCCGGTGGGCGCACTGCAACATGCCTACGACCTGCTGGGTGCCAGCCACCCGCTGCAGAAAAAACTGCACGCCGCGCTCAAAAGCGGCCAGGTCAAACCGACTGCCGGCGAACATGCCATCGACGCCGCGCTGCATGCCGGTGTGCTGCAACCTGCAGAAGCGCAAACCTTGCGTGACGCTGAAGCGGCACGGCGCAAGGTGATCGACGTGGATGATTTCAGCAAGGAAGAGCTGGTACACGCTGAAGGTAAAGTCCGCTGAGTCCGGAGGTCATATAAAAACGGGCGCGAGAGGCATATACTCTCGCGCCCGTTTTTGCTTTAGAGGACTTATCTCGTGTCCAACGTCGTTGCCGATCATCTCGTCTTGCTCGACCACCTGCGCAGCATCCTGGTTGCCGTCGGCGAAGCCGAACAGGTGCCCGAGGAAAGCCACACCCTGTTCCTGGAGCGCTTCGACGAACTGCGCGCCCTGCTGCCAATCGACCCGATCGAAAGCCAGTACCTGGGCCAGGACCTGATGAGCCAGGTCATCCTGCGCTACCCGCAGATCGCCCACCTCGTCCCGCGCGACCTGCTGTGGTTCTTCGGCGGCGATTGCCTGCACTTCATGCCTGATGAAGAACTGGACCTGTACCAGGCCCTGGAAGAGCGTCGCTTTGAAGCCGAACAGAACGAGGAACCGTTCGACTGGAACCAGGAAAAGCAACTGCTGGCCATGCCGCAAGACCAAAGCAAACACTGATTGCTCAAAACACTGCACAACTGTATGCGGGAGGGAGCAAGCCCTCCTCCCACATTTTCGACGGCGCGCCTATCGACGGCGCAATGTCGGCTCCCTCGCCATGCACTCCACCAGATAATCGATAAACACCCGCAGCTTCGGCGGCAAGTAGCGCGTGGGCGAATGCAACAACCACGCCTCGCCATGGTAGGACGCAATAAAATCCCACGCGGGCAACACCTGTACCAACCGCCCCTCCTCCAACGCATGCCGCGCGGTGAAATACGGCAAGCTGCCAATTCCCACGTGCTGTAACACCGCATCCAGCCGTACGCCGGTGTGATTCGCCGCATAACGTCCACGCACGCCGACCGTCACCGCCTTGCCGCCCTGGCGGAATTTCCAGCGCGAATCCCCCGGGGTTTCACCGAGATAGATGCAACTGTGCGCCAGCAAATCGTGGGGATGCTCCGGCGCACCATGCTCGGCTAGATACTGCGGCGTGGCACAGAGTAAATGCTCAATTGGCAATAACTGCCGCCCCACCAGGCCCGGCGGCGGGCTGTCGGTGATACGGATGCTGAGGTCGACATTGTCGTCGATCATGTCCACATGCCGGTCCTCAAGGATCAATTGCACATCCACCTTGGGATAACGCCGCAGAAACTCCGGCATATGCGGGTGCACCACAAACCGCCCCACCGCCTTCGGCACACTGACCCGCACCAGGCCTTCGGCCTCATGGGTGAACTGGCCGCTGATTTCCATCACTGAGCGCGCCGCGCTGACCATCTCCTGGCAGCGCTTGAAAACCTCCTCACCGGCTTCACTCAGGCGCAATTTGCGTGTGGTGCGTTGCATCAAACGGGTAGCCAGGGCCTTTTCCAGGCGCGAGATGCTACGGCTCACCGCCGACGGCGAAACGCTCAACTGCCGAGCCGCTCCGGAGAAGCTGCCGGTTTCTACTACCTTGACGAAAATCGCCATTTCACCCAGCAGCGACAAAGGAAGATTGATGCTCATGACGCACAGGTCCATTGATATTTGAGCGGATTATCACCTATCGACGCACTATTTATACTGCCCGCAGAACCCTGATGCGGATGTAGAAAATGACCGAGCGCCTGTTTTTCACCCACGACCACCTGACCGCCGAGCTTGAAGTGCTGAGCTGCACCCCCTGCGAGGGCCAGTTTGCAGTCGTTTTGCGGTCGACGATTTTCCACCCCCAAGGCGGTGGCCAGCCATTCGATACCGGCTGGCTGGGCGACAGCCAGGTGCTGCGAGTCACCCAGGAAACCGATCGCGTGGTGCACTATGTCAACCAACCTGTGGAACCGGGCCCCATCACCGCACGGGTCGACGAACCACGCCGCGCCCTGCACACCCGCCTGCATTCCGCCGGACATTTGATCGGCAACGCCGGCGAGACCCTGGGCTGGATGCCGATCAAGGCCCATCACTGGCCAGGCGAAGGCAAGATCACTTTTATCCGTGGCGAAACCGCACAAGCCATGGACGCCGAGATCATTCAACAGCGGATCAACCAATGGATCGCCGCCGACTACCCGCGCCGCATGGCCTTGGAGGACGGCACCCGCGAAGTGGGCTTCGGTGATTTGCCGCCCTACGCTTGCGGCGGTACCCATGTGCAAACGCTGGGCGAGCTGGGCCAGGTGACGATCCTGGCGCTTTCGGAGAAAAAGGGCGCGTTGTCGGTGCGGTACAGCCTGGGCTAGAGCGCGGAGTCGAGCGTGCTATCGAGTTTTTAGATAAGCCTCTCAGTGGCCTCCCAGGCACACCTTGGCAGTGGTAGTGTGTCGAAATATTTCTGACATATCGATCAGGAATCCCCTATTTCCCTTTGCAAAGGAATGCCTCTGACCATGCACTTTCGACTCAAGCAATTAGCGGCTGCCACCCTGTTCGCGGCCGGTCTTTCGGTGATGACCACGCCCGCCTTTGCCAACATCACCCCAGAGCAAAGCACGGCGATTCTGAAGAGTTTCAGCGAAACGTCAGTTACGGATTTCCGTGGTTTCCTCGGCAGCCTGGCCAAGGGCGACTTGGGCAAGGCTGACGACGTGGGTCCGGCGATCAGTGCCTTCCTCGATAACAAAACCCTGACCGCCGACCAGCAGAACGAGATCCATCGCCTGCTGGGGATTTACACCCGAGTGAAGTACGGCAAGGCCGCCCTCGATACCTTGCGCGAACTGGTGGAAATCCCGACCTTCAACGTGGACGGCATACCGCAGTACAAAAACCCGGAATTCATCCGGATTGCTGACAAGATCCAGGCCCTGGCCAAGACCTTCAACCTCAACTTCCGTAACGTCGACAACCGCGTGTACGAGATTTCCCTGGAAGGCAGCGGCGCCGAAGTGGTGGGCATCCACGCCCACGCCGACGTGGTGCCGGTGACGCCGGAGAACTGGGTGTTGAAAGACGGCACCAGGCTCGACCCGTTCAAGGTCACGCTGATCGGCGACCGCATGTATGGCCGGGGCACCGAGGATGACAAAAACGGCATCGTGGTGGCGATGTACGCCATGAAGGTGATCAAGGAAGAGAAGCTGCCGCTGGCGCGCAATTTCAAGCTGCTGGTGGACACCACCGAAGAAACTTCCGGCGACGCGATACCCTATTACTTCGAACGCAACCCGACGCCGCAGTACAACCTGGCGCTGGATGGCGGCTACCCGGTGGTGATTGCCGAAAAAGGTTATGGCACTGTCATGGCCACCTTCCCGCGTCGCAAAGGGGAAGGCAAAGGTGCCGAAATCATCTCGATGACCGGCGGCATGGCCACCAACCAGATTCCCTCGGCCTCGGTTGCCACGTTTATCAGCGACAAGCCTGCCGAACTGGCCGCCAGCCTGCAAAAAGCCGGCGCGGAGTATGCCAAGCGCAACGGCGGTGACTTCGAGGTGGCAGCCAAGGTGGTCGGCAAAGAGGTCAAGCTGACGGTGACCGGGGTTTCCGCGCACTCCTCCGAACCGCAATCCGGTATCAACCCGGTGTCGCGCATGCTGGAGCTGATCCACACTGTCGACGGCAAGATCGCCCTCAAGCATAACCACATCACCGACGCCGCCCGTTATGCCTCGGATAACTGGGGCCTGGATTATCTGGGCGGCAAATTAGGCGTGGGTTTCTCCGATGATTTCATGGGGCCGCTGACCACCTCGCTGACCTTTGTCGGCCTGGATGACAAAGCCTTCAAGCTGGCGGTGAACCTGCGTGTACCAAAGGGCAAATCGCCGGAGAAACTGAAAGCCGAGATTTCCAACAAGTTGAGCGCCTGGGACAAGCAAACCAAGGTCAATGTGGACTTCACTTACTCGATCGCCGAACCGATGTACCGCAACCCGGAAGGTGAGTGGGTGAAGGCCTTGTTGGCAGTGGCCAGCGAAAACCTGGGTATGGAGCATAAGTTCGGCACTTCGGCCGGCGCGACCTCTGTGCATGAACTGCCCAATGGCGTGCAATTCGGCCTGGCGCGGCCGGAAGTGAAATACACCGGGCACACCGACAATGAGTTCAAGACGGTCGATCAGTTCTTGCTGGATCTGCAGATCGTCACCGAAATGATGGGGCGTATCGGGCAGTTGCCGAAACTCTGACAGCGATTGAAGTGTGCGCAAAAAAACGCCGATCAGTGATGATCGGCGTTTTTATTCAGGTTCTTCATGCGCCCAGGTATCGCTTGCGCTCCTGTTCCCGCTGCAACATGTCCAGAGGTGGGTAGTAGATATACAGGGAAGACTCGATGGCAAACCATGCCGACGCCAACATTACCCCGCCAGCTACCACGACCATACTGGCCAAAAACAGCCCCGTATCACCCAGTACATGCATTGCCGAGAAAATCAGCGAACCAGTGCCGAATCCAAAATATGGCACCGCCCAATCCACGACGGACAGCACCAAACAACCAAACACCAGGTGCGCGACTTTGTTCATCATCAACCGGTGCTGTTCTCGCAACTGCACATGCCGCTGATACCAGCTAAGCAGGAAATCACTGTTTTCCTTCAGCGCCAGATCCAGAAGGTCGTTGGCCCACACATAACCGATCCCCCTTGAAGGAGGTGTATAGGCATCACCCAAGAGCTTTGGAAAGGCCATTCGCAACCTTGTGCCGATCCCACGAACGATTTCCGTCAACAGCGGCAGAACGAAAGACACCACCAGCGCAAAAGAGGCCGCGGCGACCGTCAGGAACCCCAAGTCAGCGAGCAATGCATCGCTGCTGGTCGTCCACTCCACCAAGGGCGTACCGGTACGGATTAGCAAAGCGATATCGAGAAACAGCACAACGCTGACAAAGCGCATTGCCCAATGGAAATCCCATGCTTTTTCCAAGGCGCTGATCCCCAATGGGGCGACCTTGGTTTCACCGGACGATTGAGAGGTTTCTGCCATCACGGGCGCTCCTTGAACTGAAACGCCCGACTATATCTCGAACACGCCAGGATCTGAGCCAGGAAGATGGCAGTTTCAGACAGATAAACAAATAACGCACAAACAAAAACGCCGATCATCACTGATCGGCGTTTTTGTTGAATATGGAGCGGGAAACGAGACTCGAACTCGCGACCCCGACCTTGGCAAGGTCGTGCTCTACCAACTGAGCTATTCCCGCAAATGGCGTCCCCTAGGGGACTCGAACCCCTGTTACCGCCGTGAAAGGGCGGTGTCCTAGGCCACTAGACGAAGGGGACACGCTACTGAAACACATGGTGTGTATTTCAGTGCCCAGAGGCCTCATCCGAAGACTTGGTCCTGGTTTCACTCAGTGCCGCCCGAGAGCCACACTGCTTGTAAATTGGAGCGGGAAACGAGACTCGAACTCGCGACCCCGACCTTGGCAAGGTCGTGCTCTACCAACTGAGCTATTCCCGCATATGGCGTCCCCTAGGGGACTCGAACCCCTGTTACCGCCGTGAAAGGGCGGTGTCCTAGGCCACTAGACGAAGGGGACACACGTACAACATTCACTCCCTACCGCGTTTCGCTGTGTGCTTTACGCTGTAAGTGGCGCGCATTCTATGGATGGATTGAAAGGTCGTCAACCCCCAAGGATAAATTTATTTAAATCAATGACTTCGCCCGCGTTTACCGGCCTGCACGGGCATTCTGACCGCCCGGGCCTTGGCGCCTATATTCTGGCGCCCGACAAGGCGCTATAGTTTGCTCCAGCAAATGATGGCAATGTGCATCTATACAGGAAGCGGCTACCTATATAGCTATATAGGAGAAACTACCTGGGTAACTGGTCGATCAGTCCTATCCGCCGACAAGCCCAGTCACTACACTCTACTGTAAACCCTATTAAAGAGGTCACACCGGTGACACCACTCATGATCACCCTGCTGGTAATAGCCGGGATCGTAATACTGATCGCCATTGGCTACATGAACCACGTGGTGGAAAACAACAAGCTGGAAAAGCAGCGCACCGAAATCGAGCTTAACGATCGCCTGCGCCGTTGCGGTGAGATCACCGAGACATTCCCTGGCCAACTGATGACCCCGGCGCTCAAGCTGTTACTGACCCGCCTGGAGCTCAACGTCAACCAGCGCCTGTTGAACCTCAACAAGACCAGTGCACCGATCAAGGCACGTATCGCTGAGCTGAACACGCTGGTGGCCCAGGGCGAATCCCTTCCGGTGAACAACCCGCCGGCGCCGATCCAGACCGAAGCCAAGGCCAAGGACGTGCGCTTCCTGCTGGAAGCCCTGCACGGCCAAGTCACCCGCGCCGCCCAGGACGGTTTCCTGCCGACCAACGAAGCCAAGCACTGGATCAAGGAAATCCGTCATATCCTGGTGCTGTTGCACATCGAATTCTTCAACAACCTCGGCCAGCACGCCTTGCAGCAGGGTCAGCCTGGCCAGGCGCGCCTGGCCTTCGAGCGTGGCGTGCAGTACCTGCGCAAGCAGCCTGAACCGGTGCTCTACAGTGCACAGCTGCAATTGCTGGAAGGCCAACTGGCCCGCGCCAACTCTACCGTGCTGGCTAACAGCAAACAGGCGGCAGAGGAAGTCAACGAATTGACCCAAGGCATGAAAGAAGTCGACGCCGACGCCGAGTGGAAAAAGAAAGTCATCTACGACTGATCTGCCCACTCCCCTGTGGTGAGCGGGCTGCCCGCTCACCACAACATGCCATCACTTTGCATCTATCGCCACGCCCCCGACTAGCGTAAAAAAGTGCCCCTCACTCCGTGAAGTCAGAGGCCCGTTATGCCTATCGCCGTCATTGATGGACAACCGCTGCATTACGTCGACCAGGGCATCGGTCCTGTCGTCCTGCTCGGCTCAAGCTACCTGTGGGACCGCAACATGTGGGCTCCGCAGATCGAAGCCCTGTCACAACAGTACCGGGTGATCGTGCCCGAACTATGGGGCCACGGCGAATCGGGCCAACTCCCCGCACCCACCCACTCCCTCGACGACCTCGCGCGCCAGGCCCTGGCCCTGCTTGACCACCTGGAGATCGCACAGATCAACCTGGTAGGCCTGTCGGTGGGTGGCATGTGGGGCGCACGCCTGGCGTTGCAGGCCCCCGAGCGGATCAACAGCCTGGTGCTGATGGACACCTACCTCGGTGCCGAGCCAGAGGCCACGCGCCAGTATTACTTCTCGTTGTTCAAGATGATTGAAGACGCCGGCGCCATTCCTGAGCCGTTGCTCGATGTGATCGCGCCGATCTTCTTTCGCCCGGACATCGACCGCGAATCAGCGCTCTATCAGGATTTTCGCAAGTCACTGCTGGACTTTCCCCGGGAACGCCTGCTGAACAGCATCGTGCCCCTGGGTCGATTGATCTTCAGCCGCGAAGATGTGCTGGAACAACTACCGCACCTGGACGCCGACACCACCTTGGTGATGTGTGGCGAACAGGACCAACCTCGCCCACCCGCCGAATCCGAGGAAATGGCCGAACTGATTGGCTGTGCCCTGATCCTGATTCCAGACGCCGGGCATATCTCCAGCCGGGAGAACCCGGATTTCGTCAACGAAGCGCTGCTGACCTTCCTCGCCAACCACGCCTGATCGCCCTCCCTTTTGATCGCCGCCTCCGGGCGGCGATCAAAGACGGAAGTGCCCTACCATCCCTTTGAGTTCCGCCCCCAACTGCGCCAGTTGGATGCTCGACGCCGCATTGCCCTGCATGCTCAACGCCGATTGATCGGCACTCGCACGAATACTGGTGACGCTACGGTTGATCTCTTCGGCCACCGAGCTCTGCTCCTCAGCCGCAGCGGCAATCTGCTGGTTCATCTGCTGGATCAACGACACCGCTACCGCAATGCTGCCCAGGGCACTCTCGGTTTCCAGCGCATCGCTGACCGCCAGCTTGACCAGCTCGCCACTTTGCTGGATCTGCTGCACCGATGATTGCGCAGCGCTGCGCAGGGTACTGACCAGCCGCTCGATTTCTTCGGTCGATTGCTGGGTGCGCTTGGCCAGTGCCCGTACTTCATCGGCCACCACCGCAAAACCCCGGCCCTGTTCGCCTGCTCGCGCGGCCTCGATGGCCGCATTCAGGGCCAGCAGGTTGGTCTGTTCGGCAACGCTTTTGATCACACTCAGCACGGCGCCGATATTCTGGATTTCGGCACTGAGGCTCTCGATGCTGGTGCTCGCACGGGTACTGGACGTGGCCAGCAACTCAATGCGCTGCAAACTCTGGCGCACCACCTGCTGGCCGCTATCGACCTTCTCATCCGCCGTCTGCGCGGCTTGCGCGGCCTGTTCGGCGTTGCGCGCCACATCGTGCACGGTGGCGGTCATCTGATTCATCGCGGTAGCAACCTGCTCGGTTTCTTCCTTCTGGCTGCTGACCTCGACGTTGGTCTGCTCGGTCACGCTGGACAGCGAATGCGCCGAGCTGGCCAATTGTTCGATACCGGCCTGCAGGCCGCTGACCATCTGGCTGAGGCCGCTGCCCATCTGTTGCATCGCCTGCATCAACTGGCCGATTTCATCACGACGGCTGACCTCCATGCGTCCGCTCAAATCCCCGGCGGCAATCTGTTGGGCCACCGCGATCACACTGCGCAGCGGTGCAACGATCAAGCGGGTAATCACCCAGGCTGCAATCAGGCCCACCAGCAAGGCCAGGACCGACGAACCGACGATCAGCATCGCGCTTTTCTTCAGTTGCGCCTGCATCGACAGGTCTTCAGCGTCATAGGCCTGGTTGACCCGGCTGACGACTTGGTCAGCACGATCATGCAGTTGTTTGTAGACGACTTTTTCCTGGGCCAGCAGGCCGGTGTATTCCCCCAGTTTCTCGCTGAACGCGGCGATATGCCCGGAAACTTCGTTGAGCACCGTCTGATAACCAGGGTCCTTGACTGAAGTTTTCAGTTGCTCGACCTGGGCCAGGGCCTGGTCGGCCTGCTCGATCTTGCCTTGCTCGGCGTCGTCTGCATCCACCCTGCGGCTCTGGTCCAGGCGCACATGAGCTTCGTTCATGGCCTGCAACATCAAACGTGAAACCTGACTGATCTGGCCTGCCTGCTCGATAAACTCGGCCCCCTCCTTACCTTGGCTTTCCTTGAGACCATAGGCCCCGTCGTCCGACAGCCCGGACTGCAATACATCCAGGTTATTCGCCACACTGGACACCGACCAACTGGCCATTTCCAGCGCCAGATCCTTGGTCTGTGTCAGCTCGACAAATTCATCGAACGCCTTACGGTAAGCGGCAAGGGCCTGCTCGACCTCGGCCATCACCGAAACATTCGCCGCAGACCGGGCCTTGAGACTGGCCACCTGGACCGCCAGGGCATCGAGATTTTCATGCAGGGCGTCGACAGCCTTGGGGTCGGCGTGCAGCGCGTAGTCCTGTTCGATCAGGCGCACCTTGAGCAAGCCGCTGTTGAGCGACGACATGGCCTTGAGGCCTTCAAAACGATGGCCAACGGTTTGCAGGGACCACACGCCGATAGCTGCGACCAACGCCGTCAGCAGCAGCACCAGGGTAAAGCCCAAACCCAGTTTTTTCGCCATACCGAGGTTGGCGAAACGTCGTTGCACGCCTGAAATCATTGCACTTGAATCCTCTTGCAATGGCGAACGCCATCAAGTCCGATGGACAAGCGACGAGATTCGCAACCAAAAGGCACCGAGCACAAGGCACTGGCGCCACAATAATGGCAAAAAGCTACACGCTCGTCGTTTTCAGAATGGTCGAGGTCGATCTGGCGGGCCCCATCGCACGGAACAACGCCAAGGCACGTTGATCAGTAGCATAGGCGACATTGAGGCGTAGCCACTCACTGTGACTGCCGGTTGGACTGAACAACGCCCCAGGCGACAACAACACCCCCAACTTCCGGGCGCACGCCTGCAACCGCGAAGGCTGCGCCGTCCCCGGGCGTGCCCACAGGAACATACCGCCGGTGGGTACGTCGAACACCTCCCACTCTTCGTCCTCCAGCACTTGCAGGGTCACGGCCATTTCACCACTCAACCGCTTGCGCAGGCGCTGCACCCACTTACGATACGTACCATTGGCCAGCAACGTGGCGACCACCGCTTCAGCAAACCGGGAGGTGCCGAAACCGGTCAAGGTCTTGAGGCTGGCCAGTTGCGTGATGATTGCGCTACTGGCGCAGAGGTAGCCCACACGCAAGGCGCTGCTCAGGGTCTTGGAAAAACTCGCGACGTAGATCACCCGATCATCATGGGGCAATGCCGAAAGCCGCGTGCAACCGGCATGTTGCAGGTCGCCGTAGACGTCTTCCTCAATGATCAGGAAGTTTTCGCGGTGCGCCAGTTCCAGCAAACGCTCGGCCACCACCCGGCACAGGCTGGTGCCGGTGGGATTGTGATAAAGGCTGTGGATGAACAGGCACTTGGGATGATGGCGCTGTAGCAGCGCTTCAAGCGCCGGGAGGTCGGGGCCGCCTCGGGTACGCGGTACTTCCAGCAGTTGCACGCCCTGGAACGCCAGTTGCCGATAGAGGTTGGCATACCCGGGGGTTTCGACCACCACGCTGTCGCCGGCCTTGAGTAGTGTACGTATCAGCAGGTCCAGGGCATGGCTGGCACCTGCGGTGGTAAGAATACGGTCCAGGCTGGTGGCGATGTGAATCTGAGTCAGGCGCTTGAGCAGTTGCTCGCGCAGCGCGGGCAACCCCAGAGAGGTGCTGTAGTTGAACAGGCCGGCGGTGTCGGTGCGGGTGACTTCACGAATCGCGTAACTGATGTCATCGCTTTCGCGCCAGGCATCGGGCAACCAGCCGCAGCCCAGTTTCAACTCTCCCAACGGATTGTCGGCAAAGGCGCCCCACTCGCGCTCCGCCCCCTCATACCAATTACCTTCGTGGCAGACCGCCGGCTGGGCCACCACAAATCCCGAGCCCTGCCGGGGCGCCAGCACCCCTTGGGCGACCATCCTTTCGAATGCTTCGATCACGCTGGATTGGCTGAGCAGATTATCCAGGGCCAACTGGCGGACGGACGGCAAGCGCGTTCCGGGGCTCACCCCGTCCTTGCGAATCCATTGCGCCACTGCACTGACGATTTGCTGCACGACCGGTACAAGGGCTTGTCGATCGATCCCTAAATCCATGAGCCACTCACTTCAACTGTCTGTTATCAACCCGGAGAGTTAAGCACAGAAGCAGCGAATTACCGGCCGCATAATTTTATTAAAGTATTGATTTTATTGACTTATTTACCTAATGACACATATTCGGTCACGGCGTTTTGCCAGCTTTGGAAAAGCCCCACGCCCCCCCCAGACGTTTTCGAACAAGGGGGCGGCCAAAGGTCCTAGATAGCCGTCGCGCCACCGTCCACGGCCAAGGCGTGGCCGGTGGTGAACGCCGCTGCGTCGCTGCACAGGTACAGCACTGCGCTGGCGATTTCCTCCACCTTGCCGATACGCCCGACCGGGTGCATGGCGGCGGCGAATTCCGCCTTGCGGGGGTCGGCTTCATAGGCGCGCCGGAACATATCGGTATCGATCACCGCCGGGCAGACGGCATTGACGCGGATTTTCTTCTTCGCGTACTCGATGGCTGCGGACTTGGTCAGGCCGATCACCGCGTGCTTGGAGGCCGCATAGATACTCATCTTCGGCGCCGCGCCCAACCCCGCCACCGACGCGGTGTTGACGATGGCCCCACCGCCCTGGGCCAGCAGCAGCGGCAACTGGTACTTCATGCACAACCACACCCCCTTGACATTGACGCCCATGATCGCGTCGAACTCATCCAGGCTGCCGTCCGCCAGCTTGCCCTTCTCGATCTCGATGCCAGCGTTATTGAAGGCATAGTCCAGGCGACCATAGGCACTGATGGTCTTTGCCATCAACTGCTGCACCTCCGCCTCCTGGGTGACGTTACAGCGCACGAACAGCGCCTCGCCACCGGCCTGGTGGATCAGCCCGACCGTACCCTCACCGCCTGCGACGTCGAGATCGGCGACCACGACCTTCAAACCTTCGGCGGCGAACGCCAGCGCAGTGGCGCGACCAATACCGGCGGCTGCGCCGGTCACCAGGGCGACCTGACCGGAAAACGTCATGCTCATGGAAGATGTCCTATTGGGATTAATGGCTGTGGCGCGAGTCTAGCCACCGCCGAGACGGACACGTCAGCACTATCAGAAGGCCGGTTAGCGCCGTATGAGTCATAGTGATAAGGCAACCGGGTTCGCTATCAATGGCACCTATCGATGAGCATTCGCGCCCTCGGCTGACCTTGCCCCGGGGCCGTTCAAGGTCTATCAATCATGCTTCACTTCTAAAGAGTCCTTGCCATGACCGCCCAGACCAACCGCCAATTCCTGCTCGCCAAACGCCCGGTCGGCGCGGCCACGCGGGAAACCTTCACTTACCAGGTAGTGCCGGTGGGCACGCCCGAGGACGGGCAGGTGCTGGTGCACAACGAATACCTGTCCCTCGACCCAGCCATGCGTGGCTGGATGAATGAAGGCAAATCCTACATTCCGCCAGTAGGCCTCGGCGAGGTAATGCGCGCACTGGGTGTGGGCAAGGTGATTGCCTCGAACAACCCGAAATTCGCAGTCGGGGACTACGTGAATGGCGCCCTGGGCGTGCAGGATTACTACCTGGGCGAACCGCGCGGCTTCTACAAGGTCGACCCCAAGCTGGCACCCCTGCCCCGCTACCTTTCTGCACTGGGCATGACCGGCATGACCGCCTACTTCGCGCTGCTGGACACCGGCGCGCCCAAGGCCGGTGAAACCGTGGTGATCTCCGGCGCGGCCGGTGCCGTGGGCAGCATTGCCGGGCAGATCGCCAAGCTCAAAGGCTGCCGCGTGGTCGGCATTGCCGGCGGTGCCGACAAGTGCAAGTTCCTGGTGGATGAACTGGGCTTCGACGCCGCCATCGACTACAAGAACGAAGACGTGCCCGCCGCCCTCAAGCGCGAGTGCCCTAAAGGCGTGGATGTGTATTTCGATAACGTCGGCGGCGACATTCTTGACGCGGTGCTCAGCCGGCTGGCGTTGAAAGCCCGCGTGGTGATTTGCGGGGCCATCAGCCAGTACAACAACAAGGAAGCCGTGAAAGGCCCGGCCAACTACCTCTCATTGCTGGTCAACCGCGCACGAATGGAAGGCTTTGTGGTGATGGATCACGCGGCGAACTTTGCCGCCGCCGGGCAGGAAATGGCCGGCTGGATGGCCCAGGGCAAGCTCAAGAGCAAGGAGGATATTGTCGAGGGGCTGGAGACGTTCCCGGAGACACTGATGAAGCTGTTCAACGGCGAGAACTTTGGGAAATTGGTGCTCAAGGTCAGCTGATACACGGCAGATCCGCTCGTTCCCACACGCGTGGGAACGAGCATCGATCAGGCGATCTCGGCGACTACCGCTGCCAACGCCTTGGCCGGATCCGCCGCCTGGCTGATCGGACGGCCGATCACCAGGTAGTCGGAGCCCGCGTCCAGTGCCTGGCGCGGGGTCAGGATGCGGCGCTGGTCGTCCTGGGCGCTGCCCGCCGGGCGAATCCCCGGAGTGACCAATTGCAACGACGGATGGGCGGTCTTCAAGGCCTGTGCTTCCAGCGCCGAGCACACCAGGCCATCAAGGCCGGCTTTCTGCGCCAGGGCTGCCAGGCGCAGCACCTGTTCCTGAGGCTCGATGTCCAGGCCCACGCCCGCCAGGTCTTCGCGCTCCATGCTGGTCAGCACGGTCACGCCGATCAGCAAGGGCTTGGGGCCGCTGCGCTGTTCCAGCACTTCGCGGCAGGCGGTCATCATGCGCAGGCCGCCGGAGCAGTGCACGTTGACCATCCACACGCCCATCTCGGCCGCAGCCTTGACCGCCATGGCGGTGGTGTTGGGGATGTCGTGGAATTTCAGGTCGAGGAACACCTCGAAGCCTTTGTCACGCAGGGTGCCGACAATTTCAGCGGCACAGCTGGTGAACAGTTCCTTGCCGACCTTGACCCGGCAAAGCTTGGGGTCCAACTGGTCAGCCAGCTTCAGTGCGGCGTCACGGGTGGGGTAATCCAGGGCGACGATGATAGGAGTCTGGCAGACGGACATTGGAATGGGCTCTCAGGCAAGTCGAAATCGGCGCGGATTGTAGCGCAAGCAGCGCCGTTGCGGGATCCGATGATCGGTAAATACTGACCGACCGCCATCAGGCGGGCATTTCGGGTAATTATTTCAAGGCTGATACATTCACGACATGCCCACAACACGCCCCGTCGCTAGTCTCGCCCGCACGACTCAACGACCAGCACTACCAGCCATGGGGCTGGGCGCCTATGCTGACCGCAATAACCAGGCAGATGATCGCACTATGCATACCCCTTCCGTCCCTGTGAACGAAGAGCAAAAAGGCGCAGTGATCGCCGATGACAAGCGCTGGAATACCCGCGCACTGATCGTCGACGACGATGTGCCGATCCGCGAGTTGCTGATCGACTACCTGGCACGCTTCAATATTCTCGCCACCGGTGTGACCGACGGCGCCGCAATGCGCCTGGCCATGCAAGCCGAAACCTATGATGTGGTGGTACTCGACCTGATGCTGCCGGGCGAAGACGGCCTGACGCTGTGCCGCTGGCTGCGCGCCGAATCGGACATCCCGATCCTGATGCTCACCGCCCGCTGCGAGCCCACCGACCGCATCATCGGCCTGGAACTGGGGGCCGACGACTACATGTCCAAGCCCTTCGAACCGCGTGAACTGGTAGCCCGCATCCAGACCATCCTGCGCCGGGTACGCGATGACCGCACCGAACAGCGCGCGAATATCCGCTTCGACAACTGGCGCCTCAACAGCGTGTTGCGTCAATTGGTGGCCGACGATGGCTTGGTGGTGCCGCTGTCCAACGCTGAATTCCGCCTGTTGTGGGTGTTTATCGAACGCCCGCGCCGAGTGCTGAGCCGTGAGCAGCTGCTCGATGCCGCCCGTGGCCGCTCCATTGAAGCCTTTGATCGCAGTATCGACTTGCTGGTGTCACGCCTGCGGCAAAAACTCGGGGATGACCCCAAGGCACCGCAGTTGATCAAGACCGTGCGCGGCGAAGGCTACCTGTTCGACGCCCGGGATATTGGCTGATGCGCGCCCCCTTCAATACGCTGTTCGGTCGGCTGTTCGGCGTGTTGCTGGTGGCGATTGTGCTGGCCCATGCGCTGGCGTTCTTCTGGTTTCACCACTACGGCCAACCGCCCCCGCCCCCTCCTGAGCGATTTATCGAGCAGCCGGACGGGACCATGGCGCCGATGCGCGATAAGCACCCACGCCCCTGGTTTGGCGGCCCGGTGGTGCCCCTGACCTTTCAATTCGTCTCGTTGATTATCGCGGCCTGGTACGGTGCCAAACTGCTGAGCCGGCCAATACAGCGCCTGAGTGAAGCGGCGGAACGCTTGAGTCTGGACCTCGACAGCCCCCCCCTCGATGAATCCGGCCCGTGGGAAGCGCGGCAGGCCGCCTCGACCTTCAACCTGATGCAAAGGCGCATTCGCGAGCAGGTCAGCCAACGCGCGCGCATGCTCGGCGCCGTCTCCCATGACCTGCGCACCCCGCTGTCACGCCTCAAGCTGCGTCTGGAACAAGTTGAAGACATCCGGTTGCAGGGCCAGATGCGCCAGGACCTGAACGACATGATCGGCATGCTCGACGCCACCCTGAGCTACCTCCACGAACAGCGCACCAGTGAAACCCGGCATTGGCTGGATGTACAGGCGCTGGTGGAGTCAATGAGTGAAAACGCCCAGGACCAGGGTTCCGATGTGCAATGTTCGGGCACTTGCGTGCCCTTGCTGGTGCAACCGATGGCCTTGCGTTCATGCCTCAACAACCTGATCGACAATGCCTTGCGTTATGCCGGCACAGCCCGCGTGGAGTTGAGGGACAGCCGTGAGGCGCTGATCATCCGCGTGATAGACCACGGGCCGGGGATTGCGGCAGATATGCGCGAGGCGGTATTCGAGCCGTTCTATCGTCTGGAAGGTTCCCGTAACCGCAATTCCGGCGGCGTCGGCCTGGGCATGACCATTTCCAAGGAAGCCGCGGAGCGCCTGGGCGGCCGCCTGAGCCTGGAAGAGACGCCAGGCGGCGGCTTGACCGCAGTGATGTGGTTACCCAGGACTTAAAGAGGCTTGTCTTCGCGCCGAACCTGGGCCTGGGTTGCGCTCCAATCCATCAGCAGGCTGTAGGCCACGGCCAGCAGGGTCGGACCGATAAACAGGCCGATAAAGCCAAAGGCGATCAACCCGCCAAACACCCCAAGCAACACGATCACCAGCGGCAAATTGCCGCCACGGCTGATCAGGTAGGGCTTGAGCACGTTGTCCACGCCGCTGATGATGAACGTACCCCACACGCCAAGGAACACCGCGTAGGTGTAATCGCCTTTCCACGCCAGCCAGGCCGTGGCCGGGATCCACACCAGCGGCGGGCCCATCGGGATCAGGCTGAGCAGGAACGTCACGATCCCCAGCACCAGCGCGCCCGGTACGCCGGCGATCAGGAAGCCAATCAGTGCCAGCAGGGCCTGGGCGGCAGCAGTGCCGATCACGCCGTTGACCACCCGTTGCACGGTGCCCGCCACCAGTTCGATGTAGTAACCGGCGCGATCACCGATCAGACGCTCCAGCAGGCGATGGACGAACATCGCCAAACGTGGGCCATCACGATAGAAGAAAAACACGAACACCAGGCTCAGGGTCAGCTCGAGGATGCCGCCACCGATCTGCGCGCTGCGCGCCAGCAACCAGTTACCGACCTGCCCAAGGTAGGGCTTGATGCTGACCATCAACGCCGCGCCTTGCTGATCGATAGTGTCCCAGGTCGCCACCAGCCGCTCGCCGATAAATGGGATCGAGCCCAGCCAGGTGGGCGCCTCGGGCAAGCCATCAACCTGAATATCCTTGATCAGCGCGACGGCATCGCGCACATGGTCCGCCAGGTTGAACCCCAGCCACACCAGGGGCACTGCCACCAGCAACATCCAGCCCAAGGTCAGGATGCCGGCGGCCAGGGATTCACGGCCGCCCAGCCAGCGGGTCAACAGCACCATCAACGGCCAACTGGCGAACGCCAGCACTGCGCCCCAGAACAGCGCCGACCAGAACGGCGCCATCACCCAGAAGCTGGCACCAAACAGCACCAGCAGCAGGATTTGCACCAGCAGGCGATCGTTATTGAGCATGGAGTATCTCTAGAAGAAGGCTGTAGGAGAGAGCTTAGGCAAACGGCACGGGTCCGTTCGCCCTGTTACGGTCAGCGTATCAGATGCAGATGCAGGCCTTTGGTTTCAGTGGTGCCGGTTTCCAGGCGTGCGGCACGCACGCCCTTGTCGACCAAGGCCTGGCGCCAGGCTTCGGCTTTCGGGCCGGTCAAACTGACGCGCAAGGTGGCATCGAGGTTCAATCCGCGGGAAATCAGGGTCAGCCAGGTGTCGTCAGGGTCGCCGCCCAGCGCGGGGAAGTCCAGCTCGCCGGTGCTTTTCAGCTCGCGCAACAAGGTGGCCGAGGTGGGCAACAAGTCGCCCAACGGTGCGCTCGAATCCAGCTGCTCCACATGCAGATAGGCGCGGCGGTTGCCCCGGGTGATGCCGTACATGGCCACCAGGGCGTTTTCCTGCGGGGCGGCCAGACGCAGCAGCAGGTATTCCTGCTGGCCATCGGCACCGACCAGCTTGGCATTACCGAAGACTTCGTTGGCCCACAGGCTGCTTTCCCCGCAGTCGCGGGCCTGGCACCAGAACAACAACTGCGCGCCGTTGGCCTGCAACGCTTCGCGCGTCGACGTAAATGCAGCACTGGAGGTGTGTTCGGCAGGCAGTTCATAGGTAATCGCTGTGGTTTGCCCACGGGCGGTGGCCTGGCTTTCGTAACGCAACTGGCCACTGATCTTGCGGATCGCCCCCATGGGGTAGATGCGTTCCTTTTCTTCAGCGGGGCGGTAATCGACGATCTGCGCGTCGACCTGACGGGCCACGGCAGGCAGGTCCTGGCTTCCCGGCACATCGGCGGCGAACACCAAAGGGCTGAAACAGCACAGTCCGAGGGCACGTATACATCCTTTACGCAGGCTCATCGGATCGGTGAGCCCTGGCCATCGGAGGTCGCAGCGGTGTTGAGTTGGTTCATGGTTGACTCCCTTTCAATCCGCCCAGCCTCGGCAGTTGACCGCCCCAAGTCAAGGCGCGGAGAAGAACCGATTGAAACAGTCTGCAACAAGGACTGCACCGGGCTCATCATTCAGGTGTAAATGATGGCCACCTGGCAACGTGGTTACCGTAAAGGGTAGCTGGGAAAGCAATTCGGGATGTTTCGCCAACATGCCATCGGCGGCGACCACCAACTGCGTAGGGCAACCCACGCGGCGCACGAAAGCCATCGCCTGCTCATCGGTCAGACGGATCGGCGAAGCCAGGGTCAGGCGACTGTCCGAGCGCCAGGTATAGCCGCCCGGCACCGGCATCAAACCACGTTGGGCCAGCAGTTCTGCGGCTTCACGGCTCACGGCAACCAAACCTTTCATACGCGCCTCAACCGCCCGGTCCAAGGTGGTGTAGACCGGTTTGCGCTTATCCTGCAGGTTCAATTGGGCCTGCAAGGCCATGCCCAAGCGCTCGGCTGCGTTCTCACCGCTGGCAGTGGGCGGGATCACGCCGTCAATTAAACCCAGGTGCGTCACCCGTTCCGGCAAAGCGCCGGCCAGCACCAGGGAAACGATGGCGCCGAGGGAGTGGCCAAGTAATGCAAAACGTTTCCAGCCCAGTTGCTCGGCGACGTGCAGCACGTCGTGGACGTAATCCCACAAGGTATAACCGGCACCTGCAGGACGATGCGCCGAATGCCCATGGCCGGCCATGTCCAGCGCCACGATACGCAAACCCGCAAGCTTCGGCGCCAGGCGTGCAAAGCTGTTGGCATTGTCCAGCCAGCCATGCAGGGCGATCACCGGCAAACCGTCCTCGGGGCCAAACAGATGGGCCGCCAACTCGATGTGCGGCAGGCTCAGGCGCACTTCTTCGACCGGCGTACTCATGCGCAACTGCGCTCGCGGGCTTGCCAGCGGGCGAACAGGGTCTTGATCAAGGTCGCGGTGTCCTGAGGGCGTTCGAGGGGAAACATATGACCGCCGGGCATAGTGAGCATTTCGCCCATGGGCAGACGGTCGACACCGCTGGCGTGGTGACGCATCACCACACGACTCTGTCGACCGCGCACCACCGCCAGCGGCACTTTCAATTGGCGCACCTGGCCGGGGCTGGTGTGAGGCACGCCCCGGTAGATGCTGATTTCGGTCGCCGGGTCGAAGCGCAGGCGCAGGCGATCACCCGCCTGGTACAGGCCGTGTTGCAGGTAGGCGTCGAAGCATTCCGGGTCGAAGCCTCGGAATAGGGTCTTGCCGGCGAAGTAGCTGCGCGCGGCGTCCAGGTCGCTGAACTCTTCACGACGGCCCAGGGTGCGTCCGGCCGGCGTGAGTCGGTCGATAAAACCGAAGCGCTTGGCGGCGCGGATCACCCAGCGGTCGGCGCGGGTCAATACCGGCGAATCGAGCATCACCACCCCACGATACAGCTGCGGGCAGCGCATGGCCGCGTGCAAATGCAGCACGCCACCCAGGGAGTGGCCCACACCCCACACAGGCTCCGGTTGCTGTTCCAGATGATGGATCAACTCGTCCACCAGGTTCTGCCAGTTATCGTCCACTGGAAACCTGGGGTCGTGACCGTGCTGCGGCAAGTGAGCTACCGCATACTCCGGGGCAAGGGCGGCAAACAGCTTGCCGTAGGTGGCCGAGGGGAAGCCATTGGCGTGGGCAAAAAACACGTGCTGCGACATAGCGGATCCATCTGCAAAAACCGAGATTGATTGTCACCAGCCTCAAGCCCCACAGCAATGACTGTAACCGCCAGGAATGATGACACTCACGCCACACCTATCGCGCCGGAGGGGTTTCGCCCAAAGGCACCACGGCCATGGTCAGCCGTGAAACACAGTTGCACTTGCCGTCATCGGTGGTCAGGCGGATGTCCCAGACCTGGGTGGTGCGGCCGATATGGATCGCCTTGGCCACCGCCGTCACCCGCCCGCTGCGCACACCGCGCAGGTGGTTGGCGTTGACCTCCAGGCCCACGCAATAGAACTTGCTCGGGTCGATGCACAAGTAAGCCGCCACGGAGCCGACGCTCTCGGCCAGTACCACTGACGCGCCGCCATGCAGCAGGCCGTAGGGCTGGTGAGTGCGGTGGTCGACCACCATGCTGGCGGTGAGGGATTCGTCGTCGAAGCTTTCAAAACGGATGTCCAGCAGTTCACCGATGGTGTTTTTCTGGCCGGCATTGAGTTGCTCGATATTCGGTTGGGTGCGCCACAAGCTCATGGAATTGTCCTTATTGGTTTTATTACGGCCCTAATCCTGCCACACAACTGCCTCGCTGCGCTCGCTCCACGCCTGAAACTGAGCACCGTTGTGCGGTGCAGCGGGCGTGGTGAGGGTCTGCACCTCAGCTGCGCCGACGGGCTGCACCAGAAAGGTTTGGCGCGGGTGCCGCGCTTCACGTTCGAAGAACACCTGTAACGGCAAACGAAAAGCGGCGGGCATGGGACGCGCGCCTTTGTGGCCCGACGATAGCCTACGGATTCTTCACGCTGACCAGGCTCATCAGTCCCGCCAGCGGGAAGTCGCCCTCCAGTTCCGCCAGGCTGGCGGTGTACATCGGCTGCGGCTGGCGCTGATGGCCATGCTGCAAAAAGCTGATCAAGCTGCCGACCAGGGGCTGATGGCTGACCAGCAGCACATTGTCATCGCTGTCGAGCTTGTTCAGAACCTCCAGCGGATTGCCCTCCGGCGCGAGCCAAGGCACCGTGCGGATGTCCGGCTCAAAACCCAGCGAGTCCCGCACCAACTGTGCAGTTTGCTGCGCCCGTACGTACGGGCTGGCAATGATCGCGCTGAGCGGCTGGCCGATCAGGTGCGCAGCACTGCGCAACACCTCGGCGCGGCCATGCTCGGTGAGGTTGCGCTCGGCATCCGTGCGGGCATGCCCCTCGGCCTCACCGTGACGCAAGACCCACACCTTCATAGCTTCGGTTCCTCATCACGCGCTGGATGCGGCGCCGGCGGCACGCTGTGGGCGGCTTCGCCCTCGGGAGCGCGCGGGGTTGGCCAGTCGGCGAACGGCCAGGGCTTCTGTTCAGTGTGGAAGCTGCCAAAGCGGCCGATCTGGGCAAGAAACTGGCTGAGGCTGTCGCCGAAGTTCATCAGGCCCAGATTCGGCGCGCTGTAGACCAGACGGTAGATCAACTGCACCACCACCAATGCGCCTAGCAGGAACTGCGCCACCTGCCACACCAGGGCAAACACCAGCATCCACAGGATGCGCAGGAGGATGGACTCGTACTTGGGGGCTGCTTTCGGATCGTTCATGGCGCGTTCCTCAGTTGAAACCACTGGTGGAAATAAAGTCGACGTCGGTTTTGGGTTCGGCCCGCATCAGCAACTCGATGACCTGATTCAAGGTGCGCCCTTCAAACAGGATGGCGTGCAGCCCGGCGACCAGCGGCATATACACGCCGACTTCCTGGGCCTTGGCCTTGAGCACCTTGAGGGTGTTGACCCCTTCGGCCACTTCGCCCAGGCGCGTCACCGCGTCTTCCAGGCTCAGGCCCTGGCCCAGGGCGAACCCCACTTGGTAGTTGCGGCTTTTCGGCGACGAACAGGTGACGATCAAGTCGCCCACGCCGGCCAGGCCCAGGAAGGTCATGGGGTTGGCGCCCTGGTTTACCGCGAAGCGGGTCATTTCCGCCAGGGCACGGGTAATCAACATGCTCTTGGTGTTTTCGCCCATGCCCAGGGCCACCGCCATGCCGGCGATGATCGCGTAGACGTTTTTCAGCGCCCCGCCCAGTTCCACGCCAAAACGGTCGCCACTGGCGTATACGCGGAAGGTCCGGCCATGCAGCACCGCCTGGACACGCTCGCACAGTTCCTCATCCTCGCTGGCGATCACCGTGGCGGTCAGCGCGTGCTCGGCGACTTCCCGCGCCAGGTTCGGCCCGGACAGCACGCCAATGCGCGCCTGGGGGGCGATTTCTGCGAGGATTTCGCTCATCAGCTTGAAGGTCTGCGCCTCGATGCCCTTGGTCAGGCTGACCAACAGCTTGCCCGCCAGGCGCTCGGCATGGGGCGCCAGCACCGAGCGCAAGGCGCTGGAAGGCAGCGCAACGAAGCACAGGTCGCAGTCCGTCAGGGTGGCCAGCAAGTCGGTGACCGGCTCGACCGCCGGATGAATCTTGATGCCTTTAAGGTAACGCGGGTTTTCGCGGTGTACACGAATGGCCTCGGCCTGCTCGGGATCGCGCATCCACTGGCGCACCGCATGACCGTTCTCGGCCAGCAGGTTAGCCACGGCGGTACCAAAACTTCCGCCTCCCAGGACCGCAATAGGGCGCTGTTGAGTCATATGCAATCCGTTAATCCATACCAGTGGCGATGGCGGCATTATACGGGGCGACCCGCTTGCGGCCAGCCCCCGTATCAAATCGTGCGGCTATCGGGAAATGCCATGCCCGTGCGACGGAATTGCAAGGGCGACGACTGGCAAATAGCCTCACCTCAGTTAACATGGGCGGCTATCCGTCACTATCAAGGCCATGTCGTGTATTTGGGCCCTCCTTCCCGTTCATCTCTACTGCTTATGCTGTTGTGCAGTGCACCTGTGCTGGCTGACGACCTCTTCCTCGACAGCCAGCCGCTCCCACAGGTATTGACCGCCACGCGCCTCAAGCAATCGGCCGCCGCCGTGCCGGGCAGCATGACCGTGATCGACAGCGAGTTGATCAAGGCCAGCGGCGCAAGGGACATCAGCGAGCTGCTGCGCCTGGTGCCGGGGATGATGGTCGGTTACACCACCGGCAACCAGGCGGCGGTGAACTACCACGGCACCAGCGCCAGCGACGCGCGACGCATGCAGGTGTTGATCGACGGGCGTTCGGTGTACCGCGCCGGCCTGGCCACGGTGGACTGGAGCGACATTCCGGTGGCGATGGAAGACATCGAACGCATCGAGGTCTTCCGCGGCCCCAACACCGTCAGCTACGGGGCGAATGCCTTGATGGCGGTGGTCAATATCCTCACGCGCTCACCGGCCAACAGCCATGGCTCACGGGTGAAGGTGATTCGCGGTGAGCGCGGTATCAATGACTTTTATGCCAGCCAGGGCGTGGGCTGGGAAACCGGCGATCTGCGCCTGTCGCTGTCAGGGCAACAGGACGATGGCTTTGACAGCGATGCCGTTGGCGCCGACCGCCGAGACAGCCGTCGCCTCAACCGCTTCAGCCTGGCAGTGAGCCAGACCTTGAACGCGCAACAGAGTATCGACTGGCAACTGAATGCCAAGGAAGGCACCAACCAGCGCCCTTACACCTACGCCCCGGTATTCGCCGGGATTACCGAAGGCGGCGACAGTTCCGACGTCACGGCCAAGGACTACGCCGGTTCCCTGCGCTGGAACTTTGATTTCAACCCAGAGCACAGCCTGTATATCCAAGGCTCGGCCCAGCAATGGAACCGCCGGCAAATCTGGAAAGCCTGTGACGCCAAGGTCTCGTTCAGCCCCGAGCTGACCCAGTTGTGGCAGCTCAACCCCAACTACGCCGAACGGCTGGCCCGGCATATGGACACCTACAGCCAGGGCTCCGCGCCACCGGGCAGTGCTGCCGAACAAGCCTTGGCCAACCAGGTACTGGACCAGTGGCGCAACGGCGCCAACCAGAGCGTATGCGGCGACATCGACCAGAGCACCCGCGAAAGCCGCTACGACGTGGAAATTCAAGACACCCTCAGCCTGTCCGACAGCCTGCGCCTGGTCAGCGGCATGAACTACCGCTACGACCGCGCCGACTCCGACACCTACTTCAACGGCACCTTGGACGACACCACCTGGCGCCTGTTCGGCCAGTTGGAATGGCGCGCCAGTGAGCATTGGCTGCTGCAAGGCGGCGCCATGTTCGAAGACACGCACCTGAGCGGCCCTTCGCTGACGCCAAGGGTGGCAGTCAACTATTTGATCAACCCGCGCCACGGCTTGCGCGCGGTGTACTCGGAAGCCATCCGTTCGCCGGACATGTTCGAGAACAATGTCAACTGGAGCTACCGCGTTACCAACCTCAGCTCACCGGCCTATGGGCAGAGTTCCGGACAGTACTTCGTGAAGACGCGGGGCCCGGGCAATCTCGACAAAGAACTGATGCGCTCGCGGGAACTGGGCTACAACGGCTTCTTTGCCGACATCGGGCTGAACATGGACGTGAAGCTGTTCTACGACGAAATCACCGATATGATCAGCTCGCCGCTGCGCAATAACCAGTACATTGCCAGCAACGCCAACAGCTCACGGTTCACCGGCGCCGAGTCCCAGTTCGACTGGCGCGTGAGCAACGCCGACCGCCTGCGGCTGACTTACGCTTATGTCGACGCCACCACCAGCAACCCACTGGACAAAGCACAGACCGCGCGTAACAGTGGCTCGGCCGGCTGGTTGCGCGAATGGGGCCAAGGTTGGTCCAGCGCGCTGTTCTACTATGGCGACGACGCACTCAACCAATATCGTTTCGAACGGGTCGACCTGCGGGTGGCCAAGCGTATTGCCCTGGGCAAAGCCAACGTGGAGCTGGCCGGCATGTTGCAACAACGCCTCGATAACCAGCCCACTACCTGGGCCGACAACACTTACGACCATCGTCACGTACTCTACTTCAGCGCGGAGTTAGAGTTCTGACATGAGCGACTCGTCACGGATGACCTTCTTCCTTATCTATAAGCTGCGGCGACTTGCCGTGCTGCTGGCCGGCCTGTTGCTGTGCGCACCGGCGTGGAGCGCCGAGATCCTGCTGACCGCCGCCGAAGACGGTGCTGGGGTGCAGGCCTTTACCCAGGCGCTGGCCCAGCAACGCCCCGAAGACCGCGTCACCTTCACGTCCCTCGCCGACTTGCCAGCACCAAGCCACCTGCCCGCCGGCACGCGTCTGATCCTGCTCGACCTGCCCGGCCTCGACTGGCGCCTGCGGGATACCCAAGGGCCGCCGACGCTGGTACTGCGCATCAGCCGGCTACAAGCCCATCAGCGCCCGGAGGCCTCACGGCACGCGCGGGTCAGCCTGTTGTGGAGCGACCCACCGCTGGAGCGGCAGTTGCGCCTGATCACCAGCGTCATGCCCCAGGCACGGCGCATCGGCGTGCTCTACGGTGTCGACAGTGAATTCCTGCTGCCCGAACTGCGCCAGCATGCAGCGGCCCTGGAATTGGAGATCGTGCCGCAGCGCTGGGACAACACTAACGACAGTCGTCCGCTGCAAACCCTGTTCAGGAACAGCGACGTGCTGCTCGGCCTCGATGACCCGCAGCTGTACAACCCGAAGACCGCGAAGAACCTGCTGCTGAGCAGCTATGCCCAGCAATTGCCGCTGTTCGGGCCCAATGCAGGGTTTGTGCGCGCCGGCAGCCTCGCCAGCACCTACAGCGACCAGGACGATTGGCTGGCGGTACTCGATCGTTTGCTGGACCAGTCGCCGGCCGGTTGGCCACGCGCGCTGTACCCCGAACACTTCAAAGTCGTGGGCAACGCGCAGGTCGCACGCTCACTGGGCATCGAACAGGTGGACGAAACCAACGTCGCCGCCCGAATGGCCGAAGGAGAAAAACGCCCATGACCTTGCGTCGTCGTTGGGACATCAATACCCGCACCCAGCTCATCACCCTGGGCCCGGCGCTGTTGCTGACGTTGCTGTTGATCAGCTTCTTCACCTTCGTGCGTATCCAGGACCTGCGCCAGGAACTGGACCACACCGGCCAATTGATCGCCAACCAACTGGCACCGGCCACCGAATATGGGGTGATCTCGGGCAACAACGATGTGCTCGACAGCCTGCTGCGCGCCACGCTGGCCACGCCCCATGTGCGCTTCCTGGAGATTCAGGACAGCAGCGAAAATATCCTGGTGTACGTCGAGCAACCCTCGGAGAAGCACGACCGCGCGCTGTCGGTAAAAGTGTTCCAGGCGCCGATCCGCCTGCAGCATATCCAGCTGGGCAACGACTTTTTCCAGGACAACCTCAACGAACCCAAGGCCCCCCGCGCGGACTACCTGGGCCGGGTGATCGTCGGCATGTCCAATGACGCCTTCAGCCAGCGCCAGCAGGAGATCCTGTTCAAGGCCGGTATTCTCGCGCTGTTCGCCCTGCTGTTTACTTTCCTGCTCGCCCGGCGCCTGGCGGCGAGCCTGTCGCAACCGATCAGCGCCATGGGCAATGCGGTCAAGGCCATCCAACAGGGCGACTACAAGACGCAGTTGCCGATTGTGGATGACTCGGAGCTGGGCGACCTGTCGCGGCATATCAACAACCTCGCCGAAGGCCTCAACCAGGCCAGCCGCGAACAACAGCAGGCCATGGCCCAGTTGATCCAGACCCGCGAAGAGGCCGAACGGGCCAACAACGCCAAGTCAGACTTCCTGGCCATGATGAGCCACGAACTGCGTACGCCGATGAACGGCGTACTGGGCATGCTGCAACTGCTGGAAACCACCGAAATGACCGAGGAACAGACCGAGTACGCGGCGCTGGCCTCCGAATCCACCGAGCATTTGCTCAAGGTGATCAACGATATTCTCGACTTCTCGCGCATTGAACGCGCGGCCCTGGAGCTGGAACATATCCCCTTCAACCTGGCCGACCTGATCAACAGTTGCGCCCAGGCCTTCCAGCACAGCGCCCAGCAGCGCGGGCTGGCGCTCAAGCTGCCGATCCCGCCCGGCATGGACGCACTGCGGGTACAGGGCGATCCGACACGGATCCGCCAGGTACTGGTAAACCTGATCGGCAATGCCTTGAAGTTTACCGAACACGGCACCGTCAGCGTCGAGCCCCACTGGCAGGTGCTCGACCATGAGTTGGTGTGGTTCACCTGCACCGTGCGTGACAGCGGCATCGGGATTTCCGCCGAGCGCCTGGAATTGATGTTCGATGCGTTCCAGCAGGCCGACAGTTCCATTTCAAGACGTTACGGCGGTACCGGTCTCGGGTTGCCCATCGCCCGCACCCTCGCCGAACGCATGGGTGGCACCCTGCGCGCGCAGAGCGAGGAAGGCCGTGGCTCGGTGTTTACCCTGGAGATCCCCCTGGCCATCGACCAGCACAGCCAGCCGTCGATCGCCCTGGATGCCGAGGGCAAGCACAGCGCAGGCGAAGGTCGCCATGTGTTGCTGGTGGAGGACAACCCGGTCAATCGCACCGTGGTCGAAGCCATGCTGCGCAGCCTGGGCTTTGAAGTCAGCCTGGCCACCGATGGCGCCGAAGCGATCCGCAGTGCCGAGAGCCTGATTTTCACCGCGATCCTGATGGATTGTCGCTTGCCCTTGATCGACGGTTATGAAGCCACCCGGCAGATTCGCCAACTACCCGGCTGCGCCGATCTGCCGATCATCGCCCTGACGGCCAACGCCTTGCAGGGCGACCGGGAAGCGTGCCTTGCGGCCGGAATGAACGATTACCTGGCCAAGCCGTTCAAACGCACGGATTTGCAGCAAATCCTGCAGCGCTGGGTGCAATAGCGACGCGCCATCAGCCAACTGCGACTGGCGTGAAAGACGAAAGTGCGGCAGTCTTAGGCACCCGAACGGGCCCCTAAACAGGCTCGGTTTAAAATTTCAGTGAACAAGTGTACATTCAGTGCCTTGCCGCTGTGACTTTCACTACAACGCAATAGTCTATGTGTAGGCTGCCGACATGAGGCATGAACGCTTCATTCGGTTCGGGAAGATTTGCCCTACCCTGCCGCATGGGATTATTGAGGAGCTCGCATGACCAAACAAAACGCCTTTACTCGGGAAGACCTGCTGCGCTGCAGTCGCGGTGAGCTGTTCGGCCCAGGTAACGCGCAACTGCCCGCCCCGAACATGCTGATGGTGGATCGCATCACCCATATCAGCGAAGAGGGTGGCAAGTACGGCAAAGGTGAATTGGTCGCCGAGCTGGATATCACCCCGGACCTGTGGTTCTTCGCCTGTCACTTCGAAGGTGACCCTGTGATGCCGGGCTGCCTGGGCCTCGACGCCATGTGGCAACTGGTCGGCTTCTACCTGGGCTGGCAAGGCCTGCCAGGCCGTGGCCGCGCCCTGGGTTCGGGCGAAGTGAAGTTCTTTGGCCAGGTCCTGCCGACCGCCAAGAAAGTCACCTACAACATTCAAATCAAGCGCGTCCTCAAGGGCAAGCTGAACCTGGCAATCGCCGACGGTTCGGTGACTGTCGACGGTCGCGAGATCTATACTGCCGAAGGCCTTCGGGTCGGCGTATTTACTTCCACTGACAACTTTTAAGGGTTATCCGCATGCGCCGCGTCGTTATCACTGGTCTGGGCATCGTTTCTTGCCTGGGCAATGACAAAGAGACCGTCACCGCTAACCTGCGTGCAAGTCGCCCTGGCATCCGCTTCAACCCGGAATATGCCGAAATGGGTCTGCGTAGCCAGGTTTCCGGCTCCATCGACCTGCCCCTCGAAGAACTGATCGATCGCAAGATCTATCGCTTCGTGGGCCACGCTGCCGCCTACGCCTACCTGGCCATGAAAGACGCCATCGCCGACTCCGGCCTGAGCGAAGACCAGGTATCGAACGTACGCACCGGCCTGATCGCCGGCTCCGGCGGCGCATCGACCCTCAACCAGATGGAAGCGCTGGACATCCTGCGCGAAAAAGGCGTGAAGCGCGTTGGCCCGTACCGTGTCACGCGGACCATGGGCAGCACCGTTTCGGCCTGCCTGGCCACGCCGTTCCAGATCAAGGGCGTGAACTACTCGATCTCCTCCGCATGCGCCACCAGTGCACACTGCATCGGCACCGCCGTTGAACAGATCCAACTGGGCAAGCAGGACATCGTGTTCGCCGGCGGCGGTGAAGAAGAACATTGGAGCCAGTCGTTCCTGTTCGACGCCATGGGTGCCCTGTCCACCCAGTACAACGAAACCCCAGAAAAGGCCTCCCGCGCCTACGACGCCAAGCGTGACGGTTTCGTCATCGCCGGCGGTGGCGGCATGGTGGTGGTCGAGGAGCTGGAACACGCCCTGGCCCGTGGTGCCAAGATCTACGCGGAAATCGTCGGCTACGGCGCTACTTCCGATGGCTACGACATGGTTGCGCCAAGCGGTGAAGGCGCCATCCGCTGCATGCAGATGGCCATGTCCACCGTGGATACCCCGATCGACTACCTGAACACCCACGGCACTTCGACTCCGGTCGGCGACGCCAAGGAAATGGAAGGCGTGCGTGCGGTATTCGGCGACAAGGCTCCGAAAATCAGCTCCACCAAGAGCCTCTCCGGTCACTCCCTGGGCGCCGCCGGCGTTCACGAAGCGATCTACTGCCTGCTGATGATGGAAGGCAACTTCATGGCCGGCTCGGCCAACATCGACGAGATCGACCCGGTCGTCGCCGATATGCCGATCCTGACCAAGACGGTTGAAAACGTAAAAGTCGACACCGTGATGAGCAACAGCTTCGGCTTCGGTGGCACTAACGCCACCCTGGTGCTGAAACGCTGGCAGGGTAAGTAAGCCCCGCAGGTTGAGTAGATGAAAAAGCCCCGACTGGTTCGGGGCTTTTTTATGGGCGACTGGATGCCCCCGCCCTGCAGCCGGTCTCCTGGAAGTTATCAGCGCTCCGCCGCATTGGCGTAAGACGAAAACGAAATATCAACGCGCCCCCTCATCGCGACGAGGTTTAGGCAGGATGGCCAGGAAGTTATCCCTCGCCACTTTGTGGGCAACGTCTTCAGGCAATGCATCAAGGAACACATCAAAGCGGTGCATTTCCTTACCCAGCTTGTTGAAACGCCCGACGACGTCCGAACCCAGCATAAAGCGCTCCGGGAAGCGTTCCACCAGCGCTACCCACTCCGGCCGAGGCTTGCCCGCATCATCCAGTAAGTACGGCGTGAGCATGCTCCACGACAGGTCGATATACAGGTTGGGGTAAGCCTCGAGCATGCGGCTCAAGGTGGGCAGCAAAAAGTCCATCTGCACCTGGTGGCGATGAATTTCCTTGCTGGTGCCAGCGTGGGCCCAGATAAAGCGGGTGTGCGGATGGTTGCGCAGCGGCTCTTCGATTTCGGCCAAATACAGCGGGTTACGCTCGCGCTTGGAGGTGATGTTGGAGTGCAGCATCACCGGCAAGTCGTTTTCCGCCGCCAGATGATAGATGCGTGTCATGGCTTCGTTATTGGCGCGCGGGGTATCCCCCGATGTGAGGGCGGTAAGGTCGTCGTGACGGGTAAACACTTCACCGATGCCCTGCCACAGCCCCGGGTTGAGGTCGAGCATGCGCTGGATATGGGCATCCGAGTTCTTGTCGTTGGGGTTGAAGCCGGACAGAAACGGATGAAAGTGCTGGCGTTGTTCAGGTGTCAGTCTATTTACCGCTGCGGCAACAATCACGTCAGTGGCGCTGTACCAATAGGCATCCGCGTCATCACCGGCGTAGTAGCGTGGGCGCTTGGGTTCGTCTTCGTGCCATTTCTTTGCGACGGGAATGCCGGAAATCATGACATGCTCGATGCGATTTTCTGCCATCGCCTTGAGCAACTTGTCCATCCCCGCCGTTTCCTGGAAGAAATCCACGTAATGCAGGTGCGCATCGCTGTAGGCATAGTCGCGAGCCTGTGCGACAAGGCTGCTGGCGGCGAGCAACAGGGCGAAACTCAGGCGGGTCCAGGGCACGGTACAACCTCGATAAGGGCGAATACCGGTAGACCTTGCGCGCCATACCGGGGTTCAGCCAGCAAAAAATGTGGAACACCCCAGCGCCTGCATGCTCTATAACTGCATGACCTTCATTCTGCCACCCCGTGAGGTTTGCCATGCCTGTTACCGTCAATACGCTGAACGCAGACAACTTCCGCCACAGCGTCAATATCAATAACCACGAGCTGTTTACCGACCTGCCCAAGAGCCTGGGTGGTGACGACTCGGCGCCCTCTCCCCATGATTATTTCGACGCCGCGCTGGCATCATGCAAGGCGCTGACCGTCAAGCTCTATGCCCAGAAAAAAGACATCCCGCTGACCGGTGTCACCGTGGAAGTCACCCACGACGACACCGAAGAGCAAAAGGGCAAATACAAGCTCAACGTCAAGCTGACGCTCAAGGGCGTACTCACCGACGAACAGCGCGACGAGTTGCACCGTGTGGCCGATCGCTGCCCGGTACACAAGCTGATGACCACCGCCGAGGTCACCATTGAAACTCGCCTCTCTGAAGGCGCGTTCAGCCAATAGCGGCAACATCTCGTCGGGCGGGTTATGCTCAGCGCCATCTAACCCGCTCAGACTGGGACGCACCATGAACACCCTCACCGTGATCCGCCCACGCCCTGAAGATGTCGAAGGCCAACCCATCCTGCGCCCGCTGCCTTCGCGCGAATGCCGCAGCGTCGGGCCGTTCGTGTTCTTCGATCATATGCTGCCCACCCGTTATGCACCGGGGAGCGGCATGAATATCCGCCAGCACCCGCATATTGGCCTGTCCACCCTCACCTACTTGTTTGAAGGCGTACTGCAGCACAAGGACAGCCTGGGTTCCGACCAAGTGGTAGAGGCCGGGGACGTCAGTTGGATGACCGCCGGCAGCGCGATTGCCCATGTCGAGCGCACACCCGAGGCACTGAAGGCCAATGGTTTCACCCTGCATGGCCTGCAAGTGTGGCTGGCATCGCCCAAGGACCACGAAGAGGGGCCGGGGCATTACAGCCATCACCCTGCGGCGAGCCTGCCGGTGAGTGACAACCTGGGCGTGCGGATTCGCCTGATCGCCGGCAGTGGCTTCTGCCTCAAATCACCGGTGCCGGTGCTGTCGCCTACGTTGTATGCAGATGTGCACATGCAAACGGCCACGACCCTGCTGATTCCTGACGAGCACGAGGAACGCGCGGTGTATGTGCTGGAGGGTGAAGTACAGCTGGAGGGTGAGCGGCTTGAGGTGCACAGCCTGGTGGTATTGCCGGCCGGGCAGGAAATGACCCTATTCGCCGAAAGCGATTGCCACGTGGTGGTGTTTGGCGGGGCACCACTGGATGGGCCGCGGCGGATCAACTGGAATTTTGTCGCTAGCGATCCGCTGAAGATCGAGCAGGCCAGGCAGCGCTGGGCCGATGGGGATTGGCCGACGGTGCCGGGTGAAACTGAAAGAATTGAGTTGCCTGTGAGATAGCTATCGGGGGCAAGCCCCCTCCCACACTTGATTGGATTCACACGGTCAAAATGTGGGAGGGGGCTTGCCCCCGATGAAACCGGAACAGGCGCTGAAGATTTAGCCCTTGAACACTTCGTCCAGCAAGTTATGCATCGACTGGAAGGCCCGCGCAGCGGTCTTCGCGTCGTACATCATCTTGCCCGGCACATTGGCATCCGGGTCAGTGAAGGAATGCACCGCACCGCCGTAGCTCAGCAATTGCCAATCCACGCCCGCCGTGTTCATTTCAGCTTCGAACGCTGGCAGTTGCTCTTTCGGCACCAGCGGGTCGGAAGCCCCGTGCAGCACCAGCACTGAACCCTTGATGTTTTTCGCATCTGCCGGGTTCGGCGTGTCGAGGGTGCCGTGGAACGATACGGCTGCCTTCAATGGCGCACCGGTACGCGCCAGCTCCAGGGAGCAGCAACCGCCGAAGCAGAAACCAAAGGTGGCCAGCTTCGAGGTGTCCACTGCCGCTTCGGTCTGGCCCAGCAGCTGCTCAAGGGCAGCCTGCATGCGCTTGTTCAGCAACGGGCGATCATTCTTCAACGGCATCATTGCGGCACCGGCTTCATCGCCATTCGACGGGCGCACGGTTTGCCCGTAGAGGTCGGCGATCAGCACCACGTAGCCCTTGGCGGCAACGCTCTTGGCGATTTCTTCGGCACCCGCACTCACACCCATCCAGTTCGGCGCCATCAGCAGGCCGGGCAGCGGGTTCTTTTGGCTGGCATCGAACGCCAGGCGGCTTTCATAAGACTGGCCATCAATCTGATAGACCACGGAACGCACAGTAACTTGGCTCATCATTTACTCCAGTTGAAGATCACTAGAACGGAAATGGGCTGTAGGAGCGAGCTTGCTCGCTCCTACAAACGAAAAAACCCGCCGAAGCGGGTTTTTCTACAACGGTGTCAGATCGACAGTTCAACCAACAGCTTGTTCAGTCGGCGCACGTAGGCGGCCGGGTCTTTGAGGCTGTCGCCAGCGGCCAGGGCCGCCTGGTCGAAGAGGATGTGCGACAGGTCGCCAAACCGCTCTTCGCTCTGCTCGCCGTCGAGTTTCTCGATCAGCGGGTGAGCCGGGTTGAATTCGAAGATCGGCTTGGAGTCCGGGACCTTCTGGCCGCTGGCTTCGAGGATCTGGCGCATCTGCATGCCCAGGTCCTGCTCGCCAATGGCCAGGATCGCCGGGGAGTCGGTCAGACGGTGGGAAACCCGCACTTCGCTGACGGCATCGCCCAGGGACGCCTTGATCCGCTCAACCAGGCCTTCTTTGGCCTTCGCGACTTCTTCGGCTTCTTTCTTCTCTTCTTCGGAGTCCAGGTTACCCAGGTCCAGGTCGCCACGGGCTACGTCGACAAAGGATTTGCCGTCGAACTCGTTGAGGTAGCTCATCAGCCACTCATCGATACGGTCGGTCAGCAGCAGCACTTCGATGCCTTTCTTGCGGAAGACTTCCAGGTGCGGGCTGTTCTTGACCTGTGCGTAGGTTTCGCCGGTCAGGTAGTAGATCTTGTCCTGACCTTCCTTGGCACGAGCCAGGTACTCGGCCAGGGAAACGACCTGCTCGCCCTCTTCACCCTGGGTGGAAGCAAAGCGCAGCAGACCGGCGATTTTCTCCTTGTTGGCGAAATCTTCTGCCGGGCCTTCTTTCATGACCTGACCGAAGTTTTTCCAGAAGCCCTTGTATTGCTCAGGCTCGTTCTTCGCCAGTTTTTCCAGCATGTCGAGTACGCGCTTGGTCAGCGCCGACTTCATGGAGTCGATGATCGGGTCTTTTTGCAGGATTTCCCGCGACACGTTCAGCGACAGGTCATTGGAGTCGACCACGCCCTTGATAAAGCGCAGGTACAGCGGCAGGAACGACTCTGCCTGGTCCATCACGAACACGCGCTGCACGTACAGCTTCAGGCCTTTCGGCGCTTCACGCTGGTACAGGTCGAACGGCGCACGGGCCGGCACGTAAAGCAGCGAACTGTATTCCAGCTTGCCCTCGACCTTGTTATGGCTCCAGCTCAGCGGGTTTTCGTAGTCGTGACCGATGTGTTTGTAGAACTCCTGGTATTCCTCGTCCTTGATCTCGGTACGCGGACGGGTCCACAGGGCACTGGCGCGATTGACGGTTTCCCATTCCTCGGCAGGCTTCTCTTCACCTTCGGCAGCGGCTTGTTCTTTCGGCAGCTCGATCGGCAAGGCGATATGGTCGGAGTACTTCTTGATGATATTGCGCAGGCGCCAGCCATCGGCGAACTCGTCTTCACCGGATTTGAGGTGCAGGACGATGCGGGTACCACGGTCAGCCTTGTCGATGGTGGCGATTTCAAATTCGCCCTCACCTTTGGAAGCCCAATGCACGCCTTCGCTGGCGTCAAGGCCGGCACGACGGCTGAACACTTCAACCTTGTCGGCAACGATGAAGGCCGAGTAGAAGCCCACGCCGAACTGGCCGATCAGGTGCGAATCTTTCTTCTGGTCGCCCGACAGGTTTTTCATGAAGTCGGCGGTGCCGGATTTGGCGATGGTCCCCAGGTGGGTGATCGCATCGTCGCGGCTCATGCCGATACCGTTATCTTCGAGGGTGACGGTATTGGCGTCTTTGTCGAAGCTCACACGGATTTTCAGTTCCGCGCCACCTTCCAGCAGCTCAGGCTTGGACAGGGCTTCGAAACGTAATTTGTCGACAGCGTCAGAGGCGTTCGAGATCAATTCGCGAAGGAAGATTTCCTTGTTGGAATACAGCGAATGGATCATGAGGTGCAGCAGTTGCTTCACCTCGGTCTGGAAGCCCAGGGTTTCCTTTTGAGTTTCCACACTCATGGTCATCAAACTCCAATTGGATGGCAGTGGCCGCGCCCTTGAGGGTTGGCGGCGGGTTGTCATCAAAGTTGGGGGCTAAGACCAGGATTTCAAGGGCGGCTTCCTTCCTCGATCTTGAAATGCGCACGAGCGGTGGCAATCGGTTCGGCAGCGGTGCTTTGCCAGGCAGTGATCGCGACATTCGCCACCCGTCGGCCCTGGCGCCACACCTGGCATTTGGCGTAAGTGTCGCGAAACTGGCCGGCGCGCAGGTAATCGAGCGAGAAATCGATGATTTTCGGGATACCCGGCGCTCCGGTAAACACCAGCAGGTGCAACGCCGCTGCCAGCTCCATAAAGCCGGCGATCACCCCGCCGTGAAGCGCAGGCAATATGGGGTTACCAATATTGTCCTTGTGGGCCGGCAGGCGAAACAGCAATTCATCCCCCAGCCGGGTGCATTCGATACCGATCAGTTTGGCGTAGGGGATCAGGTCCAGCAGGGCCTCGTAGTTGCCTCGCTGATGGGCCTGTTCCAGGCGAGTCTTGAATCGATGTGTCATGCCTGCTCTCCCTTGATGGCGCTGCCCAATCCGTGGGTGCCCTTGAGACGCTTGCCCATGCGCATGAAGGTGCCCACCACATGGGCGATGGGTTGTTGCGGGTCGTCCTGGTAGGCAAAGCCACGGGTAAAGATCACGTCGGTGGTCACCCGGTAGCATTGGGCGAAACCATATACCGGCTTATGTGGCTCGGCGGGATGCATATAGTCGACACGCAGGTCCAGGGTCGGGCACACCTCGAACTCCGGCAGGACACACAGGGTGGCCATGCCGCAGGCAGTGTCCATTAAAGAGGTCAGCGCGCCACCATGGATCACGCCGGTCAGGGGATCTCCCACCAGTTGTGCGGCGTAGGGCATGACCAACGTGATGCCCTCCTCGCTGGCATGATGAGTGGTGATACCCAGCACCTGGCAATGGCGCAAGGCCGAGACAAAGCGCTTCGCGCGCTCTAACAAGGGATTTTCGGTCATTCGTTGCAGACTCTTATTAGTGTTGATGTGCGAAATAGACGGTACGCGCGAAAGTTCCTCTGAGACCGTTGTTTATATATCTGTGGAATAAAAGGAACTAATGCTGAACGCCCATGCTCGAAAGGCCAGTAGATATCTTCACTAAGGAGAAACACCCCATGCGTAAGACTTTAGCTATTTCCATGATGTTGGCCGCTGCCCTCGGTCTCGCTGCTTGCGACAAGAAATCCGAAGACAAAGCCCAAGATGCCGCAGCGCATTCTGAGCAAGCTCAAAAAGACATGGCGAAAGCTCAGGATAAAGTGAACGACGCTGCGAAAGAAAACGCCGATGCTGCCAAAGCTCAGGCTGAATCGAACGACGCCGCCGCAAAAGAAGCAGCACCTGCTACTCCTGCCACCGGTTCCTGATACCGCAGCATGAAATAGCTTCGCTGCAAAAAGAAAGCCCGCTTATATAGCGGGCTTTACTTTGTCTGCTGTTTTTAACCCGCCGCGTCACGCATTAAATCTCCTCTTTGGCGGCCTCAGGCATCGGTGTATCCGTCTGCGTATACACCATCACTTGCAGTACGTCGGAATGAAACTCCCGACGATACAACACGAACACCACCCCGGCACTCATCAACATGAACAACCAGGGGCTGACGAACCACGCCAGCATGGTCATGCCGAAGTAATAAGAACGCAGGCCAAAGTTGAACTGGTTGGCGGCCATGGAGATCACTCGCGCCGCACGCAGGGCAAACGCCTTGCGCTCCTGCTCCGACACATGCCGCTCACCGATCATCGGCGCCGACCCTACCAGCACCGCGGCAAAGTTGTACTGGCGCATGCACCAACTGAAGGTGAAGAAGGCATAGACAAAGACCAGCGCCAGGCAGAGCAGCTTGATCTCCGACATGCCCTGGGAGGCCTGCTGCACCATGGGTATGTCGGCCAGCAATGACACCGCCCGCTCGGAGGCCCCCAGCACCGTGAGAATGCCGGCGAGGATGATCAAGGTGCTGGAGGCGAAGAATGAGGCATTACGCTCCAGGTTGCCGATCACGCTGGCGTCGGCAATCCGGTTGTCGCGCAGCAGCATGCGGCGCATCCAGTCCTCGCGATACAAATGCAGCACACTGGCCAGGCAAGCAGTGTCTCGGGCTTTCCAGGTGGCATAACGGGTGTAGCCGCCCCAACACAGGACGAACCAGAGGGCAGCAAGCAGGTGAATCTGATTGGCTTCGACGAACGACATGCGGGTCCTTGCAGAAAGGAGATTGAAAAACTTTTTGCGTCTGTTCGACGTTAGCGCAAAGAAAAAGACACGGCCCGCCGCTCAAAAAAAATGCCCCGTATCGATTGATACGAGGCATTTCCGTACTGCATGAAACCCGCTTGTTATGCGATGGCTTCGCTGCGCTTACCCAGCATACGATCAATGACGACCGCCACACCCAGCGTCATCACCGACGGCACCAGCCACGCCAGGCCTTGCTCGCTCAGCGGCAGGTTCGCCAGCTGCGAAGGCATCCAGCCTGCCAGGCCTGCGCCCTTGAGCGCGTCGATGCAGCCAAAGATGAACGACACCAGCATCACCGGCCCGACGATACGGCCCTGCTCCTGCCAGAAGTCTTTGCAGAAGCTCAGGGCCACCAGCACGATGCACGGCGGGTAGATCGCGGTGAGTACCGGGATCGAGAACGCAATCAGCTTGGTCAGGCCCAGGTTCGACACGAACAGCGAGAACAGCGCCAGGATCACTACCAGAGTCTTGTAGGACAGCGGCAGGATTTTGCTGAAGTACTCGGCGCAAGCACACGTCAGGCCGACCGCGGTGACCAGGCACGCGAGCGAAATCAACACCGCCAGGAAACCACTGCCCAGGGAGCCGAAGGTGTGTTGCACATAAGCGTGCAATACAGCCGCGCCATTGGCAGCGCCGGCAGCGACTTCATGACTGCCCGCCCCGAGGCGGAACAGACTGATGTACACCAGCGCCAAACCTACGCCGGCAATCAACCCGGCAATGATCGCGTAGCGGGTGATCAGCTTGGGCGATTCGACACCACGGGAACGGATCGCGTTGACGATCACAATGCCAAACACCAGCGCACCCAGGGTGTCCATGGTCAGGTAACCATTGATAAAGCCCTGGGAGAACGGTGCAGCAACGTATTCCGGGGTGGCGACACCCACCTCACCGGCCGGCAGGGCAAACGCGGCAATGCCGAGGATGGCCAGCGCGATGATCTTCAGCGGCGCCAGGAAGCGACCCACGGTGTCCAGCAGTCGGCCTGGGTACAGGGAGACAAAGAACACCACCAGGAAATACACCGAGCTGTAGAGGAACAGCGCCAGCGGGCTTTCGCCGGTCAGCGGCGCCAGGCCCACTTCAAACGACACGGTCGCGGTACGCGGGGTGGCGAACAGCGGCCCTACCGCCAGATACGCAGCCGCCGCGAGCAGGCCACCGGCGATCTTGCCGATCGGGCTGCTCAACGCGTCCATGCCGCCGCCGACCTTGGCCAGGGCGATCACAGTGACCACCGGCAGGCCAACGGCAGTGATCAGGAAGCCCAGCGCCGCCATCCAGACATGAGGCCCGGACTGCAAACCAACGATAGGCGGGAAGATGATGTTGCCGGCGCCCACGAACAGGGCGAAGGTCATGAAGCCCAACGCCAGGATGTCCTGGCTTTTCAACACTTTCATTTGAGGAAATACCACACTACTGAATCGGAATTTAGAGAGGGATTCCCTATGGATGAGGGAAATGCTGCCGGCCCTTATGGGCACCGACCGGTCTAGCGCGCGGCTTCCTTTTGGGAGGCGGACGCATAAAGAGGCGGCTAGCCTAACGAATTTGCGGGTCAAACGCACTGTTGGGGGGCGAACTGTCCGATAAGCGACATTTTTATGTCGCGTTTTTATATCTAAATTTTGAAATGCGATCGGATGTGGGAGCGGGCTTGCTCGCGAAAGCGGCGTGTCAGTCAGCTCACGAGTGGCTGATACACCGCTTTCGCGAGCAAGCCCCCTCCCACATTTTGATCTTCGCCAACTTCAGAATGCACAAAGGCCACCCGAAGGTGGCCTTTGCTGGTAAAGCGTCAGCTAAGCGCGAGGCTTACTTGACAGCCCAACCGGTCAGCTCAGCCAAGGCCTTGCCGATGTCTGCCAACGAACGCACGGTTTTAACGCCTGCGTCTTGCAGTGCAGCGAATTTCTCGTCTGCAGTGCCTTTGCCGCCAGAGATGATTGCGCCAGCATGGCCCATGCGCTTGCCCGCAGGGGCAGTCACACCAGCGATGTAGGAAACAACCGGCTTGGTCACGTGTGCCTTGATGTAGGCAGCCGCCTCTTCTTCAGCCGAACCGCCGATCTCACCGATCATCACGATCGCTTCGGTCTTCGGGTCTTCCTGGAACAGCTTCAGGATGTCGATGAAGTTGGAGCCTGGGATCGGGTCACCGCCGATGCCGACGCAAGTCGACTGACCGAAACCGGCGTCAGTGGTCTGCTTCACAGCTTCGTAGGTCAGGGTGCCGGAACGGGAAACGATACCGACTTTACCTGGCAAGTGAATGTGACCTGGCATGATGCCGATCTTGCATTCGCCTGGAGTGATCACGCCTGGGCAGTTAGGGCCGATCAGGACTACGCCCAGCTCGTCGCACTTAACTTTAGCGTCCAGCATGTCCAGGGTAGGAATGCCTTCGGTGATGCAAACGATCAGCTTGATGCCGCCGAATGCCGCTTCCAGGATCGAGTCCTTGCAGAAAGGAGCTGGAACGTAGATCACGCTGGCGGTGGCGCCAGTGGCAGCTACAGCGTCTTTCACGGTGTTGAACACTGGCAGGCCCAGGTGCTCGGTGCCGCCTTTGCCCGGCGTTACGCCGCCAACCATCTTGGTGCCGTATTCGATGGCTTGCTGGGTGTGGAAACTACCTTGCGAACCGGTAATACCCTGGCAGATAACTTTGGTGTCTTTATTGATCAGGACGCTCATTATTTGCCCTCCGCAGCTTTGACAACTTGTTGAGCAGCGTCGGTCAGGCTGGTAGCCGCGATGATGTTCAAACCGCTTTCTGCCAGTACTTTAGCGCCCAGTTCAGCGTTGTTGCCTTCAAGGCGAACAACAACCGGGATTTTAACGCCGACTTCTTTCACTGCACCGATGATGCCTTCGGCAATCATGTCGCAACGAACGATGCCGCCGAAGATGTTGACCAGTACTGCAGCGACGTTGGAGTCGGACAGGATGATCTTGAAGGCTTCGGTTACGCGTTCTTTGGTAGCACCACCGCCCACGTCGAGGAAGTTGGCTGGTTTGCCGCCATGCAGGTTGACGATGTCCATGGTACCCATGGCCAGGCCAGCACCGTTGACCATGCAACCGATGTTACCTTCCAGGGCTACGTAGTTCAGTTCGAACTTGGCAGCGTGCGCTTCGCGCGGATCGTCTTGCGACGGATCGTGGAAAGTCTTCAGCTTAGGCTGACGGTACATGGCGTTGGCGTCGATGTTGATCTTGGCGTCGAGGCAGTGCAGATCGCCGTCAGCCTTGATCACCAGCGGGTTCACTTCCAGCAGGGCCAGATCGTGATCCTGGAACAGTTTGGCCAGACCTACGAAGATCTTGGCGAACTGGGCAACTTGCTTGCCTTCCAGACCCAACTGGAAAGCCAGCTCGCGACCCTGGAATGGCTGGGCGCCAACCAGTGGATCGATAGTGGCTTTCAGAATTTTTTCTGGGGTTTCGTGAGCGATCTTCTCGATGTCCACGCCACCTTCGGTGGAAGCCATGAACACGATGCGACGGCTCGAACGGTCAACGACAGCGCCCAGGTACAGCTCTTTAGCGATATCAGTGCACGATTCAACCAGGATCTTGGTGACTGGCTGGCCATTGGCATCAGTCTGGTAGGTCACCAGACGCTTGCCCAGCCACTGCTGTGCGAAGGCCTTGGCGTCTTCTTTGCTGCGAACCAGCTTAACGCCGCCCGCTTTACCGCGACCACCAGCGTGGACCTGGGCTTTGACAACCCACTCGGTGCCGCCGATCTTGTCGCAAGCTTCTGCTGCTGCTTCCGGGGTGTCTACTGCGTAGCCCTTGGAAACTGGCAGGCCGTATTCAGCGAACAGCTGCTTACCCTGATACTCGTGAAGATTCATGCTTTTTACCGTCTTCGTTAGGTACTGCGCATTCGGCGCTGCGCTCATTATGAGTGCCGCGCCACCTGTGACTGCTGCTTGCGCAACTTGCGGGGCTCAAGGCCCGTAAAGCTGCGCAAGACTGCGTCCAGCGGATATTCCGCGGTGAGTCTTGCGCGCAAGGCTCACGACGGGCAACTCCGCCGTGGTTTCTTATTATCTCGCTTAGCGCTTCTTCTTGTTGGCGATGTGGATGGCATGACCATTCACTGCCAACGCGGCTTCGTGCAGCGCTTCGGACAGGGTCGGATGGGAGAAGACCATCATGCCGATGTCCTCGGCACTGGTGCCGAATTCCATACCGATCGCGCCCTGCTGAACCAGTTCTGCTGCGCCTGGGCCAATCACGTGGACGCCCAATACGCGGTCAGTCTTGGCATCAGCGATGACTTTGACAAAACCACCGGTGTCGTTGGCTGCCATGGCACGGCCAGAAGCGGCAAACGGGAAGGTGCCGACGTTAACTTCAACGCCTTCAGCTTTCAACTGCTGTTCGTTCTTGCCGACCCATGCAATTTCCGGGTGGGTGTAGATAACCGACGGGATCAGGTCGTAGTTCATCTGGGTTTTGTGACCCTTGATGCGCTCGACAACCATGATGCCTTCTTCGGAAGCTTTGTGCGCGAGCATCATGCCGCGAACCACGTCGCCAATGGCGTAGACGCCAGGAACGGTGGTAGCGCAGTGATCGTCAACGTGGATGAAGCCACGCTCGTCGATGTTCACGCCGCTGTCGGAAGCCAGCAGGTCGGTGGTCACTGGACGGCGACCTACGGCTACGATCAGCTTGTCGAAAGTGATGGTCTGTTCGCCATCCTTGTCGGTGTAGGTCACAACGACTTCTTCGCCGTTAACCTTAGAGCCGGTCACGCGAGCGCCCAGCTTGATGTCCAGACCTTGTTTGGTCAGGGTTTTCAGCGCTTCCTTGGACACTGCGGTGTCGGCAGCCAGCAGGAACGTGTCCAGGGCTTCCAGCACGGTCACTTCGGAACCCAGGCGGGACCAGACCGAACCCAGTTCCAGGCCGATCACGCCAGCGCCGATCACGCCCAGGCGCTTAGGCACAGCCTGGAATTCCAGGGCGCCGGTCGAATCAACGATCACGTTCTGGTCGACAGGAGCCGGTGGAATGTCGATTGGACGCGAGCCTGGAGCCAGGATCACGTTCTCGGCTTCGATGATTTCTACCGAACCGTCCGGCTTGGTGATTTCAACTTTCTTGCCGGCCAGCAGTTTGCCGTGGCCTTGCAGGGAAGTTACGCCGTTAGCCTTGAACAAAGTCGCAACGCCGGAAGTCAGGCCTTTAACGATGTTGGCTTTACGGCCGACCATTGCTGGCACGTCCATGGTCACGCCAGCATGGTTGATGCCGTGGATCGCGAAGCCGTCTTGGGCTTCGTGGAATTTCCAGGAGCTGTCCAGCAGCGCCTTGGAAGGAATGCAACCAACGTTCAGGCAAGTACCGCCCAGTGCCAGTTTGCCTTCCTTGTCGGTGTATTTTTCGATGCAAGCAGTCGAGAGGCCCAGTTGTGCGGCCTTGATGGCGGCAACGTAGCCGCCAGGACCCGCACCAATCACTACAACGTCAAATTTCTGCGACATGAAAATAGTTCCTCTATTTAGCAGCAAGCTTTCAAGCCGCAAGCCCCAAGCCCAACTGCCTTATCCGGCAATCTGTCACTTGAGGCCTGCAGCTGCTTCTATCAGATATCCAGCAGCAGACGAGCCGGGTCTTCCAGCAGGTTCTTGATGGTCACCAGGAAAGTCACGGCTTCTTTACCATCGATCAGACGGTGATCGTAAGACAGCGCCAGGTACATCATTGGGCGGATCACGACTTGGCCGTTGATGGCCATCGGACGCTGGATGATGTTGTGCATGCCCAGGATTGCAGCTTGTGGCGGGTTAACGATCGGCGTCGACATCATCGAACCGAAGGTACCACCGTTGGTGATGGTGAAGGTACCACCGGTCATCTCGTCGATGGTCAGCTTGCCGTCACGGGCTTTCTTGCCGAAGCCGGCGATGCCGCCTTCGATTTCGGCCAGGCTCATCAGCTCGGCGTTACGCAGGACCGGAACCACCAGGCCACGGTCGCTGGACACGGCAACGCCGACGTCTGCATAGCCGTGGTAAACGATGTCGCCGCCGTCGATGGAAGCGTTGACTGCCGGGAAGCGTTTCAGCGCTTCGGTGGCCGCTTTCACGAAGAACGACATGAAGCCCAGGCGCACGCCGTTGTGGGACTTCTCGAACAGATCCTTGTACTTCGAACGCAGGGCCATGACTTCGGTCATGTCGACTTCGTTGAACGTGGTCAGCATCGCCATGTTCGACTGTGCTTCAACCAGACGCTTGGCCACGGTGGCGCGAACGCGGGTCATCGGTACACGCTTCTCGGTGCGGTCGCCGGCAGCGAACACAGGCGCGGCGGCAGCCGGTGCAGCAGCCTTGGCAGGCGCGGCAGCCGGAGCGTTTTTCTTCGCTTCAACCGCGGCAACCACGTCTTCCTTGGTCACACGGCCGTCTTTGCCAGTGCCTTTGATGGAAGCCAGGTTGATGCCGTTTTCTTCAGCCAGCTGACGCGCAGCCGGTGCAGCGATTGGATCTTCGCCACCCGCAGCCGGAGCGGCAGCAGGCGCCGAAGCAGCGGCCGGTGCAGCAGCGGCAGCAGGAGCAGCGGCAGCGCTGCCCTCTTCGATCGAGCCCAGCACCTGGTTCGACAGAACGGTAGCGCCTTCTTCGGCAACGATTGCGCCCAGCACGCCGTCAGCTTCGGCCAACACTTCCAGCACGACTTTGTCGGTCTCGATGTCGACGATCAGGTCGTCACGCTTGACGGCCTCACCTGGTTTCTTGTGCCAGGTGGCAACGGTGCCATCGGCAACCGATTCCGGGAATGACGGGGCTTTGATTTCGATAGCCATTATCTGTGGGTCCTTAAAATTCGGTTTCAGTCAGCGCGAAGGCGTTAAACAGTGAAAGCATCTTGCAGCAGTTTTTCCTGCTGCTCGGCGTGCATCGACGCATAACCACACGCAGGTGCAGCGGAAGCATCACGGCCGGCGTACTCCAGGCCCAGGGCCTTGTTGTGGTTACCGATGCTGCGACGCAGGTGATGCTGGCTGCTGTACCAAGCGCCCTGGTTCATCGGTTCTTCCTGACACCACACCACATTCGTGAGGTTGGTGTAAGGCGCGATGATCTCCATGAGGTCATCTTCCGGGAACGGGTAAAGCTGCTCGATACGCACGATGGCGATGTCTTCGCGGCCTTCGGCACGGCGTTTTTCCAGCAGGTCGTAGTAGACCTTGCCGCTGCACAGGATCAGGCGAGTGACCTTGGCCGCGTCCAGCGTATCGATTTCTGGAATCACGGTCTGGAACGAACCGTCCGCCAGATCTTCCAGGGTCGAGATGGCCAATTTGTGACGCAGCAGCGATTTCGGGGTCAGCACTACCAGCGGCTTGCGCAGCGGGCGGATCACCTGGCGACGCAGCAAGTGGTAGATCTGGGCCGGGGTGGTCGGCACGCACACCTGGATGTTGTGCTCGGCGCACAGCTGCAGGTAACGCTCCAGACGGGCCGAGGAGTGCTCCGGACCCTGACCTTCATAACCGTGTGGCAGCAACATGGTCAGACCGCACAGACGGCCCCACTTGTGCTCGCCGCTGGTGATGAACTGGTCGATCACCACCTGGGCACCGTTGGCGAAGTCGCCGAACTGGGCTTCCCAGATCACCAGCGCCTGCGGCGTGGTGGTCGAGTAACCGTATTCGAACGCCAGTACGGCTTCTTCGGACAGGAACGAATCGTACAGGTCGAAACGCGGCTGGCCTTCGTACAGGTTCTGCAACGGGATGTAGGTGCCCGCGTCTTTCTGGTTGTGCAATACCGCGTGACGGTGCGAGAACGTACCACGGCCGATGTCCTGGCCGGTCATGCGGATCGGGTGACCTTCGAACGCCAGGGTCGCGTACGCCATGGTTTCGGCATAACCCCAGTTGATCGGCAGGCCGCCGGCTTGCATCTTCTGACGGTCTTCGTAGATCTTCGCAACCTGGCGCTGCACCACGAAGCCTTCCGGAATTTCCAGCAGCTTGGCGGACAGTTCCTGCAGGGTCTTGAGGTCGAACGAGGTGTCGTGACGCGCGGTCCAGGTGTGACCCAGGTACGGACGCCAATCCACGAACAGCTCTTTGTTCGGCTCTTTGACCAGGCTTTTTACGACATGCAGGCCATTGTCCAGCGCGTTGCGGTATTCATCGATTTTCGCCTGAACACGCGCGTCATCCAATATACCGGCCTTGGTCAGGCTTTCGGCATACAGCTCACGGGTGGTGCGCTGCTTGGTGATCTGCTGATACATCAACGGCTGGGTGCCGCTTGGTTCGTCGGCTTCGTTGTGACCGCGACGGCGGTAGCAAACCAGGTCGATCACCACGTCACGCTTGAACTGCATGCGGTAGTCGACAGCCAGTTGGGTCACGAACAGTACGGCTTCCGGATCATCGCCATTCACATGGAGGATCGGCGCCTGGATCATCTTGGCAACGTCGGTGGCGTACTCGGTGGAACGCGCGTCCAACGGGTTGCTGATGGTGAAACCCACCTGGTTGTTGATGACGATGTGAACGGTACCGCCGGTCTTGAAGCCGCGAGTCTGCGACATCTGGAACGTTTCCAGGACCACGCCTTGACCGGCGAATGCCGCGTCACCGTGGATGGAAATCGGCAGGACCTTTTCACCGGTGGTGTCGTTACGACGATCCTGGCGAGCACGGACCGAACCCTCGACCACTGGAGAAACGATTTCCAGGTGGGATGGGTTGAAGGCCATGGCCAGGTGAACTTCACCGCCGGTGGTCATCACGTTGGACGAGAAGCCCTGGTGGTATTTAACGTCACCGGAACCCAGCTCGACCTTCTTCTTGCCTTCGAACTCGTCGAACAACTCACGCGGGTTCTTGCCGAAGGTGTTGACCAACACGTTCAGGCGACCACGGTGGGCCATGCCGATCACGATTTCCTTGGTGCCGTAGGAACCGGAACGCTGGATCAGCTCGTCGAGCATCGGAATCAGGCTCTCGCCGCCTTCCAGGCCGAAACGCTTGGTGCCCGGGTATTTGGTACCTAGGTATTTTTCCAGGCCCTCGGCTGCGGTCACGCGCTCAAGCAGGTGGCTGCGCACGTCGTCGGACAATACCGGGCGGCCGCGTACGCCTTCCAGGCGATGCTGGAACCAGTGGCGTTGCTCGGAATCGGTGATGTGCGTGAACTCAGCGCCGATGGTGCGGCAATATGTCTGCTGCAACGCTTCGTGAATTTCGCGTAGGCTCGCTTCCTCTTTGCCGATGAACAGGTCGCCGGCACGGAAGGTCGTATCAAGATCGGCATTGGTCAAGCCGTAATGATTGATCGACAGGTCTGCAGGTGCAGGACGCTGCCAGAGCCCCAGCGGGTCAAGCTGGGCCGCCTGGTGGCCACGCATCCGGTAGGCCTGGATCAGTCGCAGTACTTCAACTTGCTTCTTCTCGTGCTCACTGCTCACGCTTCCGGCGGAAACCGGCTGGGCGCGGCGCTGGTTCTTTGCCAGCAGCACGAACTGATCGCGAATTGTTGCGTGCGATACATCGGTGGCAGCGTTGCCGTCTGAAGACAACGTCTGAAATTTGGTGCGCCATTCTTCTGGCACAGCGTTAGGGTCGTGCAGGTAGAGCTCATAAAGCTCTTCCACATAGGCAGCGTTACCACCTGAAAGATAGCCGCTGTTCCACATGCGCTGCATCACGCTTTCTTGCATGCTTGGTCACCCTCGATTTGGGGACACCACCGGCGAAAACACCGAGTTTGCTTGCAAAAGGCCAAGTGCAGCGACCAAAACAAGCCACTTAGGATCACGCTGATAGTTCGGGTACCAACCCGAATGCCCCTGCTTGTCTCATTTCTTCAAAATAAGAGCCGCGGCTTTGTAAGTCGCTGCTCAAGTTAAAACTACGGCGCCGGTTGAAGCCTGCGCCGCAGCATTTACGGGCACAACGGTCCTGCCTTGTTACAACGTCAGTTACACGCCACTCTGCAGCAGCATGTTACGGATGTGACCAATGGCCTTAGTCGGGTTCAGGCCTTTGGGACATACGTTGACGCAGTTCATGATCCCGCGGCAGCGGAATACGCTGAACGGGTCATCCAGCGAAGCCAGGCGCTCGGACGTCTTGGTATCACGGCTGTCTGCCAGGAAGCGGTACGCTTGCAGCAGGGCAGCTGGACCCAGGAACTTGTGCGGGTTCCACCAGAAGGACGGGCAAGAGGTCGAGCAGCAGGCGCACAGGATGCACTCGTACAGACCGTCGAGCTTTTCACGCTCTTCAGGGGACTGCAGACGCTCGATGGCCGGAGCCGGCGTATCGTTCTGCAGGAACGGCTTAACTTTCTCGTATTGCTTGTAGAAGATGCTCATATCGACGACCAGGTCACGGATAACCGGCAAACCTGGCAGAGGACGAACGATCAGCTTGTTGCCTTTAACAACAGCAGACAGCGGCGTGATGCACGCCAGGCCGTTTTTGCCGTTGATGTTCATGCCGTCGGAACCGCAAACACCTTCACGGCAAGAGCGACGATAGGAGAAACCCTCGTCCTGCTCTTTGATCAGTGCCAATACATCCAGCACCATCAGGTCTTTACCACCGGTATCGACCTGGAACTCCTGCATGAACGGCGCAGCGTCCTGATCAGGGTTGTAGCGATAAACACTGACTTTCAACATGGCAGCCACCCTTAGTAAGTCCGAATTTTCGGTTCAAACGTCGGAACCGTCTTCGGCGAGAAGTTCACAGCACGCTTGGTTACGCGCTTGTCACCCGGGAAGTACAGGGTGTGGCACAACCAGTTTTCGTCATCGCGATCTTCAAAGTCTTCACGAGCGTGGGCACCACGGGATTCTTTACGAACCTCGGCTGCGATCGCAGTCGCTTCAGCCACTTCCAGCAGGTTTTGCAGCTCAAGGGCTTCGATACGAGCGGTGTTGAACGCCTGGCTCTTATCGTTGATCTTGACGTTGGCGATGCGCTTGCGCAGATCGGCCAGCTGGGCAATACCCTTCTGCATGTATTCGCCGGTACGGAATACACCGAAGTAGTTCTGCATGCAGTTCTGCAGTTCGCGACGCAGGGTTGCCACGTCTTCGCCATCAGTCCGCTCGTTCAGAGCGTTCAGACGCGCCAGGGCGGCCTCGATGTTGGCGTCGGTGGCGTCATCGTATTCGATGCCGTCGGTCAGGGCTTTTTCCAGGTGCAGGCCAGCTGCGCGGCCGAATACCACCAGGTCGAGCAGCGAGTTGCCGCCGAGACGGTTGGCACCGTGTACCGATACACAAGCCACTTCGCCTACTGCGAACAGACCGTGGATGATCTCGTCCACGCCGTCGGCGTTCTGGGTGATCGCCTGGCCATGAATGTTGGTCGGAACACCGCCCATCATGTAGTGGCAGGTTGGAACAACCGGAACCGGAGCAACCACTGGGTCAACGTGGGCAAAGGTCTTGGACAGTTCACAGATACCCGGCAGGCGGCTGTGCAGCACTTCTTCACCCAGGTGATCGAGCTTCAGCAGCACGTGGTCACCATTCGGGCCACAGCCGTTACCGGCGATGATTTCCTTAACCATCGAACGAGCAACAACGTCACGACCCGCCAGGTCTTTCGCGTTCGGAGCATAACGCTCCATGAAACGCTCGCCGTGCTTGTTGATCAGGTAACCACCTTCACCACGGCAACCCTCGGTCACCAGTACACCTGCGCCGGCGATGCCGGTCGGGTGGAACTGCCACATTTCGATGTCTTGCACCGGCACGCCGGCACGCAGAGCCATGCCGACGCCGTCACCGGTGTTGATCAGGGCATTGGTGGTCGACGCGTAGATACGACCTGCACCGCCAGTCGCCAGAACAGTAGCCTTGGCGCGGATGTAGGTGGTTTCACCGGTTTCGATGCAGATGGCGATCACACCGACGAACTCGCCTTGTGCGTTCTTGACCAGGTCAACCGCGTAGTACTCGTTCAGGAACGTGGTGCCGGCTTTCAGGTTGCCCTGATAAAGCGTGTGCAGCAACGCGTGACCGGTACGGTCGGACGCGGCGCAGGTACGGGCAGCCTGGCCGCCTTTACCGTAGTCCTTCGACTGGCCGCCGAATGGACGCTGGTAGATACGACCTTGTTCGGTACGGGAGAACGGCAGACCCATGTGGTCCAGCTCGAACACCGCGGCCGGGCCTTCCTGACACATGTATTCGATAGCGTCCTGGTCACCGATATAGTCGGAACCCTTGACGGTATCGTACATGTGCCAGCGCCAGTCGTCGTTCGGGTCGGCGGACGCGATGGCGCAGGTGATGCCACCCTGGGCCGATACGGTGTGGGAGCGCGTCGGGAACACCTTGGTGATCACGGCAGTCTTGTGACCGCCCTGGGCCAGCTGCAACGCCGCGCGCATGCCAGCACCGCCGCCACCAATAATGATGGCGTCGAATGAAATAGTTGGAATGTTAGCCATGAATCAGATACCCCAAAGAATCTGCACACCCCAGACGAAGTAAGCGAACATCGCGACGCCGCATACTGCCTGGAAGAGGAAACGGACTGCGGTCGCGGACTTGCCCAGCGCCATCGGCGTCAGGTAGTCAGTCGCGATGGTCCACATGCCGACCCAGGCGTGAGCGCCCAGGGCTACAAGGGCCAGCAGGCTGAAGATTCGCATCGCATTGTGGGAAAACAGCCCGTGCCATTGCTCGTAACCAATGCCCGGGTTTGCGACGAGGTATCCGATCAGGAAAATGAAATAAGCCGCGAGAACGACCGCAGACACACGCTGCGCCATCCAGTCATAGAGGCCCGAACGCGATAGGTTCGTAACGCTGGTTACCATATCCAAACTCCTGCCAGAACGATCAGCACCACGGAAATGGCGATGATGATTTTCGAGCCCAGGCGGCCGCCTTCCAGCGTCTCACCGATGCCCATATCCATGATCAAGTGGCGCACACCGGCTACCAGATGATAAAGCAGAGCGGACAGGAGGCCCCATGCTACGAACTTGGCCAGCGGGCTGGTCAAGCATGCCTTCACCTCGGCGTATCCTTCCTCGGAACCCAGGGATTTGCTCAATGCATAAAGCATGATGCCCAAGCCCAGGAACAGGATGATGCCGGAAACACGGTGCAGGAACGACGTAACGCCGGTGATGGGGAGTTTGATGGTCCTTAGGTCTAGGTTTACAGGTCGTTGGCTATTCACGGCTTTTTTTCACACTGAAGAGCCCCTAACAATCAGGGCAAAGTTGTTGGGGAGTGCACTGGTCAGGTAAGCACCACCCAGGGAGTGCGACCCCCAATGAAAGCAAGCCCAAAAGCCCTTGGCGGTCGGTGGCCGAGTATAGACAGTTAGGTTACTAATGACAACGCGCGCTCCTCACCCTAATAGCGGATTGCGCTGGCGAGATAAAAGGCGTAAATGGCAGGCAATTTCGAGGAAAAAGTACGCTTAAAGCCTTCTGGGGCAAGACTTTAGGCAAATTGACATCTGAATTTATCTCACTATAGTGGTGCGGGCCCTGCGTGGGGGGTCTGTCTGATGATTTGAAGCATAAATAGGAGGCCACATGGCTGACAAAAAAGCGCAGTTGATCATCGAGGGCGCAGCCCCCGTCGAGCTGCCCATTTTAACCGGCACCGTTGGTCCCGATGTTATCGACGTACGGGGCCTGACGGCCACGGGCCGTTTCACTTTCGACCCAGGCTTCATGTCGACCGCCTCTTGCGAGTCGAAGATCACCTATATCGACGGCGACAATGGCATCCTGCTGCACCGGGGCTACCCGATTGAGCAACTGGCTGAAAAATCGGACTACCTGGAAACCTGCTACCTGCTGCTAAATGGCGAATTGCCAACAGCCGAGCAAAAAGCCCAGTTCGTCAGCACCGTGAAGAACCACACCATGGTTCACGAGCAGTTGAAGACCTTCTTCAACGGCTTCCGTCGCGACGCCCACCCGATGGCCGTCATGTGCGGCGTGGTCGGCGCCCTGTCGGCCTTCTATCACGACTCTCTCGACATCAATAACCCGCAGCATCGCGAAATTTCCGCGATCCGCCTGGTTGCCAAGATGCCGACCCTGGCCGCAATGGTTTACAAGTACTCCATGGGTCAACCCATGATGTACCCGCGCAACGACCTGACGTACGCGGAAAACTTCCTGCACATGATGTTCAACACCCCGTGCGAGATCAAACCGATCAGCCCGGTGCTGGCCAAGGCAATGGACCGGATCTTCATCCTCCACGCCGACCACGAGCAAAACGCCTCGACGTCCACCGTGCGCCTGGCAGGCTCTTCGGGTGCCAACCCGTTCGCCTGTATCGCCGCCGGCATCGCCGCGCTGTGGGGCCCTGCCCACGGCGGTGCGAACGAAGCCGTATTGACCATGCTCGATGAAATCGGCGATGTGTCCAACATCGACAAGTTCATCGCCAAGGCCAAGGACAAGAACGATCCGTTCAAGTTGATGGGCTTCGGTCACCGGGTCTACAAGAACCGCGACCCGCGCGCCACCGTCATGAAACAGACCTGCGACGAAGTGTTGAAGGAACTGGGCATCAAGAACGATCCGCAACTCGAACTGGCCATGCGCCTGGAAGAGATCGCCCTGACCGACCCGTACTTCATCGAACGCTCGCTGTACCCGAACGTCGACTTCTACTCGGGGATCATCCTCAAGGCGATCGGCATTCCAACCAGCATGTTCACCGTGATCTTCGCCCTGGCGCGGACCGTGGGCTGGATCTCCCATTGGAAAGAAATGCTCTCCAGCCCGTACAAGATTGGCCGCCCGCGCCAGTTGTACACCGGCTACGAGTCGCGTGACATTACCAAGCTGGAAGATCGCAAGTAAGCACCTTTTAGCAGCACCGAAAACGGCCTCCCTCAGTGGAGGCCGTTTTTATTTGTGTCGACTGATCTACCCCCATCGGGGCAAGCCCCCCACATTGAACTGCATTCCAAATGATGTACTCGGTTAACTGTGAGAGGGGGGTTGCCCCCGATGGCATTGGCACAAGCACCTTCATAACCTCCAGACAAAAAAATGCCCCGGCCTTTCGACCGGGGCATCTCTTTGTCCAGCTACAACCTTAGTGATTAACCGCCCCACTCGCCCCCAGGCCAGTCTGCGAACGCACAAACTGCGGGAAGTACAGTGCACGCTCTTTCTCTGCCGCCGCCGACTTGTCGGTGATGGAGAAGAACCAGATGCCGACGAACGCGATGATCATCGAGAACAGCGCCGGGTACTCGTACGGGAAGATGGCTTTTTCGTGATGCAGGATCGAGACCCAGATGGTCGGACCCAGGATCATCAGGCCAACGGCACTGACCAGGCCCAGCCAGCCGCCAATCATCGCGCCACGGGTGGTGAGGTTTTTCCAGTACATGGAAAGCAGCAGTACCGGGAAGTTACAGCTGGCGGCAATCGAGAACGCCAGGCCGACCATGAACGCGATGTTCTGGCTTTCGAACAGGATACCCAGACCAATCGCCAGCACGGCCAGGGCGATAGTGGTGATCTTCGATACGCGGATCTCATCCTTCTCGTTGGCCTTGCCCTTCTTGATCACGCTGGCGTACAGGTCATGGGACACCGCCGAAGCACCGGCCAGGGTCAAACCGGCAACCACTGCCAGGATGGTGGCGAAGGCCACAGCCGAGATGAAGCCCAGGAAGATACTGCCGCCCACCGCGTTGGCCAGGTGCACCGCCGCCATGTTGTTACCACCGAGCAAGGCGCCTGCAGCATCCTTGAACGCCGGGTTGGTACTGACCAGCAGGATCGCGCCGAAGCCGATGATAAAGGTCAGGATGTAGAAGTAGCCGATGAAGCCAGTGGCATACAGCACGCTCTTACGCGCTTCCTTGGCGTCACTTACAGTGAAGAAGCGCATCAGGATGTGCGGCAGGCCGGCGGTACCGAACATCAGTGCCAGGCCCAGGGAGAACGCGGAAATCGGGTCTTTCACCAGGCCGCCGGGGCTCATGATCGCTTCACCTTTAGGGTGAACCTTGATCGCCTCGGAGAACAGCATGTTGAAGTCGAAGTTGACGTGCTTCATCACCATCAGCGCCATGAACGAGGCACCGGACAGCAACAGCACCGCCTTGATGATCTGCACCCAGGTGGTCGCCAGCATGCCGCCGAACAGCACGTACATGCACATCAGGATCCCTACCAGGATCACCGCCACATGGTAGTCGAGGCCGAACAGCAGCTGGATCAGCTTGCCCGCACCCACCATTTGCGCGATCAGGTAGAACGCCACCACGACCAGGGAACCACAGGCCGACAGGCTGCGGATCTGGGTTTGCCCGAGGCGATAGGACGCCACGTCGGCAAACGTGTACTTGCCCAGGTTACGCAGGCGCTCGGCGATCAGGAACAGAATGATCGGCCAGCCCACCAGGAAGCCGATCGAGTAGATCAGGCCGTCGTAGCCAGAGGTGAACACCAGTGCGGAAATACCCAGGAAGGACGCGGCCGACATGTAGTCGCCCGCAATCGCCAGGCCATTCTGGAAACCGGTGATCTTGCCGCCGGCCGCATAGTAGTCGGCCGCCGAGTTGTTGCGCTTGGACGCCCAGTAGGTGATGCACAACGTCGCTCCGACAAAGGCCACGAACATCAGGATCGCTGCGATATTCAGCGGTTGTTTGTGCACTTCACCGGTCAATGCATCCGCCGCCCAAACAGCGGGCGCGAAGACCGAAGCGCCGAATACAGCCAATAGACGACGGATCATTGCGCAGCCTCCTTGAGAATCGCATTGTTCAGGTCGTCGAATTCGCCGTTGGCGCGTCGCACATAGATGCCGGTGAGGACAAAGGCCGAGACAATCAGCCCTACCCCGATGGGGATGCCCCAGGTGATGGATGAGCCGGGGCTGAGTTTAGCCCCCAGTACTTGTGGCCCGTAGGCGATCAACAGAATGAATCCGGAGTACAGCCCTAGCATGATCGCCGAGAGAATCCAGGCGAACCTTTCCCTTTTTCTCACCAGCTCCTTGAAACGCGGGCTGTTTTGAATCGAGAGGTAAATGCTGTCGTTCATTGTTTTTATCCTCGCAGCACAGCTTTTTTATTATTGGAACGTATCCACTGTATGCGGCTACGGAACAGGTTCCAGACGACCTTAGTAGTAGACGGAGTGTAGCGAGGGATTGAGAGGGCGCAGAAACATTTGCGGGTGACGAAAATAATGTGGGAGGGGGCTTGCTCCCGGTAGCGGAGAGCCAGTCAGATCATTGACGACTGACACTCCGATATCGGGGGCAAGCCCCCTCCCACAGGGGGTGTATCAAGGCATTGGGGGGTTATTTACCGATCCATTCGGCAACGCGCTCAGGGTGCTTGGCAACCCAGTCCTTCGCGGCCGCATCAGGCTTGGCACCTTCCTGGATAGCGAGCATGACTTCGCCGATCTCATCCTTGGAGGCCCACTGGAATTTCTTCAGGAAGGCCGCGACTTCCGGCGCTTTCTTCTCCAGGCCCTTGCTGCCGATGCTGTTGACGGTTTCAGCAGCACCATAAATCCCTTTTGGATCGTCCAGGAAACGCAGTTTCCACTTGGCAAACATCCAGTGTGGCACCCAGCCGGTGACCGCAATGGATTCCTGTTTGTCTTCGGCACGGGTCAGCTCGGCGATCATCGCCGCACCCGAACTGGCTTGCAGTTTGTAGTCGAGGCCGTACTGCTTGATGGCTTCGTCGGTCTTGAGCATCACGCCTGAACCGGCATCGATGCCGACGATCTTGTTCTTGAAGGTGGTATCGGTCTTGAGGTCTTCAATAGACTTGGCCTTGACGTACTCCGGCACGATCAAGCCGATCTTCGCATCCTTGAAGTTGGGGCCGTAGTCGACCACTTTGTCCTTGTTCTTGGTCCAGTACTCGCCGTGGGTCACGGGCAGCCAGGCGGAGAGCATGGCATCGAGTTTACCGGTGGCCACGCCCTGCCACATGATCCCGGTGGCGACCGCTTGCAGTTTCACGTCATAACCGAGCTTTGCCTTGATCACCTCTGCCGCCACGTGCGTGGTGGCAACGCTGTCGGACCAGCCATCTACATAACCGATGCTCAGAGTTTTGCTGTCGGCGCTGGCCAGTGTGGAGCTCATCGCAACTACCAGAGTGGCAGCTGCGCCCAAGAGTCGTCGCATCTTCATCGTACTTCCCCGAAAGTGCTGCGCCCGACGGATGTCGAGCGACGTCAACCTGTTGTTATGTGGTGCGCCGCGCCCCCTTCACGCGCATCGATCCGGCTGCTGCGACATCAGTGGAGTGCTGACACGTCGATCATCAACCTGCCGGGGCCTTCGACCTGCTCTGTCAGCGACCTCATCCAAGCAAGAAACGACATCACATCGCCAGTAGGACTTTTTGTAGGACTTAACCCCACATTCCCGCCTGAACTTTGCATGTCAAAATTATGCAGCCCCACTGGGATAGCGCAAATCCGGGTAAGATGCGCGCCTTTGCTCCCCCAGATAAGCCGACCATGCCCGCGACTGCCCGCTTCCCTGCCCTGCCCTATTGCTTCGCTCTGATCCTCGGCCTGCTGGCCCTTGCTGGTTACTGGTATGGCCTCGGCCGGCCGGTGGTGCTGCCCGATGTGGCCAGTGCCAGTCACAAGCTGCAATGTGCGTCGTACACGCCGTTCGACAAGGACCAATCGCCCTTCGACCAACCGTTCAAACTGCGCCCCGAGCGCATGGACGCCGACCTCGCACTGCTGGCCACCCGCTTCGAATGCATCCGCACCTACTCCATGACCGGCCTGGAAGCCTTGCCGGACCTGGCGCGCAAGCACGGCCTAAAGGTGATGGCGGGCGCCTGGGTCAGCAGTGACCCAGTGACAACCGAAAAGGAGATCGACGAGCTGATCGCGTCCGCCAACGCCAACCCCGATGTGGTCACCTCGGTGATCGTCGGCAACGAAGCGCTGCTGCGCAAGGAAGTCACCGCCAAACAGCTGGTGACGCTGATCCATAAAGTCAAAAGCCAGATCAAGCAGCCGGTCACCTATGCCGACGTCTGGGAGTTCTGGCTGCAGCACCCGGAAATCGCTCCGGCGGTGGACTTCCTGACCATCCATCTGCTGCCGTACTGGGAAGATGCCCCCTCCGGCATCGACCAGGCCCTCAAGCATGTGGGCGATGTACGCCAGACGTTTGGCAACAAATTCGCGCCCAAGGACATATTGATCGGCGAGACCGGCTGGCCCAGCGAAGGTCGCCAGCGCGAAACCGCAGTGCCGAGCCGGGTCAATGAAGCCAAGTTCATGCGCGGTTTCGTGGCCATGGCCGAAGCCAATGGCTGGCACTACAACCTGATCGAAGCGTTCGACCAACCGTGGAAGCGCGCCAGTGAGGGCGCCGTGGGCGGTTACTGGGGCCTGTTCGATGCCGATCGCCAGGACAAGGGGATCCTCGCCGGGCCGGTGACCAATGTGCCGTACTGGCCGCTGTGGCTGGGGGTGGGCGGGATTATCCTGCTGGGCACGTTGGTGCTCGGTGGTCGCGTTCGCAGCACTCGTGCCGCAATGGCCTTGCCACTGCTGGGTGTGGTGGCTGCCTGCTCCATCGGTACCTGGGCTGAACTGACCCGCGTGACTGCGCGCTTCAACGATGAGTGGGTATGGGCCGGTTTAATCGTGGCGCTGAACCTGCTGGTGCTGGCCCACGCGGCCCTGGCCCTGAGTGCCCGGAAAGGCTGGCGCGAACGGCTGTTCAACTGGCTGGAAAAACACGCCGGCTGGCTGGTGGCAATCGCCGGGTTCGCCGGCGCAGTGATGATGCTGGCACTGGTGTTTGACCCACGCTACCGCAGCTTCCCAAGTGCAGCACTGCTGCTGCCGGCCTTGGTGTACCTGGTTCGCCCGGTGACCGGGCCACGCCGGGAGATCGCCCTGCTGACCTTTATCATCGGCGCCGGCATTGCGCCGCAACTGTACCGTGAAGGTCTGCTGAACCAGCAGGCATGGGGTTGGGCGCTGGTCAGCGGGTTGATGGTTGTGGCTTTGTGGCGGTGCTTGCGGGTGCGCAAGACTTAAAACCGCTATCGGGGACAAGCCCCCTCCCACATGAGAACGTATTCCAAAGGTGGGAGGGGCTTGCCCCCGATTGGCCTTATCAGGCGCCCCGCGGCTGCCTGACCAACCGCAACCCCGCAATCACTACCGCAAACACCGCAAACGTGGTGTTGTACAACGCCAGGGCCGGGAACCCGAACACCAGCCCCAGCACCGCCAAGCCCCATCCCGCACGGCCCGGTACGAAAAATGCCAGTACCGCCGTCACCAGCGCGGCCCAGCCCAGCACCTTGAAGTGGATCATCAAGCCCAGGTTCGAACGCACCTGGCATTCCCAGCGGCTGGCCTCGTCGGCACAGATGCCGACCCACTGGCCATCTTCCATAAAGCCATAACGTGCGCCATAACTGGCAGCCAGCCATAACGGCAGGGCAATAAGCAGCAGAATCAGCGGCAAGCGGCGGGACATGGAGCACTCCGGTAGGCAAAAACGGCGCTCAGCTTAATGCGCCGGCGGCCGTTAGCAAGGTGCATACACACAATTAGTGTTCACTAATGCATGGCAAAGTGTATCGTCTCGCTACTATTACCCCGATTCCGACGTTATTTTCCGACTTTTCGTGCCGAAGGCTGGCACTTCGGTGGCAACGCGGTGGTCATAGCCTGCGAACTTCATTAAGCACGTTTCCTCTTAGGGATTAAGTCATGCTCCGTTCCTTGCGCTGTGCTGCTCTGCTGGGCAGCCTTTTTTTGAGTGCGTCAGCACTGGCCGTCGATATCGACCAAGCCAGCTATGGCTACCCTTTGACCAACCCGTTCGAAGCGACCATCGCCACCACTCCGCCTGACCTTCGGCCTACATTGCCGACCGATGACGAGATCAATCAGTCCGACTACACCCTGAATATGCGCCCCGAGCGCGAGTTCAGCCTGCCGGACAATTTCTGGGCAGTGAAGAAACTCACTTACCGCATCGCCAAGCAGGATCGTGCTGCGCCGCTGATCTTCCTGATCGCGGGCACCGGTGCGCGGTTTGACAGCAGCATCAACGAATACCTGAAAAAACTGTATTACCAGGCCGGCTACCACGTGGTGCAACTGTCGTCGCCCACCAGCTTCGACTTCATCGCCTCTGCGTCGCGCTTCGCCACCCCCGGCATCAGCCAGGAAGATGCCGAAGACATGTACCGCGTGATGCAAGCCGTGCGCGCACAGAACGCTTCGCTGCCGGTGACCGACTTCTACCTCACCGGCTACAGCCTCGGCGCGCTGGATGCGGCGTTTGTCAGCAAGCTCGACGAGACCCGCCGCAGCTTCAACTTCAAGAAAGTGCTGCTGCTCAACCCGCCGGTCAACCTCTACACCTCGATCACCAACCTCGACAAGCTGGTACAGACCGAGGTCAAGGGCATCAACAACACCACCACGTTCTATGAACTGGTGTTGAACAAGCTGACCCGTTACTTCCAGCAAAAGGGCTACATCGACCTCAATGACGCCCTGCTCTACGACTTCCAGCAATCCAAGCAGCACCTGACCAACGAACAGATGGCCATGCTGATCGGCACCTCGTTCCGCTTCTCGGCGGCCGACATCGCCTTTACTTCGGACCTGATCAACCGCCGTGGCCTGATCATCCCGCCGAAGTACCCGATCAGCGAAGGCACCAGCCTCACGCCGTTCCTCAAGCGTGCGCTGCAGTGCGACTTCGACTGCTACCTCACCGAACAGGTGATCCCGATGTGGCGCGCCCGCTCCGACGGCGGCAGCCTGCTGCAACTGGTTGACCAGGTCAGCCTGTACGCCCTCAAGGACTACCTGCACGCCAGCCCGAAAATCGCCGTCATGCACAACGCCGACGACGTGATCCTCGGCCCCGGCGACCTTGGTTTCCTGCGTAAAACCTTCGGCGATCGCTTGACCGTCTACCCGCTGGGCGGCCATTGCGGCAACCTCAATTACCGCGTCAACGCCGACGCCATGCTGGAGTTCTTCCGTGGCTAAATATCTTCTGCTGCTCGCCGCCCTGATGTGTGCGGGCGTAGCCAATGCCGACAACAGCAAGGCTCACGCGCCTGTGGTGATGGACTCCGACGGTTTCAAGGAGCCATTGAGCAAACTCAAGTTCAACCCGGGCCTGGACCAGCGTGAGTTCGAACGCTCATCGGTCAACGCGCTGAATGTGTATGACCCGTTGGAGTCGTGGAACCGCCGCGTGTACCACTTCAACTACCGCTTCGACCAATGGGTGTTCCTGCCGGTGGTCGACGGCTACCGCTACGTCACGCCAAGCTTCCTGCGCACCGGCGTGAGCAACTTCTTCAACAACCTGGGCGACGTGCCCAACCTGTTGAACAGCCTGCTGCAGCTCAAAGGCCACCGCTCCCTGGAAACCACCGGGCGCCTGCTGCTTAACACCACCGTCGGCATCGCCGGCCTGTGGGACCCGGCGACCGCCATGGGCCTGCCGCGCCAGAGCGAAGACTTCGGCCAGACCCTGGGCTTCTACGGCGTGCCCGGCGGTGCCTACCTGATACTGCCGATCTTCGGCCCGTCGAACCTGCGCGACACCGGCGGCTTGCTGGTGGACTACACCGCCGAGTCGCAGATCAACTTCCTGAACGTCTCCGAAGTCAGCTCCAACCACCCGGAAATCTGGGCCCTGCGCGCGGTGGACAAGCGCTACCAGACCAGCTTCCGTTACGGTCAGATGAACTCGCCGTTCGAGTATGAAAAGGTGCGGTATATCTATACGGAATCACGCAAATTGCAGATTGCCGAGTAAGTAACGCCGACAAAAAAGGCCATTCGAATGAATGGCCTTTTTTTTGCGCGGAGTGGCGGCAACAGCAGCATGACTGGAACCACCCGCACAGGAATGCGACGGACCATCCGACCGAGCTTCCGGGTCAGCAACAGCCCATAGACACCGATGGTCATAAGCTTGGTTACGCAAACCGGTAATTTCCCCCACACGCAGCTCACTAAATTTCCTAGATATCCGGGAACCGTTTCTTTTTATAAAACCACCTAAGGCGCGAACCCACGGGTTCCCTAATCAGATGCCTAATCATTAAAAACGGAAAACCTTGATGAATGTAGACCGCCCCAGCCCTAGCGGCTCCAATCAATACAATACCGGATACGCCCAGGCAAACGGCCCGTCAGGCCCCCAGTCGTCGATAGACCGGCAGGGGCACGACTCTATCAGTGCACCTACCGGCAATACGGGCAGGGCACCTGGCGATCATCGCAGCGTCGACGCCATCACCAGCACCCCGCTTTTTGCGAGCGCGCGCGAGGCGCTCAAGGATGACAATCTGACGGGGATCAAGTCTCAGACAGGTGACTGGGACGACGTGAATGCATCGGACGATACTCGGGCCGACCGGGCCGCAAATGCCGAGCGCGTATTCCGATACACCGACGCCAAGGGCGGCACCGAGTCGACACCAAATAACAACCAGATAGAAGGGGCGATTTACACCCGGCCAATGATGCTAGGCGCCAGTTCTGACAGTAGCTATGACTACGTGGAGGGTTCGGAAGCAAACACGCTTTCTAACTTCGCGCAGAACGGCTACAAAGCCTTCGCTCAGTAATCGGCAGGCTGCAAGCAGCGGGCGTGACGACGCTCGCTGCGCTAATACACGTCGGTGGCCTGACTGAAATGTCAGTCCCTCGCAGTCCGCCATAACCGACCGACCACCGACACCACAACCAATACCGCCGCCCCGGCGACAATCCCCACACCCGCGTTCAACAGGGTCGGCATCAGCCACGCCACCCCACCGACACTCTGGCTCACCGTTTCCACCCAATGATGCACCACCGGCACGCCATGGGTAAGGATGCCGCCACCGACCATGAACATCGCCGCCGTGCCAATCACCGACAGGCTCTTCATCATGTACGGCGCCGTCCGCAGAATCCCGCCGCCGATACTGCGTGCCACCTGGCCGGGCTTTTGGGTGAGCCACAGGCCCAGGTCATCCAGCTTGACGATGCCGGCCACCAGCCCGTAAACGCCGATGGTCATGACGACGGCAATGCCCGATAGGACGATCACTTGCTGCATCAACGGCGCATCGGCCACAGTGCCGAGGGTGATGGCGATGATTTCCGCGGAGAGAATGAAGTCGGTACGGATCGCGCCTTTGATCTTGTCCTTTTCAAAGGCCACCAGATCAGTGGCCGGGTCGGCCACCGCTTCAACCAGCTGCGTATGTTCGGCCTGGACTTCAGCCTTGCTGTGCAGGAACTTATGCGCGAGTTTCTCGAAACCTTCGAAACACAGATACGCGCCACCGAGCATCAACAACGGTGTCACGGCCCAAGGGGCGAAGGCGCTGATCAACAACGCGGTGGGCACCAGGATCAACTTGTTGATGAAGGAACCCTTGGCAACGGCCCATACCACCGGAATTTCGCGCTCGGCACGCACGCCGGAAACCTGCTGGGCATTTAGCGCGAGGTCATCGCCGAGCACCCCGGCGGTCTTCTTCGCGGCCACTTTTGTCATCAGGGCAACGTCATCGAGTACTGCGGCGATGTCGTCGATCAACACCAACAAGCTGCTTCCTGCCATGAATCGGGCTTCCTTAAGAGAGGGATGGGCGGAGCATAACGCGGCGCAGGGCTTTGCGGGCACATTGTTGAGGCCCGCGGATGGCCGGTGCTACCATGCTCGACCGCCTGTCCTGGCAAGGAAACCTCCCGTGCTCAGTTTCATAGATACGTTTCTCTTTTGGCGAATGGCTGTTGTCGTCAGGCAAGGAGCCGCGATGACTCATAGCTCGCTATGGGGAGGAGCGGCGACGCAGAATGGCGGCAACAGACGCCGTCAAAAAGAAACCGTATCTGTGAGACTGAGCACTTTATGAGCACCATTCGCGAGCGCAACAAAGAAAAGATCCTGCGGGCGGCGAGCGAGGAGTTTGCCGACAAGGGCTTCGCCGCGACCAAAACCAGCGACATCGCCGCCAAGGCCGGGCTGCCCAAGCCCAACGTCTATTACTACTTCAAGTCCAAGGACAACCTCTACCGCGAGGTGCTCGAAAGCATTATCGAGCCGATCCTGGTGGCTTCCACGCCGTTCAATCCCGAGGGTGAGCCTTCGGTGGTGCTGAGTAATTACATCCGCTCGAAAATCCGCATCTCCCGCGACCTGCCTTTCGCCTCCAAGGTGTTCGCCAGCGAAATCATGCATGGCGCACCGCACCTGAGTACCGAGCAGGTCGAACAACTCAATGCCCAGGCCAAGCACAATATCGACTGCATCCAGAGCTGGGTGGATCGCGGGTTGATTGCGGCTATCGACCCCAACCACCTGATGTTCAGCATCTGGGCGGCGACGCAGACGTATGCGGATTTCGACTGGCAGATTTCGGCGGTGACCGGTAAGGCCAAGCTGGATGAGGCCGATTATGAAGCGGCGGCGCAGACGATTATTCGGTTGGTGCTCAAGGGCTGTGAACCCGACTGACACACCGAGGGGCCTGTGCCAATCGGGGGCAAGCCCCCTCCCACATTTTGAACTGCGAACACAGCCAACAGTGTGGGAGGGGGCTTGCTCCCGATGAGGCCCTTACAGTCACACACGACTTAAGCTGACACCCCCGCATCCGCCATCAACCCCACCCCCTCGATCGCCGTGATCGCACACTGCTCATCAATATCCGACGTATCCCCGCTGATCCCGATCGCCCCCAGCACCACCCCGGCCTGATCCCGAATCAACACCCCACCGGGTGCCGGCACTACGCTGCCCTGCCCCAGGCTATTTAACGCCGCGATAAACGCCGGCCGTTGCTGCGCATCCAGCGCCAGCAAGCGCGAGCCCTTGCCCAGCGCAATCGCGCCCCAGGCCTTGCCGATGGCGATTTGCGGGCGCAGCAGGCTGGCACCGTCTTCGCGCTGCAGGGTGATCAAGTGGCCGCCGCTGTCGAGGACCGCGATGGTCAGCGGCGCGGCCGAAAGGGTGCGGCCGGCGCTGAGGGCCTGGCTGGCCAGTTGGGTGGCAATCTTCAAGGTTAAAGCGCTCATGGTGCAGTCCTTCTTTTGTTATTGGGAAAGCGGTGGAGGTCTGTTTGATCAGATGCTCAACCAAACAAATAGAACACAATAATATTTGTTTTTGTATACAATATTTTCAAACAAAGGCTCCACACGTCGAAAAAAGCCATTCCGACGAACGCAAAGACCAATCAATAAAATGGATTGACCTGCGCCGCCCGCCGTGAATACACTTTGGACAGACACCACTTGTATACAATTACAAAACGCAAGAGGCACCAAAATCATGAGCAAAATGAGAGCAATCGAAGCCGCCGTCCTCGTCATGCGCCGTGAAGGCGTGGACACCGCCTTCGGTATCCCAGGCGCTGCGATCAACCCGCTGTATTCGGCCTTGCAGAAGGTGGGTGGCATCGATCACGTCCTTGCTCGCCACGTTGAAGGCGCCTCGCACATGGCCGAGGGGTACACCCGCACCAAGGCCGGCAATATCGGCGTGTGCATCGGCACCTCGGGCCCGGCGGGCACCGACATGGTCACCGGCCTCTACAGCGCCTCGGCCGATTCGATCCCGATCCTGTGCATCACCGGCCAGGCGCCACGGGCCCGCATGCACAAGGAAGACTTCCAGGCCGTGGACATCACCAGCATCGTCAAGCCGGTGACCAAGTGGGCGACCACCGTGCTCGAGCCGGGCCAAGTGCCATACGCCTTCCAGAAAGCCTTCTATGAAATGCGCTCCGGCCGCCCTGGCCCGGTACTGATCGACCTGCCGTTCGACGTGCAGATGGCCGAGATCGAATTCGACATCGACGCCTACCAGCCGCTGCCACTGGCCAAGCCACTGGCCACGCGCATCCAGGTCGAAAAGGCACTGGCGCTGCTGGATCAGGCTGAACGCCCGTTGCTGGTGAGCGGTGGCGGTGTGATCAACGCCGACGCCAGCGAGCTACTGGTGGAGTTCGCCGAATTGACCGGCATCCCGGTGATCCCGACGCTGATGGGCTGGGGCACCATTCCCGACGATCACCCGCAGATGGTGGGCATGGTCGGCCTGCAAACCTCCCACCGCTACGGCAACGCGACGATGCTCAAGTCCGACGTGGTGCTGGGGATCGGTAACCGCTGGGCCAACCGCCATACCGGTTCAGTGGAGGTGTATACCGAAGGGCGTAAATTCATTCACGTCGACATCGAACCGACGCAAATTGGCCGCGTATTCACCCCGGACCTGGGCATCGTGTCCGACGCGGGCTCCGCGCTGACGATGTTTATCGAAGTAGCCCGCGAGTGGAAAGCCGCCGGCAAGCTCAAGGACCGCAGCGCTTGGCTGCATGACTGCCAGCAGCGCAAGGCGACCCTGCACCGCAAGACCCACTTCGACCACGTGCCGGTCAAGCCGCAACGGGTCTACGAAGAAATGAACCAGGTGTTCGGCAAAGACACCTGCTACGTCAGCACCATCGGCCTCTCGCAGATTGCCGGCGCGCAGTTCCTGCATGTGTACAAGCCACGCCACTGGATCAACTGCGGCCAGGCCGGCCCGTTGGGCTGGACCATTCCGGCGGCGCTGGGCGTGGTCAAGGCCGACCCGAGCCGCAAGGTGGTGGCGCTGTCCGGCGACTATGACTTCCAGTTCATGATCGAAGAGCTGGCCGTGGGCGCGCAATTCAAGCTGCCGTACATCCACGTGGTGGTGAACAACTCCTACCTGGGGCTGATCCGCCAGGCCCAGCGCGGGTTTGAAATGGACTACTGCGTGCAGTTGTCTTTCGACAACCTCAACGCGCCGGAGCTGAACGGGTATGGCGTCGACCACGTCGCGGTCGCCGAAGGCCTGGGTTGCAAGGCCCTGCGCGTGTTCGAACCGGGACAGATCGCGCCGGCGTTGCGCAAGGCCGAACAAATGATCGAGGAGTTCAAGGTGCCGGTGATCGTCGAGATCATTCTGGAGCGCGTGACCAATATTTCCATGGGCACCGAGATCAACGCCGTCAACGAATTCGAAGACCTGGCCCTGGTCGGCAACGATGCGCCGACTGCCATTTCCCTGCTCGATTAAGGAGAGCCCTATGCCGCGCTTTGCCGCCAACCTGTCCATGCTGTTTACCGAGCAGGACTTTCTCGCCCGCTTCAAGGCCGCAGCCGATGCCGGCTTCCGGGGTGTCGAGTACCTGTTCCCCTACGAATTCAGCTCGGCTGACATCAAAGCCCAGCTCGACGCTCACGGCCTGACCCAGGTGCTGTTCAACCTGCCGGCCGGTGACTGGGCCAAGGGCGAACGCGGCCTGGCGTGCCACCCGGACCGGGTCGAGGAATTTCGCGCCGGGGTCACGTTGGCTATCGCCTACGCCCAGGTACTGGGCAATACCCAGATCAACTGCCTGGCGGGGATTCGGCCCCAGGGTGTGGATGATGAAACCGTGGAAAAGACTTTTGTCGCCAACCTCAAGTACGCCGCCGACAAGCTGCAAGCGGCGGGCATCAAGCTGGTGATGGAGGCGATCAACACCCGCGATATCCCTGGCTTCTACCTGAACAACACAACACAAGCCCTGTCGATTCGCGAGCAGGTGGGCAGTGACAACCTGTTCCTGCAGTACGACATCTACCACATGCAAATCATGGAAGGCGACCTGGCCCGAACCATGGCCGCGCACCTGGGGGAGATCAACCACATCCAGTTGGCGGACAACCCTGGGCGCAATGAGCCGGGAACGGGGGAAATCAACTACCGCTTCCTGTTCGAACATCTGGACCGCATCGGGTACGCGGGCTGGGTCGGCTGTGAGTACAAGCCGTTGACCACTACCGAAGCGGGTTTGGGCTGGCTTAAAACCCACAATGCCATCTGACAAACACCACATAAGAAGAGGCATTCATCATGGCTAAAATCGGATTTATCGGCACCGGCATCATGGGCCAACCCATGGCCGCGAACCTGCAGAAAGCCGGGCATCAACTGTTTCTTTCCGAGCACCACGGCAAGGCGCCGGCCGAGCTGATCAGCGCCGGCGCAGTGGCCTTGGCCAACCCGCAGCAAGTCGCCCAGGAAGCCGAGTTCATTATCGTCATGGTCCCCGATACCCCGCAGGTCGACGACGTGCTGTTCCGCGCCGACGGCGTGGCCGCGGGCCTGTCGCCGCACAAGGTGGTGATCGACATGAGTTCGATCTCGCCCACCGCCACGAAAGCGTTTGCCGCCAGGATCAATGAAACCGGCGCGCAGTACCTTGATGCACCGGTGTCCGGCGGTGAAGTCGGCGCCAAGGCCGGCACCTTGAGCATCATGGTCGGTGGCGAGCCGCAGACCTTCGAACGCGCCCTGCCGCTGTTCCAGAGCATGGGCAAGAACATCACCCTGGTGGGCGGCAATGGCGACGGCCAGACCGCCAAAGTGGCCAACCAGATCATCGTCGCGCTGAATATCCAGGCGGTGGCCGAAGCGCTGCTGTTTGCCTCCAGGAACGGCGCCGACCCGGCCAAGGTGCGTGAAGCGCTGATGGGCGGCTTTGCCTCATCGAAGATCCTCGAAGTGCATGGCGAACGCATGATCAAGGGCACCTTCGATCCGGGCTTTCGCATCAACCTGCACCAGAAGGACCTGAACCTGGCCCTGGCCGGTGCCAGGGAACTGGGAATCAACCTGCCGAACACCGCCGGCACCCAGCAGGTGTTCAGCACGTGCGCGGCGATTGGCGGCGGGAATTGGGACCACTCGGCGTTGATCAAGGGGCTGGAGCATATGGCGAACTTCTCGATTCGCGATAAATAACCCCCCGTTGAAATGGCTGCACCTCTAATAACAAAAATCCCCCGGGAGCCCGCTTATGTCGGTCGATCCGCAACACCTGCTTCGCGAGCTGTTTGCCACAGCCATCGACGCCGCCCACCCCCGGCACGTCCTTGAACCCTACCTGCCGGCCGACCGTAGCGGCCGTGTGATCGTGATCGGCGCCGGCAAGGCGGCGGCCGCCATGGCGCTGGTCGTCGAGAACTGCTGGCAGGGCGACGTCTCGGGCCTGGTGGTGACCCGCTACGGCCATGGTGCGCCGTGCCAGAAAATCGAAGTGGTCGAAGCCGCCCACCCGGTGCCCGATGCCGCCGGCCTTGCAGTGGCCAAGCGCGTGCTGGAACTGATCAGCAACCTCGGCGAAGACGACCGGGTTATTTTCCTGCTCTCCGGCGGCGGTTCCGCCTTGCTGGCGCTGCCCGCCGAAGGCATCAGCCTGGCCGACAAGCAGGCCATCAACAAAGCCCTGCTCACCTCCGGCGCCACCATTGGCGAGATGAATTGCGTGCGCAAGCACCTCTCGGCGATCAAGGGCGGTCGGCTGGCCAAGGCCGCCTGGCCGGCAATGGTCTACACCTACGCGATTTCCGATGTGCCGGGCGACCAGGCCACGGTCATCGCCTCCGGCCCCACGGTCGGCGACCCGAGCACCTCGCAACAGGCGCTGGCGATCCTCAAGCGCTACGGCATCGACGCACCGGCCGCCGTGCGCAACTGGTTGCAGAATCCGGCCTCGGAAACCGTCAAGCCCGGCGACCCGGTGCTCGCCCGCAGCTACTTCCAGCTGATCGCGCGCCCGCAACAATCGCTGGAAGCGGTGGCGGTGAAAGCGCGCCAGGCCGGTTTCAGCCCGCTGATCCTCGGCGACCTGGAAGGCGAAGCGCGGGAGGTGGCCAAAGTACACGCCGGCATCGCGCGGCAAATCGTGCAGCACGGCCAGCCGCTGGCGGCGCCGTGCGTGATCCTCTCGGGCGGTGAAACCACCGTCACCGTGCGCGGCGCCGGCCGTGGCGGACGCAACGCCGAATTCCTGCTGAGCCTGACCGACAGCCTCAAAGGCCTGCCCGGCGTGTACGCCCTGGCCGGTGATACAGACGGCATCGACGGTTCCGAAGACAACGCCGGCGCGATCATGACCCCGTGCAGCTATGCGCGAGCCGAAGCCCTGGGCCTGTCGGCCAGCGACGAGCTGGATAACAACAACGGTTATGGCTACTTCGCCGCCCTCGACGGCTTGATCGTTACCGAGCCGACCCGCACCAATGTCAACGACTTGCGTGCCATCCTGATCCTTGAGACTGCCCACCATGACGCCTGACAGGAAGGTCAAGATCCTCGCCACCCTCGGCCCGGCCACCGACGGTATCGACGACATCCGCGAGCGGGGGCACGCCGGGGTGAATATCTTCCGCCTCAACTTCAGCTACGTTGACCATGCCGATCACGCCCGGCGCTACCAACGGATTCGCCAGGTGGATGAGGTGTGCTCCACAGCGCTGGAGATTGCCCAGGCCCAGGGCATGGCGCAGCGCGGGCAGCCGGGGCCGACCAACTCCTTGCGTATAGAGACGCTGATCCAGCGCCTGTAGAGGCCCCATCGGGGGTAAGCCCCCTCCCACATTGGATGGCATTCACACATCTAACTATGTGAACCCAATCAAGTGTGGGAGGGCTTGCCCCCGATGGGCCCAACTCGGTCCCACTGAATACCCATCATGCACAACCCAACCTGCCCCGACTGGGCCGAAGCCCTGCTCAACGGCTTCAGCCAGATCTTCCTGCAACGCCATCCGCTGTGCGGCCTGCTGTGCCTGTTGGCGATCCTGATCGGCGCTCCGGCCTTGTTTGGCGGAGCGTTGCTGGGTGGCGTCGCGGGGTTGCTCACGGCCCAGCGTCGCGACTATCCCAAGGCCGAGCGGCAGGCCGGGCTGTATAGCTATAACGGCGTATTGCTGGGCCTGTTGATCAGCCAGCATTTCGCCTGGTCAGCGTTGTTGCCGCCGCTGATCCTCGCGTGCGGCGGCTTGAGCGCGATCCTCACGCGGCAGTGGTTGAAACACGCTACGCAGCCCGACGACCTGCCCGCCTATACCGCGCCCTTTGTCGGCCTGGGTTGGCTGCTGTTGGGCAGCGTTCCGCACAGTACCTTGGCCCTGAGCGAGGCCGATACCCTGGCTGCGCTCGGCGCGCCGTTCACCGGCCTGGCGCAAATCATGCTGCTGGACCAGCCGCTGGCAGGCGCGCTGATTGCCCTCGGCCTGTGGCTGGCGAACCGGCGCGCCGCGGTCTGGGCCGTGATCGGCGCCAGCAGCGGCGTACTGATCGCCCTGTTGCTGGACGAAACCACCGCCGCCCTCCTCGGCCTGCACAGCTACAACCCGGCTCTCGCGGCCCTGGCGCTGAGCCAGGCAAGGCACCAACCGTGGCTGCCGCTGCTCGGCATCCTCCTGGCGATCGTCCTCACACCGGGCTTTGCCGCCCTGCACCTGCCCGCACTCACCGCGCCGTTTATCCTCGCCTGCTGGCTGGTACGTGCCGGCGGCCGAATACTCAGGAAACCCCGCATGGACAGCCCCTTCGAATCCCCCTAGGCTTGCTCGATATTCGATTCAGGCGGGTTTTATGGACAGCAATAACGACTGGCGTCAGCGGCTCTACGTCATGGTTTTTCAAAGCGACACCGTCGCCGGGCGGCGCTTTGACGGCATCCTGCTGTTGATCATCCTCGCCAGTCTGGTGATCGTGATGCTCGACAGCATCGACCAGGTCCACCAGAACTACGCCGATGTGCTGGCCTACATTGAATGGGGCTTCACGCTGATCTTCCTGATCGAGTACGGGTTGCGCCTGTACTGCTCGCCCAAGCCGTTGCGCTACGCCTTCAGCTTTTACGGGCTGGTGGATTTGCTTGCCATCGTGCCCGGCATCCTTGCGCTGTATTACAGCGACGCGCAGTACCTGCTGATCATCCGCATCATCCGGATGCTGCGAATTTTCCGCGTGCTCAAGCTCAGCCCGTACCTCAAGCAGGCCAACTACCTGATGGCGGCGCTGCGCGGCAGCAAGCAGAAGATCGTGGTGTTCCTGGTCAGCGTGTGCACCCTGGTGACGGTGTTCGGCACCTTGATGTATGTGATCGAAGGCCCGGAGCACGGCTTCACCAGTATCCCCAAGGGCATCTATTGGGCGATCGTGACGCTGACGACCGTGGGCTTTGGCGATATCGTGCCCAAGACGCCGTTGGGCCAGGTGATTTCGTCGCTGGTGATGATCACCGGTTACTCGATCATCGCCGTGCCCACGGGTATTTTTACTGCCGAGCTGGCCAGTGCCATGCGCGGTGAACAACTGCAACACGACTGCCCGGTGTGCAGGAAAAACAGCCATGAGCCCAACGCGGCGTTCTGTTCGCGCTGTGGCAGCGCTCTTTTTAAGAAAGTGGAATAAGCAAAGGTCTTTTTAATCTTTAAGCGACTAAGTGCCCCCGGCTATAGTCGCTGGCAATGTGCCTCCCCTCTTCTCCCGAACAACAAGGAATGAGCAGTGAAAAAACTCGTAAGCGCCTCTCTCCTGGCCGCCGGCCTTGCCCTGGCGGGCGTCGTCCAGGCCGCCCCGGTCACTCTGCTCAACGTCTCCTACGACGTGATGCGCGATTTCTACAAGGACTACAACACCGCCTTCCAGAAGCACTGGGAAGCCGAGCACCCGAATGACAAGCTGACCCTGCAGATGTCCTTCGGCGGTTCCAGCAAACAAGCGCGCTCGGTAATCGACGGCCTGCCGGCTGACGTGATTACCATGAACATGGCCACAGACATCAACGCCCTGGTCGACAACGGCAAACTGGTGCCGGACAACTGGGTCAGCCGCCTGCCGAACAACAGCGCGCCGTTCACCTCGGCCACTGTGTTCATCGTGCGCAAGGGCAACCCGAAAGCCCTGAAAGACTGGCCGGACCTGTTGAAAGATGGCGTGCAAGTAATCGTGCCCAACCCGAAAACCTCGGGTAACGGCCGCTACACCTACCTGTCGGCCTGGGGTTATGTGCTCAAGAACGGCGGCGATGAAGAGAAGGCCAAGGCCTTTGTCGGCAAGCTGTTCAAACAGGCGCCAGTGCTGGACACCGGTGGCCGTGCCGCCACCACCACGTTCATGACCAACCAGATCGGCGACGTGCTGGTGACCTTCGAGAACGAAGCGGAAATGATCGCGCGGGAATTCGGCCGTGACCAGTTCGAAGTGGTCTACCCAAGCGTCTCCGCCGAAGCCGAGCCGCCGGTGTCGGTGGTGGATAAAGTGGTCGAGAAGAAAGGCACCCGCGTGGCGGCTGAAGACTACCTGAAGTACCTGTGGTCGCCGGAAGGCCAGGAAATCGCCGCCAATAACTACCTGCGCCCACGTGATCCGAAGGTGCTGGCCAAGTACACCGACCGCTTCCCGAAAGTCGACTTCCTGTCGGTAGAAAAGACCTTTGGTGACTGGCGCACCGTGCAGAAAACCCACTTCAATGATGGTGGCGTTTTCGACCAGATCTACAGCGGCCAGTAACCCGACCTGACTGAATAAACTCGGTCAACATGTGGGAGGGGGCAAGCCCCCTCCCACATTTGGATCTGTGTTTTGCAGTTACATCGGCGGCGTCACGCCATCCTTGCCGGCTGAGATAGCTTGGGCAGTGATTTTCCCATCCGCCCCCTGCGCCGCAAACAACACCACCTTCACCCCCGGCTTGAGCAAGCTGCGGTCCCCCGGTTCCAGGTTGACGATCGGTACATCCTCCGGCACCACGATCTTCTGTTCGCCGCCTTTGTATTTCACGGTCAACGTCCGTCCTTTGCTGACCACCAGGTCGCCGACAGTGCCGTTGGTCATGCTGCTGCCTTCCTTCAGGTCAAATGCCCGATGCCCGTCGCCCGTGCCGGCCATGGCCGGTGGGAACACATGCACTTCCAGCGCCGTCAGGGTGCCGTCGGCGTTGGGCATGGCGGCCGAGCCGATGTAGCTGCCAGGCTTGATTTCATCGATCTTGGCCAGGGTGACGGCGCGCACCTGGGTCGCTTGGGTCAGGTGCACGGTGACTTCTTCACCGCTGTTGACCTTGACGTGCAGGGCGTCGCCGTCGACTGCCGTGATGGCGCCACGCACACCGACGCGCGGCGCCTCGGCCGCATTCGCCAGCCCCACCGCCATCGCGGCGGCAAGGGTGGAAGCCAGGAGCATCTTGTTCAACGTGATCTTCATTGCAATGGATTTCCTGTTTCGGCAATTGGGACTGACTGTATCATTGCCGTTCGCGCAGAAAATTAACGATTCACTCATCATTACCGGGCATGAGTGTTATCACTGCCGGCGGCCTACCCGGGCTACGGTGTTGTCTTTAGGCTCGCCTCACTTTCCCTCGCTTTTATGAGAACACCATGAACGCTACTTCCCACGCTACAAGCACCATGACCCGGAGCATGGTGATGCTGTTTGCGTTTTGCTGCGGCGCCATCGTCGCCAACATCTACTACGCCCAGCCGATCATCGAACTGATCGCACCGGACGTCGGCCTCACCCCCGCGATGGCCAGCCTGATCGTGTCGCTGACGCAGATCGGCTATGCCCTCGGCCTGTTTTTCCTGGTTCCCCTGGGTGACCTGCTGGAAAACCGCAAGTTGATGATCATCACGACCGTGGTGGCAATTGCCAGCCTGTTGGGCGCGGCCTTTACCGAACAACCGAACCTGTTCCTGCTGGTGTCGTTGCTGATCGGTTTCAGTTCGGTGTCGGTCCAGATCCTGATCCCGCTGGCCGCACACCTGGCGCCCGCCGAGTCTCGGGGTCGGGTGGTCGGCAGCATCATGGGCGGCCTGCTGCTGGGCATCCTGCTGGCACGGCCAGTGTCCAGCGTCGTGGCTGACCATTTTGGCTGGCGCGCGATGTTCATGGCCGCAGCCGCGTTGATGGCGCTGATCAGCGTGGTGCTGATGCTGACCATCCCCAAGCGCCAACCGGATCACAGTGCCAGTTATGGCCAACTGCTGCGCTCCCTGGGCACCCTGCTGCGTGAACAACCGCTGCTGCGCCAACGCGCGTTTTACCAAGGCTGCATGTTCGCCACGTTCAGCCTGTTCTGGACCGCCGCCCCGCTGGAACTGGTGCGCAACCACGGCCTGAGCCAGACCCAGATCGCGATCTTCGCCCTGGTCGGTGCCATCGGCGCCATTGCCGCCCCCATCGCCGGGCGCCTGGCCGATGCCGGCCACACCCACCGCGCGTCGCTGCTGGCCATGGTATTTGCAGTGTTGAGCTTCCTGCCGGCCTTTGTACACCCGCTGTACAGCGTGATCGGCCTGGCGGTGACCGGCGTGGTCCTGGACTTCTGCGTGCAGATGAACATGGTCCTCGGTCAACGCGCCATCTACGCCCTTGACGCCAACAGCCGCAGCCGTTTGAACGCGCTGTACATGACCAGCATCTTCATCGGCGGTGCCTTCGGCTCGGCGATTGCCAGCAGCGTGTACGAACACGGCGGCTGGCTGGGTGTGATGCTGGTGGGCAGCGCGTTTCCGCTGGTGGCGTTGTTGCGGTTCCTGAGCGCCTCGCGCCGGGGAGCCGTCGCCACAGCCTGATTGCCCTTAAGAACGCACCAACTTCTCCAAAGCCGCATCCGCCAGAAATGACGAGCGGCTTTTGACCTTGTGCTCGCGCACATACCGATCGATGCGCTGGATGACATAACCGGGCAAGGTCACATTGACCTTCTCGGTCTTGCCCAGATAGGGCGAGATGTCCAGCTCCAGCATGCCCCAGCCCATCCCGACATAGTCTTCGTGGGTGTGATGATTGGCCACCGATGTTGGCATCGGAATCATCCCACCCTCCGCGGCGATCTCCTGCAGCAGGATGTGCGCGACTTCCACAGCGGCGTTGTACGCCTCTTCGAAACTGTCCCCGGCAGTGGCTGCGCCTGGAATATCGGGGATCTGGATACCGGTGGCGGTGAAGTCATCGCCCCATTCGATACAGATTGGGTATTGCATGAATGCTCTCCTTAAAACTGAAACAGCCCGGCGCGTTTCCTGATGCTTCTGACGGTGCCCAAGGGCAGATCCTTCTTCGGATGCGGCACCGGGATCGTGTACAGGTTATAGCGGTGGGTAAAAATATGATGACTGCCCGTGACCCGATCCAGCACCCAACCCGCCTCTTGCAGCTCCTTGATCAATAGCCTGCTCTGCACCCCAGCCTCCTTGGCTTGGCCCGAATAAAAGTAACCCTAGAGTTATCTTTACTCAAGCACAGATTGGGTCAGCCTGACTGACGGGTGTTTTGCCACAAGTTGAAAACCGCCAACCGGATGACACCCCATGGGCATTACCCTTAGGCTGGTACGCCGCGCTGCATCGCGATGCGCCCAATCCAGCAAGGAACACCCGATGGACCGTCTCACCGCCATGGAAACCTTCGTCCACGTTGTCGAGACCGGCTCGTTCTCCGCCGCGGCCAAGCGCCTGGGCATCGGCCAACCGGCCGTGTCCAAGAGCGTCGCGCAATTGGAGGCACGCCTGGCGGTACGCTTGGTGATGCGTTCGACAAGGGGTCTGACGCCAACCGAGGCAGGGCTGGCGTTTTTCGATAAAGCCAAGCGCGCCATTGATGAAGCCAACGCGGCCGACGAGGCTGCGCGCGGTGCAGGCTCCGGGCTCTCGGGGAACCTGCGGATCAGCGCGCCGGTGACCTTCGCACGCCTGCACATCATTCCGCACCTGGGGCCGTTCCTGGCGCAATATCCGGGGATGAACGTGGACGTGGTGCTCGATGACCGCAGCCTCAACCTGGTGGAGGAAGGCATCGACGTCGCCCTGCGCATGGGCAACCTGAATGACTCAAGCCTTACGGCGCGCAAGATTGGCGAATCGCCCTGCGTCATCCTCGGCACCCCGGCCTACTTCGCACGCTTCGGCGAACCCGCCACCCCCGCCGACCTGATGCAACACCAGGCAATCATCTATACCCGCGCTGAAGGCTCACACTGGCGCTTCAGCCAAGGCGACAGCCAATACCCCGTCGTCGCCCATGGCCGTGTGCATGTCACCGCAGCAGAAGGGGTGCGCGCCGCCGTGCTGAGTCATCTGGGGCTCACCCTGTCGTCCTCCTGGATGTTCGCGCCGGAGCTGGCCAGCGGCGAGGTCAAGACGGTACTGACCGACTGGGAATTGCCGCCCAGGGATCTATGGGCGGTATTCCCCACCGGGCGTATGGCCAGTGCCAAGGCGCGGGCATTTGTGGAGTATGTGCAGGCGCTGATCAAGGCTTGACGACGCGCTGCAGTATCTGCAGCAATGTCGATAATATCTTGACGATTACCTCGTTCAATGCCGAAAGGGCATCGGTTTTCGACTCAGGCGGTGAAGGTGACGGTAAGGGCGCAGGTGCAGGTAACGGTGAAGGTGGCGTCGGGGCAGGCAGCGGCCTGACCTGCGGCTTTTGCCCTTGCCACAGCACGTCCCCGGGCTTGATCTGGCCGACGCTCTTGACCATGAAATCGGCATTGCCGCGGCCCTTCAGGTCGATCTCCAGGCTGGAGCGGCCGGTGGCGGCATCGTGTTTGAGCACAGCCTCGCCTGCCCGGGCACTGAAGCGATCAGTAAACACCAGGGCGCCGATACCTGCTTCTTTCAAGACACCCGCGACGTCGAGCTTATCGGTGCCGCTGGTGAAGTCCTCAATAAGGTCCGGCTGCTGCGAGGTGGAGTCACTGGCCTTATCGTAGGTAAACGTGTCTGCACCACCACCACCGCGCAACGTGTCAGCCCCCGCCCCGCCCTTGAGCCGGTTGTCGGCGTCATTGCCGGTCAGCACATCCCGTCCGGAACCGCCGATGGCGTTTTCAACTGTAACGCCTTTGGCGATCGAAACATTGCCCTTCAAACCGCCTACATCAGAAAACGATTCGGCCTTCAAATTGATGTTCTGGTTTTGGGAAAACCCGGAAAAATCCAGGGTATCGTCACCGCCGCCATCCCAGACGCAAAAGATGGGTTTATCGCTGGCGCTGGTGAGGGTCATGGCTTCGCGGTCGGTATTGGAATTGAAGCCGTAGGTCGTGTCGGTGTTGCGGGTTTGGTGATTGGCCCCATATAGCCGCTGAACCGCAGCGATGTCGTCCATCATCGGGGCAGAAGGGTTCGAATTCCGAAAGTCGTGGCCGGCCTGGTTTTTCTCCGACCAGTAACTCATCACACTGCGTGCCTTTGTATCACCGGCATACACGGCGCCACTGTTGTAATCAGAACCGCCGCCGTTGTAGTTGCCCGGATGCTGCAGGCCGATGGCGTGGCCGATTTCATGCACGGCGGTCACTGAAAAGTGGCTGCCCAACGCAGGCGAACTACTTTCTCGCAGGGTGCCAACCGTGGCCGTGGTGCTGGCAGTGGAGCGCGTGGGTGAGGTGGCGACGCCACGGTCACCGCGTGGGTTGTTTTTGATATGTACCGTGCCGTCGGCGCCGGCGGCCCGCTCCTTGAAACTGATGTTGGCCACGTCCTCCCAGGATTGCGCCGCCTGGCGCACACGGCGTTGCTGCGCGGCGCTGAACGTCGGGTCTACCGTATAGGAGAGGTCGATCCGCTTGTCGCTATTACGGTCGTGGAAATGCAGGTTGTCGCGGGTGATGTGCTTTCCGGCCTGCTCCGTCGTGAAGGTGGGTTTGCGACCGGCGCCCACACCGAAGGGGCCGGGATCGGAAGGTGGTAAATTTTCAAGCGAGAAGCTTAGCGGATTACGTTCAGAGTTAATCATGGGACAGTGCGCTCTTGAGAGTGAGTGAATGAGCCGAATCAATCAGCATCGGGGCAGTAACCTCCCATGCAGAAAACCCTCGGAACAGCACTGATTTAGTTCGCACTGAAACATTCTAACGTGGCGCAACATGCGCTAAGAGACGCAATAAAACACTTTCAATTTAAACAACTGAACACACACTTTCGCGTAAAAAAACTTATTGGTTTATCAGGAAAAAAACGAAATCCTACAAAACTGTCCTCATTCGACTACGCAAAATCCGCCCGCCCCCAGATACATGCTCTTAACCTTTTCCGACGAGTTCTCAGCATGTCAGAATCTCGCCGCTTGACATGACCTTATGCTAAAGCGCAGGTCACCGCGCGTCATCGGTGCCGAGCAGGCTCAGGCGCATACCGAGTGCCCCTGGCTCAGGCAACATAACAAGCGTTCGACCGTGTGTTCCAGTGGGCCGGAGTTATCCAACACGAACAACCCGGCGCCATTGCCGGCGATCAGCTCTTGGGTAAACCGCGCATTGCGCGCCAGGCGCGCCTCGATATCCGCCAAAGACTCACGGCCCCGCGCTATTAAGCGCTGGCGCAAGACGGCTTGATCCACCGTCAGCAACAGCACCAACACCTCCGGATAGCGCTCGCGGGTCTGCGCCAGGTGTGCGCGTGAGCCGTTGACCAGCACGTCTTCCCCCGTCGCCAGCCATTCGTCGATGACCTCAGGGATGCCGTAAGACAACCCGTTGGCGTGCCAGCTGAGGGCAAACGCGCCCTCGGCCTGCATCACGGCGAACTGCTCCGGGCTTACGCCCTGGGCCGCCTCGCCCACCGCTTCCGCCGAGCGCGTGATCACGCGGCGCACAATCCGGCAACCGCGCTCGGCCAACCGCGGGCGTGCAGCCTCCAGCAGGCTGTCCTTGCCCGAACCCGATGGCCCGATGAGATAGATCAACCTGCCCACCATCAAAACACCCTCTTCGCTTGTCGCCAGACGTGTTGCACCACAGGAAGCCCTTCGCGGCTCCTGGCTTGGACCAGGTCGGCGCGCAGGCCAATGGCGATTTTCCCCGCACTGGAAAGTATATCCAGCAATCCCTCGGCAGCCAGACCTGCGGCGGCCACATTACCGAAGTGCCGCTCCAATATTTGCTAGGCGTAGTGCTTGCTCAACCCTGACGGGTTGGTGAGGTTTTTTGAAAGTCACCTGTGGCGGTGATTCAGTGCGTTTCAAAGGGCGAGACAGCCTGTTCCCTGCCCCGCTCGGTCAGTTCCGGGTCGAGTGCGCCGAGGTAGCGGTGTTCCGCGTTGATCCACGTTTCGCCGTGGCGTATGACGTAGAGGTTCATGAGGGTCCGTCTTGTTGAAGGGTGGGGAGTTAAGCTGGTCCTGATGATATTGCCGACTATCGCATAATGATCGTTCCCATGCTCCGCGTGATCAATCAAATCAACGATCAGGCTTGGTCGCCTGGATTAGAATGGCGCACAGTGCCGCGCCAGCGGCATTATTGTGTTCGCGTGATGGAGAGCTGTGCGTGGGAGGGCTTAGCCGAGCACTTGGATAATTCAAGCCGCAAGCAGGTGCTGGCGGTGGTGCAGATGGTTGAGATTGCGCAGTTTTTAGTGGGTGCGGCACTGGAGCGGGAGTGCCCTGTGGCTTGATGGCTGAGGAGATCTCCTGTGGGAGGGGGCTTGCTCCCGATAGAGGTATGTCAGTCAGACATTCATTAACTGAAACACCGCTATCGGGGGCAAGCCCCTCCCACATTTGCCCTCCAGTGTTTAGAAGAATGGGGTTCACAGGCATGAAAAAAGCGACCCGAAGGTCGCCTTTTGTCATTGCGCGTACTGCTTGCTCAACCCCGGCGGCACGCCCTGCACGTCGGTGTCTTCCCAGGGCCCGTTGGGGCTGATGGAGCGGCTCCAGCCGTTGCTCCAGCGGTAGTAGGTGCGCTGGCGGTAGAAGGTGTCGGGCTGGTCGTCCAGCACGTACACCTGCATCTTGCCGTCCCAGTGGCTGGCCGCGCCCGGTGGTGGGGCGAAGGTCGGCGATTTGGTCGGCAGTGGCTTCGGCGACGGGGTCACCGGGCCCGAAGGCGTGGTGCTTGGCTGGGTGGATGGGCCTGACGGCGGAATGGTCGGGCCGGTCGGCGCGGGAGGTGGGCGGTGGACCGCACAGGCGCTCAGGCCCAATACCAGGCTGAGCAGGGTGATGCGTGCAAATGCGGTCATAGGCGTTTCCTCGAATTACTTGTCCGGACTGTCGATGGTCAGCTGCTGCAGTGCAGTGGTGGTGCTGGCCAAGGGTTGGCTGCGGCCGATCCACTCGCCAGTGGTCGGTTGACCGGCCCGGGATATGCGCGCAACCAGTTGGACTTCGGGGAAGTTGGACAGTTTCAACTGCGGCATCATCGCGTCGGCATCGCCGAGTTCGACGGTGACGGGCAACTCGGCAACGGTGACGCGCTTGGCCGCCAAGGGGGCCGGCGGGCCTTTTACCGCGCGGGCGAAGATGAATACGCTGTCGGTTGGCAGGGCCTTGGCCTTGACCTCGGCGGACAGGTCCACGCGGACTTTCATCACCGCCTTTTGCGCAACGGTGCCGCCGCTTTCCTTGAGCTTCTCGGCGGCACGGTCGATGCCGCCTTGCAGCGCCACGCGGGAATTGTCTTGCGGTGGCAGTTGCGCCAGCAAGCGGCTCCAGTAGTCGATTGCCTCTTGATAACGCTGGCCTTCGAAGGCGGCGATACCGAGCAGGCCGAGACTGGTGACTTCGTTCGGGTCGAGCTTCAAGGCTTCGTCGGTCAGCGCCTGGACCTTGGGCGACCACTGTTTATTGTCGGCAAAGTACTGCGCCTGGGCCCATTGCCCCAGCAGTTCCGGCTGACGCCCGGCCAAAGCCACGGTGCGTTCGAAGACCTTGGCGGCATCGGCGGAACGATCCTGGGCCATATAGGCGCGGCCGAGGAAGTACAAACCTTCCGCCGAGTCCGGTTGGGCGGCGGCGGCGCGTTCCAGGCGCTGGGTCATGTCTTCCATGGACACCGGCGGCTGGGAAAATTCGCGGGTCAGTTCAACCTTGTCGCTGGCGCCGAAGTGCATATACAGGCCAAGACCAAGCACCGGGACGAGGACGGCGGCGAGCAACGGCAGCGGTTTGCCCAGGCGTGATTCGCGGGGTTTTTCCACGCCTTCGGTGTCGGCCAGCAGCTCGCGGGCGGCTTCGGCGCGGCCGGTGTCGAGCTGCGCGGCGTTGAGCACGCCTTCGTCCTGCTGCACTTGCAGCTCTGCCACACGTTCTTGGTAAAGCGCCACGTTCAGCGCGGTGCGATCCTCTTCACGCTGGGCACGGCGGCCGCGCAACACAGGAATCAACAGGAAACTCAGGGCAATCAGAAGCAGCAAGCCGGCTGCGAGCCAGAAATCAATCATCAGTCTTGGTGTCCAGCAATTGGTCGAGGCGTTGGCGCTCTTCGGGGGATAGCGCGTCGGAACCATCGGTAGGCGCGGCGCGGCGACGGCGGACGATCACGGCCATGACGACCACGCCGGCCAGCAGCAGCCCGGCGGGGCCGAACCAGAGCAGCGCGGTCTTGCCGGTGAGGGCCGGTTTGTAGCGCACGAAATCACCGTAGCGGTCGACCATGAAGTCGATGATCTGCTGGTTGTCCTTGCCCTCCCCCAGCATGCGGAAGATTTCTTTGCGCAGGTCGGCGGCGATGGGCGCGTTGGAGTCGGCGATGTCCTGGTTCTGGCACTTGGGGCAGCGCAGCTCCTTGGTCAATTCGCGGAAACGCTCGCGGTCACCGTCCTTGGCGAATTCGTAAGTGTCGATGGCGGCGTGGGCCACCCCGGCCAAGCCCAGCGCCAGGACGGCAGCGGCTAACAGGCGCTTCATGGCTTGGCCTCGTCGACCAGTGCCTGGTACTTGGCGGCCAGTTGCTCGCGCCACACCACTTCGTCGATCACGCCGACGTATTTGTCGCGGATCACACCTTTGGCGTCGATAAAGAAGGTTTCCGGGGCGCCGTACACGCCGAGGTTCAAACCGAGGTTGCCGTCTTCATCACGAATATCCAGCTGGTACGGGTTGTGGAACTCCGCCAGCCACTTCAAGGCCGCTGCATTGTCGTCCTTGTAGTTGATGCCGTAGATCACCACGCCCTTCTCGGCCAGCTTGTTCAGCACCGGGTGCTCGACGCGGCAGGAGATGCACCAGGTGCCCCACACGTTGACCAGCGCCGGTTTGCCGAGCAGGTCGGCCTGGGTCAGGGTCTTGTCACCCTGCACGGTCGGCAGGCTGAACGCGGGGAACGGCTTGCCGATCATCGCCGAGGGCAGTTCGGCCGGGTCCAGGTACAAGCCGCGATACAGAAACACCGCTACCACCAGGAACAATGCCAGCGGCAACACCATCAACCAACGCTTCATACCGCCGCTCCTTGCATGCCCAGCGCTTCACGCACCCGGCTCTTGACCTTGACCCTATACCTGCGGTCCAGCGCCGCGAGCAAACCACCAAAGCCGGTGAGCAAACCACCGAACCAGATCCAGCGCACGAACGGTTTCACATGCACGCGCACGGCCCAGGCGCCATCGCCCAGGGGTTCACCCAAGGCCACATAGAGATCACGGGTGAAACCGGCATCGATGCCGGCTTCGGTCATCATCGAGCTTTGTACGGTGTACAGGCGTTTTTCCGGGTGCAGCACGGCGATCTCTTTACCGTTACGGACTACGCGCACGGTGCCTTTGTCTGACGTGAAGTTCGGCCCTTCGAAGTGCTTGGCGCCGTCGAAGATGAAGTGGTAACCGGCCAGGTCCATGGACTCGCCCGGCGCCAGGCGCAGGTCGCGCTCGGCACTGTTCTGGCTGGACAGCACCACGCCGAGGGCGCACACGGCGATGCCGATGTGGGCGATCTGCATGCCCCAGTAGCTGCGGGTCAGGGTCGGCAGGCCTTTGACCAGGCCTTTGTGGCGGGTCTTGTCGAAGATGTCACGCACACCGGCCAGCAACACCCAGGCGGCGAGCAGGAAGGTGGCGAGCACCGCCCAGTTGAAGTCGCCATAGGCAATGCCGGCGACCACGGCCAGGGCCACGCTGCCGAGCAGCACCGGCATCAACATGCCAGCCAGCCATTTGACCGGGGTGTCCTTCCAGCGCACCAGCATGCCGACCGCCATCACCACCATCAACAGGCCCATCAACGGGATAAACAACGCGTTGAAGTACGGCGGGCCGACGGACAGTTTGGCGCCGCTCAGGGCATCCAGCACCAAGGGGTACAAGGTGCCGAGCAGGATCATCGACGCGGCCACCACCAACACCAGGTTATTGCCCAGCAGCAGGGTTTCCCGCGACCACAGGTTGAAGCCGACCTGGCTCTTGACCACCGGCGCGCGCAGGGCGAACAGGGTAAGGGAGCCGCCGACCACAAACAGCAGGAAGATCAGGATGAACACGCCGCGCTCCGGGTCGGAGGCGAAGGCATGCACCGAGGTCAACACGCCCGAACGCACGAGGAAGGTGCCGAGCAGGCTGAGGGAAAAAGCCGCGATGGCCAGCAACACGGTCCAGCTCTTGAACACGCCGCGTTTTTCGGTGACGGCCAACGAGTGAATCAGTGCGGTACCCACCAGCCATGGCATGAACGAGGCGTTTTCCACCGGGTCCCAGAACCACCAGCCGCCCCAGCCGAGTTCGTAGTAGGCCCACCACGAACCGAGGGTGATGCCGATGCCGAGGAAGGCCCAGGCGACGATGGTCCAAGGCCGCGACCAGCGCGCCCACGCCGCATCAAGGCGCCCGCCGAGCAAGGCGGCGATGGCGAAGGCAAAGGCCACGGAGAAACCGACATAGCCCATGTAGAGCATCGGCGGGTGCACGATCAGGCCGATGTCTTGCAGCAGCGGGTTGAGGTCGTGACCGTTCGCCGGGATCTGCGGCAGGATGCGGGTGAACGGGTTGGAGGTCATGATCAGGAACAGCAGGAAGCCGATGCTGATCATGCCCATCACCGCCAGCACCCGGGCGAGCATGACTTGCGGCAACTGGCGCGAAAACACCGACACCGCGAAGGTCCAGCCCCCGAGGATCAACGCCCACAACAGCAGCGAGCCTTCGTGGGCGCCCCACACCGCGCTGAACTTGTAGTACCAGGGCAAGGCGCTGTTGGAGTTATTGGCCACATAAGCGACGGAAAAGTCGTCGGTCATAAAGGCGTAGGTCAGGCAGCCAAACGCGAACACCAGGAACGCGCACTGGCCCCAGGCGGCCGGCTGCGCCAGGCTCATCCACAGGCGGTCACCACGCCAGGCGCCGAGCAACGGCACCACGGCCTGGACGATGGCAAAGCACAGGGCGAGGATCATCGCCAACTGGCCCAGCTCCGGAATAAACAGTGCGGACGTCATGGCTTAGCCCTCCTTGGCGGGGGTGGGTGCGGACTGGCCGCTGTCCTTGAGGGCTTTGGTCACCTCAGGCGGCATGTATTTTTCATCGTGCTTGGCCAGCACTTCATCGGCCACCACCACGCCGTCGGCGTTGAGCTTGCCCAGGGCGACGATGCCCTGGCCTTCGCGGAACAGGTCCGGGAGGATGCCGCGATAAGTGATGGTCACGGCCTTGTTGAAATCGGTGACCACGAAGGTGACGTCGAGGGAATCGCCGGAGCGTTTCAGGGAGCCCTTCTCCACCATGCCGCCGGCGCGGATGCGCGTGTCCAGCGGCGCTTCGCCGTTGGCGATCTGGGTCGGGGTGTAGAACAGGTTGATGTTCTCCCGCAGGGCGCTCATCGCCAGGCCCACGGCAATACTGACGCCGGCCAGAATGGCAAGGATGATCAACAGACGCTTTCTACGCAGCGGATTCACTTTTCGGTCTCCCGGCGCAGACGACGCGCCTCTTGTTGCAGGTAACGCTTGCGGGCCAGGATCGGCGCGACGACGTTGAGGGCCAGCACGGCAAGGCAGATGCCATAGGCCGTCCAGACATACAGGCCGTGGTGGCCCATGGCGAGAAAATCACTGAAAGAAGCAAAGCTCATCCACGCACTCCCAGGCAGGTTTGCACTTCAGCCTTGACCCAGCTGGCGCGGGCTTCACGCTTGAGCACTTCGAGGCGCATGCGCATCAGCAGTACGGCGCCGAAGAAACAGTAGAAGCCCAGCACCATCAACAGCAGCGGCGCCCACATTTCCACGGGCATCGCCGGCTTTTCGGTGAGGGTGAAGGTGGCGCCCTGGTGCAGGGTGTTCCACCACTCCACCGAGTACTTGATGATCGGGATGTTGATCACGCCGACAATCGCCAGCACCGCGCAGGCCTTGGCGGCGCTGTCACGATTGCTGATCGCGTTGCCCAGCGCAATCAGACCGAAGTACAGGAACAGCAGGATCAACATGGACGTTAGTCGCGCATCCCACACCCACCACGAGCCCCAGGTGGGTTTGCCCCAGATCGCGCCGGTGACCAGCGCCACGGCGGTCATCCACGCACCGATGGGCGCGGCGCATTGCAGGGCGACGTCCGCGAGTTTCATCTTCCAGACCAGGCCGACGACACCGCATACCGCCAGCATCACGTAGCAGGACTGGGCCAGCATCGCGGCAGGCACGTGGATGTAGATGATGCGAAAGCTGTTGCCTTGCTGGTAGTCCGGCGGCGCAAAGGCCAGGCCCCAGACCAGGCCTATGCCGATCAGCAACACGGCTGCGATGCTGAACCAAGGCAGCAGTTTGCCACTGATGCCGTAGAACCATTTGGGCGAGCCGAGCTTGTGAAACCAGGTCCAGTTCATTGCTGTTTCTCACGGTTGCTTCTCGTCATTGCGAGAAGCGTAGGGTCTTTCTTATGTTGAAGAGCTGACAATGTCGCTGGGTCAGACCTCATTATTCGCCGACGCTGATCTTCAGGCCGGCGGCTATAGCAAAGGGTGTCAGGGTTACCGCCAGGGCGGTCAGGCTGCCAAGCCACAGGAGGTAACCGGTCGCCGGCATGCCCATGAGCGCGGCTTGCAACGCGCCGCTGCCCAGGATCAGTACCGGGATGTACAACGGCAGAATCAACAGGGCCAATAGCAGGCCACCACGCTTCAAACCGACGGTCAGTGCCGCGCCCACCGCCCCCAGCAAGCTCAAGGCTGGCGTGCCGAGCAGCAAGGAAAGGAGCAACACCGGCAGGCACTCGGAGGGCAACCCTAGCATCATCGCCAGCAACGGTGAGAGCAGCACCAGTGCCAAGCCGGAAAAAGCCCAGTGTGCCAGCACCTTGGCCAGTACCAGAAGTGGCAGGGGGTGCGACGAAAGGACCCACTGTTCGAGGGAACCGTCTTCGAAATCACTGCGAAACAGCCCGTCCAGCGAGAGCAGGACAGACAAAAGGGCCGCGACCCACACCAGTCCCGGCGACAAGGTTTGCAACAGTTTAGTCTCGGGGCCGACCGCCAACGGGAACAGCGCGATCACGATGGCAAAGAACACCAGCGGGTTGGCCAATTCGGCCGGGCGACGGCACAGCAACCGGGCTTCGCGGGCGACCAACAGGGCGAACACACTCATACCGACCACCGGCCCAGGTCGAGGTCACGGTAACCGACGGGAATGCGCGCCAGGGTGTGGTGGGTGGTGAGCACCACCTGGCCGCCCTGCTCGCAGTGCCGCGCCAGGTGTTCTTCCAATTGGGTGACGCCTTGTTTGTCGAGGGCGGTGAAGGGTTCGTCGAGAATCCACAGTGGCGGGCCCGGCAGGTACAGGCGCGCCAGGGCCACGCGGCGCTGTTGGCCTGCAGACAGGGTGTGACAGGGAACGTCTTCGAAACCCTTGAGGCCGACGGCGGCCAGGGCCTGCCAGATGGCGTCGCGGGTCGCGGGATGATGCAGGGCACTGAGCCAGCTGAGGTTTTCTTCGGCGGTGAGCACATCTTTGATGCCGGCGGCGTGGCCGATCCAGATCAGGTTGCGCGCAAGTTCGGTGCGTTGTTCGTGGAGCGGCTTGCCGTTCAGTCGAACTTCACCGGCCGTGGGCTGCATCAAGCCGGCCAGCAGGCGCAGCAGACTGGTCTTACCGCTGCCGTTGGGGCCGCTGATCTGCAGCATGTCGCCGCCCGCCACACGCAGGTCGAGGTGCTCGAACAGCAGACGCAGGTCGCGTTCACAGGAGAGCGCTACGGCTTCAAGAAGAGGGCTGGTCAAGAGATCGCGGGCCTTTACGGTTCAAGTCGGCGGTGCAGCGGCCGTTATAGAAAGAAGCACAATAACGGCTTTGGCGACCGATTTTAGAGAGCTGGATCAAATAGTTGTGAGGTTTTTACCGCTCTCTTTGCAGACGGGCGGCATTATACATGCGATGCCCTACGCTAAAGAGGGCTATTTCCCCAGAGACGATGCGCACGATGACCGGCGAGATCAACCTTCCTACGCTTCCTCCCACCCCGGCAGCCGGGCAAAGCCCTGCGCCTGTGCCTGGGGCACTGCTGAAACTGCTGGAGCCGCAGACCGGGCTGATCGACCCAGGGAAAACCGCGAATGCCGAAGTCATCGCCCTTAAACAAGGCGGTGAGGCCTTTCAGTTGCTGCTCAAGCTGACCTTGGACGGCGGCCGCCAGACGCTGGTGCAGGCCAGCAGCGCGCAGCCCTTGCCCTTAGGCAGCAATGTGGCGGTGAGTCAGACGCCAGCGGGCAACCTGACCCTCAGCCTGCAACAGGCCTTGAGTGCCAACGTCGCCGCCCTCACCCGCATCGATACCGCCAAGGTCCCGGAAGGTACGCTGTTGCAAGCCAAGGTATTGACCACTCAGGTGCTGCCCCAGGGCACGGCGCAACCGGCGATCTATCGTTCGCTGGTGACGGTGCTGAATAACGCCTTGGCCGGCGCGACACTGACGGTGGAAAGCCCACAGCCGTTGCGCGTAGGCAGTTTGCTGAGCGCTGTGGTGCAGAACGCGCAGACCCTGAATTTTGTGCCGCTGAGCGGGCTCAAGGATCAATTGGCGGTCACCCAGCAACTGTCGACCCAGCAAAGTCGCCAGGGCTCCCTGGATGCGGTCTTCACCGCACTGCAAAACCTGCCCCGTGGCGACAGTACTTCCGCCGACCTGCGCGCCGCCGCCGACCGTTTGCTCGCCGCGTTGCCCGACCTGGCACAGGTCAGTAACCCCAAAGTCCTGGCTCAAGTGATCCAGAACAGCGGCGCCTTTCTGGAAGCCAAATTACTCGCAGGGCAGAATCCTCAGATACCACCCCTGGACATGAAGGGCGCACTGCTGCGCCTTGTCGCGGACTTATTGCCCGCCCTGCCCGCCAGTACCAACCTGAACGCCATTCTTGCGGCCAACACGCTGGCCCAGGTATTGCCCAATTTTGTGCGCAGCCCACTGAACACGCTGGGCCAAGTCAGCGCGCGGCAGGCACCGGTCAGCTTTCCACTGCCCGAGCGGCTGATGGCGAAGCTTGAAGGCGAAGGCGACCTGGAAAACCTGCTGCGTCTGGCCGCCGGGGCCATTTCCAGGTTGCAGAGTCACCAGCTGTCGAGCCTGGAGCAAACCGGCACCACCGCCGACGGCCGCCTGCAAACCACTTGGCAGTTGGAAATCCCCATGCGCACCCTGCAGGACATCGTGCCGTTGCAGGTCAAGTTCCAGCGCGAAGAGCCGGCGCCGGACAAGGACCAACCCGAACGCAAGGACAAAAAAGATCCGAAGCAGATGCTCTGGCGCGTCGAACTGGCCTTCGATATGGAGCCTCTGGGGCCGTTGCAGGTCCAGGCGCAACTGACCCAGGGCAAACTGTCCAGCCAGCTGTGGGCAACGCGACCTTTCACCGCCAGCCTGATCGAAAGTCATCTGGGCAATCTGCGCGAACGGCTGGTGACTTCGGGCATCAACGTCGGCGACCTGGATTGCCACCTCGGCACGCCACCCCGCGGGCCAAAAACCGGACTGGAACAACGCTGGGTGGATGAAACCGCATGAATAACCCCAACCCGCCACGCCAGGCGATTGCCCTCAAGTACGACGGCCAACAAGCCCCGACCCTGTCCGCCAAGGGCGATGACGCCCTGGCTGAAGCCATCCTCAAGTTGGCGCGGGAAAATGAAGTGCCTATCTATGAGAACGCCGAGCTGGTGAAACTGCTGGCACGCATGGAGTTGGGCGACAGTATTCCGGAAGAGTTGTACCGCACCATCGCCGAAATCATCGCGTTTGCCTGGACCTTGAAAGGCAAGTTCCCGGTGGGCTATGACCCGGATGCGGGGCCGGTGGAGCGGGATGTGACCGAGCGTGGCGACGACTACTGAATAGCCACAGGCACACACAGATCCAAATGTGGGAGGGGGCTTGCTCCCTCCCACATTTGGATCTGTGGTCAGTTGAGGACTTCGCTTAGAGGGATGAAATTGACTCGATCACCCACCTCCAGCGTTGTGCCCTCCAACACCTCCACCAACCCCTCCGCCCACGCCGCGCTGCGCAGCACGCCGGAGCTCTGGTTGCGGTAGATGATCGCCTTGCCCTGCTCGATGCGCCCGCGCAGATACTCGCGGCGGTTACCCGGCTTGGGCCAGGTGAACCCCACCGGCACTGCGAAACGCAGCGGCTCGACGTCGGCCACTCCCTGGCGGCGCAGCAAATACGGACGCGCCAACAGCGCAAAGGTCACCAGGGTCGAGGCCGGGTTGCCCGGCAGGCCGATCACCGGCACGCCACGGAAATGACCAAAGGTCAGGGGTTTACCCGGCTTGATCGCCAGCTTCCATAACGCCAGCTCACCGTCTTCGCGCAGGGCGATACCGAGGAAGTCCGCCTCGCCCACCGACACACCGCCCGTGGACAAAATCAGGTCAACCGCGCTCAAGCCTGCCAGTCGGGAACGGGTCTGCTCCAGGTCATCCGGCAGGATGCCCGCGTCGATGACTTCGCAGCCCATGCGCTCAAGCCAGGAACACAACACGCGGCGGTTGCTGTTGTAGATCTGGCCCGGACCGAGTGGCAAACCGGGTTCGATCAGTTCATCACCGGTGGACAACACCGCGACACGCGGGCGGCGGATCACGTCCAGCCGATCACGGCCAAGGGAAGCCGCGAGGCCCAGTTCGATCGGGCCCAGGCGCGTACCCGCCGCGAGCACCAAGTCGCCGACGGTGGTTTCCTGGCCTTGGGGGCGAATGTTCTGGTTGAGCTGCAACGGCTCGCTAAAGCTCACGCGTTCGTCGGCGTGGACCACGGCGTTTTCCTGCATTTCCACGCAGTCCGCGCCTTCCGGTACCGGCGCCCCGGTGAAGATGCGCGCACAGGTTCCAGCCGCCAGCGGCTGTGGCGCCTGGCCAGCGAAAATACGTTGGCTGACAGGCAACGGTTCACCGGTCCAATCCGCCAGGCGCACGGCGTAACCGTCCATGGCGCTGTTGGGCCAGGGCGGCAGGTCGAGGGTGGAGACCAGGTCCTGGGCCAATACGCGGCCATCGCACTCGGCCAGGGGCAGCACGTGCTGCTCGCGGATCGGCGCGCCTTCGGCCATCGCCAGCAGCTGTTGCAGGGCTTGTTCTACCGGCATCAGGGCGCCGGTCTTGCCGGGCTTACCCACGGGATTCACAAGGTTCGGCCAGCTTCAGGTGCGGCACGAAGTTGCACGGCCGGTGACGGTTATCCAGTTGTTCGGCGAGGATGCCATCCCAACCGGTGCGCACTGCATTGGTGGAGCCCGGCAGGCAACACACCAGGGTGCCGTTGGCCAGCCCGGCCAGGGCGCGGGATTGCACGGTGGAGGTACCGATGTCAGCCACGGAGATCTGGCGGAACAGTTCGCCAAAGCCGTCGACCTGTTTGTCGAGCAGGCAACTGACCGCTTCGGGGGTGCTGTCGCGGCCGGTGAAGCCGGTGCCGCCGGTGATCAACACCACTTGCACCACGTCTTCGGCTATCCAGTGGGCGACCTGGGCGCGGATCTTGTAGAGGTCGTCCTTGAGCAGCACGCGCTCGGCCAGGTTGTGCCCGGCGGCGGTGAGGCGGTCGACGAAGACCTGGCCCGAGGTGTCGGTGTCCAGGGTGCGGGTGTCGCTGACGGTCAATACCGCGATATTCAGGGGTACGAAGGGTGCATCGGCCTTGGCTTTCATGGCACGGTCCGGTTGTCGAAGGAACAGCCCGATGTTATATCACAGGCCCCTGTTCAGCTGCCTGCGCGGAACCCACATGCCACTCGATTCAATGCCCCTGCCCTGTTCGATCCTGCTGTTGGCCGGTGGCCGCGGCCAGCGCATGGGCGGCCAGGATAAAGGCCTGCTGGACTGGCACGGCCAGCCCTTGATCGCACACTTGCAGCGCCTGGTGCGACCACTCACCGATGACCTGATCATCTCGTGCAACCGCAACCAGGCGCAGTACGCCCCCTATGCCGACCAGTTGGTGAGCGACGACAGCCCGGACTTCCCCGGGCCGTTGGCCGGTATCCGCGCGGGACTGGCCGCCGCGCGCCATGAGCACCTGCTGATCCTGCCGTGCGATGTGCCACACATCGATGCCCGACTGCTCGCCGACCTGCGTGAAACCGCACAACGCAATCCATCGTTGCCGGTGATGGTGCGCCACGGTGAATTCTGGGAACCCTTGATCTGCATCATCCCCATCGGTCTGCGAACCGAGGTAGAACAGGCCTGGCATGCCGGTGAACGCAGCCCACGAAAGATCCTCCTGCAATTGGGCGGTGTGGGCCTGGAATGCCCAACCGATGACCCACGCCTGGCCAACCTGAATACACCAGAGCTGTTGCGCCAAAGGTCTGACGTGTCAGAATGAACCTTCGCACAAGGAACTTTGGCGACGTCTCACACGTCACAAGGTCAGTAATCAAAAAAGTATTCTCTCGGAGACAACACCCATGACTCAACGGACCATCGCCGCTCTCATGCTTGCACTGGGCCTGGCTACCCTCGCCGGTTGCGCCTCGCCGACAGTGATCACCCTGAATGACGGTCGCGAAATCCAGGCCGTCGACACCCCGAAATACAACGAAGATTCGGGTTTCTACGAATTCGAACAACTTGACGGCAAGCGTACCCGCATCAACAAAGATCAGGTTCGCACCGTTAAAGACCTGTAAGTCTCAGCGCTTGCACATAAGGCCCGCCTCGCGCGGGCCTTGTCGTTTCCGGGGTCACCAGTCGAGGGTGATCCGGCTGCGAAAAAGGCGTTCTTCAGCGGTGACCGGGTCGACAAACCGCACGCCCTGGGCCAGCAGCTTGAGAGGGTTGGCGTAATCGTCGACGGCATCCTTGATCACCTCCGGGTAGAACGGATCGTTGCAGATGCTCGCCCCCAGCGCGGTCATGTGCACGCGCAACTGGTGCTTCTTGCCGGTCACGGGAAACAGGCCGTAGCGCCATAAGTCGCCATTCTTTTCCCGCACCTCCACCGCTGTTTCGGTATTGCTGGCGCCCGGGCCCTCCTGCATGCGGAAGAACGGTTCGCCATCCACCAGGCGGCTTTTGTGTACCAATGGGAACGTCAGCCCAGGCAAAGCCGGGGCAATGGCTTCGTAGAATTTATCGATCTGGCGCGTGGGAAACAGCTGCTGATAGGCCGAGCGGCTGGACGGGTTGGCCGAGAACAACACCAGCCCGGCGGTGTGCCGGTCGATGCGGTGCAGGGGCACCAGTGCAGGGTTGTCCAGGCGGCGAATCAGGCGGCGCAGCAGGGTTTGCTCGACGTACTCGCCGGCCGGGGTCACGGGCAGGAAGTGCGGTTTGTCCGCCACCACCAGGTGCTCGTCGGCGTAGAGGATGGTTTCCTGCACCGGGATGACTTTTTCGTTGGGTACTTCACGGAAGTAATAGATGCACAGGCCTTCCTTGTAGGCCAGGTCCAGGGGGATGGGGTTGCCATTGACATCCAGCACCCGCCCCCGGGCGATGCGGTCCAGCCAGTGTTCGCGGCTGATCGCCGCAAAGTGCTCGCACAGACACTCCAGCACCGTTGTCCAGGGGCCAGGTGGCAGGTACAGGGTGCTGGCTTGGTGCTGGGACGCGGAAAAAGCGGATGTGGACATGAAGTGCTCGAAGCCTGGGAAAAACAGGCAGGCATTATCCCGCATGAAGCGGGACTCGGCCTAGGGCGGATCTCAGGCCTTGGCCAATTCCGCCCGCAGGATCGGCGAAGCACTCGCCGCCTCGGTGAACTCCTTGAGCCAGCGCAGCACGTCCACCGCCTCCCAGCGGCCGGGATCGTAAAGCGCGTACAACAGGCCCTGGTAGCCCACCACATCGAGCTGCTTGTGATAACCGGCGCGCTGGAACAACGCTTCGATCTCGGCAAAGCAGGTATTGAAATGCACTTTGTTAAACGGCGTCTTGCCTTCCGTGACCAGGCCGTCGAGGCGCAGCTCGTTCACCGCGTCGCGCACGACATCGGCAGACATGCGATTGACGCTGCTTTTCAGTTGTTCAACATTCACCACGGGCGTTCCCTCTATTCAATCGCTGTACAAACATACAGTAACGTAATATTCGGAAACCCGCCATCGCATAAACGTCAGCGCAGGAAGGCGACAACCTGATCCGCATCGAAGGGCCAATCCAGTTCAGCCCCCGTGTCCACCCGCCGAAGCACCGGAATCCTTAGGCCGTAGGCGTCGGTCAGGTCTTCGGGGTCGGTGATATCAACCAACTCAACCAGCAACCCGCGCTCGACGAGCGGCATGATTTCGGCTTCGGCAATTTCACAAAGATGGCAACCCAGGGTGCCGAACAACTGGCATTCAGGAAGCATGACGAATGGCCCTGATCAGTAAGTAGACAAGTATTCTAAGCCTGACAAAAACCTGTGGCGAGCGGGCTTGCCACAATAAACCCTGACCCAGATCACCATGGCCTATAACTGATTCAGCGATTCTCGCGGCTTTTTGCCCGCTCACCCTGCAATGGAGATGCTTGTGTTCGCCAACCTGCTGATCATTCTGGCCTCATCCCTGGTGGTGATTGCGCTGTTTCGCCGTCTGCAACTGCCACCCGTGCTGGGCTACCTGTGCGTGGGCCTGGCCGTGGGGCCCACTGCCCTGGACTGGGTGAATGACAGCGAGGATCTGCCCGACCTCGCCGAACTGGGCGTGGTGTTCCTGCTGTTTTCCCTGGGCCTGGAGTTTTCCCTGACCAAGATGCTCGCCCTGCGCCGCGTAGTGTTTGGCCTGGGCAGCTTGCAGGTGCTGGGTTGCAGCGTGCTGCTGGGGGGCTTGTTGATAGCCTTTGGTGTGACGCCGGGCATCGCCTTGTTGCTGGGTGCAGGGCTGGCGCTGTCGTCCACAGCAATCGTCAGCAAGGAACTGACCAGCCTCGGCGAAATCTTCAGCAGCCATGGCCAGAACGCGATCGGTGTGTTGCTGTTCCAGGATGTGGTGGCGGTGTTGCTGCTGACGTTGGTACCGGTGTTCGCCGGCAGCAGCGAGCAGGCCTGGTACTGGGCATTGCCGCTGACGCTGGGCAAAACCGTGGTGTTGTTCGTGGGCCTGTTGCTCGCCAGCCGCTGGTTATTGCCGCGCTTGTTTCATGAGGTCGCCGCGTCCCATTCGGCGGAGCTGTTTGTGCTGCTGGCGCTGGTGATCGTCTTGCTGACCGCCTGGCTCACCCACTTGCTGGGCCTCTCCCCTGCCCTCGGCGCCTTCCTGGCCGGCATGCTGCTGGGCGAAAGCCATTACCGCCATCAGATCGAAGCGGATATCCGCCCCTTTCGCGACATCCTGCTGGGGCTGTTTTTCGTCAGCATCGGCATGCTCATCGACCTGCAGTTGTTCGTCAGCCACAGCCTGTTGATCCTCGGCATGACCCTCGCGCTGATGCTGATCAAAGGGTGTGTGGTGGCTGCGTTGGTCAAGCTGCGCGGCAGCGACAGTGAGACTGCCTGGCGCAGCGGCCTGGCCCTGGCCCAGGGCGGTGAGTTCTGTTTTGCGCTGATGGCGCAGATGCAGCAGAGCCGGTTGATACCCGATGAATTCAACGGCTTGCTGCTCGCCGCTACGTTCTGTTCGATGCTGCTGACCCCACTGCTGTTGCGCGCCGCACCGGCGATTGCCCTACGCCTGCACCGCAAGCCCAACCAACAGGTGCAATTGGAACAGATCACCGCCCTCAACGCCCAATTACAAGGGCATGCGGTCATCTGCGGCTATGGCCGGGTCGGGCAATCCATCGGGCGCTTTCTGCGCAATGAGCAACAGGCGTTTATCGCCCTGGATGACGACCCGGAACGGGTGCAGGAAGCCGCCACCGAAGACAGCAGCGTGCATTACGGCGATTGTCGCCGTGGCGCGTTGCTCAGTGCAGTGGGCCTGGAACGCGCGCGCCTGGTGGTGATTGCCGTGGACAACAGTGATGTCGCCCTGGCGGTGCTCAAGGAAGCACGCCATATCAACCCCGACGTGCCGATCCTGGTGCGCACCCGCGATGACAGCCAGTTGGCTGAATTAAAAGCCGCGGGCGCCAACGAAGTGGTGCCCGAGTTGCTGGAGTCGAGCCTGATGCTCGCCTCCCACGCCTTGATCCTGCTGGGCCTGCCGGACCACCAGGTGCAGGCGCGGGTCGATGAAGTACGGCATAACCGCTATCGCCTGCTGCACGGTTTTTACACGCATCCGAGCACCGACGAAGAGGCGCCGATCAATCCTGACTGACCGCACCGATCTTGTGGATCGACAGGTCTGCGCCGTAATACTCCTCTTCCTGGCTCAGGCGCAGCCCGTGCACGCGCTTGATCACGCCGTACACCAGCAGGCCGCCGCCGAACGCGACGGCCACACCGAGCCCCGTGCCGATCAATTGGCTGATCAGGCTCACGCCGCCCAATCCACCCAGCGCCGTCTGGCCAAAGATGCCGCACGCAATCCCGCCCCATACACCGCACAGGCCGTGCAGTGGCCATACACCCAGCACGTCGTCGATCTTCCAGCGATCCTGGGCGGCGATAAAGCACCACACAAACAGCCCGCCCGCGACCACACCGGTGACCAGCGCGCCCACCGGATGCATCAGGTCGGAACCCGCGCAGATCGCCACCAGCCCGGCCAACGGACCGTTATGCAGGAAACCGGGGTCATTGCGGCCGATCACCAGGGCGGCAACGGTGCCACCGACCATGGCCATCAGCGAGTTGACCGCCACCAGACCGCTGACACCGTCCAGGGTCTGCGCGCTCATCACGTTAAAACCGAACCAGCCGACAATCAGGATCCACGACCCCAGCGCCAGGAACGGAATGCTCGACGGCGCGAAGGCCACCAGGCGCCCTTCGCGGTAGCGCCCGTTGCGTGGGCCCAGCAGCAACACCGCCGCCAGCGCCAGCCAGCCGCCCATGGCATGCACCACCACGGAGCCGGCAAAGTCATGGAAGCTGGCGCCAAACGTCTTGAGCAGCCAGGCCTGCAAACCGAAATTGCCGTTCCACACCATGCCTTCGAAAAACGGATAGATAAATGCCACGATCAACGCAGTGGCGCACAACTGCGGAGCGAACTTTGCACGCTCCGCAATACCGCCGGAGATGATCGCCGGGATCGCTGCCGCAAACGTCAGCAGGAAGAAGAACTTCACCAGGCCATAACCATGATCGGCACTGATCACGGCCGCCGGTTGCATGAAGCTCACACCGTAGGAGATCCAATAGCCTATAAAGAAATAGGCCAGGGTGGAGATGGCGAAGTCGCTGAGGATCTTCGACAGGGCGTTGACCTGGTTTTTCTGGCGCACCGTCCCGACTTCCAGAAACGCGAAGCCGGCGTGCATGGCCAGGACCATGACCGCACCAATCAGGATGAACAGGGTGTTGGAACTGTGGACGAGGGTATCCACTGCACTTTGCAAATTTTCCATGGAGGGTGGCAGGCCTGCATTAAAGGCAAAAAGCACCAAAGCGGTTCAAGCCAGGGTTTCGCGCACTAAATTGGCACCACCGGCCCCACCCCTCTTCAGAGGGCATGAACCGCTTTAGCGCAGCGAAAAACACAACAGGCCATTGCCGACAGGGTTTTTCCGCGAGTTTCAGTTATTTAGGGTAAGGTTTTTAAGGCACTGGCCTTAGGCCGCCCAGATTCAGCGCAGGCCCAGGAGCCTGCGCACCAAGGCAAAGCAAAAGCTGTACCACACAATTGCACTGAACCTTCACCGAAGCCGGTGACTCGAAACCACACGTACCGATCAGCCAATCACGGAGATAACCATGGCCAGAAGAACTGCAAAGACTGCTCAAGAAATACTGATGGCGGATTTTCAAACCCTGGTGACTGACACCGAAAGGTTGCTGGACGACACTAAGGTGCTTGCGGGAGACCAGGCCGATGAACTGCGCGCCAAGATTCATGACACGCTGTTACAGGCCCGCGAAACCCTCAAGCAAACCGAAGACTCCCTGCGCGAGCGCGGCCAGGCGGCGGTCACCGCGACGGAAGATTACGTGCAGGCCAACCCTTGGCAGTCGGTAGGCATTGCCGCTGGCGTGGGCTTTCTGATCGGCCTGCTGGCCACAAGGCGCTAATCATGTCTATCGGCGAAACTGGCTCGTCCACGGGTACCACCTCACGACGCCTGGGCGCGGCCGTTCTAGGCTTGCTGCACAGCCACGTCGAACTGTTTGGCATCGAATTGCAGGAACAGAAGGCCCGCACCGTCAGCCTGCTGCTGTTTGCCGGCCTGGCACTGGTGTTTGCCCTGTTGCTGCTGGTGGGGTTGTCGACGCTGGTGATGATCCTGGTATGGGACACGGGCTACCGCCTGACCGGGATCATTTGCCTCTGTGTGTTCTATACCCTGGCCGCCGCCTTCTGCGGGGTGCGCTTGAAAGCGGCAGTGTTCGATGAGTCCACGCCGTTCCATGCCACCCTCGAAGAACTGGCCAATGATCGGGAGCGCCTGCTGCCATGAGCTCGAATGAAACCCAGCAAACCTCCCGCCGGGAAATGCGCAAGGCCTTGATCCGCCTGCGCATGGAGATGCACCGCCAGGAGATTCGCCACGAGTCCCAGCAATTGATGGTGCCGCTGAACAAGGTGCGCAACATGGGCCAAAGCTTTCAGGGCGGCCTGGGCATCAAGCACGCGCCGCTGTGGGGCGTGGCCGCTGTAACGCTGATCGGTTTCTTCACCGGTAAGGGCGCCAAGGGCGGCGGGATCAGCAGTGTGACGCGCCTGGTTCGGCTCGGTGCCGGATTAATCCCGCTGATCAAACTGGCCATGCAAGGCAATTCACGCAAAGGTTGAGCCGGCTGGCTGCATTCTTGCTAACAGAATCGGCCCGGTCCCCGTTTTCGAGGGCCGGGCCTTTTTTCGCCACCTCTCTTAAGGAGGCCCCGTGATCGACGGGCAACCGCTCGCCTGCTTCCAGCCGTTTATCGACACCGCCACCGGTCGCATTGCTGGCGTCGAAGCCTTGGGCCGTCTACGCCAGGCTGATGGCAGTTTGCACTCCGTTGGCCCGTTGTTCGCCGACCCACGCACGCCAGGCGCGACCTTGCGCCGTCTCGACCGGCAGATTCGCGACAATGCGTTAAGCCGCCTGCATGAAGCCCCGCAAGACTGGTTCCTGAGCCTGAATATCTCGCCGCGCTGGATTAACCAACTGCGCCCGGGCCAGGCGCTGCCGAGTCTCAAACAGATTCACAGCCATGGCGTCGACCCGCAGCGCATTGTGTTCGAGATCACCGAACTGGGCGGCGACATCCAGCGCCTGGCCGAGGTGGTGGCACGTTATCGCGAGGCCGGTGCGCGCATCGCCATCGATGACTTCGGCGCCGGCTATTCCCAGCTTGACCGGGTATTGGCGCTGCAGCCGGACATTCTCAAGCTGGACATGCGCCTGTTCCAGCAAGCCGCCAGGGGCGGGCCGAGCAGTGACGTAGTGCGAGCGCTGGCGCAGATGGCGGAAAAAACCGGCTGCTGGATCATTGCCGAAGGCGTGGAAACCGAGGCGCAGCTGAGCTTCGCCCTGGAATGCGGGTCGCGCTATGTGCAGGGCTATCTGTTTGCCCAGGCGCAATTGGACTGGTTCGCCACCGACGCCTTCGTGCCGCGTTTTGACCAACTGCGCGCGGCGTATGTCCAGCAGAAACTGGCCGAACGCGGCCGCATCATGCAACTGCGCCAGCAATTGACCGAACTGATGAAGATTCTGCAATCCTGGGCACAAGCCCAAGCCCCGCTGGATCACTTGCCCCAACTGCCAGCCTTCCCCTGGCTGCTGCGCTTTTACCAGTGCGACCGGCATGGCACCCAGTTGACCCCCAACTTCGAATGGCGCCAGGACGCCTGGCAGGCCGACAGCCGCTATCTGGGCCACAACTGGTCGTGGCGCCCGTACTTCTATCACCTGCTGGCCGAAGGTTGGGAGGAGCGTCGCCTGACGTTGTCCTCGACCTACCGTGACGCCACCACCAACCAGTACTGCCTCACCGCCGGACAATTCTTCCATAACGGTCAGCGCTTGCTGTTAATCGATATCGACGCGGCCGGCCTGTAGATTTTCGCTTGCCCCGTCAGGGCGGAACCGGGAAGCTGGGAGGGTCATTCACCGTACGGAGAGTACCCGCCTTGGATTGGCCCACCCTGCTTACCCGCGAACGCCTTGGAAAACCCCTGCACAGCCCGGAAGAACTCGGCCGCAGCCCGTTTCACAAAGACCATGACCGCATTATCTTCTCCGGCGCGTTTCGCCGCCTGGGCCGCAAGACCCAAGTGCACCCGGTGTCCAGCAACGACCATATCCATACCCGCCTGACCCACTCCCTGGAAGTCAGCTGCGTAGGCCGCTCCCTCGGCATGCGCGTGGGCGAAACCCTTCGCAGCGCCCTGCCCGACTGGTGCGACCCGAGCGACCTGGGCATGGTGGTGCAATCGGCCTGCCTGGCCCATGACATCGGCAACCCGCCGTTCGGGCATTCCGGCGAAGACGCCATCCGCCACTGGTTCCAGCAGGCAGCGGGGCGCGGCTGGCTGGACGACATGAGCACCGCCGAGCGCAATGATTTCCTCAACTTCGAAGGCAATGCCCAAGGGTTCCGGGTACTGACCCAGTTGGAATACCACCAGTTCGACGGCGGCACGCGCCTGACTTACGCGACCTTGGGCACGTATCTCAAGTACCCCTGGACTGCCCGCCACGCCGATTCCCTGGGTTACAAGAAACACAAGTTCGGCTGCTACCAGAGCGAATTGCCGATCCTCGAACAGATCGCCAGCAAGCTCGGCCTGCCGCAACTCGAGGAACAACGCTGGGCTCGCCATCCCCTGGTCTATCTGATGGAGGCAGCAGACGACATCTGCTACGCCTTGATCGACCTGGAGGACGGCCTGGAAATGGACCTCCTGGAGTACGCCGAAGTCGAGTCGCTGCTGCTCGACCTGGTGGGCGACGACCTGCCGCAGACTTACCGCCAACTGGGCTCCCAGGATTCGCGCCGACGCAAGCTGGCGATCCTGCGCGGCAAGGCCATCGAGCACTTGACCAACGCTGCGGCGCGCGCCTTCGTCGAACAACAGGATGCCTTGTTGGCTGGCACCTTGCCCGGCGACCTGGTGGAGCATATGCACGGCCCCGCCAAACGCTGCGTGCTGGATGCCAAGGACATGGCGCGCAAAAAGATCTTCCAGGACAAGCGCAAGACTCTGCACGAGATCGGCGCCTACACCACCCTGGAAATCCTGTTGAACGCCTTCTGCGGCGCGGCCCTGGAGCAGCACGGCGGACGCACGCCGTCGTTCAAGAACCGGCGCATTCTCGACCTGCTGGGCAACAACGCGCCGGACCCTGCGTGGCCGCTGCACAGGTCGTTCCTGCGGATGATCGACTTCATCGCCGGCATGACCGACAGCTATGCCACCGAGATGGCACGGGAGATGACCGGGCGCTCCAGCCCTCAATAGCCTGACTGATCAGGCCGCCTGTTCACTGAACAGAATCTGCCTACGACGGGAACAGAGCGGCCTGATCGAATTCGCACAAGCACCCGAAGAATAATCGCGCACGCTCCGGGCAGGTCTGGTGAACAGTTCCTACGTGCCCCCTATCGACGCTTGACTCACCGTGTGCCTTCTATGCCCAGTTACCCTCTTCGTATCCTGTTGGTGGAGGACCATCCCTTTCAACTGCTCGCCACCCAATGCCTGCTGAGAAGCTTCGGCTTCGAACACCTCGCCCCGGCCGAAAACGCCGAGCAGGCAATCCGTTTGATGACCCAGGCCGAGGTGCCCTTCGACATCATCCTGTGTGACCAGTGCCTGCCCGACCTGCCTGGGCTTGAACTGATTGAAATTGCCAGTCGCCAATGCTTTATCAAGGCCGCCATCTTGCTCAGCGGACTTCCCGAGACAGAACTTTCAGCGTTGCAAACCCAAGCCCTCAAACGTGGCCTGCCATTGCTCGGCTACTTGCCAAAGCCGTTGAATAAAGATGAGCTTGCACATTTGACCCATACATTACTGACGTTATAAATGTAGGACTTTAAACAAATCGTCCGGTCGGAAAATTCTCGCACAACCACCGTAAAGTTCTTGCCATGCCCCTTCAACCCATGCCCCTGCGAAACGTTGACCTGTCGCGTTACAACTCCTTAGAGACAGGTAGGCTTTTACCTTTTTTAATGTAGGAACTTTCCTGTTTTATACCTGTTGCCACCCAAGTTCATGCTTACCCGTCGGCTTCTGAGCTAATGTGCCCGCTTTATTTGTACTTGCATGGAATATGATCATGAACACAGTTTTTATTATTGACGACCATCCCGTTATAAGGCTGGCCATACGAATGTTGTTGGAGCACGAAGAAAATTTCAAAGTAGTCGGCGAAACGGATAACGGATGCGACGCCATACAAATGGTCCGCGAATGCATGCCGGACCTGATCATCCTGGACATCAGCATTCCAAAACTCGATGGCCTGGAAGTGCTTTGCCGCTTCAACGCCATGAACGCCTCGATGAAAACCCTCGTTCTGACGGCTCAATCCCCCACCCTGTTTGCCACTCGATGCATGCGTTCGGGCGCCGATGGCTACGTGTGCAAGGAAGGTGACCTGAGCGAGCTGATGAGCGCCATCCGCGCCGTACTGTCCGGTTACAACTACTTCCCCAGCCAAGCCTTGACCCCCTGCGATGAAAGCGGCAAGGAACTTGAACTGTTCAAGGCCGTTAATGATCGTGAGTTGATGGTATTGCAACTTTTTGCACAAGGCCGTACCAACAAGGAAATCGCTAAAGGTATGTTCCTGAGCAACAAAACAGTAAGCACATATAAAAAGAGGCTGATGCAAAAACTTCAAGCCAAGTCCTTGGTAGAACTTATCGAGATGGCAAAACGAAACGCGCTAGTGTGAGAAAGCGGATGCCCAGGCGTATAAAGGACTATTTGATTATATTGAGTGCCGGTTTGTGCTTCAGCACCGCCGTACCTGCAACCCTTCCAGCAAGCCCGGAGCATTTCAACCTATTGAGTCGCGCGAGCTCCGTGCAGCTGGAGCCCCACCTGAACAAGGCCCAGCGCCAATGGCTCCAGAACAAACGCGAACTGGTACTGGGCGCGGCGTTTCCTGACTACCCGCCTTTTGACCTCACCTCCAGCGGGCGTGACTATGAGGGACTCACCGCCGACTACGCCGGCTTGCTGGCAATGGCGCTGGACGTGCCGGTAAAAGTGTTGCGCTACCCCTCTCGGGAGGCCGCCATTCGTGCCCTCGAAGCGGGGGATATCGACCTACTGGGCTCTTCCAACAGTTTTGAAGCGGCAAACCCCAACCTGACCCTGTCGGAGCCGTACGCCGTAGACCGGCCGGTACTGGTGACCCGCGAAGGCGAAACTCGCAGCCTGAATGATGGGCTGGCAGGCATGCGGCTGGCACTGGTCTATCACTATCTGCCACTGCACGAGGTGGAAAAGCTGTACCCCAAGGCAATCATCCGTGCCTACCCCTCTTATCAAAACGCCTTGAATGCAGTGGCTTTCGAGCAGGCTGACGTTTTTCTCGGCGATACCATTTCCACCCACTACATGATCAACAAGGGTTATCTGAAAAACATTCGCATGGCTAACTTCGGTAGACATGAAGCCTATGGATTCAGCTTTGCAATGCCCCAGGACCAGCGAATGCTGTTGAGCATCGTCGACGCCGTACTGAGGGCCGTGCCCACCTCCGAACGGGAAACGATCGCCAAACGCTGGAGTGCCGGCAGCGACATCCTCTTGACCGACCAAAAGCTGCAGCTGACCCTTCGCGAAGAACGTTGGCTGAGAGAAAACCCAGTAGTCAAAGTGATCGTGAACCCCACCTTTGCGCCGCTGACCTTCTTCGACGCCGATGGTAATTTTCGCGGCATTACGGCCGACCTGCTGGAGTTGATTCGCCTGCGCACAGGGCTGCGCTTCGAAGTCCAGCGCGGGCGTGATGTGAACACGATGATCGAGCACGTAGAGACCGGCAAAGCGGACATCATCGGAGCAGTCATCCCCAGCGTCGAGCGAGAAGCCCAACTGAACTTCAGTCGTCCCTATCTGGAAAACTCCTACGTGATGTTGACACGCAAGGACGGCCAGGCACCTACAGGTCTGGAGGAAATGGAAGGCAAGCGCCTGGCGGTCACTCAAGGCAGTCCACTGAAAAAATTCCTGCGTGAGCACTTCCCAAAGATTCAGTTGGTAGAAACCGGCGACACATTCAAGTCAGCCGAACTGCTGGTACAAGGCCATGTAGAGGGCGCAGTTAATACGCTGGTGGTCGCCAATTACTTCCTGTCCTCGCAGATGCTTCAGGACAAGATTCAAATCAGCTTCAGCATTGGCACGATGCCGGCCACCTTCGGGCTGGCGACATCACGCAGCGCCACCGAACTCAGCTCGATTCTCGACAAGGCTTTGCTCAGCATCGCACCGGATGAACTGGGCGTGATCAACAGTCGTTGGCGCGGCTATACCGCCGCCTCAGACAGCTACTGGCGTGATTATCACCAACTGATTGCGCGCATCATCATCGGGACCGGGCTGCTGCTGCTGATCTCCCTGAGCTGGAACGCGTACATGCGCCGCCAGATCAAGCACCGGAAAATGGCCGAGCGCGCCCTCAATGATCAGTTTGAGTTCATGCGCGCCCTGGTCAATGAAACCCCGCACCCGATCTACGTACGTGACAACAAGGGGCTGCTGCAGACCTGCAACGACAGTTACTTGCAGGCGTTCGACGTCAAGCGCGAAGACGTGATAGGTAAAAGCGCGGTCCAGATCAGCACAGCCCTCGCAGTCGAGGCGGCGCAATACCATGCCGACTATCAGCGCGTGGTGGCCGAAGGCAACCCGCTGATCCTGGATCGCACCCTGCATATTCGCGGAAAAAAACTGACGATCTACCACTGGATCCTGCCGTACCGCGACTCCGTCGGTGAAGTTCAGGGCATCATCGGTGGCTGGATCGATATCAGTGAACGACGCCAGTTGTTCGACGAACTTCGCACAGCCAAGGAGCGAGCCGACGAAGCCAATCGGGCCAAGAGCACGTTCCTCGCCACCATGAGCCACGAAATCCGCACGCCGATGAACGCGGTGATCGGCATGCTGGAGTTGACCCTGAAGCGGGCGGACCAGGGCCACCTCGACCGCCCCGCCATCGAAGTTGCCTACAACTCGGCCAAGGATCTGCTGGAGCTGATCGGCGACATCCTGGACATCGCACGGATTGAATCCGGTCGCCTCAGCCTGGCACCGGAACGCGTGAACCTGAGGGAGGTGATCGAGTCGGTAGTGCGTGTCTTCGACGGCCTGGCACGCCAGAAGACCCTTAGCCTGTTGCTGGAGTTCACGCCTGATCTTGAACACACCGAAGTCCTGATCGACCCACTGCGCTTCAAGCAGGTGCTGTCCAATCTGATCAGCGATGCCATCAAGTTCACCGAACGTGGCCAGGTAAAGATCAAGGTGGAAGTATCAGCCACCGAATTGCCGCAGCAGGTCGAGATGAAACTGGTGGTGGAGGACACCGGCATCGGTATCAGCCGGGACGACCAGATGCGCCTGTTCGAACCCTTTGCCCAGGCGGACAACTCAGGACAGTTGGCCAGGAGCGGTGCCGGCCTTGGGCTGGTGATCTGTCGCAGCCTGTGCGCCATGATGGGCGGGCAACTGAGCCTGAGCAGCGTGCCCATGGTGGGCACCCAGGTGCATGTGAACCTGAAGATGAATCGCCTGCAGGCAGCGCAGGTAGTCGACGAACTCAAGCCTGCCGCAACCACAGATGTGCCTGTGCTCAATGTGCTGGTAGTGGACGACCATCCGGCGAATCGCCTGTTGATGTGTCAGCAGCTCGGCTACCTGGGCCACCAGTTCACCGCCGCCCAGAACGGCGCTGCCGGCTTCCAGGCCTGGCGCCAGGAGCACTTCGACCTGGTAATCGCCGATTGCAACATGCCGATCATGAATGGCTACGAGTTGAGCCGTTCGATCCGCGAATACGAGCAACGCGAACAGCTGACGCCTTGCGTAGTACTGGGTTTTACGGCCAATGCCCAGCCAGAAGAGAAGCAACGCTGTGCACAGGCGGGCATGGATGACTGCCTGTTCAAGCCTATCAACCTCACGGCGCTGGAGCGGCAACTGGCAAAGATCAGCCCCCAGCCCACCGGCCTGATCCTGGACATCGGCAATTTCGAGGCCCTTACCGGTGGCGATCCACATATGTGCCGCCTGCTGCTGAAGGAGTTGCTGAGCAGCAGTCGCCAGGATCGCCAGGAGTTGGTCGCGTTGATGGCTGCGCAGACCGGCGTCGAGGACATCATCGAACAGGCTCACAAGATCAAGGGAGCCGCTCGCATCGTTCAGGCCAGTGCGCTGGCCTCGCAGTGCGAAGCCCTCGAACAGGCCTGTGCCCGGGGCGATGATCGGCCCCTGATCGAAGCGAGTGTGAAGTCCCTGGAGAAGCTGATGCTGGAGCTGGAGAGGATGCTGCAAGTGCGGCTTGACGAGCTGGATGGCCAATAAGGGGCGGGCGCGCCCCCTATTTGATCAGCAGTCGGTCAAGCGCAGGAAAATCGCCGCCAGCTGTTCGATACCGGCCTGGTCCTGAGGGGTAAAGCGGGCCAACGACGGGCTATCGAGGTCAAGGACACCAATCAATGTGCCGTCCTTGACCAGTGGCACCACCAGTTCGCTATTGGACGCGCTGTCACAGGCGATATGCCCGGGAAATGCGTGAACATCGTCTACTCGCTGGGTTTGCCGCGAGGACGCGGCCGCGCCGCACACCCCACGGCCGAACGGAATACGCACACAGGCGATCTGCCCCTGGAACGGGCCAAGCACCAGCTCTTCATTGCGGTTGAGGTAAAAGCCCGCCCAGTTCAGGTCACCCAGCTGGCTGAACAGGAAAGCGGAAAACTGGGCGCTGTTGGCGATGAAATCGCGCTCATCGGCCAGCAGCGACTCCAGCTGGGCACCCAGCAGGGCATAGCCACCGAGGCCGGTACCGGCTTGTTGTAAATCGATCATGGTTGACGCTCCAGCAATTTGAGACCCACCCAGTAACGGGCGAATTGATACGCGCAGCGACCGTTGCGGTTGCCGCGCCCGGTAGCCCAGCGCACGGCGAGAATATCGAGGGCCTCATCGCGCTGCCACTGCAAACCCGCCTTGTTCGCCAGCTCACCGATCCAGTGCTCGACCACGTCCAGGAAATGTTCCTGGGTGAACGGGTAGAACGATAGCCACAAGCCAAAGCGGTCGGACAGGGCAATCTTGTCTTCCACCGCCTCGCTCGGGTGCAACTCACCGTCCACGCGCTTCCAGTTATCGTTGTCGCTCTGGTTTTCCGGCACCAGATGGCGGCGGTTGGACGTGGCATACAACAGCACGTTTTCAGGCGCCTGCTCCAGGGAGCCGTCCAGCACGCTCTTGAGTACCCGATAGTCACCTTCGCCGGCTTCGAACGACAAGTCGTCGCAGAACAGGATGAAACGTTGCGGCAACTTGAGCAGTTGCTCAACCACGCGCGGCAGATCGGCCAGATGGTCACGCTCGATTTCGATCAGGCGCAAACCGGCCTTGGCGTGCTGGGCGAGCAAAGCGCGGACCATGGACGATTTACCGGTGCCCCGCGACCCCCACAGCAACGCATGGTTGGCAGGCAGGCCATCCAGAAACTGCTGGGTGTTACGCGCAAGGGTTTCACGTTGCTTGTCTACGCCGATCAGGTCGGACAGGCGCATGTCCAGGCTCACGTCCAGCGGCAACAGGAAACCACTGCGGCCCTCACGTTGCCAACGGGCGGCCAGGCACTGATTCCAGTCGATGGTTTGGCGTGGCGCGGGCAACAAGGGTTCCAGGCGAGCGAGCACTGCATCGGCTCGCTCTAGAAAAGCACTCAATCGAGAATCCACGATTATTCCTCTGGCAAGTTCTTGCAAAAGATGGCGTATTGGCAACCCTGCGACAGACCGCTTGGGGCTGCGTAAAAAACGATTCATGCCGGGCAAGCGTTAGCTTGTGGATGTTCAGCTATGCTTGCCGGGCGAAGGGAAACGTGAAGTGGTTCAACACTCAATGGATATCAAGTTCGCCCACCGCTTGTCTTATAAACAAGCCAGATTGACTGTGCTGGTCGGTTTCGTCTTGGGAACCTTACTCAGCCTGATCCAAATCGGCATTGATTATGCCAGCGAAGACGCATCCATCAACCGCGAAATACGTTCGCTGATCGAAATCAGCCATAACCCCGCGTCACGTATCGCCTACAACATCGATGCCGAACTGGCCCAGGAACTGACCCTGGGCCTGCTGCACTCCCCCGCCATCATTCGCGCGCAGTTGATCGACAACAACGGCGTGGTACTGGCCGATGTCGACCGACCACGCAAGGAAAGTACCTACCGGCCTATCAGTGACTTTATGTTTGGCGCCAACCGTCAGTTCGAAGACAAACTGTTCCTGGGCCACATGCCCAATGAGTCACTTGGTGTACTGCGTCTGGACGTCGACACCTACGCCTTTGGTAGCCGGTTCCTACGCCGCGCTGAGATCACCCTGCTCAACGGGTTCGTGCGCAGCCTGCTGCTGACCGGGATTTTGCTGGGCCTGTTCTACGTGATGCTGACCCAGCCACTGGTGCGCATTATTCGTGAGCTGAGCACACGCAATCAGGCACGCCTGGACTGCCCGCCAGGGCATGAGCACGATGAAATCGGCGTGCTGGTAAACGTCGCCAACCAGCAATTCGAAAACATGGAAACCGAAATCCAGCAGCGCCGCCACGCCGAAGACCGGCTGACTGAATACTTGGGGCAACTGGAAGACATCGTTTCCGCGCGCACCCTTGAACTCAAGGCCAGCAACCAGCGACTGACCCAGTCCAACGATGAACTGGAAGCGGCGAAGATGAAGGCATTGGGCATGGCCCAGGCCCGGGCGGCCTTCCTGGCGAATATGAGCCACGAAATCCGCACCCCGCTCAACGGCCTGCTGGGCATGATCGCGCTATCGCTGGACAGTCCGTTGAACGCCGAGCAACGCCAGCAACTGTCTATCGCCCATGACTCCGGCAAAGTGCTGGTGGAGTTACTCAACGATATTCTCGACCTGTCCAAGTTCGACGCCGGCCAGTTGGAGTTGGAGCGCATCCCGTTCGACTTGGGCGCACTGGTGGAAGACACCGCCAACCTGTTATCGCAGAACGCCGCACCGAGCGTGGAACTGAGCTGCCTGATCGACCCGCAGTTCCCGGCCCACGTGCTGGGTGACCCGACCCGTGTGCGGCAGATTGTCAGCAACCTACTCTCCAACGCCCTGAAGTTCACGCGCTTTGGTCGGGTTGATGTGCGCCTGCGTACCCACGACGGCGGGGTGCGCATTGAAGTCTGCGATACCGGCATCGGCATTGCGCAGGAGGCCCAGGTGAAAATCTTCCAACCGTTCACCCAGGCAGGCGCAGGTATCACTCGCCAGTTTGGTGGGACGGGCCTGGGCCTGGCGCTGACGCACAACCTGTGCGAAGCGATGAAGGGGCGTTTGAGTATCAGCTCGGAAGTGGGCTTTGGCAGCCAGTTCTGCGCCGACCTGCCACTGCCTGCCCACTTGCCCGCCTTGCAGCCACCGCCGCTCAAAGGTGAGGTCATCGCCATCACCAACGCCGGCAGCGGCCTGACAGAGTTGCTCACGACCCTGCTGCCCAGCTGGGGACTGGCCCCCCGTTGTTTCACCATGGAAGACGACTTGAGCGGGCAAACGCCTGACCTGCTGATTACCGACTGCCCGGAATGCCTGTTCCGCATACGACCGGGCATTACCACACCCATCCTGCTGGTGACCGCCTATGGCAATTTCATGCCCAGCGAAGAAGTGGCAGCACTCGCGCCGCTGCACCAACAGGCGCGCCCCTTGAGCCGCAACGCGCTGTACCAGATCCTGCACCGCAACTTACGCACCGACGCACATCTGATGCCTGACCCAATCCAACTGGATGCCGCGCCACTCGCACATCGGGCGCGCATCCTGCTGGTGGAGGACAACCCGGTCAACCAACTGGTGGCCAAGGGTATGCTCAGCAAGCTGGGCTGCGAAGTGATTGTCGCCGCCCATGGTGGCGAAGCACTCAAGTTTCTTGAAGAACAGCGCTTCGATATGGTGCTGATGGACTGCAACATGCCGGTGATGGATGGCTATGAGGCCAGCCGGCAGATTCGTCGCAGCGGGCGCTGGCCGGACCTGCCGATTGTCGCATTGACCGCCAACGCCCTGTCCGAAGAACGCGAGCGCTGCCGTGCGGCGGGGATGAATGACTACCTGGCCAAGCCGTTCCGCCGCGAAGAACTCAATGCGCTGCTGGACTTGTGGGTGCCTGGGACGACAAGTCTTTAAGCTGCGCAAGCAACTGGTCGAGGCCATCGCGCAAGGCATCGGCTTGATTCAGGTCGATGCCGCGATCACACAACAAGCGGGTCTTCAAACCATGGGCCTGGTCCCGCAGTTGCACACCGGCCGCGCTCAGGCTCAAATGCACTTCACGCTCATCCCTGGCACTGCGCCGGCGCTTCACTAACTCAAGCTGCTCAAGGCGCTTGAGCAGCGGCGTCAGCGTGCCCGAGTCGAGCATCAGGCGTTCACCCAAGGCCTTGACCGTCGGCTGCAGCGCAGGCGTGGCGTGCCACTCCCATAACACCAGCATCACCACATATTGCGGGTAGGTCAGGCCCAACTGGTCGAGCATCGGCTTGTAGGCGCGGGTGACAGCGCGTGACGCTGCGTAGAGCTTGAAACACAGCTGGTTGTTCAGGGCCAGGGACACGCTGGGCAGGTCGGTCATTTGAGCAAGGCTTCGATCTCTTGGGTCAAGTCCTGCGGCTTGGTGGCAGGACCGAAGCGCTTGACCACCTGGCCGTCGCGGCCGATGAGGAACTTGGTGAAGTTCCACTTGATGCCTTTGGAGCCCAGCAGTCCGGGCGCCTGTTTTTTCAGTTGCACGAACAGTGGATGGGCATCACTGCCATTGACGTCGATCTTCTTGAACAACGGGAAGCTGACACCGAAGTTCAGCTCGCAGAATTCGGAAATCGCACCTTCGTCACCGGGCTCCTGCTTGCCGAACTGGTTGCAAGGGAAGCCCAGCACCACCAGGCCCTGGTCCTTGTACTGCTGCCAAAGTTGCTCCAGGCCCTTGTACTGCGGGGTGAAGCCGCATTTGCTGGCGGTGTTGACCACGAGGACGGCCTTGCCGGCGAAATCCGCCAAGGTCTTTTGCTCACCCTTGATGGTGGTGCAAGGGATACTCAGCAGGTTGTTGCTCATGGCAGTGCCTCGATAAAGGGGGAAGAAGGTGAAACATAGTAGGCAATTCAATTGTGTGCAATTTAATTGACCAGACTGATGGCATCCCATCAACACTCTGTAGGAGCGGGCTTGCTCGCACCTACAGAGGCCCGCCGTCAGTCGAGTTAACGGGGTACAAGGTCCAGGCACACCGAGTTGATGCAATAACGCAGCCCCGTCGGCGGCGGACCGTCCGGGAACACATGCCCGAGGTGCGCATCGCATTTGGCGCAGGTCACTTCGGTGCGGATCATGCCGTGGCTGACGTCACGGATCTCGATCATCGCGCTGTCGGCGATCGGCGCGTAGAAGCTGGGCCAGCCGCAGCCGGAATCAAACTTGGTGGTCGAATCGAACAGCGGCTCATTGCAGCAGATGCAGTGATACACACCCTCAGTCTTGGTCTCATTGTACTTACCGCTGAAAGGACGCTCGGTGCCCTTGAGGCGGCACACGTTGTACTGCTCTGGATCGAGCATTGCCTTCCATTCTTCAACGGTTTTCTGCAACTTTTCCATCGGTACACCTCGGCAACTGAAAAAGCCTGATCTGTATCTTTTCCACGGATCAGGCGGCACGTATGATTGCGCCTCTTCAAAACGCCAGTCTGGCACCCGCGCTACCGGCATTCAAACGTATTTATGGGTGCGGACCTTGCAGCATTCACAGTACGGTAGTGCCCATACCGTCTGGATCGTTCATTTTCAGGATCACATCGCCATGCAGGTCAGCAAATCGAACAAGCTCGCCAACGTCTGCTACGACATTCGCGGCCCAGTGCTCAAGCACGCCAAGCGCCTGGAAGAGGAAGGTCATCGCATCCTCAAGCTGAACATTGGCAACCCGGCGCCCTTTGGTTTCGAAGCGCCGGAGGAAATCCTCCAGGATGTGATCCGCAACCTGCCCACCGCCCAGGGCTACAGCGATTCCAAAGGCCTGTTCAGCGCGCGCAAGGCCGTGATGCAGTACTACCAGCAGAAGCAGGTCGAAGGCGTCGGCATCGAAGACATCTACCTGGGTAATGGCGTATCCGAGCTGATCGTGATGTCCATGCAGGCCCTGCTCAACAACGGTGACGAAGTGCTGGTGCCGGCACCGGACTACCCACTGTGGACCGCCGCCGTGACCCTGGCCGGCGGCCACCCGGTGCACTACCTGTGCGACGAGGGCGCCGACTGGTTCCCGGACCTGGCCGACATCAAGGCCAAGATCACACCGAACACCAAGGCCCTGGTGATCATCAACCCGAACAACCCCACCGGCGCCGTGTATTCCAAGGAAGTGCTGCTGGGCATGCTCGAGCTGGCACGCCAGCACAACCTGGTGGTGTTCTCCGACGAGATCTACGACAAGATCCTCTACGACGATGCGGTGCATATCTGCACCGGCTCCCTGGCGCCGGACCTGCTGTGCCTGACCTTTAACGGTCTGTCCAAGTCCTACCGCGTGGCGGGCTTCCGCTCCGGCTGGATCGCCATTTCCGGGCCCAAGCACAACGCCCAGAGCTACATCGAAGGCATCGACATGCTGGCCAACATGCGCCTGTGCGCCAACGTGCCGAGCCAGCATGCGATCCAGACCGCCCTCGGCGGCTACCAGAGCATCAATGACCTGATCCTGCCCCAGGGCCGCCTGCTGGAACAGCGCAACCGTACGTGGGAGCTGCTCAATGCGATCCCGGGCGTGAGCTGCGTGAAGCCCATGGGCGCGCTGTACGCCTTCCCAAGGATCGACCCGAAGGTCTGCCCGATCCTCAACGACGAGAAGTTCGTGCTCGACCTGCTGCTGTCGGAAAAGCTGCTGGTGGTCCAGGGCACGGCGTTCAACTGGCCGTGGCCGGATCACTTCCGTGTGGTGACCTTGCCGCGCGTGGATGACCTGGACATGGCGATTGGCCGAATTGGCAACTTCCTCAAGTCCTATCGCCAGTAGCGGTGCGGCGCCGTACGACCGACATTCGGTCGTACGGCGATTATCTGGCAACACTTCTCTGGCTATCTGTTCTCCCCGCGCTGCACTTGTGACTCCACATCCACAAAACCCTGTAGTTACGGGGCCCCAAGGCAAAAAGTGGCATTTCACGGGTGGCATTCCTCATCGGAAAATCCCTTCAAGACTGTACATTCAAGCTGTAGGACACAGTTTGAAATAGTCGCTCGGTTGAATCACCCTAAGCCGCACCTTATATACCCCGCAGTACGCGACATATTAAGCATGAGGAGAACTCTACAACCATGATGCGCATCCTGCTGTTCTTGGCCACCAACCTGGCGGTCGTGCTGATTGCCAGCATCACCCTGAGCCTCTTCGGCTTCAACGGGTTCATGGCGGCCAACGGGGTTGATCTGAACCTCAATCAGCTGCTGATTTTCTGTGCGGTCTTTGGTTTTGCAGGCTCGCTGTTCTCGCTGTTCATCTCCAAGTGGATGGCGAAGATGAGCACCAGCACCCAGATCATCACTCAACCACGCACGCGCCATGAACAATGGCTGATGCAAACCGTGGAGCAGTTGTCTCAAGAAGCAGGTATTAAAATGCCCGAAGTCGGGATTTTCCCTGCTTACGAGGCCAATGCCTTTGCAACGGGCTGGAACAAGAACGACGCCCTCGTGGCGGTCAGCCAAGGGCTGCTCGAACGTTTTTCACCCGATGAAGTGAAGGCGGTACTCGCCCACGAGATTGGCCACGTAGCCAACGGCGACATGATTACCCTCGCGCTGGTGCAAGGCGTGGTGAACACCTTCGTGATGTTCTTCGCGCGGATCATCGGCAATTTTGTCGACAAGGTGATCTTCAAGAACGAAGGCGGCCGCGGTATCGCCTACTTTGTAGCGACCATCTTTGCCGAAGTGGTACTGGGCTTCCTGGCCAGCGCGATTGTGATGTGGTTCTCGCGCAAACGAGAGTTCCGCGCAGACGAAGCCGGCGCACGTCTGGCTGGCACCAGTGCAATGATCAGTGCGCTGCAGCGCTTGCGCTCCGAACAGGGCCTGCCGGTGCATATGCCCGACAGCCTGACCGCCTTTGGCATCAACGGCGGCGTCAAGCAGGGCCTGGCTCGCATGTTCATGAGCCACCCGCCGCTGGAAGAGCGTATCGACGCGCTGCGTCGCCTGGGCTGATACCCGGTAATGCAAAAGGGGCGATTGGATCGCCCCTTTTTTGTGCGCGGGTTTTACACCTTGGTGAGCCGATAAGCGCGCTCTTCGAGGCGCGTGACACCGTCCTGCACGAACTTCCAGCTCTCATCCAGAATATCCTGAGCTTCGAGCACCTCCAGGCACCACTGCAAACCCAGCAGTACCTTCACCTCATCGTCCGTCACCGCAAAGGGTGGGCCGGTTTTTTGCGTCTGGTCATAGTCCAGGGTGATCAGCAGCCCCTGGCAGCCCGGCCGCAACAGGCTGTTCAACTGCTCGGCGTACTGCGCACGCATCAGCGGCGGCAAGGCAATCAGTGCGGCACGGTCGTAAAGCGCCGTGCAATCAGCCAGTGCCCCAGCATCCAAGGCAAAGAAATCGCCGCACCATATCTCGATCAAATCGGCCTGGTACACCTTGAATACGCCGTGCCAAGTGATTCGCGGCGTCAGGTTCTGCTCGCGGAAAAACGCATCAACCGCCTGCTCCGACAGTTCAACGCCGAGTACGTGATAGCCGTTGCTGGCCAGCCACATCAGGTCCAGGCTTTTGCCGCACAGCGGCACCAGCACCTTGGCGCCCTGAGCAAGGGTCAGCGAAGGCCAATAACGCAGCAGGTAAGGGTTAACTTCGGGCAAGTGAAAGCCGATCTGATTACGCGCCCAGCGCTCCTGCCAAAATTTGGGCTCCATGAAATCACCTCCGAGAATTCGATCAAAAAGCGCTAAAACTTATATTAGATTTAGATCAATGATCTGATTGAAGATGGGCCCATGTTAAACCTCAGGACCTTCCTTATGTTACCCAGCCTGTTTATCTCCCACGGATCACCCATGCTTGCCCTGCAACCCGGCGCCAGCGGCCCTGCCCTGCAGCGCCTGGCCGCTGAACTGCCACGGCCGAAGGCAATTGTGGTGGTGTCGGCGCATTGGGAAAGCCAGGAACTGCTGGTCAGCGGCAGCGCTGCGCCCGAGACCTGGCACGACTTCGGCGGTTTCCCCCGCGAGCTGTTCGCCGTGCAGTACCCGGCGCCGGGCGACCCGCAATTGGCCAACCAAATCGTCGACCTGCTTCATGCCGACGGCTTGAATGCGCGAATCGATGAGCGCCGCCCGTTTGACCATGGCACCTGGGTGCCGCTCTCGCTGATGTACCCGGCAGCGGACATTCCAGTGGTGCAAGTCTCCTTGCCCAGTCGCATGGGCCCTGCCCTGCAAACCCGCGTCGGGCAAGCCTTGGCCAGCTTGCGCGAACAGGGCGTACTGTTGATCGGCTCCGGCAGCATCACCCACAACCTGGGCGAGCTGAACTGGCAGGCCGGACCTGAGAGTATCGAACCCTGGGCACGCGATTTCCGCGACTGGGTAGTGGACACACTCGCTGCCAACGACGAAGCGGCGTTGCATGATTACCGTCGCCAGGCGCCACACGCCGTGCGCAGCCATCCCAGCGATGAACATTTGTTGCCGTTGTACTTTGCGCGCGGCGCTGGGGGTGACTTCAGCGTGGCGCATCAAGGGTTCACCATGGGCGCGCTGGGCATGGACATCTACCGCTTCGGTTAACACCGGACAAAAAAATCCCCGAACCAGTCGGGGATTTTTTATGTGCGATCAATCAGCCCAGGGGCGGATCAATCTTCGCGGTAACGACGCAGCTTCAATTGCTTGCCGGCAACGCGAGTGTCTTTCAGCTTGGTCAGCAGTTTTTCCAGACCGTCTTCCGGCAACTCCACCAGGGAGAAGCTGTCACGGACCTGGATGCGACCGATGGCTTCACGTGCCAGGCCACCCTCGTTGAGGATAGCGCCCAGCAGGTTCTTGGCAGCGATACCATCACGCGCGCCCAGCGCGGTACGGCAACGAGCACGGCCTTCAGCCAATGGAACCGGAGCACGACGCTCACGATCGCCACGGTCCGGACGGTCGCCGGTACGTTCTGGACGATCACCGCGCGGCGCGTTGTTCGGCACCAGCGGGCGCTCTTTCTCGATGGCTGCCAGGGTCAGGGCCTGACCGTTGGTAGCCTTGCGCAGCAGGGCTGCGGCCAGGGCGCGTGGAGTGCAACCGATATCGGCGGTCAGGCGGTCCAGCAGGTCGCCGTGGGTCGATTCAGCGTCAGCCACCAGTGGCGACAGGCTGTTGGTCAGTTTCTTGATGCGGGCATCGAGAACGGCCTGGGCATCCGGCAGGCGGACTTCAGCCACTTTCTGACCGGTTACACGCTCGATCACTTGCAGCATGCGGCGCTCACGTGGAGTCACCAGCAGCAGTGCACGACCTTCGCGACCGGCACGGCCGGTACGGCCGATACGGTGAACGTAGGACTCTGGATCGTAAGGCATGTCAACGTTGAACACGTGGGTGATACGCGGAACGTCGAGACCACGAGCGGCTACGTCGGTCGCAACAACGATGTCCAGACGGCCATCCTTGAGGGAGTCGATCACGCGCTCACGTTGGTTCTGGGCGATGTCACCGTTCAGCGCAGCGGCTTTGTAGCCTTTGGCTTCCAGGGCACTGGCCAGGTCCAGGGTCGCTTGCTTGGTACGCACGAACATGATCAGGGCGTCGAAGTCTTCGACTTCCAGCAGGCTCAATACAGCCGAGGTCTTCTGGTCAGCGTGAACCAACAGGTGAGCCTGTTCGATCGCGGTAACGGTCTGAGTCTTGGTCTGGATCTTCACGTGTTGCGGATCGCGCAGGTGGCGTTCGGCAATGGCACGGATCGACTGTGGCAGGGTGGCCGAGAACAGCACGGTCTGACGGGTCGGTGGCAGCGCCTTGAAGATGACTTCCAGGTCATCCATGAAGCCCAGCTTCAACATTTCGTCGGCTTCGTCCAGAACCAGGTGGTTCACGGTCGACAGGACTTTCTCGTCACGACGCAGGTGGTCGCACAGACGGCCCGGGGTGGCGACAACGATCTGAGCGCCATTACGGATGGCTTTCAGTTGCGGGCCCATCGGCGCGCCGCCGTAAACGGCAACAACGGTAACGCCTGGCATTTGCTTGGCGTAGGTTTCAAAAGCGGTTGCTACTTGCAGCGCCAACTCACGAGTTGGCGCCAGGATCAGGGCTTGCGGTTCGCGCTTGGCAGGATCGATGCAGTGCAGGATAGGCAGGGCGAACGCGGCGGTTTTACCGGTACCGGTTTGCGCCTGGCCAATCATGTCCTGGCCGGCCATGATGATCGGGATCGATTGCTGCTGAATCGCCGAAGGTTCTTCGTAGCCGGTCGCGATGACGGCAGCGAGAATGTTCGGGTTAAGATTAAAAGCGGCGAAGCCGCCGGTTTCCTGGGTCATGGGTCTGCCTCTAAGTGCATCCGCAAAGACCCATGCTCCAAAGCTGCGCATGCCGTGTTGAGACTCAAGAGTCGCCCTGGCTGCTTTGTCGGCGGGGATTTGCGAAAACGAATGAATGAAAAAGATTCGTCAAGGGAGAGTCCGCTGTGCGGACGCGCAGCCGAAGCTGACTTCGGGGAATTGCACTACCTAAACGCGGCCCGGTTAAAGGCCGGCGCGCACTATACCGGAAATACCTGAAAAAGGGAGCTTTTTTTATCGCCAGGCGCCGATAAACCGCACGGCATCACAGTCTTTGCAGATAAGCGCGGCAGGGTCTATTTTTCAAAGGCCCGGCCCTGCTGGTCATGACGCTTAAACGGTTCACCTTCCATTGGTCTGAAACTTTTCCCCCGTCCGAGGACACGTCCGATGAATCAAGCCAGCAGTAGTCGCGTCAGCCGTGAACTGCAGGGTCATGTCCTGTTGTTGGGCCTGGATCGGGTCGCCAAGCGCAACGCCTTTGACCTGGACTTGCTCAATGAGCTCAGCCTGGCTTATGGCGAATTTGATCGAAATGATGACGCACGGGTGGCCGTTGTATTTGCCCATGGCGACCACTTCACCGCCGGCCTGGACCTGGCCAATGTCAGCGGGGTAATGGCAGGCGGCTGGCAACCGCCGCTGGGAGGCTGTGACCCTTGGGGCGTTTTCGCAGGCCCCAGGATCAGCAAACCGGTGATCGTCGCCGCCCAAGGCTACTGCCTGACCATCGGTATCGAGTTGATGCTCGCTGCAGATATCAATCTGTGCGCGAGCAATACACGCTTTGCACAGATGGAAGTGCAACGTGGGATTTTTCCGTTTGGAGGCGCGACATTGCGTTTTCATCAGATCGCCGGCTGGGGCAACGCCATGCGCTGGCTGCTCACCGGCGATGAGTTCGACGCCCATGAAGCCCTGCGCCTGGGTTTGGTGCAGGAAGTCATGGCCAGTGAAGACCTTCTGCCCCGCGCCATCGAGCTGGCCAGTCGCATCGCGCGCCAGGCACCGCTTGGCGTCCAGGCCACCTTGATGTCGGCCCGCCTGGCACGGATGGAAGGCGAAACCGTTGCGGCCGCTGCGCTGCCGCCGATGGTGGATCAATTGCTGAACAGCGAGGATGCCAAGGAAGGCGTGCGCGCGATGGTCGAGAAGCGGCCGGGGGTGTTCAAGGGCATTTGAGTCGCCTGTACCGACGCTATCGGGGGCAAGCCCCCTCCCACATTTGAAATGAGTTCCAAGTGTGGGAGGTGTGGTGCGACGATTCGAGTTGCCCCCGATGGCGTCGGCACAGGCGACTACGTAGCCGGCCGAATCGCCTTGATCAACGCCTGCAACGAATACCCCAATTGCGGTGCCAGGGCTTCGGCGCGGGCCCAGAGCGCATCAAGATCCAGCGCCTGGTCCAGCTCCGAAGGCACCAACAGGATCACATTGCCCTCCTTCACCGGTAGTTCCCAGTAATGCCGGTGGTACAAACCACGCAGCAACGCCGCGCCCAAGGGTTTGCCATCATCGGTCGCCCACTGGTTGATCACCAGCCAACCGCCGGGGTTGAGTTTCTTCTGGCAGTTTTCCAGGAACGTCCAGGCCAGGTGTCCGACGCCCGGGCCGACATCGGTGTAGAGGTCGACGAAAATCAGGTCGGCCGATTCAGCGGTCTCCAACAGCTCCAGGGCGTCGCCGATGCGGATATACAAGCGCGGATCATCATCCAGCCCCAGGTATTCGATGGCCAGGCGCGGCACATCGGGGCGCAGCTCGATAGCTTCGACGTCTTCCAGAGGCAGGAACTTGAGGCAGGCCTGGGTCAACGTCCCGGCCCCCAGGCCGAGGAACAGCGCGCTCTCCGGCTGCTCATGGCACAACGCGCCGATCAGCATCGCGCGGGTGTAGTCGTACTCCAGCCAGCTCGGGTCAGCGGTGAACACGCAGCTTTGCTCGATGGCATCGCCAAACTCGAGAAACCGGTAATCGGCAACCTCAAGCACACGGATCATGCCGAAATCATCATGGACTTCGGCCAGCAGGCGCTCGACACGCTCCTCGGTCATCACAACTCCTAAAGGGTTTACCGCACGGCAAAGGCGCGATTGTCGGCCAACCGGCGGCAACAGGTCACGCACTAATTGCTGATAACATTGACGCCCGACCGTCAACCACCCAATCGAGTTCATGATGAGCCAACCCTGGAGCCCCGACAGCTGGCGCGCCCTGCCAATCCAGCAACAACCCCAGTACCCGGACGCTGCGCACTTGTTGCAAGTGGAGCAGAGCCTGGCCAGCTATCCGCCGCTGGTGTTTGCCGGGGAAGCCCGCGAGTTGCGCCGTCAGTTTGCCGAGGTGACCCAAGGTCGCGCGTTCCTGCTGCAAGGTGGCGACTGCGCCGAGAGCTTTGCCGAGTTCTCCGCCGCAAAAATCCGCGACACCTTCAAGGTGCTGTTGCAGATGGCAATCGTGATGACCTTCGCCGCCGGCTGCCCGGTGGTGAAAGTCGGGCGCATGGCCGGCCAGTTCGCCAAGCCGCGCTCGGCCAACGATGAGACCATCGACGGCATCACCCTGCCCGCCTACCGTGGCGATATCGTCAACGGCATCGGCTTCGACGAAAAAAGCCGCGTGCCGGACCCGGACCGCCTGCTGCAGTCCTACCACCAGTCCACCGCCACCCTCAACCTGCTGCGCGCCTTCGCCCAGGGCGGTTTTGCCGACCTGCACCAGGTGCACAAGTGGAACCTGGACTTTATCGCCAACTCCGCCCTGGCCGAAAAATACAGCCAGTTGGCCGACCGCATCGACGAAACGCTGGCTTTCATGCGCGCCTGCGGCATGGACAGCTCGCCGCAGTTACGCGAAACCAGCTTCTTCACCGCCCATGAAGCGCTGCTGCTCAACTACGAACAAGCCTTCGTGCGCCGCGACAGCCTGACCAACGACTACTACGACTGCTCGGCCCACATGCTGTGGATCGGCGACCGCACCCGTCAGTTGGATGGCGCTCATGTCGAATTCCTGCGCGGGGTGAATAACCCGATCGGCGTCAAAGTCGGCCCGAGCATGAACCCCGATGACCTGATCCGTCTGATCGACATCCTCAACCCCGACAACGACCCCGGCCGCCTCAACCTGATCGCGCGCATGGGTGCAGGCAAGGTCGGCGACCACCTGCCCAACCTGATACGCGCCGTGCAGCGCGAAGGCAAGCAGGTGCTGTGGAGCTCCGATCCGATGCACGGCAACACCATCAAGGCCAGCAGCGGCTACAAGACCCGCGACTTCGCGCAGATCCTCGGCGAGGTCAAGGAGTTCTTCCAGGTCCACCAGGCCGAGGGCACGTATGCCGGCGGGATTCATATCGAGATGACCGGGCAGAACGTCACCGAGTGCATCGGCGGCGCGCGGCCGATCACCGAAGATGGCTTGTCGGACCGCTACCACACCCACTGCGACCCACGGATGAACGCCGATCAGTCGCTGGAGTTGGCGTTCCTGATTGCCGAGACATTGAAGCAGGTCAAACGCTAGCAGACGTTTTGAAATAGGGCTTCCTGTGGCAACAAAGCCCCGTGTGGCGAGCGGGCTTGCCCCGCGTTGGGTGGCGAAGCCACCCCAAAACCCACGCCGCAATTCTGCCAGAACTAATACAGTGATCCACTGGGGCTGCTTCGCAGCCCAACGCGGGGCAAGCCCGCTCGCCACGAAAGTACCTTCCTCCTACAAGTGCAGCATGGCTAACCGCAAGCGGTCGGCACTCGGCCGCTGGCAATTGAGCTGGATATGTTCGAGCCCCAGCCAGTCGGCCATTTGCCGCAGGTTCAACGCCAGCACCAACATCCCCTTCTCATCCAGCCCCGGCTCTTCCTCATGCACCGCATGCACGGCCAGGCGTCCGTTGGCGCGTTCGGCCCGCAGGTCGATACGTGCGGCGATCCGCTCGTTGTGCAAAAACGGCAGCACGTAGTAGCCGTACACCCGTTTGTCTTGCGGGGTGTAGATCTCCAGCCGGTAGCGGAAATCGAACAGGCGCTCGGTACGGCTGCGCTCCCAGACCAGCGAGTCGAAGGGCGACAGCAGTGCGCTGGCCGACACCTTGCGCGGCACTTTGGGCTCGGGCAGACAGTAGGCTGCCTGCTTCCAGCCTTGCACCTGGCAAACCTGCAAGTGCCCGTCCTCGACCAATTCCGCCAGGCGACTGCGACTGTCGGCGGGGTCAAGACGGAAGTAGTCGCGTAGGTCTTTTTCGGTACCTACACCCAAGGCGGTGGCGCTGTGCAGCAACAGGCCACGTTGGGCCTCGGCCTCGGTCAACGGCACCTGCTGGAGGATGTCGCCAGGGATGACGCGCTCGGGCAAGTCATAGAGCCGCTCGAAACCACGCCTGCCGGCAACGGTAACCAGGCCGGCGGCGAACAGCCACTCAAGCGCATGCTTTTCATCGCTCCAGTCCCACCAGGGTCCGGCCCGCTCTTCGCGGGTCGACAAACTGCCCGCGCCGAGCGCGCCCTGCTGTTCGACGGTCTGCAAAACGCGCTGGATCGTGGCCTGTTGCTCACGACCGAAGCGCGCCATCTGCGAATAGATGCCGCGCCCCTGCTGCGCTCGCTCCATACGCCAACGCATCAACGGGTACAACGCCATTGGCAGCAGCGAGGCCTCGTGCCCCCAATACTCAAACAACGAGCGTCGTCGGCCCTGGCTCCAGGCCGCTTGTTCAAGCATCAATGGGGAGTAATTGCCCAGGCGGGAAAACAGCGGCAAGTAGTGAGAGCGCACCAGCGCATTGACCGAGTCAATCTGCAACACGCCCAAGCGCTCGATCACGCGGTTGAGGTGCGCAGCTTTTATCAGCGCAGGCGCCTGGCGCCCTGAAAATCCCTGGGCCGCCAGCGCCATGCGTCGAGCTTGCTTGAGGGAAAAGGACAAGTCGGCGGGCATGGGAATCTCCTTGAATGCTCGCGACCTACCCTACTGCATCCGGGGTCATTTTCGCAGTGGATCTTCCCAGAAATGCCGATGGCTCTCACGCTCCACATCGGCACGGCTGAGGCCGATGTCCTTGAGCGCATCATCGTTCATGCTTGCCAGCACCTGCCGTTCGTGGCGCAACACCTGCCAACGCAATACCACTTGCAGCAGCCTGGAAAACGGCCGTTTGGTGATCAACACGAAACCTTTCTGACCTTTCATCTTCTCGCCCTCCAGTGGGGATGACGCAAGTGTGTGCCGTGCAATATGATCAATCCAACGAATGTTTCTTATGCAACACATCTCGGAGATTGATCAATTGTCCGGCTACCCGAGCATCGACACTGAAGTGCTGCGTACCTTCGTCGCCATCGCCGACCAGGGCGGTTTCACCCGCGCCGGTGAACTGGTTAACCGCACCCAATCGGCGGTGAGCATGCAGATGAAGCGTCTGGAAGAAGACGTGTTGCAGCGCAAGCTGTTCGAGCGCGATGGCAGGCAGGTGCGGCTGACGCCCGAGGGCCAGGTGTTGCTGGGTTATGCGCGGCGCATCTTGAAGCTCCACAGCGAGGTGTTCAACACCCTACGCGAGCCGCATATGGTGGGGTTGGTACGTATCGGTACGCCGGACGACTACGTGATGCGTTTCCTTCCAGGGATCCTCAAGCGGTTCTCCAAGGCCTACCCGCTGATCCAGATCGAGCTGCATTGCGAGTCGTCAACGGTGCTGATGCAGCGACGGGATCTGGCGCTGACCGTTATCAGCCGCGAGCCTGGCAAGGAAATCGGCGAGCTTTTGCGCACAGAGCGCATGGTATGGGCAGCGGCGCCATGTTTTTGTGTGGAAGAGCACGATGCCGTGCCCCTGGCGGTGTCCGGTGCCGACTGCGTATACACGCAGTGGACCCAGGCCGCACTGGATGCAACCGGGCGGGATTATCGCCTGGCGTATCACAGCACCAACGTCGCGGCGATCCTGGCAGTGGTGAGTGCCGGCCTGGCTGCCATGATCTGCATGGAAAGCCTGGTGACTGAAGACTTGCGCGTACTCGGCAGCGACGAGGGTTTCCCAGCGCTGCCCTCTATGAATCTGCACTTGCTGCGCAATCCGCAAATGACCTCGCCCATCACCGAATGCCTGGCCGAATACATCGTCGAAGGCTTCAGACTTTAAACGTCAGCATCACCGCACACACCACCAGGAAGCCGCAAAACAGGCCGCGCAAGACACGCTCCGGCAACGCATGGGCAACCTTCACGCCCCAGCTGATACTGAGCAGGCCGCCGACGGCGAGCGGCACGCCGATCATCCAGTCCACCTCGTGGTGCCAGGCATAGGTGACCAGCGTCACACCCGTGCTGGGCAACGCCAAGGCCAGGGACAAACCTTGGGCGACGACCTGGGTGGTGCCGAACAGGCTTGTGAGCACGGGAGTGGCCACCACCGCGCCGCCAACCCCGAACAAACCGCCCATGGAACCGGACGCCGCGCCCAACACGCCAAGCCAAGGCCAGGAGTAACGCATGTGTGCCGTCGGCGGCGCATTCCGCGTGAACATACGCAGCAGGTTGTAAGCCGAAAGCGTCAGCAGGAACACAATAAAGCCGATGCGCATGGCACCTGCGTCGAGCCCCACGGCCCAGATCGAACCAAGCCAGGCAAAGCTGAACCCCATGATGCCCAAGGGCAGCGCGTGCCGCAGTTCGATGCGATTGCGCTGGTGGTAACGCCACAGGGCGAGCATCACGTTCGGCACCACCATGACCAACGCCGTGCCTTGGGCAAGTTGTTGGTCCAGGCCGAACCATACGCCGAGTACCGGGATCGCAATCAACCCACCGCCAATACCAAACAGGCCACCCACCGTGCCGAGGGCCACGCCCAATACCAGGTACACCGCTAAATCCAACACCGCTCGCTACTCCCCATTCTCAAGACCTGCATGCTACGCAGTCGACTCTGGCGCGGAAACGCACAGCAACGCACAATGGCTATGCCAATCTCGCATAAGCGCGTACCGATGAATCCCAATACGCTGACCGATCAACTGAGCCTGTTTCTGGATGTATTGGAAACGGGCAGCTTTTCCGCCGCAGCACGTCGCCATCCGCTGACACCCTCGGCGGTGGCGCGGCGCATCGACAGCCTGGAAAGCTCCGTGGGCAGCCGCTTGTTCCAGCGCAGCACCCACGCGGTGGTGCCGACCCCGGCGGGCCTGGCCTTCGCTGAACGGGCACGGCGGATTGTCAGCGAGTTGCAACTCGCACGGGCAGAGGCCGCTTCCCTGAGTCATGCGCCGGAAGGGCTGATTCGCGTGGATGCACCGGCAGCGTTCGGTCGCCGGCACCTGGCGCCGGTGATTGCCGACTTCTTGAACGTTTACCCCGGATTGGATGTGCACCTGCATCTGATCGATAGTTTTGTCGATATGCAGGGCGCGCACTTGGGCAAGGTCGACTTGGTGCTGCGCGCCGGGCATATCGTCGATACACGGCTGATCGCCACGCCCCTGGCCAGTATCGTGCGTATCGCCTGCGCCAGCCCGGCCTACCTGAAAAGCCGTGGCACCCCGGCTCACCCCCGCGAATTGAGCGAGCATGACGGCCTGGATTGGGACGGCCTGGCGCCGATGTTCGCGTGGCGCTTTGAGTTGGACGGGCGACGTGCAACGCATCGCCCGCGGCGCATCCGCATGAGCGCCAACAACGCTGAAGCGCTGCTATCGGGCGCTCTCGCCGGGCTGGGCATCGCCCATCTTCCCACCTGGCTGGCCAGTGAATACCTGGTGCGCGGGGAATTGCTGCCGCTGTTTTGCGAGGACGGCCTGCCCAGCCCGGAGACCACCGGGATCTACGCACTGCGGCTGGAACAGCAGCCCAATGCGCGCAGCCGCTTGTTGCTGGAATACCTCAAGTCCCGATTCAGCCCCGTGCCGCCTTGGGATCTGGCCCTGCAAAGCGGGTTGGTCTGACCGCTGGGACAGAATTATCTGGCGCATTAAAGATTTGCCCGCTAGATTCCAGCGTAGACACGCTTTTTTTGAGGCACCACCATGAGCAAAAATCCCACCGCGTGCGATTCCCTGTTGCTGGACAATCAACTGTGTTTCGCCCTGCACTCCACATCGCTGCTGATGACCAAGGTCTACAAACCGCTGCTGCAAGCCCTCGGTCTGACCTACCCGCAGTACCTGGCCATGATGGTGCTGTGGGAAGAAGATGGTTTGACCGTCGGCGAAATCAGCAGCCGCCTGCTGACCGACCCGGGCTCCCTGACGCCACTGCTCAAGCGCCTGGAAGCCGAAGGCCTGCTCAGCCGCACCCGCAGCCGTGAAGATGAGCGCGTGGTGGTGGTGGAACTGACCGGCGCTGGGCGTGCCTTGCAGGAAAAGGCCATGGGTATTCCACAGTGCATTCTCGGCGCCAGCGGTTTGGAGCTGGACCAATTGCGCAAGCTGCAGGCTGACTTGCTCGCGTTGCGGGGCAACCTGCAGAACGCGATCTAAACACAGCAAAACACTCAACATGTGGGAGGGGGCTTGCTCCCGATGACGGTTTATCAGTCGACGAATCTTTTGACTGAAACACCGCTATCGGGAGCAAGCCCCCTCCCACATTGGTTTGCAGCGACTGAAAAAATATTTACACATTTATATTGCGCGCAAAACATTAGCGCTATACATTTGCTCCACCAACTACTTAGCGCACAAAACTTTAGCGCTAATAACCAAGAGGACGACACCATGCAAACGCTCTATACCGCAGTAGCCACCGCCACCGGCGGCCGTGATGGTCGCGCTGTTTCCAGCGACAACATCCTCGACGTCAAACTCTCCACCCCCAAAGAATTGGGCGGAGCCGGCGGCCAGGCTACCAACCCGGAACAACTGTTCGCCGCCGGTTACTCGGCCTGCTTTATCGGCGCCCTGAAATTCGTCGCCAGCCAGACCAAACGCAAAATCCCGGATGATGCCTCCATCACTGCCCACGTCGGCATCGGCCAGATCCCTGGTGGTTTCGGCCTGGATATCGACCTGCACGTCAGCCTGCCAGGCCTGGCCCAGGACGACGCGCAAAGCCTGGTCGACGCCGCTCACCAAGTCTGCCCGTACTCCAACGCCACCCGTGGCAACGTCGATGTGCGCCTGCACGTAACCGTCTAACCCCTGCCGATGTCACTGGAGAAGAACATGAACACATTTGCCAAAGTGCTGACCGGCAGCCTGCTCGCCCTGTCCGTCACTCACGCTTTCGCCGCCAATGGCGACGTTGAACACAACACCCAGGCCTTCCTGGATGTGTTGAACGCCGGCACCGGCAAACCGATGGAACAACTGACGCCCAAGGAAGCCCGCGCCGTACTGACGGGTGCCCAGGCCAGTGTGAAGTTGACCCTGCCCAAGGCGGACGTGAGCCAGAAGACCATTCAGGTCGATGGCCAGCCGCTGGACCTGACCATCGTGCGGCCAGCCGGGGTCAAGGGCACATTGCCGGTGTTCATGTTCTTTCACGGCGGCGGCTGGGTCTTGGGGGATTACCCGACTCACGAGCGCCTGGTGCGCGATCTGGTGGTGGGTTCGGGAGCCGTGGCGGTCTTCGTCAACTACACGCCTTCACCGGAAGCGCACTACCCGGTGGCGATCAACCAGGCCTACGGCGCAACCAAGTGGGTCGCCGAGCATGGCAAGGACATCAACGTCGACGGCAAACGCCTGGCGGTCGCGGGCAATAGTGTCGGCGGCAATATGGCAGCCGTCGTCAGCCTGATGGCGAAGGACAAGGGCACACCCGCGATCAAGTTCCAGTTGCTGTTGTGGCCGGTGACCGATGCCAACTTCGAGACGGCGTCCTACAACCAGTACGCCGAAGGGCACTTCCTCACCAGGAACATGATGAAGTGGTTCTGGGACAACTACACCACCGACGCCAACCAGCGGGCCGAGATCTACGCCTCGCCGTTGCGGGCGACCACGGATCAGCTCAAGGGCTTGCCGCCCGCGCTGATTCAGACTGCCGGTGCCGATGTATTGCGTGACGAAGGCGAAGCCTATGCGCGCAAGCTGGACCAGGCCGGGGTTCCCGTGACGGCCGTGCGCTATAACGGCATGATCCACGACTACGGTTTGCTCAATGTGGTCAGCCAGGTACCAGCCGTGCGTTCGGCCTTGCTGCAGGCATCGGACGAGCTGAAGCAGCACCTGAAGTAAAAAGCAGCGCTCACGAAAAAGCCCGACGCAAGGTCGGGCTTTTTTCGTATCGGCGAGGCCAGAATTACTTCTTGGCGCGACCTTTGTACGAACCACCTTCGCGGGTGTCGATCTCGATCAGGTCGTCGATTTCGATGAAATCGGCTACTTGCAGTTCGGTACCGTTGCTCAGTTTGGCAGGCTTCATCACTTTGCCCGAAGTGTCGCCGCGAGCGGAACCTTCGGTGTAGGCAACCTTACGCACGATAGTGGTCGGCAGCTCTACGGAAACCAGGCGCTCTTCGAAGAAAATAGCTTCGCAGACGTCTTCCATGCCTTCTTCGATGAACGGCAGAACAGCTTCGATATCTTCAGCGTTCAGCTCGTACATGGTGTAGTCGGTGGTGTCCATGAACGTGTAGGTGTCGCCGCTGATGAAGGACAGGGTCGCTTCTTTGCGGTCGAGGATCACGTCATCCAGTTTGTCATCGGCGCTGTAGACGATCTCGGTTTTGTAACCGGTCAGCAGGTTCTTCAGCTTGGTCTTCATGATTGCGCTGTTACGACCAGACTTGGTGAACTCAGCTTTCTGAACCAGCCAAGGGTCGTTTTCGAGACGGATCACTGTACCGGGTTTCAGTTCTTTACCAGTTTTCATTGCGTATATCCGAAATTTGGATGGGATTTACAAAAATCAAGGTCGCGTATCATATCCAACTTTCATAAAACTGTACCAGCGCCGTCGCAAGATCTGCCTGCAAGCCCTGTTCCAGACACCACGTCTGCGCGTGCTGACTCAACTCAGGCCAGTGCTCCAGCAGCATTTTCCACGGTTGTGCCATATCGCCATCAGTGTTCCAGGCTTGCCAGAGTTCAACCAGGGCAGCCTTTGCGGCCGGCGACAGGGCGGCGGTGTACAGGTCGAGGAAGGCATCGAGCTTGTCCAGATGGATGTCTTCGTCCTGGCGATAGATATGCCACAACAGCGGCCGCCCGGCCCATTGGGCGCGCACGAACGAGTCTTCGCCGCGTACGGCGTTGAAGTCGCAACACCACAGCAGGCGGTCATATTGCTCCTGGCGCACAAACGGCAGCACCTGCACAGTCAGGGCGTCGCGCTGATGCAGGTCCCCCACCGACAGGCCTTCGACACCGAGCCAATGCTGCACATCCCCGAGGACGCGCCCTTCAGGGACCAAGAGATGAGTGGCATGCCCGTCGGTCGAGAGTACGTCCAGCCAACTGGCCAGCCCAGCGTTTTCGTAGGCGAACAATGAGATCAGCCGTACACCCGCTGCCGGAAACACACCCAACGCTTGCAGGAATTGCCGCTGCGCAGCGGCATCCTGTTGAAACGCCTGACGCTGTTCCAGCAACCCTGCCTCGCGTAACAGCCCCCCCGTGCCGGGTCGGAACCCCGGAAAAAAGAAGTACTTCTGCACGCCCTTGAACTTCACAGACGGCAACCGATGACACCCCACCACCCAGTCTTCGGCACTGAGGTAATCCAGGTTCATCCACAAAGGCGTGCGTTCACGCGCGGCCATGGCTTCCATGTAATCAGGCGGCAACTGGCAGGCGAAGGCGGCGATCACCACATCGGCTGCCGGGGCGCTCGACCACACAGCTGGCCAATGGCGCACATCGACACCCTCTTGCCATTGCTGGTCAAGACGCACATCAATCTCGGGACACATACGCTCGAAGGCGCGCAGGTCGTCGACCCACAAGCGCACCTCGCACCCCTGCTCTGCCACCAATTGCCGGGCCAGGCGCCAGGTCACGCCAATGTCGCCGTAGTTATCGACGACGCTGCAAAAAATATCCCAGCGGGCTTTCATTCCGGGCTCCAACGCTCAAAGGCTCGATTGTCCGCATAAATGCGCCGATGCAGAAGGCTTGATCGCGATTATTCTGCACAGTGGCTGTGCGACAATCGCCGCCATGCCGTTAATGCCTGCCAGGAGGCCATCATGTCTGATCGCTCGTTGTCGCTGCCCAAGCTCACGCTCGCCATTGCCCTGGGGGTGTGGCTGGGGTTTATCGCCATTGCACTGACCACCTGGCTGGCGTCGCGCTATCTGTTCCCGCAAAGCCTGGCGCCTGTAGCCCAGGCCGTTCAGCAACTGGGTAAACCTGCGCCGGTTGCGCCGGAGCCGCCGAACCGTATGTTCGAGCAGTACCAACAGAACCTGCAGAAGCAAGAACAACAGCAGGCCCTGGACCAGGCCCGCAACAACGCACGCAACCTGTCCAACCCAAAATGCCAGTTCTGGCTGCAGCAGGACCAGAACGCACCGAATGAAAAGACCCGGGCCAATGTCCTGCAATTCTGCGATTGATGATCATGAATAAACACGCTGTTCACCAGATGATCCTGGAAAAGCTCACCGCCGACCTCGACATCGCCCGGCGCGCCGCGCAGACCGCCTACGAAACCGCGACCCACGAAGAAAATATCGCCGAGAACAAATACGACACCCTCGGGCTGGAGGCGTCTTATCTGGCAGCCGGACAAGCCAAGCGCGTCGAGGAAATCAAGCAGGCGCTGGTGCTGTGCCAGAACCTTCCTCTGCGTGGGTACGATGATCAACGTGGCATAGAAGTCGGCACACTGCTGGGCCTGGAAGACGAGAACGGCCGCCAGCAGTGGCTGTTCCTGGCACCGGATGCAGCGGGTTTGAAGGTGGACGTGGTCGGGCAACCGGTGACAGTCATCACCCCACGCTCACCCTTGGGCAAAAGCCTGCTGGGCAAGTTCGAAGGGGATGAGGTGGAGATTCTGGTGGCAGGCGCCCGGCAACACTTTACGGTTACCGAGGCCAAATAACCCCCTTAATGGACGGGCAATTCCACGCCGTCGAACAGCTCTTCCAGTTCCTGTTTGTTGTGGCACTGGATCGCCTTGGCCATGACTTCACGGGTCAGGTGCGGCGCGAACTTCTCGATGAAGTCGCACATGAAGCCCCGCAGGAAGGTGCCACGACGGAAGCCGATCTTGGTCACGCTGGACTCGAACAGCTCGCTGGCATCGAGCACCACCAAGTCTTTATCGAGGTTGGTATCGACTGCCATCTTGGCAACGATACCCACGCCCAGGCCCAGGCGAACATAGGTCTTGATGACGTCGGCGTCGGCGGCGGTGAACACCACTTTCGGCGTCAGGCCCCGATGGCTGAAGGCTTCGTCGAGCTTGGAGCGGCCGGTGAAACCGAAGACGTAGGTCACGATCGGGTATTCGGCCAGGGCTTCCAGGGTCAGCTTCGGCAATTTGGCCAATGGGTGGCCTTGGGGCACGACCACGCAACGGTTCCAGCGATAGCACGGCATCATCACCAGGTCACCGAACAGCTCCAGGGCTTCGGTGGCGATGGCGAAATCGACGGTGCCGTCAGCGGCCATCTCGGCGATCTGCATCGGTGAACCCTGGTGCATGTGCAGCGCGACGTCCGGGTATTGCTTGATAAAATCACGAATTACCGGCGGCAACGCATAACGCGCCTGGGTGTGGGTAGTGGCAATCGACAGGGTGCCTTTCTTCTCGTTGGAGAACTCCTGGGCGATCTGCTTGATGCTCTCGACTTTGCGCAGGATCTCGCCGGCGGTGGTGATGATGCGTTCACCGGCCGGGGTGACACGGGTGAGGTGCTTGCCGCTGCGCGCGAACACTTCGACGCCCAACTCGTCTTCGAGCAGGCGGATCTGCTTGCTGATACCCGGTTGCGAGGTGTAAAGGCTTTGAGCGGTAGCGGAAACGTTGAGGTCGTGGTGCGCCACTTCCCAGATGTAGCGCAGTTGTTGAAGCTTCATATGTATCCCTCAAAGCAGGTAGACGCCGTGGGTATCAGCGACGGTATATAACTATATTAAAGGTTAGACAGATAAATCTAGAACCTTTTATCATTTTCTATCCCTCACACGTCATCGCTGCGTCGACGCTGTAAGGAAGGCACCAGATAAACCGGCACGTTAGACAGCTGCAGCACCCGTGCAGCGGTGCGCCCAAGCGGTGTGGCGGCCGCCGCGGCATGGCTGTGACTGCCGACGATCAGCAGGTCGACGGACAGTTTGCGCAACTGGTCGAGAATCACCTCACACGGGTCCCCCTGGATCACCCGTACCGAGCGGATCAACTTCAAATCCTGCTCACCCTCTCCCAACTCCTCGCGAAAGCTGTCGAGCACCCGCTGCTCGATAGTCGCCATCACCGTGCTCAAACCCTGGGTCTGCCACTCACTCAAGGCCTGTTCATCAAGGTAGCTCTGCAACACCGATTCGGCGAACAGCCCAATCGGTTCAACCGCGTGAATCACATACAGGTCAGCCTTGAACGTCCGCGCCAGCGCCAGTGCATGTTGCATCACATACGGCGCATACAGACCAAGGTCCGTGGCGTACAGCATCGAACGAATCATAAAACCTCCTGGACAGCCGGAATGGAGGAGATTGAATGAGCTTAGCAGCGCCCCTAACTCTCGGCCTGAATCCTCACCTCGTTACTGATGCCATGGGGCACATGCCCGGTGGCCACCACCTCCCGGGCCTTCTCGCAATGCCCGGCCTGGTCATCGAAAAACACATCAGCGGCAAACGCCTCCAGGAATGCGGACTTCTCCAGGCCGCCGAGAAACAATGACTCATCCAGTCGGATATCCCACTCACGCAAGGTACGAATCACCCGCTCGTGAGAAGGCGCCGAACGGGCGGTGACCAAGGCTGTGCGGATCGGGCAGGCCTCGTCTGGAAACTCACGCTGCAACAAGTTGAGTGCCGCCAGGAACCCCTTGAAGGGACCGCCGTGCAAAGGTTGCCGCGCCGACTCGCGCTCGCTGGCCTGGAACGCCTCCAACCCGCCGGCCTGATACACGCGCTCCGACTCATCGGAGAACAGCACCGCGTCACCGTCAAAGGCGATCCGCAGCTCCTCGCTGGACGCCCGGCGCGGACCGCCCGACAGAATCGTCGCGGCGGCAAAGCCGGCATCGAGGGCACTGCGTACATCTTCAGCATGGGTGGAAAGAAACAGATGGCAGCCAAACGCAGCTAAATAAGGATAAGGACTACGTCCGCCTACGAAAGCGGCACGGGAAATATCCAGGCCGTAGTGCTGAATCGAGTTGAATACACGCAGGCCGGTGTCGGCACTGTTACGCGATACCAGTACCACCTCGACCCGAGCACGGCCCAGGCTGGCATTGAGGCTCAGCAGCTTCTTGACCAGCGGAAAAGCGTCACCGGGCTCAAGGGTCTCTTCCTCGTGTTCGATCTGATATTTACGGTAGGCCTCCACCCCTTGGGCCAGGTAGACCTTGTGGCTGTCGCTCAGGTCGAACAGCGCCCGCGAAGAAATCGCCAGCACCAGTTTGTCGCCCAATCCCTTTGCCATGGTACGTCCCCCCAATCAGCGGTTATGCCGATCAATAAAACTCAAGGCCTGGTACAGCGCCTGCATTCGCGGCAATTCGCAACCCGCGGCCTTGGCGGCAGCAAGCGGTCGCGCATAGATCGCCGCCAGCTCCAGCGGGCGTTTGTGTACATGGTCGTGGTACATGCTGGGCAGGTAATCGTCCATGGTTTCCGTCATGGCGAACATCTGCTCCGCGTAACTGGCGGGGATTTCATGGCCGCAGGCATGGGCGCCCTGCACCACTTCGGCCATCAGCGCCTGGATCAGCTCACGGCTGGATTGGTCCGCCATCATCGCCGTGGTGCCCGCGCCCAGCAACACCGAGAGGCCGTTGTAGGGGACGTTCCACACCAACTTGTGCCAGCGCGCCTGATGCACATTGGCCATGGCTTGGGATTCGATGCCGGCCTTATGAAACAACGCAGCGCCGGCTTCGACAATCGCTTTCTGACGAGCCTCATCGTTGGCAGCCGAACCGCTGTGATAGCCCAGGTTGACCCGACCCAGGGCTTGATGTTCAACCACACCCGGACCGGAGCGGTGCACGCCGATGTAGCACAGCCCGCCGAGAAGATGCAGCGACGCTGGCAGGTGTTCACGCAGACTGTCTTCGACATCCAGGCCGTTTTGCAGCAACACCACCTTGGCGTCCGGCGCCGCGACCTGGGCGAGGGTCGGGGCCAGCTCGACATTGCCCGTGGACTTGGTGCCCACCAGCAGCCAGTCGCACGGCGGCATGTCCGCGGCACGGGCGTAGGCCTGCACCGGGTGCAGCAGCAGGTTGCCATGCACACTGCTATTGACGCGCAGGCCGTGCTCGCTGACCGCCGCGTATTCGCTGCGCAGCAGGAAGTGCACGTCGAAGCCCGCGCGTGCCAGCATCACTCCATAGAAGCCACCAATGGCGCCGGTTCCGATAATGCCTATACGTGGCGTCTGGGGTGCAAGTGCAGTCATGGCAAATCCTCCGGGGTGCGGGTAAGCGCTATTTTTACTGCTTCGCAGGTGTCAGCAGGCGTAAGACGTGTCTGTATCTGCCCGAAGAATTGACCCTCGCACACCACAAACAACGCCGGCAAATGAAAGATCTGGTAGCGTTCGACCGCACCGCCGTTGTGCCCGGCATCCACCCAGCACACGCGGTCCACCGGCAAACGCCAGCCCGGCAATTGCTGGCGCGCCCAACGGCAACTGGAACACCCCACGCTGGTGAACACCACCAGCGAAATACCTGGCAATCCCAGCAATTGCTGGTCAATATCCAGGTCGGTCAATTCCAGTTCCTTCACTATACTGCTGCCACCGCCGTCAACTGGACGGTGCTCGGAGTCCGTGTACATGGGTCGTTTTTTACCTCACCCTGATGATGTCGCTGTCGAGTTAATCCAACGCCCCTCTCCTGCCATCCCCCGCCAACGCCTGCTCACTATCGGCCTGGGCGGCGTCGCCTGCAATTGGCCGCGCGCGTGGCGCCAGGGCACGGCCGTTGATCTGCTCATTCCCTCCCTGGGCGCCAGCGCCCGCTATCCAGGTTATGTGGCGTGGTGTCGCAAGGTGGAAAACGGCTACCGCGTGGGCATTTCGTTTACCGATGAACATGCGTTGTTCGGTGCGCGAATGGGTGAGCAAGCATGCCGGATAGAGCGCTACTGCCGCCAGCATGAAGATGCCGAACCGACCCCGCAGCAACTCGAAGCCCTGGCCCGTGAGTGGGTGGCGCGCCATGCGGGCGAGTTCTCCCATGAGACATTTGTGCGACCAGCGCGGGATTAAAGCGGGCTTTGCCCATTGTCGCGGGCCCGTGTTACGCGCTAAGGTTCCTCCCCCTGTATTCCAATCATGCTGTGCCCGCCGCACGGGGATGGCTGGCGGCCGGCACCCGTGACCCTGGCGAGTAACACGATGGCTGATTTACCGATCAATGACCTAAACGTCGAATCCAACGAGACCCTGATCACACCCGATCAGCTCAAGCGCGAAATCCCTTTGAGCGACGCTGCCCTGCAGACCGTCACCAAGGGCCGCGAAGTCATCCGTGACATTCTCGATGGCACCGACCACCGCCTCTTCGTCGTGATCGGGCCTTGCTCGATCCACGACCTCAAGGCTGCTCACGAATACGCCGAGCGCCTAAAAGTACTGGCGGCAGAAGTGTCCGACACCTTGTACCTGGTGATGCGCGTCTATTTCGAGAAACCGCGTACCACCGTCGGCTGGAAAGGCTTGATCAACGACCCGTACCTGGACGACTCGTTCAAGATCCAGGACGGTTTGCACATCGGTCGGAAATTGCTGCTGGACCTGGCCGAAATGGGCCTGCCCACTGCCACCGAAGCCCTCGACCCGATTTCCCCGCAGTACCTGCAGGACCTGATCAGCTGGTCGGCCATCGGCGCGCGCACCACCGAGTCGCAGACCCACCGCGAAATGGCATCCGGCCTGTCTTCGGCCGTAGGCTTCAAGAACGGCACCGACGGCGGCCTGACCGTGGCGATCAACGCGCTGCAATCGGTCTCCAGTCCTCACCGTTTCCTGGGTATCAACCAGGAAGGCGGCGTCTCCATCGTCACCACCAAGGGCAATGCCTACGGTCACGTGGTGTTGCGCGGCGGCAATGGCAAGCCCAACTATGACTCGGTCAGCGTTGCGCTCTGCGAGCAGGCGTTGAACAAGGCCAAGATCAAGCCGAATATCATGGTCGACTGCAGCCACGCCAACTCCAACAAGGACCCGGCCCTGCAGCCGCTGGTGATGGAAAACGTGGCCAACCAGATCCTCGAAGGCAATCAGTCGATTATCGGCCTGATGGTCGAGAGCCACCTGAACTGGGGCTGCCAGGCGATTCCAAAGGACCTGGCCGACTTGCAGTACGGTGTGTCGATCACCGATGCCTGCATCGACTGGTCCGCCACCGAAAATACCCTGCGCAGCATGCACGCCAAGCTCAAGGACGTATTGCCGAAACGCAAACGCACCTGAACCTGTATCTGAAGTATGCGCACACAAAAACGCCGGGCTGAGCCCGGCGTTTTTCATCCTGCGTTTTATGCCTCAAAGCTTCGCGGCATGGCGCTGGTGGCGTTCCATGTAGCGTTCGACATAGGAGCACGACGGGATCACCGTGTAGCCTTGCTCTTCGGCAAACTTCAACGCTTCCTCGGTCAACGCAGCTGCAATGCCACGGCCGCGCAGTGCGTTGGGCACGAAGGTCCGATAGATGTCCAGGGTCTGCTTCCCGAGGTCCATATAGGTCAGATAGGCACGATGACCGTCCACATTGGTCTCGAACTGATGACCAGCCTGGTCATGGTGGATGGACAACGCCTCGCTCATCACTACTCCTCGCGGGTCTTGGATTCTGACCCCTACCTTACCGATGTTTTTCCGGCGAAGGAACATCTACGCCACCCCGTGCCGGTTTCGACAACGAGAAAACCTTGAGCGCTCACAACCAGCACGTAGGGAATAGTAGGCACCAATCCTGTAATTGCTCAAGGCGTACCCGTCATCCCTGCCGCTGGTGGATATAGAAAGGGCCTCGATCAACCGGTGACCGAAAGCCTGAACATTGCCGGCAGTTGAACCTTGAGACGAACAGGCGCTCTTAAAGTCACCTCTACATGCACAAAAGATGCGGAGCGTGGTAAAGGCCAGCCAAACGAAAGTGTCAGCCTCGATATATAAAATTTCATCTATTTACAAGGCTTAACACATGCGGGCCGGCCCTCTCAGCCTGGGTCCAACCTCCGTCAGACTGCAAAAAACTGTACGGTTTTTATACAAATGTCCAAAAGATTAGCCAAAATAGATTCGGCACAAGAATTTTTTTTGCTTCTTGCGCTACGTCAGTTTACTTACTACAAGTAATGGGTAGTATGTACGCCGGCTATTAGCTCACTCTGAGAGTAGCCATTTAATAGAAAGTCCTTGAAGGGGAACACGATGAACAACGTTCTGAAATTCTCTGCTCTGGCTCTGGCCGCAGTTCTGGCTACCGGTTGCAGCAGCGTCTCCAAAGAAACCGAAGCTCGTCTGACTGCAACTGAAGACGCAGCAGCTCGCTCCCAGGCCCGTGCAGACGAAGCCTACCGTAAAGCTGATGAAGCTCTGGCTGCTGCTCAAAAAGCACAACAGACTGCTGACGAAGCTAACGAGCGCGCTCTGCGCATGCTTGAAAAAGCTAGCCGCAAGTAATAATCCCTCGGGATTGTTATCAAGCCGATCCATTCTTGGATCGGCTTTTTTATTGCCTGCGATTCGGCTCTCGATTACAGACAATAAAAAGCCCGCCGCAGCGCAAGGCTGCAGCGGGCTGTTGATGGAGCAGGCTTACTGCTGCAAATCAATCGGCGCGCTGGAGGCAATCGGTGCAGCACCTGGCACACCGATCTCGGTTGGCAGGCCATCTTCCGCCGCGACCACATCACGCACCTGGTCCCAGTTCACCCGCAGGTTATTGGCCAGGTCTTCACGCTTGAGCAAGGCGTTGATCACTGCCGTGTGCTTGTCGACCACCGACGGCGTGCCGTCGTCGTTCAAGGGCGTATGCGCTTCGAGGTAGACCTTGCCGCCGCTGCTGCCGAACTTGTAGGCATCGTTGATGATGCGCACCGACGTCCCCACCGGGACCATACCGGCCATTTCCAGCACGTTGTTGTTGAACATGCGGAAGCAGCCGTGGCTGGTACGGGTGCCGATGCCGAACTTCATGTTGGAACCGTGGATCAGGTAACCCGGCGTCCCCAGGGTGAACTTGAACGGCCCCAGAGGGTTGTCCGGGCCGGCCGGCACCACATTGGGCAACGGGTCGCCGTTGGCGGCGTGCTCGGCCTTGATCGAGGCCGGCGGCGTCCAGGTCGGGTTCGGCGTCTTAGCGATGATGCTGGTGTGAGCAATGGGCGAGCCCCAGCCTTCACGACCAATCCCAAGCGGGAAGGTGTAGACCACGTCCTGTCCCTTGGGGAAGTAGTAGAGCCGATATTCCGCCAGATTGATCACAATGCCCTCACGGGGGCCCGGCGGCAGAATGAAGCGGGTCGGCAGGACGATCTCGGTCCCCGCCCCCGGCAACCAGGCATCGACGCCCGGATTGGCCGCGACCATTTCCGAATAGCCCAGGTCGTAGGTGGTGCCCAGGTCGGCAAAGGTGTCTTCGTACTTGGCCTTGATTACCTGGACCTGACCGACGATGTCTTCACCGGGTGGAGGCAAGGGCAACTGCAAGGCGGCGGCAGGACCGGCCGCACACAAGGCAGCAAGAGACAGGCAGCAGGTGACGACGGAAAGGCGCGACAACATCCGGAAAATCCTTCGCAGAACGACGGGAGGTAAAAATCGATTGTATACGTGAAGCGGGCTTCTAGCTGCCCCCTACAACTCGAAACGCAACTCGGGCCAGATTGGCGGCGTGCCACGCTTCTGCGACTCCAGGATCGCCCGGCACAAAGGGCACAGGCGCTGGTCCTGAAAAATCGAACGGTCGACCAGGGACCAGCGCGGCTGCGCCGGCAATAACGTACCGCACAGGGTCCGATCGATGGAGCCGCCCAGTTCCAATTGACGCGTCACCAGATGCACCCGCACTTCCTGGCAGGCGAACAGATCCAGCTGTTCGTCCGGCTCGATCAGTTGGTAGTTAAACAGGGACCAGGCAGGACGCGACATCGGGGGCTCCAGATCGGGGGGGCGCCACCTTAGCCGAAAGCCTGCCGGTAGAAAAGCGTCATAGCAGCGGTTTTAGCGTCGGCCAGACATTTTCCAGCAATTTGCCCTGGGCACCGACTGCCGGGTGCAGTTGATCCGCCTGCATCAGCTCTGGATTACCCCCCACTCCCTCAAGGAAAAACGGTACCAGCGGGACGTTTTTTTCCTTGGCCAGCACGCCATAGACTTCGGCAAACGCCGTGGTGTATCGCGGGCCATAATTGGGCGGCAACTGCATACCCAGCAACAAGACTTTGGCACCGCCGGCCTTGGACTGGTCGATCATCGACGCAAGATTTTGTTTCAATTGCGCAGGCGGCTGCCCGCGCAAGCCATCGTTGCCCCCCAACTCGATCACCACCACGTCCGGCTTATGCTCTGCAAGCGCCGCCGGCAGCCGCGCCAGGCCTCCGGCACTGGTGTCGCCGCTGATGGAGGCGTTGACCACCTTATCGTCGAAACCCTCCTTCTTGAGCCGTTGCTCCAGCAGTGCCACCCACCCTTTGCGGGTATCCAGGCCGAAACCGGCACTGATACTATCGCCAACGATCAGGACTGTACCCGCCGCTGCGTTCTGGGCCATGCACATCAAGGCCAGGCCAGCACTCAAAAACCACATTCGCATCGGATTCTCCATGGGCGCAAGCATTCTCACCGCGCGGAACCTCAGCAAAGTGGTTCCCAGCGCGGAAGGTGAACTGACTATCCTGCACGAACTGAGCCTGGAACTGAACAAGGGCGATAGCCTGGCTATCGTCGGCAGCTCCGGTTCCGGTAAATCCACCCTCCTCGGCCTGCTGGCCGGCCTCGATCTGCCCAGCAGCGGTGAAGTCACCCTCGCTGGCCAGGCGCTCAGCACCCTCGACGAAGACCAACGGGCGCGCATCCGCGCCGAACACGTGGGCTTTGTGTTCCAGTCGTTCCAACTGCTCGACAGCCTCAATGCGCTGGAGAACGTCATGCTGCCGCTGGAGCTGGATGGCCGCAAAGACGCCCGCGAACGCGCCAAACACCTACTGGAGCGCGTGGGCCTCGGCCAACGCCTGACCCACTCACCACGCCAGCTTTCCGGGGGCGAACAGCAACGGGTGGCGATTGCCCGCGCCTTCGCCGCCGAACCGGACGTGCTGTTTGCCGATGAGCCCACCGGCAACCTCGACAGTCACACCGGCGAGCGCATCAGCGACCTGCTGTTCGAGCTCAATAAAGAAAGCGGCACGACCCTGGTGCTGGTTACCCATGACGAGCGCCTGGCTCATCGTTGCCGACGCCTGATCCGCCTTGAAGCCGGCCTGATGGTCGCCCCCCTGGAGCCTTGATGGCACGTTTGCCGCTGTTGCGCCTGTTCAGCCTTGCCCTGCGCCAATTACTGCGCGATGCCCGCGCCGGCGAATTGCGTGTGTTGTTCTTCGCCCTGTTGGTGGCCGTGGCCGCCAGTACCGCTATCGGTTATTTCGGCGCCCGCCTCAACGGCGCGATGCTGTTACGCGCCACCGAGTTCCTCGGCGCCGACCTGGTACTCGAAGGCAGCTCACCGGCCCGCCCCGAACAAATCAGATCCGGGACCGAACTGGGCCTGGATCACGCCCGTGTGGTTGAGTTCTCCAGCGTCATCGCCACCGACAACGGCATTCAGCTTTCCAGCATCAAGGCCGTGAACGAGCAGTACCCGCTGCGGGGCGAGTTGAAGAGTGCCGCTGCGCCTTTTGGCGATGAAACCCCAGGCGGCGGACCGAAACCGGGTGAAGCCTGGGTAGAGGCGCGGCTGTTGACGGCGCTGGACCTGAAAGTCGGCGACAGTATCGATGTGGGTATGAAGACCTTGCGCCTGGCACGCGTACTGACCTACGAACCGGATCGCGCCGGCAACTTCTATAGCCTGACGCCCAGGGTGATGATCAACCTGGCGGACCTGGACGCCACCGGCGTAGTCCAACCAGGCAGTCGCGTCAGCTACCGCGAGTTGTGGCGTGGACCACAGGCCAGCACGGCGCTGCAAACCTATCGTGACCTGATCAAGCCGGGGCTCGCCGCCAACCAGCGTCTTCAGGACTCACGGGACGGCAACCAGCAGATCGGTGGCGCCCTTGGCAAAGCCGAGCGCTACCTGAACATGGCCAGCCTGGTGGCTGTGCTGTTGGCCGGTGTGGCCGTGGCCCTGTCGGCCAACCGTTTTGCCACCCGCCGTTTCGACGCCAGTGCGTTGCTACGTTGCCTTGGGTTGTCGCGACTCGAGGCCATGTTGCTGTTCAGCCTGCAATTGAGCGTACTGGGGTTGCTGGCGAGCCTGGCCGGCGCCCTGCTCGGTTGGCTGGCACAGTTTGGCCTGTTCTATTTCCTGCACGACCTGCTGCCGGCGGATGTTCCCCCAGGCGGGCTGTTGCCGGCAGTCGCCGGGATCGGCACCGGGCTGGTCGCTCTCGCGGGTTTCGCCCTGCCACCACTGGCCGCACTCGGTCGCGTACCACCTCTGCGCGTGTTGAGGCGCGACCTGCTGCCTATCCCGTCCAGCACCTGGATGGTCTACGGCGCTGCGCTGTTCGCCCTGGGCCTGATCATGTGGCGCCTTAGCCTCGACCTGGTGCTGACCTTCGCCCTGCTGGGCGGCGGCGTGGTCGCCGCGCTGGTTCTGGGTGGCTTGCTTTTGCTGCTGTTGCAGAGCCTGCGACGCCTGTTGGCCCGAGCGTCCTTGCCGTGGCGCCTGGGCCTGGGCCAATTGCTGCGCCACCCGCTGGCGGCGGCGGGCCAGTCCCTGGCGTTCGGCCTGATCCTGTTGTCCATGGGCTTGATCGCCCTGCTGCGCGGCGAATTGCTGGACACCTGGCAAAACCAGTTGCCCAAGGACGCACCTAACTATTTCGCCCTGAATATCCTGCCGGCCGATAAGGACACCTTTGGCGCCCGCCTGCTGGAAGTGCAGGCGCAATCAGCGCCGCTGTACCCGGTGGTGCCAGGGCGATTGATCAGTATCAATGGCGAGCCTGTACAGGAAATAGTCAGCAAGGACTCCAGTGGTGACCGCGCGGTACAACGCGACTTGAGCCTGACCTGGGCCGCCGACCTGCCGCCGGGCAATACCCTGACCGAAGGCTCATGGTGGTCGCAACAACCCACCGATGGAATTCCTGGAGTCTCGGTAGAAGCCAAGGTCGCGCAAAGCCTCAAGCTCAAGTTGAACGATCACCTGGTGTTCACCATCGCCGGGGAAAACCGTGAGGCACGGGTTGCCAGCCTGCGAACCATCAACTGGGATAACTTCCAGCCGAACTTCTTCATGATTTTCCAACCGGGTACTTTGACGGACCTGCCGGCCACCTACCTGACCAGCTTCTACCTCGCGCCAGGGCATGATCAGCAGATCGTTGATCTGTCCCGCGCCTTTCCGGCGGTGACCATCCTGCAGGTCGAGGCGCTGCTGGAGCAGCTGCGCAGCATCCTCGCCCAAGTGACCCTGGCAGTGGAATACGTGTTGTTGTTTGTACTTGCCGCAGGGATGGCAGTACTGTTCTCCGGCCTGCAGGCCACATTGGATGAGCGCATTCGCCAAGGCGCACTGCTGCGAGCACTGGGCGCAGAGCGCAAGCTGCTGGTCAAGGCGCGGCGTATCGAGTTCGGCTTGCTGGGCGCAGTCAGTGGCTTGCTGGCAGCGCTGGGCACCGAGTTGGTGACGTGGGTGCTGTACCGCTATGCCTTCGACCTGGCCTGGCACCCGCACCCCTGGCTATTGCTGCTGCCTGTGGTCGGCGCCGTATTGATCGGCGGTGCCGGGGTGTTCGGCACACGCCGTGCGCTGAATGCAAGCCCGCTGACGGTATTGCGTGAGGGCTGAGCGGTCAACGACCCGCCTCCCTTGCGGGGTGCGGGTCAACGTCGCTTACTTCACGTACTCAATAGCGGTGATCCACCAGCACACCTCGCCTCCCGGGGTCTGCACAATGGCCTCATCGTCGACTTCCTTGCGCAGCAGCGCACGGGCCATCGGTGAATCGATGGAGATATAGTCCATCCGATCATAAATCTCGTCATAACCAACGATACGAAAACGCTTGGTCTCGCCTTGCTCGTTTTCAATATCGACCCATGCGCCGAAAAACACCTTCCCCTCCTGCTCGGGCATGTACTCCACCACGCGCATGTCTTCCAGGCGCTTGCGCAAATAACGCACCCGCCGGTCGATTTCACGCAGCAGCTTTTTGTTGTACTGATAGTCGGCATTCTCGCTGCGATCCCCCAGGGAGGCAGCCCACGTCACCTTGCGTGTGGTATCCGGACGCTTTTCGCGCCACAGGTAATCCAGCTCTTTCTTCAGCGCTTCATGACCTTCTTTGGTAATCAGCTTGGTACTCAAACGCATGCATCCCCAGGCAATGTCCATAGGTGTCGATAGGCCAGGAAATCACACCCCGGCGTCGGTTCGCTGGCATTGATGATAAATGAACCCGAGAAAGTAGCCAGGCCGGTCTAACCATCCAAGGCCTGATCCAGTTCAAGCAGCACACCTCGCAGGCTCTGGCGCAAGCCCGATACTTGCGAGGTCATCACCTTCAGGGCCTCGGTTCGCTGACTGACCGCCAAAGACTGGTCATGCAGTTGAGCGGTGCGTTGCTCCAAATCCCGGGTCCTTTCATCCAAATGGGTTTGCTCCTGCTGCAATCGGGCCTGCCATTGATCAAGCGCCGTTGCCCTTTCCTCCGCAGCGAGTTTCTGTTGGGTCAACTCCTGAGCGACACGAGCGAGGTTGGTCAGTGTACTGCCCACTTCGGACAAAGTGCCGTCGTCCGCGGGTGCCGGAAGCTGCGGCTGAGCCGAGGGGCTTGGCTCATTCAGGACAACAGGTGCATCCCGAACAATGGCCGCAGGCGTGTCGACTGACATCTGTTGGGGTTCTTCTACAACAGGTTCATGTACAGGCTCGGGTGGATTCGCCCCCCTGACAGGTGAACTCATTTTCGACGAGAAACGAATGGAAGGCACAATCAATGAGGCACTTTCGATTGCCGGCATCACCGGCGCAGACATTCCCAGGGTGATCACTTTCATCACCAATGCCTTCTTTATGATCACCGAGTGATGTTCTTCGGGCCTCGCAGGCGGCAGCTTGCAGCCTTTCAAATCGATAAAATGATAAGGAACCTGAGTTTCGGTGACACCCGCCTTGGTGCCTGCCGCCACCGATGTGAGAATTTGCTTGAAGACATGCATGGCCACATGCAGGTCTTCCTTGGACTCAACACCGCTCAGAAAATACCGATCAAGCTTTTTGCGCAAGGCTGCGACATAAACCCTGGAACTCGCCGGCTCAACCTCTTCATCCAAGCTATAAACAAGGAAGTTGGAGGCAATCTGACCTACAGCAAACCCACAGAGCAATGCACCGTTGACCGGAGCATCCTGACCGTCGCGTTCAAGAACAAGGGTACGTAGAAGCATCATGGTAATCGGGCCTCATTACAAAATTCGAAAAGTCTCTATAACCTTCAGACATTCACTCAATAATTAAAGGTTAAAAACACAAAACAATTGTTTCAGCGACCTGCCTGGCGCGCACGTAGGATTTTTCCGATTAATGCTGAGCGGCGTTCCCAAAAACAGCTATTGCCCGTACCCTTTTCAAACTCTCCCCCTCTACGACCACACCACGCTAAATGATCGAAATAATCAACCTGACAAAATATTTTAACAATAAAAAAATAATCAGCGATTTTTCATTCAGCGCAAACAAACAGGAATGCCTGGGGTTATTCGGAGAAAATCCTACAGTTAAAACGGCGCTTCTCGATGTAATATCGGGCTCGACCACTCCTTCCAGCGGGTATATAAACATCCACGGTTTCAATACTAAAACCCATCCATTTAAAGCAAAAAAACTCATCGGCTACCAACTTCATAGGTGCGTCAGTCATCCTACGATGTCGGTTAAAGAGTTCCTTGACTACATCGCAGCCATTCGCGGACTGCGCGGCACCAAAAAACGCGCGCAGGTGGAATATGCCGCGACACGATTGGAGTTGTTGCCGGTGCTCAATGCGCCCCTCGAGGCTCTCTCCATGGGTTTAAGGCGCAAAGTCGCCATTGCCCAGGCCATCCTGCACACCCCGGCCTTGCTATTACTGGATGAACCGACCGAGGGGCTGGCACCTGATCAGAAACACACATTCAGGAGCCTCATCCAGTCATTGATGCAAGAAATGACAGTGATCATCGCTTCCCGACACTGCGATGAATTGTCCGAACTCTGTACGCGCGCACTGGTTATCGCAGGCGATCGTCTGGTGGCCGATGCCCCTATGCCGGATTTGCAACGCGACTCTCGCCATTTCCAGGCGGTTACCCTCACCGCAGATGCCCCCTTGGACCTGCTGGCTCTCGCCGTACTGCCAGGGGTCGCGGGCATCGAAGAACATCGGCATGCACCCGGCACCGTGACCGTCCTGCCCATGCCGGGGCACACCATCTACCCCCATATCAATACGCTCATTGCCAATCGTCGCTGGAAAATCAACTCACTGAGCCTGGAGCCTGGTCGCCTCAGCGACGTAGTTCACGCTCTGAGCCGAGAGGCCCCCCTTTGAAACTGCTGCCCGTCATTTTCAAGCGTCAGCTCGCCCACTTTGCCGGTACACCCGGCACTTATCTGAGCATTGCCATTTTTTCAGTACTGTCCGTGGCATTGGGGTTGCACATGAGCTCCTGGCCAGAACAGGACAGCAGTCACTTGCAGGTTTTCTTCCAGCTACACCCCTGGCTCTATTTGTTATTGATTCCTGTACTGGCGGCACAACTCTGGTCGGACGAGTCCAATGCCGGTTTTCTCGACCTGATGAAAACACTACCCATCACCACGTTTGAATGGGTTATTGGCAAATTCTTAGCAGCCTGGGTCGTGGCGGGCACAGCCCTCATGTTGACCTTCCCTCTCGTGATCATCGCCAACTACCTGGGCGTGGCGGACAACACTGTTATTGCTTCGCAATTTATATCAAGCTGGCTGCTGGCTGGCAGTTATCTAGCGGTCGGTTGTTTTATCTTCACACTGGTGCGTCAGCGCACTGCCCTTTTCCTACTGACAGTGGGCTTGATGCTTATCGTCAGTGCGCTCTCTTATTTACTCGACGCACTTGAACATCAAGCCCCAATCTGGGCGGTGGACAGCTTGGTCTCCCTTAGCCCTTTTTCGAGATACAGCGCTATCGACAATGGAAAGTTCACACTTCGTGACACGCTTTACTTTATCAGCATGATCTTAGCGTTTCTCGCAGCGACGACCGTAACGCTCAACTATAAACACAGCTGAGAAGGAAAGCCCTCCATGCGACCTACTCTGCGCACCGGCATGACACTCACTGTCATCCTGTTACTATTCCTGGCGTTTAACTTAGTCTGGGTAGGAAAGCTGCCGAATATCCGATGGGACTTCTCACAAGGAAAAACCCATACCCTATCTCCTCAAGTACGACAGTTACTCGCGTCATTGGAAAACCCTCTGGATTTGTATTATTTCAATACCCATGACGATCCTAAACGAAGCTACGCCTTGAAACGCTATGGCAAGCGCATCGAAGACCGGTTGATCGAGTACGAAAACGCAGCGAAGGGCATGATCAACCTGCACCTTATTGATCCCGTACCGTTTTCAGAAGATGCCTACAAAGCCAGGCTGTTCGGTCTCGACGACAATGCGGGGTTCCTGGGCCTGATCGGCACACGAGCCGGCCACGGGGCGCAACGCATCGAATCGTTCAGCTTGGACCGGGAGTCATTGCTCGAATATGAAATCAGTCATTTGATCTACAAGTTGCAGCATCCGGAGCGCCCCGTTATTGGGCTGCTGTCAGGGTTGGCGGTGGGAGAATCCTCTGGCCGATTGCTGAAGGAACTGCAGCGACATTTTAATCTGGTCAATCTGGGAGCGACCACCGAGCGCGTGCCGGAACAGGTCAAGACGCTCATGGTCGTGCATCCACAGGCGCTGCCTGAACAAGCGTTGTATCAGATTGAACAATTTGTATTGAAGGGCGGTAAATTAATGGCATTTATCGATCCCCTGAGCGAGCAAAGCTCGACCATCACATCCGCCAACACCCGACTGGCTGATTTGCTTGCCGCTTGGGGGATACAAATGCCAGCGGACAAATTTCTGCTCGACCTCCGCTACGCAGCGTCGCAGCCCCCTGTGAACGGGAAGCTCACAGTGCAGCATCCGGGCCGGTTGACCCTGCCCCGACAGGCGATGAACACAGACGATCCGAGCACCTGGAAATTGAATACCGTGACGGTATCGAGCAGCGGCGCGCTCTTTCGCCGCCAGAAAGCTCGCACGACCCTGACCCCTCTTCTGCACAGCTCCGGGCAATCCGAGTTGCGGGAAACCAACCGGCTCGCCTCAGCAACCGAGTTCGATTCAACGGCCGATGAGGCGTCCAGCCAAGCGCAACGCCACGTGATTGCAGCCCGTATAGAGGGGCCGGCCTATTCAGCATTCCCCGATGGCATTGAAGGACAGCCGGCAGGTGTGCAAAAAGCGGCGCAGATCCATGTGGTGGTAGTCGCCGACACTGATTTGCTCACGGATCAAATCAACAACTCAGCGCCCGACAGCAACGCACTGTTTATCTTGAATACACTGGATAACTTGTCCGCTGGCGATGTACTGACCAATATTCGCCCGCGCGCGCGGGCGCAAAGATCGCCGAACAGGCTGGACCAGATGCGCGACAGCGCCGTGCACGCCTACGCGCAGAAGGCGACTGAGTTGGAACAGCGCCTGCTACGAACAGAACATGAATGGCAAATGCTGCGCCCAACGGAGGTCCCACTCGGCTCCCAGACCGTAGACACCACCACCCAATTGGTTGCACTCAACAAGGAACGCCTGCGCTTACCAATGGAATTACATGCCTTGAGGGCCGAGGCATACGCGCAGGTACATCGCCTGGAGTTCGTCATAAAAATGGTCGTGACCTTGGCGATACCACTGATGCTATGCCTGGTCGCCTGGGTGGTTTTTCTCTGCAATCGACGGCGTCGATTACAAGCAGGAGTCGCGCTCTACTGACCGTTCAACGCCTGGCAATCAGCCCCTGCCGGGCAATGCGGGTCAATTGTCGGATGACTTCCTGTGCGTTGCTCGCGCTGGGGGCCTGGATAACCGCTAGATCAAAGCTGTTATTCGCAAAACGAGCAAGAGAATCGCCATCTTCCACAAACTGAATCAAGAATGCCGATGGCCGCCCGCTGCGACGTGGCCACCCGTCCAGATAACGTAAGAGCGTAGGCTGATGCTTGCCGCCCAAGAGGATTTTTGGATTGCGTTGGGTGAGGTCCGCGGTGATCGGGGCCAGGCGTATCAGGGGGCGTAGTGCATTCATCGTGTCGTGTCTCTGCCTCAAAAGTCTGCGGGCAGGTGAGAGGCAACACCGAACCAGCGCTTTAGCGGTATTTCGAAGTTGCCTCCTCAGGGGAAAACAGGCTTCTGTCGGGTTCTATCGAGACCCAGTGGCGCCCCGCAATTAGCTGTTTAAATCGGCGCATGGGCAGCATCCTAGAGAAGCCGGTGGGGCGGTGTCAAGAATCCCGAGCAACGAAAAGGCCCACACGGTGGTGGGCCTTTTCAGAGTTTTGCGCAGGTGTCAGTTGGCGATGGCGCGGTCGGCAGACAGTTTGCCAGCACCTTCCAGCAGCACCGCCAGGGCGCCGCCCAACAGGGCAAGTGCGAACTCATAACCGTTGTTGGCCATGAACAAGCCGTTATGGATATGCACCGAGAAGATCGCCACCAGCGACAAAATGGTCAGGCCCAATGCCGCCGGGCGTACCAGCAAACCGATAATCAGCGCCAGACCGGCAAAGAACTCGGTTCCGCCCGACAGCAGCGCCATCAGGGTTCCCGGTGCCAGGCCAATGCTTTCCATCCACTGGGCGGTGCCCGCCAGGCCATAGCCGCCAAACCAACCGAAGAGTTTTTGCGAACCATGGGCGGCGAAGATGATGCCGACTACGATGCGCAGGATGGTCAGGCCGTAGCCGGCACGAGTGGACAGTACGCTTTTGATCATTGGGCTCATGGGGTGAATCCTTTTCGAAATAGGGGTTGGTTGGCCGCTATATTAATCAGTTTAAACAATGATAAAAGCGGAAAAACTGCCTGATTAACATCGAAAAAATCGATTATTTCCGTGAGGCGATTTTCGGCTCCGGCGGTTCCAGAGACTCTCGCTCCCGATCAAACGCCAAGTAGTACTTGTTGACGCTATTAACATAGCTGACGCCCCCCATCCCCACCTGCTCCATGGCGATGCGTTCCACCTGGAAGAACCATTGATTGGGGTTCAGTCCCCGGCGCCTGGCCTCGGTGCGCATGCCCTGCACCCGCTCCGGTCCCATGTTATACGCGGCCAATACGAAGGCCATGCGCTCGCGCTCGTTGAGCTTGGGGCTGGCAAAGAACTTTCGGCGGATCAGCGCCAGGTAACGCGCGCCCGCCTGCACATTACTGTCGAGACTTTCGATGTTGTTGACGCCCACCCGCTGCGCCGCCGAAGGGGTGATCTGCATCAGGCCGGTAGGGCCGCCGCTGTTGCGCGCGCCCGGGTCGAAAGCCGACTCCTTGAACGCCAGCGCCGCGAGGTTCAGCCAGTCCATGCCTTGCTCACGGGCGTGCTTTTGCAACACCGGGCGCAGTTTTTCCAGGCGCTGGCGGTCGACGCGGGCCAGCGGGTTGCGCACCTGGTAGAGGCGCCGATAGATGCGCTGGAATGCCACGTCCTGGTCGGACGGCGTGCGATAGGTCTTGAGAAATCGGTCAATACTGGCACGCAGCATCGAGGCATCCTGGCGCACAAACCAGTACTCGTCGCCCGGGCCACTGATTGCCACCTGCTTGTCGAAGCGCAACTTGGGCAGGATCTTCGACCAGCGTTCGGCAATCGGCTTCTCGACGATAGTCAGGTGAAAAATACCCGCCTGGACCATCTCCAGCACATCCTCCACCGCCAGGGTCGGGTCCACCCATTCCACTTTTACCGGCGGCTGTTTGTGCAAGGCCAGCTTCTGGTTGACCTGGCTGATGGCATCCGCCGCCGCACTGCCGGTGGTCAGCGCCAGGGTACGCCCGGACAGCTGCTCCAGCTTGGTAAACCGCCGCTCACCCTTCACCCCCACCAGCCATAACGGCACACCGCTGGCGATCGGATCGCTGGTGCTGATCTTGTGCGCGGCCTTCACATCCAGCAATTCACCGGGGGCCACCAGGTCACCTTCGCCACGGGCCAGTGCGCCGAGCAGTTGATCCTTGGCCTTGGGAATGATCTTGAGGTTGATTTCCTGGCCATCACGGGCGTGGCCATTGAGGTATTGCTCGAAGGCACGCAGGCGATGGTATTCGACACCGATGGCCTGCCCCTGAACCTCGCCGGAACTGTTACGGCTCTGGTTGACCAATACACGCAGGGTGCGACTCGAGCGAATCTGCGCCAGGTCGCGCACTTTGCCGGGCTTGGTCACTTCCAGCGGCCCATCCAGACGCGCGACCGCCGCCATGGGCAGCAGCAGCGTCAGGCACAACATAAGCAACGCCGAGGGTCGGATCATCCGCTCTCCGGAAAGAATACTGGCCAACACCCTCGCGAAAAACGAGGTATTGGGGGTCAGAAACAGAGCGCTTTAAGCGCTGGCAAGACGCGCAACGGTGGCACAGTGCGAGGCGTTCAGCCAACCACGATGTCACTTGCGACGTTCAAAGACAGCTATAACTCGTTGTAGTTCTTAGTTTTTCTTATAAATCTACAGCTCTGATATGCTTTCCGGCCGCAGGCGGAGATAGCACCATGCAACTCATTGATATCGGCGTCAACCTGACCAACCCCAGTTTCGACGAGAAGCACCAGGCTGTTCTCGACCGCGCCTATGCCGCCGGGGTCCAACAATTGGTGCTCACCGGCACCAGCGTCGACGGCAGCGAACAGGCCTTGGAACTGTGCGTCAACCTCGATGACAGCGGCCAACGCCTGTTCAGCACTGCCGGCATCCACCCCCACTCCGCCAGCGATTGGAACGGCGATAGCGCCAGGCGCCTGCGCGGTTTACTCAGCGATAGCCGCGTACGTGCGGTGGGCGAATGCGGCCTGGATTTCAACCGGGACTTCTCACCCCGTCCGCAACAGGAAAAAGTTCTGGAAGAGCACTTGGCTCTGGCGGTTGAGCTCAAACTGCCGGTGTTTCTCCACGAGCGCGACGCCAACCAACGCTTGCTGGAGATCCTCAAGGACTACCGCGACCATCTGAGCGCCGCCGTGGTGCATTGCTTCACCGGCGAACAACAAGCACTGTTCAGCTACCTCGATCTCGATTTGCACATCGGCATTACCGGCTGGATCTGTGATGAACGTCGTGGGACGCACCTGCACCCGTTGGTCAGGGAAATTCCCCGCGGTCGTCTGATGCTGGAGAGCGATGCGCCCTACCTGCTGCCGCGCACCCTGCGTCCAAAGCCGAAAAACGGCCGTAACGAACCCGCCTACCTGCCGGAAGTACTGCGCGAGGTCGCCCTGCACCGCAACGAAACGGTGGAGGACCTGGCTCTGCACAGCACCGCCTGTGCCCGTGCGTTTTTTGGGCTGCCTGCAGTGGATTGATGCGGCGCATTGACCCATGTCAAAACCGCTTTTCTGAGTAGCAGCACAATAGTGGCACCTTGCCAATGCTGTTTCCGCTATCAGAGAAAACCTTCCATGGGTGCCTGGCTTAGCAATATCTCGCTGAAATACAAATTCTGGGCCGTCAACGCGGTCGCCTTTATCACTACCCTGCTCCTGGTGCTGTACGCCGTGCACCTCGAGCAGCAATCGCGCAGCCATGCGTCCCAGGCCTCGGCACAGGCCCAGGCGCAATTGCTCGGTGCATGGCCGGCCGACAAGGCCCTGCCCAAGAGCGAGCAGTGGCTGACGTTTGCCCGCGGCCAAGTCCCACAGCTTGCCGATCAGGATCTGTCAGCCCTGAGCACCACCACGGGTTGGGTCGAACTCAACCACATGCCGCTGTTTGGCGAAAACATACTGATGGGCGCTGAAGTGATCGCCCGCCCTGATGGGCAATACATTGCCGTGCTCGCCCACGCCCCCAGCCTGAGCCAGGTATTCAGTGAACGCTTCGCCAACTATGCCGTGGCGGTGCTGATCCTGATGCTGGCGATGCTCTGCGCGTCGCAACTGCTGATCCGCTTCCTGCTCAGCCAACTCAACACCCTCAAGGACGTGATGCTGCACGTGGAGAAAACCGGCGATCTGTCGGCCCGCGTGCCATTGGCGTGCAAGGATGAAGTCGGCCAGATGGCCAGCGCCTTCAATGCCATGCAGGCGGGCTATCAGCGTGTGGTCAGCACCGTGGCGCGCACCGCCAAGCTACTGGACGATGGTGCCGCTCGATTGGCCAGCAGCATGAACGAGGTACAACACGGCATGCTTGGCCAGCAAAGCGAGACCGACCAGGCCGCCACCGCCATCAACGAAATGACCGCCACCGTTTACCATATCGCCCAACATGCCGGCGCCACCCGCGACTTGTCCCAGACCGCCGACACCCTCGCCGGCAGCGGTCAGGAAGTGGTCACCCGCGTACAACATTCAATCGCCGGCCTGTCTTCCGGCGTGCAACAGACTGCCGAAATGATCCAGAAACTGGCCGAGGACAGCCAGAAAATCAACAGCGTGGTGAGTGTGATCCACAGCATCGCCGAACAGACCAACCTGCTCGCCCTCAACGCTGCCATCGAAGCCGCCCGCGCCGGGGAAATGGGCCGTGGGTTTGCCGTGGTCGCCGACGAAGTGCGCAACCTGGCCAAGCGCGTGCAAAGTTCCACCGACGAAATCACCCGCATGGTCTCAGCGCTGCAAGCCGGTACCCGCGACGCGGTGGACTTCATGCAGGAAAGCTCGTTCAAGGCCGACGACTGCGTACAACAAGCCCTGGAAGCCGGCGCAGCACTGGCCGAAATCACCGGTGCAGTGGCGCAGATGCGTGAAAGCAACACCCAGATCGCCGTCGCCGCCGAACAGCAAAGCCACGTGGCCGAAGAGATGAACCGCGCGGTGGTGAGCATTCGTGATGTGACCGAGAACACCGTGCAACAGACGGTTGATTCGGCGACCACCAGCAATGAGCTGGCGACGTTAGCTGGGGAGTTAAGCAAAGCGATTGGGCAACTGAAGCTGTAGGACTTCTCCACCTGTAATCCGACTCCTACGATCGACTCCCCGTTTACCCGAAGTTTTGGCGAACCCTCCTAGCCGTCCTGGCGAATAGCGCCGACTTCTTTACCTGACGAACCTCGCCAAAGTCTCTCGCCTGATCATTCAGTGCGAGGGACCGCCGATGTACCTATCCGTTAATGCCCTGGTTGTCGGGGCTGCCCCTTGATCCCCGTCATTGCCAGTTTTGTCCTGGCCCCCATGGATGCCAAGGCGCCGGACGTTGAGCGCGTCTTTCGTGACTTTCGCGCTTGCCTGAATACCTTTGATGAGTGGGCCGGGAGCTTCTGGAGCGTTTCGGCACTGGAAGTGGAGCAGGTGTTCAACGTTGGGGAAGAGGTGGCGCTGGTGGCGCCGGTCTCTTCCAACGCCCCAAGTAAAACGGTCGCCAGGTGCGATACCCAGGGATCGTTGACTCTGGTGCATATGTTCGAAAGCACTCGGTTTGTGCCGATCGGCAATACGCCGGTGATGCTGCAAGCCATTGCCCAGGACGGCAGCCCGCTCGGCGCACCACTCCATCGAACCATCGGTCCCAGCGGCATCCTCGAAATCACCGAGTGTGATCGCAACCAGCAGTACCGAATCAGTTTCTACCCCAACGTTTCCACGGATCACGTCAAGGCGCTGTATGCGTCTTATCAGTCGGTGATCGCGGGGTTGGAAGGTCGCCTGCGTGACGAATGGACCAAGACCTTCCAGCCCGAATGGGACGACTTCGCCAACGCCACGCGCTTCGAGCGCAGCGCGATGCAGGGCTTGGCCTTTTCCACCGGGATTGCCAAGGCGTTCTACAACCTGTGGGACAACGTTACGCAGCTGTATGACTTGCTGGCGGACCTCAAAGCCAACAGCGAAAAGCTGTTGGCCTACATCTCCCAGGCCGAACTCGATGAACTGTTGAAGCTCGGCAAAGACACCATTGCCAACGGTTTGCTGGTGCTCAGCGATGAGCCGCTGCTGTTTATCTACGTGTCGGCCATGGTCAGTTGGGTGCGCCTGCTACCTCCGCCCGAGATGTATGAAGTGCTGGGCGAGATCAGCGGCGAGGTGTTGATCAATCTATTTCTGATCTGGGCGAGCCGTGGCATGGGCGTGCAGATTCGCCTGGGCGCTCAGGTGCTGGGGCATATCAAATCCGGGCGAGCGCGCCAGTGGCTGGAGAGGCTGGCTGATCAGTTGGTGGGGCCGAAGCTGGACGCGCATGCCGAGGCGGTGAAGCCTTTGCTGCTCGGTGGCCCGGCGACAGCGATCAAGACCGTACCGGTTGCGCCATTGAAGGCTGGGGATCAGTTGGTTTCCAACCCGGTACCGGCGGTTCGTAACAAGACACAGAAGACCGTGTTGGTCAGGCAGGAGCCTGTCGATGATGTGCCTGTTGTATCGACGAATCCGAAGGGCGATGCGGCGGCTCCTTCGGATAAGACCGTCACCAACGGCTGCCCCGTGTCGATGGTTACCGGGGAGGAACTGCTGACCCTGACCGATGGCACGTTGGACGGGATTTTGCCGTTTGAGTGGACGCGGTTGTATCGCACCAGTGCGGTGGAAGTGGGTTGCGGGTTGGGGTTTGGCTGGAGTCATTCGCTGGCGCATCGGCTTGTGGTGTCGGGCGATTCGGTGGTGTGGACGGACCATGAGAACCGCAGTACTTCGTTTCCGATGCCGACCGTTGCTCGACCGGCCATCACCAATAGTTTGGCCGAAGCGGCGATCTATTTGGGCGCTTCGCCGGATGAGTTGGTGTTGTCCCAGGCGTCGCAGTTTTATCACTTTCGCGACGGTGTGTTGGTCTCCATCAGCGATGCGTACGACAACCGGCTGCGGATTTCTCGGGATTATTTGGGGCGGATTGAGCGGCTGGATAACGGCGTCGGACGTTCGCTGTTCCTGCGCTATGCGTTCGGCCACATCGTGGCGGTGGACTATCAGGTTCAGCGCGCCAACGGGTATGAACCCTTCGAGTGGGTGACCGAGCAGAACGTTGTTTCCTACGCATACGACGACGCTGGCCGACTGGTTTCGGCGACCAATGCGGTAGGCGAAAGCGAGGTTTATCGCTACGACGATCAGCACGTGATTCTTGAACGTGGACTGGCCGGTGGGGCGAGTTTCTTCTGGGAATGGGAACGGGCTGGCAAGGCTGCGCGCTGTGTCCGGCATTGGGCCAGTTTTTCCCAGATGGATACGCGGTATGCCTGGGGGGATGACGGCCGTGTCACGGTGCATAACGCCGATGGCAGCCAGGAAGTGTACGTCCATGACGACCGGGCGCGGCTGGTGCAGCGGATTGATCCGGACGGTGCGCAGCACTTCAAATCCTACGATGACAAGGGCCGGCTGACGGTTGAGCAGGATCCGCTGGGGGCGGTGACGGCGTATCAGTATGACGATGCCGGACGCTTGGTGGCGTTGTTTCCGGGGGATGATGAGCCGACAACCTACGAGCATGACAACGGCTTCGTACGGGTTATGCGCCGTGGTGAGGCGGTCTGGAAGTACGAGCGTAATGACCAGGGCGATGTCATTCGTAAGATCGATCCCGATGGTCATGTTACGGATTACAGCTACGACAAATATGGGCAACTGGTTGGGGTTTGGTACCCGGACCACAGCTGCCATCGGCTGGTGTGGAATGAGCGGGGGCAACTGGTTGAGGAGCAGCTACCCAATGGCGGGATCAAGCGTTATCGCTATGACGACTTGGGGCGACAGATTGCCCGCGAGGATGAGCATGGCGCGCTGACCCAGTATCAGTGGGACAGCGTGGGTCGGTTGGTTCGCGTGGTGCTGCCGGGTGGAGCGTGTCGGGAATACAGCTACAGCCCCTACGGAAAAATTACCGCCGAACGCGACGAACTGGGCCACGTCACCCGCTACGAATACGCCGACGGGTTGCACCTGATCAGTCGGCGCATCAACGCTGATGGCACTCAGGTCAACTACCGCTACGACAACGTGCGGTTATTGCTGACCGAGATCGAAAACGAGGTGGGTGAGACCTACCGGCTTGCCTACCACCCCAATGGCCTGATCCAGCAGGAAATAGGTTTTGACGGGCAGCGTACGGCTTATGCCTACGACCTCAACGGCAACCTGCTGGAAAAGACCGAACACGGTGACGACGGCAGTCAGCTCGTTACTCGCTACGAACGCGATCACGCCGGCCGCCTCGTACGAAAAACCCTGCCCGACGGCAACAAGGTCGATTACGCCTACGACCGCCAAGGCAACCTCCTCAGCGTCGATGACGGCCATTGGGCGCTGGCCTACGAATACGATAGCCAAAACCGCCTCACCGCCGAACACCAGGGCTGGGGCACCTTGCGCTATGGCTACGACACCTGCGGCCAGCTTCAACACCTGCGCCTGCCCGATAACAACCGGCTGGTTTTTAGTCATGCGAAAGGCGGCCACCTCGCCACCGTCGAATTAAACGGCGCGCTGCTGACCTCACACCTGTTCAAAGCCGGCCAGGAACACCAACGCCAACAAGGCCAACTCCTCAGCCACTACCACTACGACGACCAACACCGCCTGCACGCCCACGCAATCACCCAGCAACAAGACCACCTCTACCAACGCCAATACGACTACGACAAAACCGGCAACCTCACCCGCCTGCTCGACACCCGCAAAGGCGAACACCACTACCATTACGACCCACTAGGCCGCCTCACCCGCGCCGACCACTCCCAAGACCTGCAGGAACGCTTCGGCCACACCCCGGCCGGCAACCTGCTCATGCAAGACCGCCCCGGTCCCGACATCGTCGCCGGCAACCGCCTGATGATCCAGGGCGACCGTCACTACGACTATGACGCCTTCGGCAACCTGATCCGTGAACGACGGGGCAAAGGCCATCAACTCGTCACCGAGTACCGCTACGACTGCCAGCACCGGCTGATTGGAATCACCCAACCCAATGGCCAAACCGCGAGCTATCGCTACGATCCCTTTGGGCGGCGCATCAGCAAAACCGTGGACGGCCTAACGACGGAGTTTTTCTGGCAAGGCGACAAGCTGATTGCCGAACACCATGCGGATCGCCATCGCAGCTATCTCTACGAACCCGATAGTTTTAGGCCACTCGCCCTGCTGGAAGGCTTTGGCCCAAAAGATACCAAGCCCTACCACTACCAACTCGACCACCTCGGCACACCGCAGGAACTCACCGATCCGGATGGCGAAATCGTCTGGTCCGTGCACTACCGCGCCTACGGCCAGATCAGCCGTCTCGACAAAGGCAAAATCGACAACCCGCTGCGTTTTCAGGGCCAGTACTTTGATCAGGAAAGCGGACTGCACTACAACCGTCATCGCTACTACAATCCGGATGTCGGTCGCTACCTGACGCCTGATCCGGTGAAGTTGGCAGGTGGGATTAATGCCTACCAGTACGCGCCCAACCCGACCGGGTGGGTTGATCCTTTGGGGCTCAGCGCAAATTGCCCTGGATCAATAAGGAAAAATCCCGCTTGCGCTACTCCTACTGAACCGGACGCCCCTGACGTTTCTCGTAAGGGGGCTTTCAGGCAAGCTAAAAGAGATGCCCATATACCGATGAATCAGAGCCCAGATGTGATGACCCACCCGAAAACAGGACGGACGACACAGTACAAAATAGAAAATATGACCGATTTGAATGATAAAAAAATACTGGATGCCACCGGCCACCCCATCAAGACGAGGGTATATCAATTTACAAGAAAAGATGGCTCACAAGTCCTTATTCAAGATCATTCTGCAGGGCATAAATACGGTAGAGCAGATGGAATTGGAGATCAAACAACACATTTCAATCTACGACCTATTGAACAACCCCGGAACGGAAAACTCATCGACGCAGAAGCACACTACTTCTTCAGGAAAAAAAATGAAATACTGGAATGAATTAGATAAAAATATATTTTTTGAAAAAATTTTTAGCCAACCTGTAGAGATAGGAGAAATCACTCTCTTCTCCTTACAAATAGACAATGATCGACCGTCTTTGGGGATTGGGTTCGACATACCTGATTTCCCAGATATTCTACCGGAAAAATGGAAAAACAAAGGTTACAACGTTTGCAGACTTGGTGTTGATTGTCATGGCATTAGCGATCTAAAAATACTCAACATACCCGGCCGAGATAATTTTTACGTAAGAGTAAAAAAAGAAAAGGGTCAACTCTGCTTCTATGCTGCCAACAAAAACTCCTTAATCGAATTTAAGGCCAAGAGTATCTCAATTTGCGACCCCAACGTTTACATCAGAGGTAATGATGAAGATTTTTAAAATAACAGACATTAGAAATCAAAGTCAGTCATACGCTTATTGTGCACATGGGCGGCCATGAATTCTTTATTTGCGCATGAACGTGGCTTGCTAAACTGCATTTTATTAAGTAATAAACACAGCGCATCCAAATGGAGTAAAGACCAGCATGGAAGTCATTCCCAAAAAATGGCGTGTACAAATAGGCCCAAATAAATTGGCCGAATTTAATATTGAAGACCCAATACTAGTCTCAAGCAAAAAAATGGCCGAACTCACCTCATATTGTTTATCAAACACCCGAAAAGAGAGCGGACAGAGGAGCAAAAAGACGTCATACACTTGTCGAACTGGTTCCCGTTAGCCGATCAACAATTGGGAATCACTGATGAATTACCTGAAAAAAGAACTAGATGAAGCTTTCAGGAGCTTAGAAATAAGCTCTATAGAATTTCAGATAGACGAAACCACAACACTAATAAATGACCTAACAAAGAAGTTTTTCAAATCCGAGAGCAGCTTCCTCGACCCCGTCGAACTGAACGAGAAAAATTCAGAGCACAACCCCAATTTCTGAAAGGAAATACAGTACCGCATTAACCAAAAAAACCTGATTTTGTTGGTACTTGATTCAACATACTCGGGCTGGGAAATCGACAATGCGCAGGATATAACCTCTATCTTAGGTGAAACGACCGGATATCCGTTCTGGGTGACGGATAGCAAACTCACGTTTCTGGTACACATGGATGATCATGACTGCGTTATTTGGGCTTGAAGATGGTTTGCCACAACTGGCCTTCTATCACCGTCATAGCCAACCCCAATTCGCCCACCCGCCCACCCCCACCTAAACTCTCCCCATATTATTTCAACGGACAGAGGGTTCACCATCATGGGCAAACGTCATCCCAATCTCCCCGCCTGGCAATGGCGTAACTACCCGCAGAACCATCAGCACCCGACCAACCTGGCGTTGCACCTGATTGCCGTACCGCTGTTTATCATCGGGTTTCTGTTGATTGTGTCCGGAGTGTTCAGCCTGAGCCTGGCCAGTTTCGCCATTGGCGTAGTCGGCATCCTCGCGGGCCTGGCGCTGCAGCGTCATGGCCATAGCCTGGAAGCCCAGGCCAGTGAGCCATTCAGTGATCGTAAAGACGCGGTGCAGCGTCTGGTGGTCGAGCAGTTCGTGACGTTCCCGCGCTTTGTGTTGAGCGGTGGCTGGTGGCGTGCCTGGCGGCAGCGCCACTGAGCATCAGGCGAAGACCACCACGGTCTGGCGGCTGAGAGCGATCAACGCGCCGGTTGGGCTCCACAGCGCGGCGGCGGCGTGGCCGTAGCCGTCGCGCGCATGTTCAATGCTGACGTGGTACTGGCACCAGTCCAGGGTCGTCAGATTCTGCAACGGCTGGATGAACTCGATGGTCCAGGTCAGGGTGCTGCCCGGAGCAGGCTTTTTCAGGTGCGGCAGCAGCGCCGGTGGCCAGGCATCGACCAGGGCGAGGATATGCGCTTCGGTCAGCGGTTCCTCCTTCACATCCCCGCGCAAGCGAACCCACCCGCCCATCTCGCGGGATTTATTACCGGTAAACGGCAAACCGCCAACGCTCCAGCGCATCGCCAGGTGGCGCATGAACTCAGGCGTGACGCCCTTGATATAGGGCAGTTCCTGGCATTCACCCCAGTGCTTGAACGTTGGCGGTGGTTCGCTCGCCACCTCGATTTCCGACTCGCGGGACGCACCAAAACTCGCCTGGACCAGTGTCGCTACGTCACCCTTCTGCACCACACGACCGAGCAACTGGCTGACCGCCTTGCCTTCACGCAACACTTCGACTTGATAGCTGGCGGGTACATCGGGCTCGACCGGGCCAACGAAGGTGATCGCGAGCAAGCGCAGTGGGCGGTCCGTCGGCACCTGGGCGCGCAAGGCTTCGTATTGCAACGCCGCGACCAGGCCACCAAAGGACGCTCGGCCCTGGGCCCATTCGGCAGGAATGGTGATCTCCAGCGGGTTGCTACGGGCGGCGTCGAGCAAATCACTAAAGCGCATGGCGACCTCACATCAAAAGAAACAGATGGTCGATCTTAACCATGGAGCCGGCAAGGTACAGCGCTTATTCCGGCCAAAAGCCGGACCGATTTAGAAACAATCCGCGCTGAGTTTGTCCAGCACCCGATCCGCCTGCCCTTCGGCCTTGGCCATGGTGCGATGCCATATTGCAACACAGGGCTGCAGATCAGCTTGATGTTCGGCCTGGGCTAACCATTGCCAGCAGTCATGCCAATCACCCAGTGCCGCTTGGGCTTTTTTCAGGCGTGGCAGGGCATTGGAGGGCAACTTATCCAGCTGGGGGTAAGCCTCGGCGGCATAGCGCACACGCTTGATCAACAAGCGCAAACGGTGGCGATCATGGTCTGGATCTTTCAGTGCTTGATCGAGTTTCTGCCATTGCTTGGCCAGGCGCTTCTCAATGCGCGGTCGCAAACCCTTGAGCAATTTCTGGTGTTCCGAGGCGCGGATAAAGCGCGGGAATGCATCAAGGATCAGCAGCAGATGGGCAACTTCCGGGCCTTGCGCCACCTGGCGATAGGCGTCGGGTTGCAGGCGCAGGCGTCGATCAGCGGCCTCGTGATAACCATGCTGATGCAAATACGCCGCCAGCACCTCTCGGTCGCGCAGTGGCGTCGTCAACTGGCCGACCGTGCCGGCGGCCAATTCAAGCTGTTCCACACCCGGCAGCCCGCGCAAAGGGCGCAACAGGCTGCGCAGGCGGCGCACGGTGGTGCGCAGATCATGCAGGGCTTCATCATCGGTGACGGCAGCGAGGCGAGCCTGGCAGCTCAGTAACCCTACTTCCAGGCCAATGACCTGAGCGACTAACTGATCGACCAAAGCTGACATCCTGCCCTCACTCTCAGATGAAAAATCCCACTCTGCGCGGCCAGTTAACGCCCGGCGCGCGACTCACGAATATAGAACCGCGCTTTCTCGGCCTTGTTTGAGCAGCCTTCAAACGCTTCGAATTGCTGCTGAGTCTTGGCGCCAGTCAATAAAGACAAAGCCTTGGAGTAGCTGACGGTGCCGGCAAAACCTTCGGCCTTGGCCAGGTCGAGCTCTTTCCAGGCGGCATCCAATTGCGAGCCACAGCTGTCGCGGTATGCGGTTTTCCCGGCGCAACCCGCCAGGGCCAACATGATCACAGGCACACACATCCAGGCTTTCATCGATGACACCTCAAAATAAAGAAAAACAGTCGTACGGTGTAGACGTTGCCTACAAGAAAAAGTGCCTTGTCCTTAGCCTGAAATCGGTAGTACCTATTGCCAGAGCATACCCGAGCCTGAGCGCTATTCTTGAAAAATATTGCCAGGCGCAACGAAGATTGAAGCAGCCCCTAAAATAGGTGCATTGTGGGCACCCGCTTATGAAGGACATCGACCATGAAGAAACGTGTTGCCTTGGTGCTGGGGTCCGGCGGGGCCAGAGGCTATGCCCATATCGGAGTAATCGAGGAAATCGAACGGCGCGGCTACGACATCGCCTGTATCGCCGGTTGTTCCATGGGGGCCGTGGTGGGTGGGATCTACGCCGCGGGCAAACTGGACGAGTATCGAAACTGGATTGAAAGCCTCGACTACCTCGACGTGCTGCGTCTGGTGGACGTCAGTTTCCGCCTTGGGGCGATTCGCGGCGAAAAGGTCTTCGGGCAAATCCGCAAGATCGTCGGCGAGATCAATATCGAAGAGCTGCGCATCCCCTACACCGCCGTCGCCACCGACCTGACCAATCAACAGGAAATCTGGTTCCAGGAAGGCTGCCTGCACCAGGCCATGCGCGCCTCGGCGGCGATTCCAAGCCTGTTCACCCCGGTGATGCAAGGCAACCGCATGCTGGTGGACGGCGGCCTGCTCAACCCGCTGCCCATCGTGCCGGTGGTGTCGAGCCATTGTGACCTGATCATCGCGGTCAACCTCAACGCCACCAACCAGAAACACTACCATTTGCCGGTGATCCAGCGCCCGCCGGCGTTCAAGAGCCGCTTCAACAGCCTGGCGAAATCACTGGGTTCGCACCTGCCGTTTCGCCGCAAGCAGGCCGAGCAGTTGATGAAACTTGAGCAGGAAGCCTTGCAGGCCCAGGCGGCCGAGATCAATCCGTGGCTGGAGTCGGCCGAGCCAGAATCCCAGCAGCCCGCAGCCGCACCGGAAAAGCCTGGGGCGCCGAAGTCGGCCACCGGTTCGTTCATCATCGATAACGTCGGGCCGGCGTCACTGCTGGACCTGATCAACCAGAGTTTCGAGGTGATGCAGACCTCGCTGGCGCAGTACAAGATCGCGGGCTACCCGCCGGATGTGCTGATCAACGTGCCGAAGCGGGTGTGCCGTTTTTTCGAGTTCTACAAGGCCCCGGAGTTGATCGCACTGGGCCGGGAAATTGCCAGCGATACACTGGATCGCTATGAGAGTGAGCAGCGCTGACAGCTGTCAGGCACTCAACAGCCGATACCCCACTCCAGCCTCGGTCACGATAAACCTCGGCTGGGTCGGATCATCCGCCAGCTTCTGGCGCAGATGCCCCACCACAATCCGCAGGTAGTGACTGTCTTCGGTGTGAGTCGGCCCCCAGATGTCCTTGAGCAGTTGCTGCTGGGTGATCACCCGTCCCGGATGCCGCGCCAGTTGTGCCAGCACGGCGTATTCCTTGCGGGTCAGTGCCACCTCGGCGCCGTCCAGCAGCACGCGGCGATAGGCCAGGTCCACCATCAACGGGCCAAACTGCAACGCCGCTTCCTGGGGCTCGCCCACGGGTGCCTGACGCAATAAGGCCCGCACGCGAGCCAGGAACTCCTGGATGCCGAAGGGCTTGGTGACATAATCATTGGCGCCACCGTCGAGGGCTTCGACCTTCTGCCCTTCGCTGGCCCTTACCGACAGCACCAGTACCGGCACCGTCGACCACTCACGAAACTCGCGCAGTACCTGCTGGCCGTCCATGTCCGGCAGGCCCAGGTCGAGCACCAGCAAGTCGGGCTTGCTCAGCGCCGCCTGGGCCAGGCCTTCGTTGCCGGTACCGGCCTCGATCACTTTGTAGCCCTGGGAAGCCAGGCTGATGCGCAGGAATTTGCGGATTTGCGGTTCGTCATCAATGACTAAAATCGTCGCGGTCTGGCTCATGGCGTCCAATCAACATCCGTAGAGAAAACAGGGTAGCTCACGCCTCGCCTTCCAGGCCAGGCTGTGTCGGCAATGGCAGGAACAAGGTGATACAGGTACCGCGCCCATCAATGCCCTCGGCCACGCTGATATGCCCACCGTGGGCGCCGACCATGCCCTGGCAGATCGCCAGGCCCAGGCCGGTGCCCTGCCCGCCTCGATCACCGCGTGCAGCGGTGTAGAACATATCGAAAATCTTCGCCCGCTCATCCTCAGGAATACCCGGCCCCTCATCCGCCACAGCGAAAAACAATTGGTTATTCGCCACACCGGCACTGAGTTGCAATCGACCTTGGGGCGGTGAAAAACGCGCGGCGTTTTCCAATACATTGACCAGTGCCTGTTCGATCAACGCGGCATGTACATAGAGCAACGGCAACTCCGCCGGCACATCGGTGCTCACCAGCAGCGGCGCCAGCACCGCGCGCAAACGCCCGAGCGCACTGCCGACAATATCGCCGGGCGACACCCAGTCCCGCGCCAGCTTCAGCGCCCCATGGCCCAGCCGGGTCATGTCCAGCAGGTTCTGGATATAGCGGTCCAGGCGTTCGGCTTCATCGCGGGTGCCTTCAAGCAACTCGCGGCGATCCTCCAGGGGGATGGCTTCGCCGAGCGCCAGCAGGCTGTCGATACTGCCGCGCATGGAGGTCAACGGTGTGCGCAAATCGTGGGACACCGACGCAAGCAAGGCGCTGCGCAGTTGCTCGGTTTCGCCATGCAAACGTGCGGATTCCAACTCCTGGGCCAACTGCGCCCGCGCCAGGGCCTGGGCCAGAGGCTGGCTCAAGGCGGTCAGCAAACGACGCCGCTGGCCACTCAATTCCAGACCCGGCTTGGCACTGACGCCGAGCAACCCCAGCGGCCCCTCCTCACCCGACAACGGCCACCACCACCAGCGCCCGAACGGCAAGGTGCCGGTGCCCATGCCTGCCGGCTGGTCATGTTGCCAGGCCCAATCGGCCGCAGCACGCTCGGCTTCGGTGAAGGTCAGCGGGCCGCCGGTCTCGACCTTCCAGCCACCCTGGCCGTCGCGATTGACCAGGCACAGATCCAGGTCGCTCCAGCCTTCCAGATGGTGGGCGGCGGCGCTGATCACCGCCTGGCGGTCGGTGGCGGCGGTGAGTTTGCGCGACAGGTCGAGCAGTTCGCTGGTTTCTTCCTGGGTGTCGCGCAACGCCTGCAACTGGCGGCGCTGGCGCGCGGCAAGGTTGCCGGTCAGCGCCGCCATCAGCAGGAAGAACAACAGGGTCAGCACGTCTTCTTCGCGCTGGATGGCAAAGGAAAAGCTCGGCGGAATGAACAGAAAGTCATACGTCAGGAATGACAACGCCGCACACACCAGGGACGGCCCCAGGCTGCTGCGCACGGCCACCAGCAACACGGCGGCGAGAAACACCAGCGAGATATTCGGCAGTGGCAACACGCTTGCCACTGCCCAGGCCACGCCGGCGGCGATGATGGTCGCCACCACGGCCAAGGCGTAATCGAACCACACCAGACCGCGCACATCCGGCAAGCGTGGGACTGCGGGCACATCGTCGCTGTCGAGGACGTTGATTTCCAAACCCCGGGCATTACGCAACAACCGCGCCGCCAAGCCGCCACCGAACAGGCGACGCCGCCAACCCATTCGCGACTGCCCCACCAACAGCAGGCTGGCGCGGCGTTCGGCAGCATGCTGGATCAAGGTCTTGGCCACCTCCCCCGCACGCAGCAGCACCACTTCGCCGCCAAGACGCTCGGCCAGTTGCTGGGCGTTTTGCAGGCGCAGACGGGCCTGTTCATCCCGCGCACGGCCGTTGTCGATATGCACCAGGCTCCACGGCAAATGCCGACGCTGGGCGACGCGACTGGCATGGCGCACCAGGCGTTCGGCTTGCGCGTCGCCATCCACACCCACCAACAAACGACCGCGCACCGCCGGAGCCGCCTGGCCGAGCTGGCGATAGCCCTGGGCCAAATCGTCGTCGACGTGGGCGGCGGCAGTCTGCATCGCCAGCTCGCGCAGGGCCATCAGGTTGGTCTGGGTAAAGAATGCATCGATGGCTGCGCGGGCCTGCTCCGGCACATAGACCTTGCCGTCGCGCAGACGCTCGAGCAGTTCGCGGGACGGCAGGTCGATCAGCAGCAGTTCGTCGGCTTCCTGCAGCACCCAATCCGGCAAGGTTTCGCGCACCTGTACACCGGTGATGCCGCGGACCTGGTCATTCAGACTTTCCAAGTGCTGGACGTTGACCGTGGTAAACACGTTGATACCAGCGGCGAGCAGTTCCTGGATGTCTTGCCAGCGCTTTTCATGGCGGCTACCGGGGGCGTTGCTGTGGGCCAGTTCGTCCACCAGCACCAGCTTGGGCCTGGCGGCGAGCAGGCCGTCGAGGTCCATTTCTTCGAGCATCACGCCACGGTATTCGCTGCGCAACAGCGGTTGTTGCGGCAGGCCGCTGAGCAACGCTTCGGTCTCGGCGCGGCCGTGGGTTTCAACCACGCCGGCGATCAGTTTGACGCCCTGGCGCAGTTGGGTGTGGGCGGCCTGGAGCATGGCGTAGGTCTTGCCCACACCCGGCGCGGCGCCGAGGAAAACTTTGAGCCGGCCACGGCCGTCCCGGGGCAGATCGGCTAACAGGGCATCGGCGCGGCCGGAGTCGCTCATGCTGGGGTTTCCTTCAATTGTTCAGACCCAGAGAAAATCCAATGTGGGAGGGGCTTGCCCCCGATTTCGGTGGTTCAGTCGATACCTGTGTTGACTGACACTCTGCTATCGGGGGCAAGCCCCCTCCCACAGGGTTCAGAGTTTTTCCAGGGCCATGTTCAGCGCCAACACATTCACCACAGGCGGCCCCACCAGCGGGCTTTCGATATGTTCATCCATCAACCGTTGCAGGGTAGAGACCGGCACATTTCGCGCGGCAGCCACCCGTGCCAGTTGATAGGCAATCGCCTGGGGTGGCAAGTGTGGATCAAGACCGCTGCCGGAGGTAGTCAACGACGCCAAAGGCACCGGCCCCTGGCTAGGCACCAACTGCTTGTTAGCGTCATCGAACACGCGGGTGGCCAAGGCCGGGTTGCTGGGGCCCAGGTTACTGGCGCTGCTGGAAACCGTCGCAAAGGCACCTGCCGAAGGGCGCGGATGGAACCAGCTGTCACCGGTAAAATCCTGGGCGATCAGGCTGGAGCCCCGCACCTTGCCGCTGGCATCACGCACCAGGCTGCCGTTGGCCTGGTCCGGGAAGGCAACTTGGGCGACACCGGTGACCACCAGTGGATAGGCGACGCCGGTGATCAGGGTCATGAGCACCAGCAGGCTCAGGGCTGGACGGATTATGTTGGACATTTCAAATTCCTCAATTCGGTCTTTGCAACCTGTGGGCACGGGATGGTGCCCACCGGCATCGGGTCAAACCAGGTGCAATGCAGTCAGCAGCATGTCGATCGCCTTGATGCCCACAAACGGCACCAGCAGCCCGCCCAGGCCGTAGATCAACAGGTTGCGCCGCAGCAACGCCGCTGCACTCGCGGCGTGCACACGCACACCGCGCAGCGCCAAGGGGATCAGCACGACAATGATCAGCGCGTTGAACACAATGGCCGAGAGAATCGCGCTCTGCGGGCTCTGCAAATGCATCACGTTGAGAACGCCCAACTGCGGGTAGATCGAGGCGAACAACGCCGGCAGGATCGCGAAGTACTTGGCCACGTCGTTGGCGATGGAAAAGGTGGTCAACGCGCCGCGAGTCACCAGCAACTCTTTACCGATCTGCACCACGTCCAGCAGCTTGGTGGGGTCGCTGTCGAGGTCGACCATGTTGGCGGCTTCACGCGCCGCCTGGGTGCCGTCGTTCATCGCCATGCCGACGTCCGCCTGGGCCAGTGCCGGGGCGTCGTTGGCGCCGTCGCCGCACATCGCCACCAAGCGGCCGTCGTTTTGCTCGTGACGGATGCGCGCGAGTTTTTTCTCCGGGGTCGCCTCGGCCAGCACGTCATCCACACCGGCTTCGGCAGCAATCGCAGCGGCTGTCAGCGGGTTGTCACCGGTGACCATCACGGTGCGAATGCCCAGCTTGCGCAGCTCGGCGAAACGTTCGCGAATACCGGGCTTGACCACGTCCTTGAGGTGGATGGCACCGAGCAATTTGCCGTCGGCACACACCAGTAATGGTGTGCCGCCGCTCTGGGCGATCTTGTCGATTTCCCGTGACAATGCCGGTTGCAGGTCGCCGCGTTGCTGGCCAATAAACGCCAGCAGCGAATCCACTGCGCCTTTGCGGAACACGCGGCCCTGGTAGTCAACACCGGACAAGCGGGTCTCGGCGCTGAACGGTACGGCGGTCAGTTCATCCAGGGATGGCTCGGCCTGCGGGTGCAGAGCCCGCAGGTATTCGACGATGGATTTGCCTTCTGCCGTGTCGTCCGCCAGGGACGCCAGCAGCGCACCTTCGGCCAGGTCCTTGCCGCTGACACCCGGTGCCGCCACTACCGCTGAACAACGACGGTTACCGAAGGTGATGGTGCCGGTCTTGTCCAGCAGCAACACGTGCACGTCACCGGCCGCTTCCACGGCACGGCCGGACTTGGCGATCACGTTGAGGCGCACCAGGCGGTCCATGCCGGCAATACCGATGGCCGACAACAAGCCGCCGATGGTGGTAGGAATCAGCGTCACCAGCAGTGCGACCAAAAACACCAGGGGCAAGCTGCCATTGGCAAAGTGGGCGAACGGCTGCAAGGTCACAACCACCAGCAGGAAGATCAGAGTCAGGCCGATCAGCAGAATATCCAGCGCGACTTCGTTGGGGGTTTTCTGACGTTTGGCACCTTCGACCAGGGCGATCATGCGGTCCAGGGTGGACTCGCCGGGGTTGGCGGTGATGCGGATCAGCAGCCAATCCGACACCAGCCGCGTGTTGCCGGTGACGGCCGAGCGGTCGCCGCCGGACTCGCGGATCACCGGTGCGGATTCACCGGTGATCGCCGCTTCGTTGACCGCTGCGATGCCTTCGATGACCTCGCCGTCGCCGGGGATCATTTCCCCGGCGGCGACACGCACCACATCACCTTTGCGCAGGCTGGTGGCCGGCACGACCTTGAAGCTGCCATCGGCTTCCTTACGGCGCGCGCTCAGGCCTTCGCTGCCAGCCTTGAGGCTGTCGGCACGGGCCTTGCCGCGTCCTTCGGCCAAGGCTTCGGCGAAGTTGGCGAACAGCACGGTGAACCACAGCCACACCGCGATCTGCACGGCGACATAGGTCGGCACAGTGGTGTCGGGCACGAAGCACAACACGGTGGTGAGGATGGCGGTCAGCTCGACCACCAGCATCACTGGCGAGCGTTGCAGCTGACGCGGGTCCAGCTTGACGAACGCCTGGACCAGCGCCGGGCGCCACAGGGAAGAGATGGCGGTTTTAGCGGGTTCCTGGGTTTTGACTGGAGCCGCGTTTTTTGCAGGCATATTCATTTTCATATCCCCTTTTTAGAAGCCCATGCTCAAGTGTTCAGCGATGGGCCCTAACGCCAGCGTCGGCAGGAAAGTCAGGCCGCCCACCAGCAAAATGGTCACGGTCAACAGGGTCACGAACAGCGGACCATGGGTCGGGAAGCTGTTCTGGCCAATCGGTGCGGTCTTCTTCATCGCCAGGCTGCCGGCCAGGGCCAGTACCGGGAGGATGTAGCCGAAGCGGCCGATCAACATGCCCAGACCCAGCATCAGGTTATGGAACGGTGTATTGGCACTGAAACCGCCGAACGCCGAGCCGTTGTTGGCGCTGGCCGAGGTGTAGGCGTACAGCAACTGGCTGAAACCGTGAGGGCCGGGGTTACTGATCGCGCCGGCAGGGCCCGGCAGGCTCGCGGCGATGGCACCCAGTACCAATACGCCCACCGGCATCACCAGCAGGGTCACGACCAGCAACTGCACTTCCTTGGCCTGGAGCTTCTTGCCCAGGTATTCCGGGGTGCGGCCGATCATCAGGCCGGCCAGGAATACCGCGATCAACACGTTGAGCAACATGCCGTACATACCGGCGCCGACGCCGCCGAAGATCACTTCACCGACCATCATGTTGACCAGCGCCACCATCCCACTGAGGGGGTTGAGGCTGTCTTGCATGCCGTTGACCGAACCGTTGGACGCTGCGGTGGTGGTCACCGACCACAACACGGTGCCGGTGCTGCCGAAGCGCGCTTCCTTGCCTTCCAGCGGGGCGGTCTGCTCGACGGCCGGGTTGTTCAAGGCCGGGTTGGGCTGGTATTCGGCCCACAGCGAGGTCGCGCCGCCGATCAGGAACAGTGCCAACATGCAGCCGAGGATCGCGCGGCTCTGGCGCAGGTCTTTCACGTAGTGGCCGAAGGTGAACACCAGCGCCACCGGAATCAAGATGATCGACGCCAATTCGAACAGGTTGGCCCAGGCCGTCGGGTCTTCGAACGGGTGCGCCGAGTTGACGCCGAAGAAACCACCGCCGTTGGTGCCCAATTGCTTGATCGCAATCTGGCTGGCTGCCGGGCCCAGGGGGATCACTTGATCCACGCCTTGCAGGGTCACGGCATCAACGTAGTGCGCGAAGGTTTGCGGTACGCCCTGCCATACCAGGAACAGCGCCAGCACCAGACACAACGGCAACAGGCCGTAGAGCGTGGCGCGGGTCATGTCGACCCAGAAGTTACCCAGCGTCTTGGTGGATTTGCGCCCGATCCCACGGCACAGCGCGACCAGGACGGCCAGGCCGGTGGCCGGGCTGACGAAGTTCTGCACGGTCAGGCCAGCCATCTGGCTGAGGTAGCTCAGGGACGCCTCACCGCTGTAGGACTGCCAGTTGGTGTTGGTCATGAAACTGACCGCTGTATTGAAAGCCTGTGTCCATTCCTGGCCCGGCAATTTCTGCGGGTTCAGTGGGAGATAGTCCTGGAACAGCAGGATCGCGAACAACAGCAAAAAGCCCGCGAGGTTGAACGCGAGCAAGGCCAGCATGTATTTCTGCCAGCTTTGTTCCTGATGCTCGTCCACCCCCGACAGGCGATAACAGGCTTTTTCGACAGGCCCCAGCACCGGGCTCAACCACGTGCGCTGGCCTTCCATTACTTTGTAGTAGAACCGCCCCAAGAACGGCGCCGGCACCAGTACCACGGCAAAGAAGGCGATGATCAGCCAATAGTCATAACTGTGCATGGCCAGCTCCTAGTTCCGATCCGCGCGTAACAGCGCAACCAGCAGATAAATGAACAGCGCCACGGCCAATAGCAGTGACACCCCGTCCAGAACGCTCATGGAAGTCTCTCCGTTTAGCGGCGAGTGCCGCGTGTGGGGCAATTGTCCGCAGGAGTGGCGTAAAGGAACGAGAGCGAGGGGGTGGGCGGGGCGTAAAGATGGCGTAAAGAGTGGGTTTATGCGGGGTTTACACTGCGGGTTTCCAGCGTCTGGGCGGGCGCTATCGGGAGCAAGCTGAACTGGTCAAGTAATCTTGGACACTGATTAAGGTTCACGCCGCCAACCTTTCCTTCACGACCGGCGACCGGTAGTCGTTGTAGCTATGAGGCC
>NZ_VIUN01000013.1:0-192122 GCF_007828335.1 Pseudomonas sp. SJZ103
ACTCAGCTGGAGATTGAATATGCGCGGGATACCATGCCGCGTGGGGTGCTGGGCATGAACGCGGCGATGATGGAGGATTACCTCAAGTTCATCGCGAACCGTCGTCTGTCGCAGATCGGCTTGAAGGAAGAATATCCGGGGACGACTAACCCGTTCCCTTGGATGAGTGAAATCATGGACTTGAAGAAAGAGAAGAATTTCTTTGAGACTCGTGTCATCGAGTACCAGACGGGTGGGGCGTTGAGCTGGGATTGATTCCTTAGCACAGCAACACCAAGAAGCCCTGACTTGTTCAGGGCTTTTTTATGCGAGCTCACTAAAGATTCTCCATACAAAGCAACGAATTTACCAAAGTAGCTGACCTCTAAATCCTACCAATGCGTAGGAAATTTCGTAGACGCAATAATGGCTACTCAGTATCGTCCGAGGGTTTTCTACCCTCGGCGGCTGTATGGACATTACGAAAGACAAAACGGACTGGAGCGACGCGGAGCTGGCAGCTGCGGTCGAGGCGTACCTAAAGATGTTGGCCTGGGAAAAGAACGGCCAACCTTTCAATAAAGCCCTCGAAAACCGCCTCCTGCGCGAAGGACCGGTGGCAGGCCGTGCAAAGGGCTCCATCGAGTTCCGCATGCAAAATATCTCCACCGTGCTTGTACGTATGGGCTGGGACCGCATCGAAGGCTATAAGCCTGCGAAGAACGTGGGCACAGGCGTGGAACAACGCATCCGCCAAGCGCTTGCCGCGCAGGGTGTATTCGAATCCGAAGACGCCGCCCAAACAGCAGACGAGCAAACGCTTATCCGCCGTGCGTCCAAACTGCAGCAGCAACCTTTCACTCAGCTACCGGACGGCATTGCCCAGCCGCAGAAGGTCTCGACCGTCAGCACTGCTTTTGTTCGCGACCCAAAGGTACGCGCCTGGGTACTGAAAGAGGCCGAGGGCATCTGCGAAGGCTGCGGCGCTAACGCGCCGTTTGAGGTCGACGGTTTGCCATTTCTTGAAGTACATCACGTCAAGCACCTGGCCCAGAAGGGTTCGGATCGCATCACCAATGCTGTAGCCTTGTGCCCCAATTGCCATCAGCGTTGTCACCGGTCGAGTGACCGGGAGGCTTTCACCGAGGGGCTTTACGCCAAGGTCGGAAGATTGGCACGGGAGTAGACTCCTGCTGTCACACCTGATGCACGCTCAAAAAAATACTAGATAGGACCGAGGCCAACCCGTGAACCCAGACATGCTCGAAGCCGGCCCTGTGGATGCCAAAGTACTTTCCGTCTTTGACTTCGACGGCACCCTGACCCACCACGACAGTTTCGTGCCCTTCCTCAAGTTTGCCTTTGGCACCGGCGAGTTTTATGGCCGGATGGTCAAACTGGCCGTGCCTGGGCTGCGCTTTTTGGTGCGGCAGATCAGCCGGGATGAGTTGAAGGCGCAGTTGATCCGCACCTTTATGACCGGGGTGGAGAAGACGTGGGTGCAGCAGAAGGCCGAGGAGTATTGCCAGCGCAATTGGGCACGGTTGATGCGCCCGGCCGGGGTTCTGTCGGTGGAGCAGGAGTTGGGCTCGGGGGCGGTGGTGACGCTGTGTTCGGCGTCGCCGGCGTTGGTGCTGCAGCCGTTTGCCGATCGGCTTGGGATCAAGTTGATTGGCACTGAGCTTGAGGTGGTCGACGGGGTGTTGACCGGCAAGCTCACCGGGAATAACTGCCGGTGTGAGAATAAGGTGCTGCGGCTGGAGGCGGTGTATGGCGATTTGGGCGAGTATCGGCTGCGGGCCTGGGGCGATACGCGTGGGGATCGGGAGTTGTTGGCGGCGGCGCAAGATGCGCATTTTCGGCATTTTCATGCGAAGAAGAAAAAGCGGGCTCGGTTGCAGCGGTGATGCGGCTGATGGGGTTGGCGGGGGATCGAGATGATCCCATCGCAGCCTCGCTAAAGCTCGACACCTCCCACATTTGAGCTTTTTCAGCCCCTTGATCTGTGTTCGGCGAGTGGTTTATGTGGTGGCTTTGAGATTTACGCCCAGGGCAGTGGCAAAGGCTTTTACCAGCGGGCTTCTTGGCGCGTTGTGGCGCAGGATCAGGTTGAACGCGGTGCTCAGGTGGACGTGCTCCGGGCACAGTGCGCGCAGGCGCCCTTCCCTTACCAGCGATGCGGCGTAGTGCTCGGGCAGGAAGCCGATAAACCGGCCGGTCAGCACCAGGATGGCGACCGCTTCAACCTGCGAGGCTGAGGCGGATTGGCTGTCGTAGTTGACGAAATTAGTCTTGTCGCGATGGATCGCATACCGATGGTTGACCACTTCATATTGGCGCAGCACCTCGGGTGTAATGTCGTTCGCGGTGAAGAGCGGGTGTCCTACGGCGCAGTAGGCGTGGGCCTTTTCTTCGTACAGCGGGAAGTAGTCGAATTCTTCGCGGCGCTGGTAGACGGGGACGATGCCGACGATCAGGCGCCCTTCGACCACGCGGCGCCGGCCAGCATGTTCTATACCTTGGGCATGCTTACGGCGATAGGCGGAACCTTGTGCTTCCTGAGCGGACGGCGGGTTGCAGGTTCTTGCTGATATTTGCGCGGGTTCCCGCTATTAATAGCGAAACCTCTCACGGACCCGAGCCCCATGAAATTCGACACGGCCTACAGCCTGAGTCTCGATGACAAGCTGTCGATTTATGACGTACGAGACCTGAATTTCGACGAAACCGCTGCCTACGATTCCGACCAGGACAGTTTCCTGTGCCCCAACGATGCCTGTCGCGCCGCCTTCGAAGCAGGCAATGTGCTGAGCACGTTCAACGCCAAGAACGTCAACTACCAACGCACCCCGCACTTCAAAAACACGCCGAGCACGCGGCATATCGACGGGTGCCGTTATGCCAGCCTCCACAAGGGTGCAGCAGGCGAAAACGACGATGAGCGTGAGGATAATTTCCCATCGGAATTTGTCCTGACCCGTCGTACGTACGAGCGTAAAACCGCGGTGGGCGGCACCGAGGGGCTGGTCCTACAAGATTCAGCGAAAACACCCTCAACCGGCAGCGGCGAATCTGTCAGTTCCAGCGACACTACCCCGGACAAAACCAGCGTGTTCGCCCACCCGGTGGAATGTTTTGTGTCGAACATCGACGACAAGGAAAAACTCAAACGCATGCCGCTGAAAATCGGCGAGCACACCGCGACTTACTCGGCGTTTTTCAAGAAGATCGAATACCTGCAAGACAACAAGGGCCTGATCTACTGGGGCAAGATCAAAGCGATCAAGGACTACACCAGCAGCTTTCGCATCGATTTCGAAAAGAAGGTGTGGCTCGACAAAAAACCCTACTCGGTCAACGTCTACCTGAGCAAAAAGCTCATCGAGAACTACCGCAAGCGTAAGGCGTTCCTGGAGCAGATCCGGGCGGCGGCGGACAGTGAACGGGCGTTGTATTGTTTCTTCTATGGGGTCACGCCGGAGCTGAAACAGGTGCCCAGCAAGAAGAACCCCGAGCAGACGTTCGGGGTGTTCAGCGCGAATATCGAGAACCTGGATCACCTGATCATTCGTGAGGCACCAGGGTTGGAATAGTGGGTCGATAAGAATCCAGTTGATGAGCGGTCAAAACAACTGTACAAAAACACAGTATAGTTTGCCCTCCCCCGTCGAATCCTGGAGAAACCCCATGTCCTCTCTGGCAATGAGCTCTTTCGTAGAACAGCAGATCGTCCTGCACCAATTCACCGCCAAACACAGTGTACAGGCCCGCGCGATGCTGGGCTGGAGCCGAGAAGAGCTGGCCCGCCAGGCGGGTGTGGCGGTGGATGCCATCCAACAGTTTGAAAGCCAGGGCGACGTGGCTGATGAAACCCGCCTGGCCTTGGCGTTTCGGTTGGAGGCGCAAGGGCTGGTATTTTTTCCGGGGTTTGCGCCAGGGTGGGGCATGAGTGTGCGGCGGTTTGACACCGCCCCAGTCGAACCCGCTGCACACAACATTATTTCGCGGCTGATGGGCTCAACAGCGGCATCAATTGATTCACCAACGCCCCAACCGAATGGTGCGTAGAGTCCAACCGGATCACCGGACAGGTCAGTGCCGCCAACCAGGTTTCATGCCGACGCAGGCTACGTAGGCTGTGGTTGCCGTTGTCGTAGCGAGCGGCCCACGCCAGGAAAGCGACGCTGTTCTCGTGGCGACTGCCACCTTCCAGGATTTCATCACCGTAGCGTTGCACCTCCCTCATGCGCAGGCGGTGCAGGCGTTCTTGCGGGTCGAGGCGCAGGAACACCACGTGGGTGAACTGCGGGATCATGGCATCGCCCCAGCCGCACAGTGAGCCGGACAGCACCCAGCCTTCCAGGCCGGCGGTCTGTTCCTGCAGCAGGCGGATGCGTTCATTTTTGGGCCGGGCAACGGTGAAGGGGGCGTCGGTTTGCTGCCAGTAGAAGTCGTCGGTGTCGAAGCAAGCGACGTTCAGACTCTCTGCCAAGGCCCTACCCAGGGTGGTAGTGCCGGCCCCCGCAGCACCGAGGATATGAATTCGATAGGCCATGGCTTCCCTCCATCGCATTGAATGTATCTTTTGAACGCGTCAGCCCTTGGGTTTGTAAACGCCGACGCCAAGAGCCACCTGTTGCTCAAAGCCTGGCCCTGGAGCCGACCCACGCGGCCTCCTCGTAGCCATGGGCTACGGCAAGCAGCGTGGGTTCGGTCCAGCGGGCACCAAAGAAGTAAGCACTGGTCGGCACGCCGTGCTCGTCTTTGCCGGAAGGTACCGAGATTCCTGGATAACCGGCCACTGCGACTGCAAAATAGCTGTTCGTTTCAAAGTCCGACACCACGGCATCAAGTTTATCCCCGTCAATCAGCTCATCCACTGTGCTGCGAAAATCCTGGATAAGCGCATCCCATAGCGGCTTGCGCTCGTCGGATGTCAGGGTGGATGCGTCGATTTCCTTGAGCAGCGGTTGGTGGTCGGTGTCGCTGCCATCGCGCTTTTCATTGAACGCGATCAACTCGGAAACTGACTTGACCGGCAGCCCACCGCGCTTACCCAGGTAATCATTCAACTCACTCTTCACATCGGCAAACAATAGTTCGCCATAGCGTGATGCATCCGCCAGCCGCATGTTCACCGGTACAAGCACTGCACCTTGTGCGCGAAGCACATCAAGCGTTTTTTGAAACTGAGGGCTATTGTCCACCGGCAGGTTTTCGCCATTCGCGGAAAAGGTTGCGGGATAACCAATACGTTTATCCTTCAAGGCGCCAGGCTTGAGCAACGCGGTGTAGTCAATGCCTCGGGGGGCGTCCACATTGGCTGAATCCTGAGGGTCGCTGCCCGACATGGCGTTGAGCAACAACGCAGCATCAAACACCGAACGCGTCATTGGCCCCGGCGTGTCCTGTCGATGGCTGGCAGGAATGATGCCGCTACGGCTCAACAAGCCCACGCCGGGCTTGAAACCGACCACCCCGTTAAATGCCGCCGGGACGACGATGGAACCATTGGTTTCGGTGCCAACGGCCAACGGCGCCAAACCAGCGGCAACCGCAACGGCTGAGCCCGAGCTTGACCCCCCGACCGATGCATCCGCTTGATGAGGGTTGAGCGTTTGCCCGCCCCGATGGCTGAACCCATCGGGACCGCCGCGAAAACCGGCCAGTTCGGTCAGGTTGGTTTTACCCAGGATCACTGCGCCCTGCTGGCGCAGGCGTTCGACGATAAACGCGTCCTTGATCGCAGCGGCACCCACCAACCCGAAGGCGCCTGCGCTGGTCTGCTGGGTGTCGCCCGTCTCGATATTGTCCTTGAGGAGCACGGGAATGCCGTGCAGCGGCCCTCGGACCTTGCCGCTGGCGCGTTCACGATCCAGCTCGCGAGCAATCTCCAGCGCTTGAGGGTTGAGTTCGATGATGGCGTTTAACGCAGGGTCGTGTTTGCGAATGCGCTCTTGCAAGAAGGTGACCAGATCTTCCGATGTGAGCCCGCCCGACCGGGCCATTTGTTCACCGAGCTCACGAACACTGGCCCATTCCATTCCCGGCGGAACCGGTTTGGAGGTGTCGGAGGTCAACGGCAACCCCATCCAAGACGCCGCATGGCTGACAAACGCATTCACACCATATCCAATTCCAAACATGAACCACCTCGGGAGAAGAGTAAGAAATGACGAAGGACCACCGTTGATCCGTGCGCCAGTCTAAAAACTTCCCTCATCCCAGCCAGCATGACGTAGGCCGTTCACCTCGTAGGATTGTTCAACGCCACAGGTAGCCCATGCTATGCATTCTCCACGCAACAGGCATTGCGATAACCCTGCACCAGCGCCGCCAGCGAATCCTTCGACCATCGCGCACCGTAGAACCACAACGTCGCACCACCCTCGAGGGTCTCGCCAAACCTGGGGTAACCACTCCAGCACGCACCATGGAACGCAGCACTTTGACTGTCCGACACCAGGGCATCCAGCCGGTACTCATTTACAAGTTCATCGATTTCATTATGAGTATGCAGGTTGAACGTGAGGGTGCCGTCGACACGTTGCGCCGGTACGGGTATCAGTTGCGTCCCGGCTCGACGCAAAACGTCCAGCGCCCGCATGAAGGGCGCACGGTGTTGAATCGGTTCGTGACCATCGCCACGGCCATATCGGTCGGCATACCCCACGCGCCTGCCGGCCAATACTTGCATGACGGCAAAGGGGCTGTTGTTCTGCACCAGAGGTACCTCCACCATCACCTGGCCCTCTGGGTCGATACCGCTCAAGGCAATCAGCATCAACGAGGGATCACGCATGGGTCTGATGGGAAGTGCCGGTACGTTATACCCGGGGATCAGGACGCCACCATTGGGGTGGGTTTGAGGATGGGGATCGACATCAAACGCGATACGGCGGGGGGGCGCTTGATCGGTGGAAGGGCGACGGCATGAAGACGCCGAATAGGTCATATCCAGGGGCGCAGACAACGGCTGGCCCACCTGGCAAACGGCATCCGCTCGCGAAAACTTTCTGCATTTGCTGTCCATCGGAACGCCTCCCCTGAAATCATTTTCCGGGGATCATCGCATCCTTCGTCGAAGCCTGTCGCAGACCCGAAACAACTTGAAAACTCCTTTTTCGTCGCCTCCGCGCCCTCAGCTCACAAGGTGCTCTTGCGCACCTTGGGTTTCCACTTCCAGCCACCATGCATATCCACGCTCCGGCTGGTTCAAGCTGAACGCCTGGCCCATCGGCGGTGTGGCAATCGACACATTGCGCTCCCACGCCAGCGCCATGATGCGGTCGAATGGTTCGTGCCAGGCATGGAACGCCAGGTCGAAAGTGCCGTTGTGGATCGGCAGCAGCCAGCGGCCCTTGAGGTCGATATGCGCTTGCAGGGTTTGTTCCGGCTGCATGTGTACATGGGGCCAGTCGACGTTGTAAGCACCGGTTTCCATCAACGTCAGATCGAACGGGCCGTACTGTTCGCCGATGCGTTTAAAGCCGTCGAAGTAGCCGGTGTCGCCGCTGAAAAAGATGCGGCGCGTGCCGTCGATCATCACCCAGGAACACCAGAGGGTCTGGTTGGCATCAAACAGGCCACGCCCGGAAAAGTGCTGCGCCGGCGTGGCGACAAAGCGAATGCCATCCACCTCGGTGCCTTGCCACCAATCCAGCTGCCGCACCTTGCTGGCGTCGACACCCCACTTGACCAGAATGTCGCCCACGCCCAGCGGCGCGAGAAAGTAACGGGTCTTGTCGGCCAGTTGGACGACAGCCTTATGGTCAAGATGGTCGTAGTGGTTGTGGGAAAGAACCACCGCCTCCAGGGGCGGCAGCTCTTCAAGACTGATAGGCGGCTGATGAAAACGCTTGGGGCCAGCCCAACTGAAGGGCGAGGCACGCTCGGCGAACACCGGGTCGGTCAGCCAGAACTTGCCGCGCATTTTCAACAACACGGTGGAATGCCCCAGGCGGAACACGCTGTGATCAGGCGCCCCCAGCAACTGCTCGCGGGTCAGCGGTTGCACCGGGATCTGCCCCACCGGCCGCGTACTGCGTGGTTTGTTGAACAGCATGTTCCAGAAGATACGCAAGGTCTTGCCAAAGCCACCGTGCTGCACGGGGGCGTCGTTGCTGAAGCTCCCCAGTTTCGACTCAGCAGGTTTGGGCGCCGCAGGCGAAGACTTGATACGGGTTGAGATCGTGGCCATTACCGAGTGACTCCTACGGTCCGCTCATAAGTTACACTGCACAGTGTAGTTTCAAGATTGCAACAAAATCCGCAGCAAGTAAACTACCCAGTGTAATTTACCCTCAAGAGCTGAACGCCACCCATGACTGCCCCTCAACGCCTTACCGACCGCAAACGCCAAGCCATCGTGGCAGCGGCCATCGCTGAGTTTCGCGATAACGGCTTCGAGGTCACCAGCATGGACAAGATCGCCGCTACCGCTGGGGTTTCCAAGCGCACGGTGTATAACCATTTCCCCAGCAAGGAAGAACTGTTCGCCGAAATCCTTCACCAGCTCTGGGCCAGCAGCGTCGCCCAACTCGACGTCAGCTACGCCAGCGACCGCCCGTTGCGTGAACAGTTACGCGGGTTGCTGGAGGCAAAGATGAAGATGATGTCGGACACCAACTTCCTCGACCTCGCCCGGGTCGCCATCGCGGCCACCATCCATTCACCGGAACGTGCGCAAGACATGGTCACCCGCCTGAGCCAGCGCGAAGAAGGCTTTACCCAGTGGGTACGCGCCGCCCAGGAAGATGGCCGCCTCTCCTGCACCGACCCGGCGTTTGCCGCCCATCAGATCCAGAGCCTGCTCAAGGCCTTCGCGTTTTGGCCGCAGATCACGTTGGGCCAGCCGACCCTGGATGCCGCCCACCAGGCCAGCGTCATTGAGTCAGCCATCGACCTGTTCCTTGCCGGCTACGAAGTCAGCGCCTCCCGCACCCAGTAAAAACCATTGCAAGAGCGACATTCCTGGTCGCTTTTGACGCATTCGCCCTCTGTTTTGCGCAAATGGCCTGGAAGGCCACTGATTATTCCTACGCGAATAACTGACAATATTCACAGGACTTATCCGATCAATGGGTGATCCAGTGGCCGCGAGCCGCCGTCTATGTGAAAAACAGTTGAACCAGGAATTTATGGAAAACAGACGAGGCAAAGGGCTCTCATTTGCCAGGCGTATCTACCAGCCAAGGATCATCGGCCTGGGTGTCGGCAGCATCAGCGTCACCGGCGCCTTGTACCCCCTGGCCATGCCGGGCTGGGTCTGGGCGTTACTGCTGTTCAATGGGTTTGCCTGGGCGCATCTGGCGTACCAGCTATCCACCCGCTCGCCGTTCCCTTATCAGGCTGAACAGCGCAACTTCCTGTATGACTCGGTATTCGGTGGGTTTTGGGCGGCTGCCACGCAATTCACGCCGCTGACAGCCGTGACCATCCTGTCGATGATGACCATGAACAACGTCGCCGCCGGCGGCCGGCGCCTGTTCCTGCGTGGCCTGCTCGCCCAGGGGCTGGGGATCGGCGTGGCGTGGGCGCTGTTCGGCATCAAGTTCAACCCCGACGTCAGCCTGCTGCAGGTCTACTCCTGCCTGCCCATGCTGACCCTCTACCCCATGGCCATCGGCATGGTCTGTTATCAATTGGCGATCAAGCTGTCGGAACATAAACGCGCCCTCAGTGCCCTGAGCCGCACCGACAGCCTCACCGGCCTGCTCAACCACGGCTCGTGGAAAGACCTGCTGCACCTCAAGTTCCACAAGTGCCAGCAGCAGCAAAGCCACGCCACCATCGCATTGATCGATATTGATCACTTCAAGCAGATCAACGATACCCACGGCCATATCGTAGGCGACACGGTGTTGCGGCAACTGAGCCTGGAACTGCGGCGCAACCTGCGGGAAAACGACCTGGCCGGGCGTTACGGTGGCGATGAGTTCTGTGTGATTCTTCCGCAAATGCCTCTGGAGCAAGCGGCGCAGATCATGGAGCAGATGCGCAAAACATTCGGCAATTACCGCACCCCGCACATACCGGAATTGCGCGTCAGCCTGAGCATCGGTCTGGCGGACTTCCAGCCGCGCTTCACCGACGCAGCCATGTGGCTGAACGCGGCGGACCGGGCACTCTATGCCGCCAAGGACACCGGGCGTAATCGGGTGAGTGTCAGTGACGAACGGATCGCCTGTTCCGCCTGACGTAGTCCTACAACTCCTTGTCTGAATCTTCCGTCCAACGTCATGGGCGATAGCATAATGCCTCCATTCGTCGCCTACCCAAAAATGGACCTGCCCCTTGGGCGAACTTCTTGTCAGGCTGATCACTCTTAACCCGTTGTTCCACCCCGCTGTCAGCACAAGGAGGCTGACAATGAGCACGTCAACCGTAAGGCGAATGCCTTACGGGGGCAGGCGCATACACATGGATACTCCCCGACGCATGCTTGCCCGAGCCCCCGAACATGCTATTCAACACCCATAAAAAAACCATCAATCACCTGCAACACACCGTGGCTCACCAAGCCAGCCTGCTGGACGCGATCGAACGCTCCATGGCAGTGATCGAATTTGATCCGCAAGGCCTCGTGTTACGGGCCAATGACAACTTCCTCAACACCCTGGGCTACCGCGCCGAGCAGATCGAAGGCCAATCCCACCGGATGTTCTGCACGCCCGCCTTCGCCCGTAGCGCCGAGTACAGCCAACTGTGGTCCAACCTGCAAAACGGCCAGTTCCAGTCCGGCACCTTTGAACGGGTGGCCAGCAACGGTCAGTCGGTGTGGCTGGAAGCCAGCTACACCCCGGTGCGTGACGACACGGGCCGTGTGGTCAAAGTGGTGAAGTACGCCCTGGACGTCACCCCGCGCCTGCAGGCTGAAAGCGAGGCCAACGCCAAGTTGGAAGCCATCGGCCGGGCAATGGCCGTCATCGAGTTCAACCTCGACGGCACGATCATCACCGCCAACGCCAACTTCCTGCAGCGCATGGGCTACAGCCTGGCGCAGATCCAGGGCCAGCATCACCGCCTGTTCTGCACAGCAGAGACCGCAGCGAGCTCAGCCTACGGTGACTTCTGGCGGCGCCTGAACCAGGGCGAATTGTTCAGCGGCCAGTTCGAACGCGTGGGTAAAAACGGCCAGCCCGTGTGGCTCGAAGCCAGCTACAACCCGGTGTACGACGCCAGCGGGCGCCTGTGCAAAGTGGTGAAGTTCGCCTCGGACATCACCGCGCGCGTGCAACAACATGCTGCAGACGCACAAAGCGCCGCCCAGGCCTATCACCTGTCCCTGCATACCCAGGACATGGCGGAAAAAGGCGCCGACGTGATCCAGAAAACAGCCAGCGGCATGCGTGAAATCTCCTCGGACATCGACAACTCCTCGCAACTGATCGCCAAGCTGGGCGAGCGTTCGCAACAGATCAGCACCATCGTCAACACCATTCGCGGCATTGCCGACCAGACCAACCTGCTGGCACTCAATGCCGCTATCGAAGCGGCGCGCGCGGGCGAACAAGGCCGTGGTTTTGCCGTGGTGGCCGATGAAGTGCGGCAGTTGGCGGCACGCACCAGCGGTTCCACCACGGAGATTTCCAGCATGATCGCGGTGATCCAGGCTGAGACCCGCCACGCCATCGACAGCATGGACGCGACCCGCGACCGCGCTGCCCAGGGCGTGGAGCTGGCCAACCAGGCCGGTACAGTGATCCTGCAGATTCGCGAAGGCACCAGCGAGGCGGTGCACGCGGTGAGTGCGTTTGCCAATGAGCGTGGCGCCCACTAACACTCAGTAGGCCCTCGGGTTATTCATGTGTAAGACAGGTCGCCAGGACTATAGTGATTCACTGCCTTAACGTTGATGACCCGAGCCCACCATGACCCCCGACAAGCCCGAAACCGCCCCCGTCGATCACCTGCGTTTTCACCGGCGCCACGCCCACCTGGCGCCGACCTTCGGCAACGATACCTTTGCCCTCAAGGCCGAGGCCTTTGCGCGCTTCTTTGGTACACCGACCTTCCTCGGTGCGCAAACCGCGATCGTGATCTTGTGGGTGGTGCTGAACGTAACGGGCATCACCCACTTCGACGTGTACCCGTTCATCCTGCTCAACCTGGCCTTCAGCCTGCAATCAGCCTATGCCGCGCCGCTGATCCTGCTGGCCCAGACGCGCCAGGCCGCCCGCGACAAAGCCCAGTCCGACGCCGATGCGCAACACCGCGAAGCACTGGCCATCGCCAATACTGAACGCCAGGCCCAGGCCGCGCAAACCACCAAACAGCTGCTGGAATTGCTGGAGCAAAACACCCGGCTGACGGAAATGACCAAGCAACTGACCGAACACATCGAAACCCTGACGTGCGAAATGCATGAGCACTACGTAAGAAAACCCCAGTAACTGTGCGTATCCATTGTCGGAGGGGCGATGTCAGGGTTTCATCCGCACATGCCGTCCCAACTCATCAAACAGCGTCACCACCGAACGCAACGCGCGGCAATCGGGACGCGTCAGCAGCCATAACGCCGTGTCGTGCCCCGCCAATGCGGGACCCAGGGGTTGCAGGCCATCATCCAGCAGAAAATCCGGCAGCGCCGCCACGCCCAACCCTGCCCGCACCAGTTCGGTGACCGACAACATGCTGTTGCAGCGATAACTGAGGCGTACACCGGGCAGGTGTTCGCGGCGCCAGGCCACCGTGGGGTGGTCGGGCAGGAAGTCGTCCGGCGCGATCCAGGCCAGGTCCGCCAGCGAGCGTGCGGCGTGTTGACGCGCATACGTGGGGCTGGCACACACCTGATACGCAACGCCCCCCAGGCAACGGCCGACCAGGTGCTCCGGCGGTGCCGTGGTCAGGCGCAGGGCGATGTCGGCATCGCGGCGGCTGAGGTTGGCGAAATCATTGGAGGTGCTCAGTTCCAGGGTCAGCGCCGGGTAGTCCGGCATGAACTGCGCCAGCGCTGGCAGCAAGAGCCCTTGCAGCACCGAGTCGGTACAGGTCAGGCGCACCGTGCCGCTGATCACCTCGCCGCCCTGGTCCACGCCGATGCGCGCGGCTTCCAGCGCTTGTTCAGCGCGTTCGGCCTGCTGCGCGAGGTTGCTGGCGAGGCTGGTGGGCAGGTAGCCGGCGCGGCTTTTTTCAAACAACGTCTGGCCCAATGCGCCCTCCAGCCGTCGCACCGCGCGGAACACCGTAGACACATCCACCCGCAATAACGCCGCCGCCCGCGCCAGGGTGCCGCCACGCACCAGCGCGAGGATCAGCGACAGGTCGGGGTAATCGATTTGATAGTGCGTGGCTGCATTGAGCATGTGGGCAAACGCCAATATTGATTGCGTGCGCGCCAATCTATAGTGCACGTCAGGACACCACAAGCCATGGGACGCACCCGATGAAAGCCACCACCTTGCACATCGCCCTGATCGGCGATTACAACCCCGATGTCATCGCGCACCAAGCCATTCCCATCGCGCTGCAACGGGCCGCCGAAACCCTCGGTTTGCAGGTTCATCTGCAATGGCTCGATACCGACACCCTCACGTCCACCACTGAACTGCATGGCTTCGACGGTTTCTGGTGCGTGCCCGCCAGCCCCTACCGCGACACCGACGGTGCATTGCGGGCGATACGTTTTGCCCGCGAACAGCGGCGACCTTTCCTCGGCACTTGCGGCGGTTTTCAACACGCGGTGCTGGAATACGCCCGCAACGTGCTGGGCTGGGCCGATGCCGAACATGGCGAACTGGCGCCAGGCGCTGAACGCGCAGTGATCACGCCCCTGAGCTGCGCCCTGGTAGACGCCAGCGACAGCCTGCGTTTGACGCCCTACACGCGCATCGCCGAGGCCTACGGCCGCCTTGATATCGAGGAAGGCTATCGCTGCCGCTACGGCATAAACCCCGAATTCGCCGATGCACTGCTCGAGCGCGAGATGATTCCCAGCGGGCATGATGCGGCCGGCGATCTGCGCGCGGTGGAGTTGCTCGACCATCCGTTCTTCGTCGCCACGCTGTTCCAGCCTGAACGCGCCGCCCTCAAGGGCATCACGCCGCCCTTGGCGATTGCCCTGCTCAAGGCGTGCCAGGAGCAGTGCGCATGATCGCCACGACACCCGCCCCACCCTACTACGCAGTGATCTTCAGCTCATTGCGCACCGACGGCGATCAAGGCTACGGCCAGGCCGCCGCCCGCATGCTGGAGCTGGCTCGCGATCAACCGGGGTTTCTCGGGGTGGAATCGGCGCGGGAGGATGGCCTGGGGATTACCGTGTCGTATTGGCGCAGCGAGGCCGCGATCCTGGCCTGGAAGCAGCAGGCCGAGCATCGGGCGGTGCGTGAACAAGGACGCGCCACTTGGTACTCGGCGTTTCAGACACGGGTGTGCAAGGTGGAACGGGCCTACACATTCCAAGGCCAGTAACCGTCGTATCGCCTGGCTCTCTGTGGCGAGCGGGCTTGCCACAGAAAGCTCGCTTACCGCCTATGCCGTCTAGCTCACCAGACTGCGCAGCGCACTGATCTGTGGAATCTCCACCCGTTTCATATACACGCGCAGCGGTTCGCTGATGTTGATGCGGTCGTCGATATTTTGGTCGAGCAGCAACTGGATACGCTCGCGCGACAGGGTCATGGTCTGCTCGGGGGCCGGCAGCCAGACAAATTCAGCGGTGGGGATGATGCCGTCGTCGGCCACGTCCATGCCGAAGGAATCTTCGCTGAAACGCACGATGTACTGGCCGGTCTTGCGGTTGAGGCCAACAAAACCGTGGAGTTGGTCGGCGGCCTGGCAGATAAGCTCGGAGGTGATGCGCATGGTAAACCTCACTGAAAAGTCCCACAGGGACTGGAAAGATGGTTTACACGCGTGGCGGAAAGTACCGTCCTCTAGCGGGACGGCTGCGAGCAAGAATACTGCAATGCCGCGCAAAAAAACCGAGGAAATTGGCACATGCGCACGTTAATGTCGGTTTGGTGATGGCGCCTTTCGCAATCAATTGTTAAAAAGGAGGCCTTCTCAAAGCTACCTCCACGAAAGGACTTCGCATATGCCTGTCACGTTTTCCAAGAGCGCCCTGCTGCTCGCACTGGCCCTTGGCTTCGGCCAGGCACAGGCTGCCGAACCGATCAGCCCGGCTGAATTGGCGACAAACGAAGGCATTCCATACCCCGCCGTGATCGCTCACCGTGGCGCGTCCTACGACGCGCCGGAATCCACCGCCGCCGCCTACAAAGTCGCGCGCGACCTGGGTGCCGACTACCTGGAAATGGACCTGCAACGCAGCAAGGACGGCGTGCTGTTCGCCCTGCACGACAACAACCTGCAGCGCACCACCGACGTGGCCACCAAGTTCCCCGAGCGCAAAGACGCCCCGGCCAACGAGTTCACCTGGAAAGAACTGCAAACCCTCGACGCCGGCAGCTGGTTCAACGCCGCCTACCCGGACCGCGCGCGTCCTGGCTTCGTCGGCCTGAAGATCCAGAGCCTGGACGACATCATCAAGATCGCCGAAGGCAACCCGCAGCACAAACCCGGCCTGTACATCGAAACCAAGGAGCCCAAGCAATTCCCAGGCATCGAAGTCGACCTGAAAAACAAGCTGCTGGATAAAGGCTGGTTGAGCTCCGCCGGCTCAAAGCTGGGCAAGAGCAACACCGGCGTCGGCCAGGGCAAGGGCCGTGTGGTGCTGCAGACGTTTGAAAAAGACAGCTTGAAAGAGCTGCAGAAAGAAATGCCGAACACCCCGAAAATCCTGCTGTTGTGGGTTGGCCCGGGCAGCATCGAGCCGAAATCCACGCAGACCTTCGCCGAATCCGGCGAAACCACCAAGGCCGCCTACTACGCCAAGCAAGAGCCAAAAGACGCCGCAGAGTTCGAAAAGTGGGTCGACGAAGCCAAGAGCCTCGGCGCCATCGGTACCGGCCCATCGGCTGAGCTGACCGACCACGGCGACCAGAGCTATACCGACCTGGTGAAGCCTGAAATGAACAAGCTGACCCACGACAAGGGCCTGCTGGTGCACGTCTACACCGTGGATGAACCGGTCGACTTCGACAAAGTGATGAAAGCCGGCGTCGACGGCATCTTCACCAACCGCGCCGCCGAACTGCTGAAGTTCTACAAACGCTGGCCGTCGTCCAGCGTGCAAGACCTGCTGAACGACTACAAGTACTGAGAGCGTCGCGCATTGGTGTCAGTGCGCCATTAAGGATGAGTTAAGTTGCGCCGGTTAATCTGGCGCCACTTAAACAGCTCACCGAAGAAGGACACACACTATGAAAACCCTGACCACCCTGTTCGCTGCCACCGCCCTGACCCTGACCGCCGGCCTGGCCCAGGCTGATGTTCGCCCGGACCACATTGAAGGCCTGCTCAAGTCCGGCGCGGTGATGCCTTTCGACAAGCTCAACGCTGCCGCCGTGGCCAAACATGCCGGTGCCACGATCAACGACACCGAACTGGACCACAACAACAGCGGCGTACTGGTCTACGAAGTTGAGCTGACCGACACCGCCGGCAAGAAGTTTGAAGTCAAGCTCGACGCCAAGACCGGCGCCGTACTGGAAGACAAACTCGACACCTGAGTGACCCCCGTCACCTGAAACCGCGCCACCTCCGGGTGGCGCGGTTTTTTTATGCGCGCTCGCTAACCGTGCGTAGGAAAAAACACCATTCGGTGAATGAAATTACACCTTCACCACACAAGGTCGCTAAAATCCCAGGCTTCGACCTGAGCCTCTGGCTCACCACTTTGCGAGACTGCTGCATGGGGCAAAAAGCCGCCGACATCGCCACTATTGGCCGAATCAGTGCCGTACACGCGATGCTCCAAGTCATCAGCGACATGACCGGCCTGCGCTTCGCCGCGGTGGCGCGGGTGACCGACGACACCTGGACCGCCTGTGCCGTGCTCGACCAACTGGACTTCGGCCTCGGCATCGGTGGCGAGTTGGACCTGACCACCACGATCTGCCACGAAATTCGCAGCTCACATGTGTCCGTGGTGATCGACAAGGCCAGCGAAGACCCGCTCTACCACGACCACCACACGCCGCGCCTGTATCACTTCGAAAGCTATATTTCGGTACCGGTGTTCCGCACCGACGGGCGCTTTTTCGGCACGATCTGCGCCTTGGACCCCAACCCCGCCGTGCTGCGCAGCAGCACGATCCAGTCGACCATGGAGTCGTTCGCCCGCGTGCTGTCGTTGCAGATTGAAGCCGAAGAAGCCGCGCAACAAACCCAGGCACAATTGCAGGAAGAACGCGGCACCGCCGAACTGCGCGAGCAATTTATCGCCGTGCTCGGCCATGACCTGCGCAACCCGCTGTTTGCAATTAACGTCGCTGCCGAACGGCTGCTGCGCAAGCACGCGGACCCGGCCACCGACACCCTCGTGCGGCATATCCTCACCAGCGGCCGGCGCGCTGCGCAGTTGGTGGAAGACGTGCTGGATTTCGCCAGGGGCCGTATGGGCACCGGCATCCCGCTGAACATCGGCGATTGCCAGGGTTTGCAGGCGGCATTGCAGCATGTGGTGTCGGAGGTGCAGAGCGTGCATCCGCAGCGGGTCATCCGCGCAGATATCGGCGACCTGCAAGGGGTGAGTGGTGACCGTGACCGCCTGGCGCAGTTGCTCTCCAATCTGGTCGCCAATGCCATCCACCATGGCAACCATGACGGCCCCGTGGAGGTGCATGCGCAGGTCGAGCAAGGCCGTTTCCATCTGTCGGTGAAAAACCCCGGGCAGATCAACGCGCAAGCCCTGCCCCGTCTGTTCGAGCCTTACTCACGCCCGGCGACGAACACGCCCCAGACCGGCCTGGGCCTGGGGCTGTATATCGTCAAGCAGATTGCCGAGGCCCATGGCGGTGAACTCAACGTGTCCACCAGCGCCGAGCACGGCACGGTGTTCACGTTCAGCCTGCCCACCGGCTGATCAGGCGCTCAGGCGCGCGGTCACCTCATTCAACTCGCCGGACAAGCTACGCAGGTTGTGGCTCGCCGCTTCGGTGCGCTGCACATTGTCGAGGTTGGCCGTGGCCACGGTAGTGATCTGGGTGATATTGCGCGAAATATCCTCAGCCACCGACGTCTGTTCCTCGGCCGCCGTGGCGATCTGGCGGTTCATGTCGCGGATCGCTTCCACCGCCTGGGTGATGTGATCGAGCATCGCGCCGGCCTGGCTGACTTTTTCCACACTGTCATCGCTGCACGACTGGCCGCTGACGATTGCCTCGGCGGCATCGATCGCACCGGTCTGCACGGCATGGATAATCTGGTTGATCTCGATGATCGACGCCGCCGTGCGTTGCGCCAGGCTGCGGACTTCATCGGCGACCACCGCAAAACCGCGGCCCGCCTCGCCTGCACGGGCCGCCTCGATCGCGGCGTTCAACGCCAGCAGGTTGGTTTGCTCGGCGATCCCGCGAATCACTTCCAACACTTTGCCGATACGCACGCTGTCGGTTTCCAGGCGCCGGATGATCGTGCCGGTGTTGAGGATTTCCGTGCGCATCTGGCCGATGGCGGCGATGGTGACCTTCATCACTTCAGCGCCCTCGCGGGCCGACTGGTCAGCGTCATCGGCGGCGCGCGAGGCACTGGCGGCGTGACGGGCGACCTCCTGGGCGGTGGCCGACATTTCGGTCATGGCCGTGGCTACCTGGTCGGTGCGATTGAATTGCTCGTGGGTGCCAGTGGCCATCAGCCCGGCAATCGAGTTCAACTCGCCGCTGGCGCTGACCAGATCGGTGGCGCTGCGTTGCAAGCGACTGAAGGTCTCGGCGAGGAAGTCGCGCAGGGTATTGGCGGCAGCCGCCAATTGGCCCAGTTCATCCTGGCGCTTGCTGGTGACGCGCTCGGCAAAACGACCATGGCTCAGTTGGGTGACATAGTCGATCAGGCCACGGATCGGCAAAATCAGGTTGCGGTTGATCAGCCACAGGCTGAACAGGCCGATCAAGGCACCCGACAGCAGCATGATTGCCAGGCCCACCATCACCGTGCGCTCAGCATAGGCGCTGATGGCCAGTGACTTTTGCGCGCCTTGTTCGCGCAGGTCGCTGACGAGAGCGCTCATCTGCTCGCTGGCGGCGCGGTCCACGCCCTTCACGGCCGTGTCGCCCGCAGTAGGATCTGCACCCGCCGCCACGTAGGCATCACGCCCGCGCTGGTAAGCGACACCCAGTTGCTGGTGTTCCTGACGCAAGGTTTCGATGCGTTGGCTCAAGGTTGCGTCGCTGCGGGTCTGGCTGACCAGGCGCGTGAGGATGCCTTGGACATCACGTTGGCGGTCCTGGAACTGGCCCCAGTATTTCTCCATGTCCTGAGGCTGTTTGCCGCGCAACAGCACGTTTTTCCATTCCTGGACCTGCACCTTGAATTGCAGGTTGGCTTCATCGATCAATTGGGAGGTGAGCAACGGCCCTTCGAGCAAACTGCGGTAACTCTGCACACCGTTGGAGAGAAAGTTGAAACACGCCAGGGCGATCAACAGCATCGCCAGCAGGCTGCCACCGAGCAGCGACAGGATCTGTGCCCGCAGGGAGGTTCGCAAAACATTCATCGGGGAAAACCTCAAAACAGGGGAAAGGGTGCTAGCACACCATGACTTCCCTGTCGTCAGAGGCACCACCCGTCCACAGCGGCGCTTATGGCCTGAATCGGCCGTGCTAAAGCCTTCTTGAGCGATTCCTGATGAGCGGTCAATAAAATGTCATTCAACAGAAATAAATTCAAAGCCGTCATAAAACTGTCAAATACCCCTGTAATGATTCGCCACGCGACCTGTGAAACGTCCTACAGGCCTTTTCTCTGCGAGCCTCCATGAACCACAGCATTGACCACAGCCACCAGGATTCCGATCTGTTTGGCTTGCTCTACGGTTTTCGTTTTCGCCCCGGTGAAAAGGGTGAACAGATTGATTCGGCCACCGCGCTCCAGGCCTTGCAACAACCCGCCGATCCGGAAGAGTTCCTGTGGCTGCACCTGAACCTGGCCCACGCGGCCTGTGAGCGTTGGATGCAGGCAAACCTGGATTTGCCCGAAGAATTCTTCGAAGCCCTGCACGAAGGCTCGCGCTCCACGCGTATCGAACACGTCGACTCAGCCTTGCTGGCGGTGGTCAACGACGTGGTGTTCAACTTCAGCAGCATGGTCTCGTCGGATATTTCCACGCTGTGGGTCTGCGCCCGCAGTCGGCTGTTGATCAGCGCACGCCTGCAACCCTTGCACTCGGTGGACAAGTTGCGCTCGTCGGTGAAGGCCGGCGAACACTTTCGCTCACCGCTGGAACTGCTGGTGCACCTGCTGCGCGACCAGGGTGAAGTGCTGACGCAGATCGTGCGCAAGACCAGCATCAGCGTCGACCATATCGAGGACCAGTTGCTGTCCTCGCGCCTGTCCACCAACCGCGCGGAACTGGGGGCGGCGCGCCGGGTGCTGGTGCGCCTGCAACGCCTGCTCGCGCTGGAGCCGGGTTCACTGCTGCGCCTGCTCAACCGCCCGCCGCAATGGCTGCAAAAGGAAGACGTAAAGGAATTGCGCAAATCCACCGAGGAGTTTGCGCTGATCATCAACGACCTGACGGCGCTGGGCGAACGGATCAAGCTGCTGCAGGAAGAGATCGCCGCCAACCTCAACGAGCAGAGCAGCCGCACGCTGTTCACCCTGACCGTGGTGACGGTACTGGCGTTGCCGATCAACATCATCGCCGGTTTTTTCGGCATGAACGTGGGCGGTGTGCCGCTTTCCCAGGACCCGGAGGGGTTCTGGATTTTGGTGGCGCTGGTGGCGACCTTCACATTGATTGCCGGGCGCTGGGCGTTTCGTAAGTTTTCAAATTGAAATGTGAAGGGGCTTCCCCCGATAGCCCGGCAGACAGCGCTGTTGTGGCGAGCGGGCTTGTCCCGCGTTGGGCTGCGAAGCAGCCCCAAAACCAGCCTCTACAGAGTGTCTGATACACCGCGTTCTTCTTGACTGGGGCTGCTACGCAGCCCAACGCGGGACAAGCCCGCTCGCCACAGGGAGATGTGCCTGGGTCTGAAACGTTGTGTAGATACCCTTGGCTCCCCAGCGATTTATAGACCAGTGGCACACCCAATGACCTAAACAATGACTTGCGGCAGCATCGCTGTAATATTCTGCAACGAACATGAACGGCATCCTCTCCACACGGATGCCCCGGCATGGCCACCCCTTCCCTGACTGCTTCCACGCACTCATCCTCCGTCGATTCAAAACCGCGCCTGGACAAGAAACCCAGCCTGGTGACAGTGATCGTTTTCTTCGCCGTGCTCGCCATGGGCCTGTTGTTTACCGCCTACAGCCTCATGCACGACATGCACGAAATGGGCGCCCAGCTCACCACATGGACACCGTTCCTGCTGCTGGGTGTGGCGCTGTTGATCGCCCTGGGTTTCGAGTTCGTCAACGGCTTCCACGACACCGCCAACGCCGTCGCGACGGTGATCTACACCAACTCGCTGCCGCCGCAGTTTGCGGTGGTGTGGTCGGGCTTTTTCAACTTCCTCGGTGTGCTGCTGTCCAGCGGCGCGGTGGCGTTCGGCATCATTGCCTTGCTGCCGGTGGAGCTGATTTTGCAGGTGGGTTCATCGGCCGGTTTCGCCATGATCTTCGCCTTGCTGATCGCCGCGATCCTATGGAACCTCGGCACCTGGTGGCTGGGTTTGCCGGCCTCTTCGTCCCACACCCTGATCGGTTCGATCATCGGCGTCGGCGTGGCCAATGCCTTGATGCACGGCCGTGACGGCACCAGCGGTGTGGACTGGAGCCAGGCGATCAAGATCGGCTATGCACTGCTGCTCTCGCCGCTGATCGGCTTCGCCTTCGCCGCCTTGCTGTTGCTGGCCCTGCGCGCCTTTGTGAAAAACCGCGCGCTGTACAAAGCCCCTAAAGGCGACACTCCGCCGCCGTGGTGGATCCGCGGCATGCTGATCGTCACCTGCACCGGCGTGTCCTTCGCCCATGGCTCCAACGATGGGCAAAAAGGCATGGGCCTGATCATGCTGATCCTGGTCGGCACCCTGCCGATGGCCTACGCGCTGAACCGTGCCATGCCGGCCGAGCAGTCGTTGCAATTTGCCGCAGTCGCCGAAGTGACCCAGGTGGCGCTGATGAAAACGGCGCCGCTGGCGTTGGCGGGAGACCCTCGGCCGGTTCTTTCGACCTACATGCGCACCAAGGAAGCCACGCCCGAGTTGATTCCGGCCCTCGCCGCCCTCGCCGGCCAGATCGGTGACCAGGTCAAAGGCTACGGTTCCCTGGCCAAAGTTCCCGCCGAAGCCGTGGGCAACGTGCGGAACGATATGTATCTGAGCAGCGAAACCATTCGCCTGATGGACAAAGGCAAGGTCGGCAATTTCGACGCTGACACCCAAGACAAGCTGCAACTGTTCAAGCAACAGATCGACGATGCCACGCGCTTTATTCCGCTGTGGGTGAAGATTGTCGTGGCCATTGCCCTGGGGCTTGGCACCATGGTCGGTTGGAAGCGCATCGTGGTCACCGTGGGCGAGAAGATCGGCAGGACCCATCTGACTTACGCCCAGGGCGCCTCGGCCGAGACCGTGGCGATGCTGACCATTGGTGCAGCGGATATGTTCGGGCTGCCGGTGTCGACCACCCATGTGTTGTCGTCGGGTGTGGCGGGGACCATGGTGGCTAATGGGGGTGGGTTGCAGATGCGGACGATCCGCAATTTGCTGATGGCGTGGGTGCTCACCTTGCCGGCGGCGATTCTGCTATCCGGTAGCCTGTACTGGCTGTTCACCAAACTGTTCTGACACAACCCAGATTGAAAATGTGGGAGGGAGCTTGCCCCCTCCCACATTTGGATGTGTGTCGTGTCAGTTGTTGAAGAGTCCCGCCATGGCCTTGAGCCGTTTCTTGTACACCCGCCGCGCCTCCAGCGCCTCCTCCAGAGTCACCGCCACAAACCCCGCCCGCTGGTTCGGCTGCATCTGCCCGATCAAGTCCAGGTCGGCACTGATCACCGTGCCGATCATCGCGTAACCACCGCCGGATACCGCATCGCGGTGCAGCACAATCGGCTCCAGCCCGGCCGGTACCTGGATCGAGCCAATCGGGTAGCAACTGTCGACGATATTCGACGGATCCGACCCCGCGCCAAACGGCTGCTCACGCGGCTGAAAGCTCAGCGCACTGCCGCCCTTGAAGCGATAGCCGATGCGGTCCGCCTCGGAACCGACCGTCCACGGCTCCGCAAAAAAACTGCTCTTGGCTCCTGCGGTCAAGCGCTCGTAATACAGCCCCGGCACCACGCGCAACGTGACATCACCGCCCACCGAGCGGCGCAACGCCATCGGCAAACTGTTGCCCGCACGTCCGAGACCGCTGGCGTTGCCGATGGGCAATTCATCGCCCTCCTGCAAGCGTCGGCCGTGGAAACCTCCGAGTGCACCGAGGGTGTAAGTGGAACGGCTGCCGAGCACCAACGGCACGTCAATGCCACCGGCGACGGCGAGGTAAGTGCGGGCGCCCGCCTTGGGAAATTCGAAACGCAGCACCTGCCCGGCACGCACCTCAAAGGCGGTGTCCTGATGCACCACTTCACCGTCCAGGCGCGGCGACATCAACGCACCGCTGAGCGCGACCAGGGTATCTCGTTGAAACTCCAGTTCCGGCCCGATCAAGGTGCATTCCAGGCCGGCCGCACCCACCGGGTTACCCACCAGATGGTTGGCTGCACTCAAGGCGTATTGGTCCAATGCACCCGATGGCGGAATGCCCAGGTGGTAATAACCTTCGCGGCCAAGGTCCTGCACAGAGGTGGCGAGGCCGGGTTTGAGGACCTTGATCATGCCAGCGCCTCCTGCAGGGTTTTCGGGTAGCCGATGGGGTCGGCGAGAAACGCATCGAGGGAAAATTCCACCGGGCGAATGCGCAGGTCGAAACGGCCTGCCTCCACCTCGGCAACGGCCAGGTCGTAGGCGTCCCGGTCGATAGGTTTGAATTGCACGATGTCACCCGGCCGGAAGAACACCATATGCGCCTTGAGGTAGGCCAACTGCTGGGCCGGGTCGTAGATCGGCGCGGGGGTCACGCCAAACATCTGGTAGCCGCCGGCGCCGCGCACGGAGTAGATGCAGCCGAAGCAACCGCCATGGCCGAGGGTCAGCTTCGGCGTGTCGGTGCGCGGGCGCAGGTACTTGGGCACCTGCAACTGCCGCTCGCGCTCGACCATCTGGAACATGAACGGCAAGCCCGCGACAAAGCCGACCATCGAGACAAACCACGGCGCGCCGCTGTGGGCGGCGATAAACGCTTCGACATCGGCCAGGCCATTGATGCGTGCGGCGTATTCCAGGTCGGTGGCGCTGGGGTCTTGATGGCGGTCGCGAAACCGCATCAGGGTTTCATGGGTCCAGGGGTCGTTATAGAGCACCGGGATTTCGATGATGCGTGTGTGCAGGGTGCGTTCGGCCACGGCCTGGGCTTCGGCGCTTTGCACAGCGTCGAGCAGCACATGGGGGGCGATGCGGTCGGGGTCGAAGCGAATCTGGAACGAGGCATTGGCCAGGCACACATCCAGCACGCCTTCCAGCGCCAGGCGCTCCACGGCACGGGTCACGGCCATGCCCTTGAAAAAAGCCTGCAGGGACATGCTCTCGCTGACTTCGGCAAACAGGTGCTCATCACCGCCGAAGCTGTAGCGAATGGGGGACGTTTCAGCCATGTCTGTTCCTCTTGGAATCGTTATAGAAAGGCAGGCAAAAAAGTAAATGTACGATCTTATTAGGGTGTTTTGACGGTGATGCTGGCCTGGTCCAACGCCTCACGGGTGGCTTCCACCAACTCCAGTGCGCCGGGGGTGTCGCTGTGCAGGCAGATGGAATCGAATTCGATAAACAGGTCTTCGCCTTCTACGGTACGCACCAGCCCCGTCTGACACGCCCGTAGGACACGGGCCGCGACCGTGGCCGGATCCAGCGCACGTACGTTGCGGGTAAACACAATGGAGCCGGTCAGATCGTACTCACGGTCGGCATAGAATTCGCGCACCACCGGTTGCCCGAGTTCCTTGGCCACGCGCCAGATCACCGAGTTGGGCATGCAGTACAGCAACAGCGTCGGCTCGATGATTTGCAGGTTTTGTACCAGCAGGCGCGCGGCTTCTTCGTCGCGGGCCAGGTGCATGTAGAGCGCGCCGTGAGGCTTGATATGTTGCAGCGTCATGCCTTGGGCGCGGGCGATTTCGCGCAGGGCGCCCAGTTGGTAGAGCATGTCGTCGACCAGCTCCTGGGCCGGCGCATTGATATGCCGACGACCGAAGCCCACCAGGTCGCGAAAGCCCGGGTGTGCGCCGATGGCCACGCCCAGTTGCTTGGCGCGCGCGACGGTGCGGCGCATGGTGCCGGGGTCGCCGGCATGGAAGCCGGTGGCGATATTGGCCGAGCTGATATAGGCCATCAGCTCCGCGTCGACGCCGTCGCCGATGGTCCAGGGACCGAAGCCTTCGCCCATGTCTGAATTGAAATCCACTGCCTGCATCGGGGACGCTCCGCCAAAAGGTAATGCTCGAAAGTAGGCTGCGGCTTGACCCCTTGGGAAGATCTATTATCAGATGGCCTATCTTCTGAAAATCAGATAAAGCCATGTCCCTGACCTTGCGCCAAATCCGCTACTTCGTCGCCACCGCCGAAATCGGCCAGATTTCCCAGGCGGCGATTCACCTGAACATCTCCCAGTCTGCGGTGACCACGGCGATCAAGGAGCTGGAAGCCCTGCTCGGCGTGCAGCTATTTGTGCGCTCGGCCCAGGGCATGAACCTGACCGATGCCGGGCGGCATTTTCTCAACCGCGCCTACGTGATTGTGCGCAGTGTCGACGACGCGCTGAACAGCCCGTTGCCCGACTACCGCGCCAGCGGCGTGCTGCGCCTGGCGGCCAGCTACACGGTGCTGGGTTACTTCCTGCCGCACCACTTGCAGCGCATGGAGCACTGGCACCCGGATGTGACGCTGGAGGTATTCGAGCAGGAGCGCCAGGCCATCGAACAGGGCCTGCTCGACGGCCAGTTCGACATGGCCGTGGTCCTCACCGCGAACCTCACCCACCCGGCGATCGTCTCGGAGATCCTGTTCAACTCGGAACGTCGTTTATGGCTGCCCAGCCATCACCCATTGTGCGAACGCGGCGCCGTGAGCCTGGCGGATGTGGCGCAGGAGCCGTACATCCTGCTCACCGTCGATGAGGCCGAACACAGCGCCATGCGTTATTGGGAACAGGCCGGGCAAGCGCCCAAGGTGCGGCTGCGCACCAGTTCGGTGGAGGCGGTGCGCAGCATGGTCGCCAATGGCAGCGGCGTGGCGATCCTGTCGGACCTGGTGCACCGGCCCTGGTCGCTGGAAGGCAAGCGCATCGAAACCCTGACCATCACCGACCCCGTCACGCCCATGAGCGTCGGCCTGGCCTGGCACCGCGAGCGCGCCTTTACCCCGGCAATGCAGGCGTTTCGCGATTACTTCCACGACGCGTTCCTGGCGCCGCAACAGCTGTCGGCGCGGCGTTAAAGCTGCGAATGCAGGATGGCCGCCAACCAGTCCATGAACACCCGCACCCGCAGCGGCAAATGCCGTTGTCCGGCGTAGAGCAGGGACACATCCAGCGACGGGGCCGGATAGTCCGGCAGGAACGCCACCAGCTCCCCGCTCGCCAATTCTTCGCCCATGCCCAGGGCCGGTGCCTGAATAATCCCGAAACCGCCCAGGCAGGCAGACTTGTAAGCATCGGTGCTGTTGACCGTGACCCGCCCGGCCATGGGGATGCGCAGCACCTTGTTGCCCTGCACGTACTCAAACCCCGCCGAGCGTGAACCCAACGGCCGCACGTAATGCACCAGGTGGTGATCGGCCAGGTCGGCCAGGGTCTGCGGCACGCCGTAGCGTTGCAGGTAGGTGGCGCTCGCGCAATTGATCATCGGCATGCTGCACAGCAGCCGCGCCACCACGCTCTGGTCCGGCTGCGCCCCCACGCGCAGCACACAATCGAAGCCCTCGGCGAGCAGGTCGACCTGGCGGTCGGTGGTGCTGATCTCCAGCTCGATCAGCGGGTGCGCGTCCATGAATTGCGGCAAACGCGGCAGGATCAAGTCCCGCGCCATCACGTTAGGCATGTCCACCCGAATCCGTCCGGCCAGTTGCGCTTCGTCCTGGCGAAACAGCCCTTCGAGTTCTTCCATGTGCGCGAGCAAATCCTTGCTGCGCTCATACAGCACGCGGCCGTCCTGGGTGGCCTGCACCTTGCGCGTGGTGCGCTGCAACAGGCGTGCGCCGAGCAGTTCTTCCAGTGCCTGCACATGCTCCGACACGGTGGAGCGCGGCAGGCCCAGGCTCTCGCCGGCGCCGGTGAAACTCGACAGCTCAGTGACGCGCACAAAGGTGCGCAGCAGCTCCAGTTTGTTCATGGGATTGTTCGCCTTATTCGGCCAGTGATTCCGGTTTAGCGCTATTTATCACGTTATGAGCGGACAAATACACTTCTTCCCACAGTCACTCACCGAGGAAAACACCATGACCCGTAAGATCGCATTGATCACCGGCGCCAGCCGCGGCCTGGGCAAAAACGCCGCGCTGCACCTCGCGGCACAAGGCGTCGACATCATCGGCACTTATCACAGCAAGGCCGATGAAGCGCAGGCATTGGTCGCACAGATCGAACAGCTGGGCGGCCGTGCTGCCATGCTGAAACTGGATGTGGGACAGAGCGCGACGTTCGGTGATTTTGTCGACGACGTTGCTGGGGTACTCAAGGAAGTTTTCGCACAGGACCACTTCGATTTTCTGATCAACAACGCCGGTATCGGCATTCACGCCAGCTTTGCCGAGACCACCGAAGCGCAGTTCGATCAGTTGGTGGCGATCCAATTCAAGGGCCCGTTTTTCCTGACCCAACAGCTGTTGCCGTTGATCCGCGACGGCGGCCGCATCCTCAATGTCTCCAGTGGCCTGACGCGCTTCAGCCTGCCTGGCTACGCCGCCTACGCCGCGATGAAAGGCGCGATGGACGTGTTGACCCGCTACCAGGCCAAAGAACTGGGCGGCCGTGGCATCAGCGTTAACATCCTGGCCCCCGGCGCGATTGAAACCGACTTCGGAGGCGGTGCGGTGCGCGATAACGCCGAGCTCAACGCCATGGTCGCCAGCAATACCGCTTTGGGCCGCGCGGGGTTACCGGATGATATTGGCGGAGCCATCGCCAGCCTGCTCGCCGACGGTAGTGCCTGGATCACCGGCCAGCGTATCGAGGCGTCGGGCGGCATGTTTCTGTAGGAGCTTGTCGCGCAGCACGTCATACCCCCAGTGATACACATAGGTGTACGGCAGGAAAAACAGCAGTACGCCTATGTCGAGGATAAACGCCTGCACCAGGCTGATGTTCAGCCAGGCAGCAATCAGCGGCACGCACACCAGAATCAATCCACCTTCAAACATCAAGGCATGCAGCACTCGGGTCCAGCCGTTGTTGGCCAGTTGCAGGCGCGCCTTGAGGCGGTCGAACAGGCCATTGAAAATCACGTTCCAGGTCAGCGCCAACAGGCTGATCGCCAGGGTGACCATGCCCATCTCCAGGGCGGGCTTGTCCATGATCCACGCCAGTAATGGGGTGCAGATCAACAACGCCAGGGCTTCGAAACCAATGGCCTGGCAAACGCGTTCAGTAATCGACTTGGTGGGGTTCATGACCCGGCTCCGTGAGTGACGATGGTTGCCATCATTAGCCATTGACTCGATACTTCATAACCAATAACCATCGATCAAGGCGATAGTCATGGCCTCTAACGAAGTGCTGCAGGCATTTGTGCAGGCGGCCACCCAAGGCTCGTTTTCGGCGGCGGCGCGCAAGCTCGGCAAGAGCCAGTCCACCGTCAGCGCAGCCGTGGCGAGCCTGGAGATTGACCTGGATGTGGTGCTGTTTGATCGCAGCAGCCGTAAGCCGACACTGACGCCAGCGGGCCATGTGTTGCTGCAACGGGCCGAGCAGGTGCTGGAGGCCAGTAGTCGGCTGGAATTGGCGGCGAGCCAGTTGGCCCAGGGGTTGGAGCCGAAGCTGAGTATCGCCATGTCGGATACCTACCAGTCCGACCGTTTCGAGGTCGCCCTCAGCGCGTTTGAACAACGCTACCCGGACCTTGAGCTGGAATGCCTGATCGCCGAATGCGAAGACCTGATCGCCCTGGTCCAAAGTGGTCGGGCGCAGATTGCGTTTATTGAGCAGCAGGAAGAGTATCCGCCAGACCTGACCCGCGCGCCCGTGGACGAGCGCACCGAAATTGCCCTGTTCGTGTCACCCAGACATCCGTTGGCGGGCGTTGATACCCTCACCGCGCATACCCTGCAACAGCACCGCGAATTGCGCCTGGCAAGCATCATCAACCCGAATGAAATCCGTGCCAACGGCCGCGTCTGGTCGGCCCCCAGTTACCTGATGCTGTTGGAGATGGCCCAGTTGGGTTTCGGCTGGGCACCGATTCCGCGCTGGCTGGTGGAACGCTTTGGTGGCGGGCAACTGGTCGAACTCAAGGCACGCGGTTGGCCGCGTTCGGTGGCCGTGGATGCACTGTGGTCACGCCACCATCCGCCGGGGCCGGCGGGGAGCTGGTTGCTGGGGAAGATGTTGGAGTGATTTTTTTCAGACAATTGAGATTAATGTGAGAGGGGGCTTGCCCCCGATGACGGTGGGTCAGTCACCCAATGCAGCGACTGACACCCTGCTATCGGGGGCAAGCCCCCTCCCACATTTTTGATCTTCATTGCTTGGGGAGATTGAGTTCGGCCAGGCGGTGTTCAAGGAAATGCTTTTCCGGGATTTGCCGGGTCAGTGACAGGGCTTTTTCGTAGGCTGTCCGGGCCTCTTCCACCCGCCCCAACTGCCGGCAAAACTCGCCCCGTGCCGAATGCGCCAGGTGGTAATCCAGCAATTCCCCGCGCGCCAGAATGCCTTCCACCAACTGCAACCCCGCCAGCGGCCCTTCGCGCATGGCCACCGCCACGGCGCGGTTCAACTCGATCACCGGCGACGGCATGGCCCTGAGCAATACATCGTAGAGCCCGATAATCTGCGGCCAATCCGTTTCCCCGGCGCTGGGTGCCTCGGCATGCACCGCTGCAATCGCCGCCTGCAGGCAATACGGGCCAAAACCACGTTGGGTCAGTGCCTGCTCCACCAGCGCACAACCTTCAGCCATCAAGCACACATCCCACCGCGAACGGTCCTGCTCATCCAACAACACCAGTTCGCCGCTGGCCGAGGTGCGCGCCGCGCGGCGGGATTCGTGCAACAGCATCAGCGCCAGCAGGCCCATCACTTCCGGCTCCGGCAGTAATTCCAGGAGCAGGCGGCCGAGGCGAATGGCTTCGCGGGTCAATTCCTCGCGCGTGAGGTCCGCGCCCATGGACGCCGAATAGCCTTCGTTGAAGACCAGGTAAATCACGCGCAGCACGCTGTCGAGGCGCTCGGGCAGCTCGGCCAGTGACGGCACTTGATAAGGGATTTTGGCCTCGCGAATCTTGCCCTTGGCGCGCACGATGCGCTGGGCGATGGTGGCCGGGGTGGCCAGAAAGGCGCGGGCGATTTCTTCGGTGGTGAGGTCGCAGATCTCACGCAAGGTTAGCGCCGCCTGGGCGTCGGCCGCCAACGCTGGGTGGCAGCAGGTGAAGATCAGGCGCAGGCGGTCGTCTTCCACGTCCTCAACGCTCCAGTCGGCGGCTTCCAGTGCGTCGGCCTGCGCCTGCAACAAGGGCGCGAAACGGGCTTGGCGGCGCAGGCGGTCGATGGCCTTGAAGCGCCCGGTCGACACCAGCCAGGCCCGTGGGTTGTCCGGCACACCGTCCTGCTGCCAGCGTTCGACCGCAACGAAGAAGGCCTCGTGCAAGGCCTCTTCGGCGAGGTCGAAATCACCGAGCAGGCGGATCAGCGTAGCCAGGACGCGCCGGGATTCGCTGCGGTAAATGGCCTCGATTGCAGACGTCAATCAGGCATGCCCTGGGTCACCAACGTCACCAGGCGTTCGAGGCTCTGGCCCCATCCGTCGTGAAAGCCCATGGCCTCGTGGGCCTGTTTGTCTTCAGCGCTCCAGTGCATGGCGCGGGCGGTGTAGAGAGTCTTGTTGCCCTCGACTTCCTGCAGGGTCACTTCAGCGGTCATGAACGGTTTGCCCGAAGGGATCCAGCCCGGCGTATAGGCGTCGGTAAACACCAGGCGCCGAGGGGCGACGATCTCCAGGAACACGCCCTGGGTCGGGTACTCACTGCCATCCGGCGCACGCATCAGGGTGCGAAACAGGCCACCGACCCGCAGATTCATTTCGCACTCGGGGGTGGTCATGCCATGGGGCCCCCACCATTGCTGCAGCAAGGCGGGTTCGGTCCAGGCGCGGAATACACGGCTGCGCGGTGCATCGATCACACGGCTGATGGACAGTTCAAATTCGGCAGGTTGCGTAGGCATGGGTAAACCTCCTGAATCTTATGCTTATGGTTGTTGAGTTCAGAGATTCAATTCGCGCACGGGGCGCACTTCCACACTGCCGACCCGGGCGGCCGGAATGCCACCGGCCACTTGGATCGCTTCATTCAAGTCCCGCGCCTCGATCAGATAGAACCCGGCGAGCTGTTCCTTGGTTTCGGCAAACGGCCCGTCGGTGATCGACAGCTTGCCGTTGCGCATGCGCACGGTGGTGGCGCTGCTTACCGACTCCAACGGCTCAGCGGCGAGCATCCGGCCGCTGTCCTGGATGGCCTGCGCGTAGGCGAAACACTCCGGGTCTGCGGGGCTGTCCGGCGAGGTGTGCATCACCTGTTCGTTGCTGTAGATCAGGCAGAGGTATTTCATGTGCGTCTCCGTTTTCGCAACTATTGACTATAGTTCGCGGCACTCAAGGTTTCAGGTCGAACAGTGCCGTGCCACTTGCCATGTCAAACGGCGCAGACCAATGCTCATGCACCACCTTCCAGTCGCCGTCGAAGCATTGATAACCGGCCGTCACCCGCATCCAGCAGGCCTTCACTTCACCGTCCGGCCCGGCGCCGCCGCAGTGGGCCAGCCAGTGGGCGAATGCGCTGTCCCGGGACTCGACGATACGCAGTTCGTGGAACTCGAAAATACCTGGGCCAGGGCAGTGCTCCATGCAGGCTTCCCAGTGCGCACGGTAGGCGGCCTTGCCTTTGAATTGCAGGGCGGTCACGGCGTCGAACGAGACGATATCGTCGGCGTAATAGCTGACAATCTTATCGATATTCCGCGAAAGCACGGCGTGCTTCCATTCTTCGATCAGGGTGTTGATTGCGGTACTCATGGCGATACTCCTTCGGGTTGGAAAATCACGGAAGACACCCTTAGTCGAACGGCCTGCGGGCAAATCGACAGCCCGTTGAAAAATAATATCGTCCAGCACAAAACCGCTAGACTGCGCCCTTCTTTGCAGCTGTTCGGACACGCCGATGCAAACCCGCCTTGTCGCTTACGAGACGCTGAATGCTGTGCAACAACAGCACGTCAGCGCCATCGAAGTTCACCCTGAGCAGTTGCCGTTTTCCGGCGACATGTATTGCGCCCTCAACTCGCTGCTGGCCAAGCCCAGCCCCGGCGTCAAGGGCTTTGCCCTGCTGGCCGACGAAATTCCGGTGGCCTTCCTCCTGCTTAAACGCCCGCCCTGCCTGCCCCATTGGGCCGATGAACACAGCGCGACGCTGCACGCGTTGCAGGTGGATCGGCGACAGCAAGGGCGTGGGTTCGGCAAGGCGTGCTTGCAGGCGCTGCCGGCTGCGGCATTGCAGGCGTGGCCGCAGATCAAGGCGCTGGAGTTGTCGGTGGACACGCACAATGTTGCGGCGATGGGGTTGTATCTGGGGGCTGGATGGGTGGACAGCGGGGAGGCGTATAAAGGACGGATTGGGTATGAGCGGAGGTTGAGGTGGGTGTTGGGTCGAAACGGTGTTGGCCTGCTTTAAATGTCACGTATAGATGACTTACCCGATAAAAAGTAATGAATATGTGACATGAATATTTCAGTTATCGCTCAGCAACCCGACAGCCAAGTTCGCGCCATGCGTCTTAACCATGGCTCTGCCGAGGGGCGTGCTCCCGATGGGCTGCGCAGCAGCCCTATTCAGTGCCGCCGCATTCTTCCGGGTGAACCGCAGCGGTAGGTTTTGCGGCCGCTGCGCAGCCCAACGCGGGGCGGGCCCGCTCGCCACAGAGGGACGTGTTCAACCAGCCGGTTACTTGGCTTCCACAGGCAACCAGATCTCCACCGTGCCCGTGCCCTTGCGCCCATCAAAATCCGCGCTATAGCGCTCGAAATCCGCCCCCGCCACCTTGTAGCCCGAGTGCGGCAACCACTCGAACATGATGCGCTCGTAGGTCTGCTCCAATGCCTGCACCGGGCCATAGTGCGGGAACACGGCGTAGCGGTGCGCAGGCAGTTCGACGAACTCGAAGTTGCTCGGCACATCGCCTTTGGACGGTACTTCCACCCCGGCCATGTAATCGAATTCACCGTGGCTGGGGTTATGGCAAACGCCGTAGGTCACACCGCCGACGCGTTTCTTGATGTGTTTTACGCTTTCGTCGAACACACTCCACAACTTGGGGATATCCCCCACGGTCGCCTTCGAATAACGCCCTTGCACCCCGGCGATCACCAAGGCCTTGCCCTCTTCCATGCGTGGCTCTAACGGTTGTTTTGTCTGCTGATCCATCTGAACAGTCTCCTTCTTATGAGGGAACAAACCCGTATCGAGTATAGGGGCATATCCTTGCAGTACTCCATGTAGAAAATTTTCCTACGCATCTGGACAACTGGCCATCATCGACCGTATTGTCTGCCCCGCAGGCCACCGCAGTGGCCGACGTCGCTCGGACGGTTCCGGGCGCTTACGTACTCTCGAGGCAACAATGGCCGACCAAGGTTCGCCGCGCCGCTTTGCGCGCATAGATCGACTCCCCCCGTATGTTTTCAATATCACTGCCGAGCTGAAGATGGCTGCGCGTCGGCGCGGCGAAGACATCATCGACTTGAGCATGGGTAACCCCGACGGCGCCACACCTCCCCATATCGTGGAGAAAATGGTTACCGTCGCCCAGCGTGAAGACACCCACGGCTACTCCACCTCCAAAGGCATTCCGCGTCTGCGCCGGGCGATTTCGCGCTGGTACAAAGACCGCTACGAAGTGGACATCGACCCCGAAACCGAAGCCATCGTGACCATCGGTTCCAAGGAAGGCCTGGCGCATTTGATGCTGGCGACCCTGGACCAGGGCGACACGGTACTGGTGCCCAACCCGAGCTACCCGATTCATATCTACGGTGCCGTGATTGCCGGCGCCCAGGTGCGTTCGGTACCACTGATTCCTGGCGTGGACTTCTTCGCCGAGCTGGAACGGGCGATCCGCGGCTCGATCCCCAAGCCGAAGATGATGATCCTCGGCTTCCCGTCCAACCCGACCGCGCAGTGTGTGGAGCTGGATTTTTTCGAACGGGTGATCGCCCTGGCCAAGCAGTACGACGTGCTGGTGGTGCATGACCTGGCCTACGCCGACATCGTCTACGACGGCTGGAAAGCTCCATCGATCATGCAAGTGCCGGGCGCCAAGGACATTGCGGTGGAGTTTTTCACCCTGTCCAAGAGCTACAACATGGCCGGCTGGCGCATCGGTTTCATGGTGGGCAACCCGGAACTGGTCAACGCCCTGGCACGGATCAAGAGCTACCACGACTACGGCACCTTCACCCCGCTGCAAGTCGCCGCGATTGCTGCGTTGGAAGGCGACCAGCAGTGCGTGAAAGACATCGCCGAGCAGTACCGCCAGCGCCGCAACGTGCTGGTCAAGGGCCTGCATGAGCTGGGCTGGATGGTGGAGAATCCCAAGGCGTCTATGTACGTCTGGGCGAAGATCCCGGAAGCGTATGCCGCCATGGGTTCGCTGGAGTTTGCCAAGAAGCTGCTGCTGGAAGCGAAGGTCTGTGTGTCGCCGGGGATTGGCTTTGGCGAGTATGGGGATGATCATGTGCGCTTTGCGCTGATCGAGAACCAGGACCGGATTCGCCAGGCGGTGCGCGGGATCCGCGGGATGTTCCGGGCGGATGGGCTGGTCGCTAAAGCCTGACCCGACTAACCTGAACAAATGCGGTCAAAATGTGTGAGGGGGCTTGCCCCCTCCCACATTTGCATTGGGTTTTCACCCTTGCCTTGTGGTGTGTCGGTTAGACCACCAACGACAGCAGCATGATAAAGATCAGTGCCACAATGGACAGAATGGTCTCCATCGCCGTCCAGGTCTTGAAGGTCTCGGCCACGGTCATGTTGAAGTACTGCTTCACCAGCCAGAACCCCGCATCGTTGACGTGAGACAGGATCAACGAACCCGCCCCCGTCGCCAACACCAGCAGCTCACGGTTAACCCCGGGAATCATCCCCACCACCGGCACCACGATGCCCGCGCCGGTAATGGTCGCCACGGTGGCCGAACCGGTCGCCACACGAATCACCGCCGCCACCAGCCACGCCAGCAGGATCGGGTTGATCTGCGCGTTCACCGCCATATGGCCGATCACGTCACCCACGCCGCTGGTCACCAGCATCTGCTTGAAGCCACCACCGGCACCGATGATCAGGATGATCGCGGCGGTCGGCGCAAGGCTGGCGTCGAGCAGCTTGAGGATCTGCTTGGAGTGGATGCCCTGGCGGCTGCCAAAGGTGTACAGCGACAGCAGCAACGCCAGCAGCAAGGCGGTGATCGGGTGGCCGATCATGTCCATCCAGTTGCGCACCACGTTGCCTTCGGCAAAGGCGATGTCGGCGAAGGTTTTGAGCAGCATCAGGAACACCGGCAACAGCACGGTAACCAGGGTGATACTGAAGCTCGGCAGGTTTTTGTTCTCAGGCTCGCGGGCCAGTTGGTCGACCAGTTCCTGGGACGGGTTGCCCGGGATGTACTTGGCGATAAACGTACCGAAGATCGGGCCAGCGATGATGGCTGTCGGCAGCGCGACGATCAGGCCGTACAGGATGGTCTTGCCGATGTCGGCGCCAAACACGCCGATGGCCAGCAGCGGGCCCGGGTGCGGCGGCACCAGGCCGTGGACTGCCGAAAGGCCGGCGAGCAGCGGGATGCCGATCTTGATCAGCGACACGCCGGTGCGGCGCGCAACGATAAACACCAGCGGGATCAGCAGCACAAAGCCGATCTCGAAGAACAGCGGAATGCCCACCAGGAACGCGGCGAACATCATGGCCCACTGGACCTTGTCCTTGCCGAAGGCGCGGATCAGGGTCTGGGCGATCTGATCGGCGCCGCCGGATTCGGCCATCATCTTGCCGAGCATGGTGCCCAGCGCGAGGATGATGCCGACAAAGCCGAGCACCCCGCCGAAGCCGTCCTGGAACGCCTTGATGATCTTGTCCACCGGCATGCCCGAGGTCAGGCCGAGGAAGCCTGCCGCGATGATCAGCGCAATGAACGGGTGAACCTTGAACCGGGTGATCAAGACGATCAGCCCGATGATGGTGACGACTGCATCTAACAGCAGGTACGACTCGTGGGACATGCCAAACATGGGGGGTCTCTCCTGTTTGTTGTTGTTATTAAAGCGGGTGTTGAATTTCCTGCCGGGGATAGCGCTATCTCTTCCGGCAAAAAATCAGTTGGATGGTTCAAAACCGTGCTTCAGCCACCAGGCGTTGGTCTGCTCGGCCAGTTCCTCGACGCTGTCTTCGCTGGCATTGAGGGCCAGGGTCAGCGGCTCGCCCTTGGGCGATTCAAGGGTGGCGAACTGGCTGTCGATGAGGCTTGCCGGCATGAAATGGCCGGGGCGATGGGACACGCGGTCGGCGGCGACTTCGCGGGTCAGCTCCAGGAATACAAAGCCCAGACCCGGCGCGGCTTCGCGCAGGTGGTCGCGGTATTTCTTTTTCAGCGCGGAGCAGGTGAGTACCGGGTGTTCACCGGCTTTGAGCGAACGGCGCAGTTCATCGCACAGGATGTCGAGCCAGCCGGCGCGGTCGTCGTCGTTGAGGGGGTGGCCGGCGCTCATCTTTTCGATGTTCGCGGCAGGGTGAAAGCTGTCGCCTTCAATGGCGGTGGCGCCGTTCAACTGGCACAGGGCCTCGCTGACACTGGTCTTGCCACAGCCGGCAACACCCATGATGACCAGGGCGGTAACAGGTTGACTCATGGAACACCTCAAGACGCAGATAGCGCTACCTTTGCACGCTGTAAGGCGAGTGCAAAAACAGGCTTTTCCCGCGCCGTCTTGTCATTTTTATGGAGTGACGCGTGCATCCGCTCCAATCATTTGAACCGGATCAGGCAACCCAAAGTTCAATAATTTGCAGCCTTTTGGAGACAGCGCTACCTTAGTGCCTCGATTTTTGTTTGGCAAGCCGCCTGATGACCTCTAAGAACGATAAAAATACCCGCACCACCGGTCGCCCTACCCTCAATGAAGTCGCGCGCCTGGCCGGCGTCAGCCCGATTACCGCCTCCCGCGCGCTGCGCGGCATCAGCACCGTCGCCATCGAACTGGTGGAAAAAGTCCAGCACGCCGCTGCCGAACTCAACTACGTGGTCAACCCCGCCGCCCGCGCCCTGGCGTCGGCCCAGAGCCATTCGGTGGTGGTATTGGTGCCGTCGTTGTCCAACCTGCTGTTTATCGAAACCCTTGAAGCCATTCACCAGGTACTGCGGCCTAAGGGCTTTGAAGTGCTGATCGGCAACTCCCACTATTCGCGCGACGAAGAAGAAAACCTGCTGCGCAACTACATGGCCTACCAGCCCCGCGGGTTGCTGCTGACCGGCTTCGATCGCACCGAAAGCGCCCGACGGATGGTCGAGGCCAGCAATGTGCCGTGTGTGTACATGATGGACCTCGACCCCAACGCCGGCGTGAACTGCGTGGGCTTCTCGCAGTTGGCGGCGGGTGAAACGGCCGCCGCGCATTTGATCTCCCGGGGGCGCAAGCGCCTGGCGTATATCGGCGCGCAACTGGACCAACGCACCCTGCTGCGTGGCGAAGGCTTCCGCCGGGCACTGCAACAGGCCGGCCTGTACGACCCGGCGCTGGAACTGCTGACACCACGCCCCTCCTCGGTGGGCCTGGGCGGCGAACTGTTCCTGCAACTGCTGGCGGCCCATCCGGATGTGGATGCGATCTTCTTCGGCAACGACGACCTGGCCCAGGGCGCGCTGCTCGAAGCCATGCGCCACGGCATCAAAGTGCCAGAACGCGTGGCGGTGCTGGGCTTCAACGACTTGCCGGCGTCGTCGTTCATGGTGCCGCGCCTGAGCAGCATCAGCACGCCCCGGGAAGCGATTGGGCGGCGGGCGGCGGAGCATTTGTTGACGATCATGGCGGGCAACAGGATCGCCAAGCCGGTGGTGGATATGGGGTTTGAGTTGCAGGTGCGGGAAAGCACGTAGGCCCACATTTCGAGCCTGCCCGCTCGGTGGCATCGCCGTAGCTTCTCCCTCCTGCTAGATTGGCTGTTCTCCACCGCAAGGAAAGCACCATGGCACACTCACTGAAAATCCTGGGTCGCACGTCCTCCATCAACGTACGCAAAGTGCTCTGGACCTGTCAGGAACTGGGCATCGACTATGTGCGCGAAGACTGGGGCATCGGCTTCCAGCCCACCCAGTCCGCCGAATTCCTCGCCCTGAACCCCAACGCGCAGATACCGGTGCTGATCGACGACCACGGCGTGCTGTGGGAATCCAATACCATCTGCCGCTACCTCGTGGGGCTTTACCAACGCCACGACCTGCTGCCCGTCGAGCCCGCACCACGGGCCCGGGTCGAGCAGTGGATCGACTGGCAGGCCGTCGAACTCAATCGTGCCTGGGGCGATGCCTTCACCGCCCTGGTACGCAATAACCCGGACGGCCTGGACGCGGCACAGATTGCTGCCGCCGTGCAACTCTGGAACGACAAGATGGGCATCCTCGAGCAACAGTTGGCGAGGACCGGCGCCTTTGTTGCCGGCGATGAATTCACCCTCGCCGACATCCTCATCGGCCTCTCGGTGCACCGCTGGCAGATGACGCCGATGGAGCGCCCGGCCTACCCCGCCATTGCCGCCTACTACCAGCGCCTCGGCCAGCACCAGGGCTTCCAGCTCTTCGCCCTCGACGGTCACAACTAAGGACATGCACGTGAAAGGACTCACCGTACTGCTCACCGGCGCCTGCGGCAGAATCGGCAAGACGTTTTTCGACGCCTCGAAAGACCGCTACCGTTTCACCCTCACAGACCGCATCGCGCCGGATTTCGATTTGGGCGAACACCGCTTCGTACATGCCGACCTCAGCGACAAAGCCGCCCTGGCCAGCCTGCTCGAAGGTATCGACGTGATCGTGCACCTGTCGGGCATCCCCCACGCCAGCGCCTCGTTCGACGAACTGCTGCCGAACAATATCCTCGCCACCACCTACCTGTTCGAAGCCGCCGTGGCTGCGGGTGTGCAACGCCTGGTATTCGCCAGCAGTGCACAAACCATCGAAGGCTATCCGGTAGACCGGCAGATCACCCCAGGCATGCCGGTGATGCCCGCCAACCTGTATGGCGTGAGCAAATGCTACGGCGAAGCGCTGTGTGGCTACTACGCGGCAAAAACCCCGCTGTCGACGATTGCCCTGCGCATCGGCGCCTTCGAATTCGTGGAAACCCACGCCCTGAACAACGCCCGTGACCTCAGTGCCTGGCTCAGCCCGCGGGATGCGGTGCACCTGCTGCAGCGTTCAGTGGAGGCCGAAGGCGTGAAACACCTGATCGCCCACGGCATTTCCAATAACCGCTTCAAGCGCCTGGACCTGAGCGAAACCACGCGGGTGTTGGGTTACCATCCGCTGGACGATGCATTTCAGACCTTCGATATCCCCATCACTGACTGAGTTTTTCCCGCCATGCCTGCACTCCCCGCTCTAGACGGCATCGACCCGATCCGCGCCGCCCATATCAGCGCGCGTATCGACCGTCTGCCCGCTGTCGCCACGGTCTGGCGCCTGGTGGCGCTGCTGTCGATCGGCGGTTTTTTCGAGCTGTATGACTTGTTCCAGACCGCCTACATCAGCCCCGGCCTGATCAGTGACGGGATTTTCCACACCGGCAGCGAGGGCGTGTTTGGCTTCTCGGACCAGGCGGCATTCGCCTCGGCGACCTTCCTCGGCCTGTTCCTCGGCGCCAGCCTGCTCAGCCCCATCGCCGACCGCTTCGGACGCCGGGCGATTTTTACCTTCGCGCTGATCTGGTACACCGTCGCCACGGTGTTGATGGGCATTCAGACGTCCGCGCTGGGCATTATCTGCATGCGTTTCCTGGTGGGCATCGGCCTGGGTATCGAGCTGGTGACCATCGACGCCTATCTGTCTGAACTGGTGCCCAAGCGCATGCGCAGTTCAGCGTTTGCCTTTGCGTTTTTCATCCAGTTCCTGTCGGTGCCGGCCGTAGCGTTGATGTCGTGGTGGCTGGTGCCCCAGGCCCCGTTCGGGGTCTCGGGTTGGCGCTGGGTGGTGCTTAGCAGTGCGGTGTTTGCGCTGTTTATCTGGCAACTGCGCAAGCGCCTGCCGGAGTCACCGCGCTGGCTGGCGCAGAAAGGCCGCTTCGAAGAAGCCGGTACGATCATGGACAGCCTTGAGGCGCGCTGCCGGAAAGACCACGGCAAACCGCTGGATGAACCCGACCCCGAAGCGGTCAGTGTGCAAGGCAGCGGCCGTTTTGCCGACATCTGGCAACCGCCATACCGCCGCCGCGCGTTGATGCTGATTGTGTTCCATGTGTTCCAGGCCATCGGCTTTTTTGGTTTCGGCAACTGGCTGCCGGCGTTGCTCTCGGGGCAAGGCGTCAGCGTGACCCACAGCTTGCTGTACGCCTTTATCATCACCCTCGCCTACCCGCTGGGGCCGTTGCTGTTCGTGAAGGTGGCCAACCGCTTTGAAAACAAATGGCAGATTGTCGGCTCGGCCATGGGCGCGGTGATCTTCGGCAGCCTGTTCGCCCTGCAGACCACGGCGGTGGGGCTGGTGATCTGCGGAGTGATGATCACCTTCTGCAACGCCTGGCTGAGCTTCAGTTACCACTCCTACCAGAGCGAGCTGTTCCCGACCAATATCCGCGCGCGGGCGGTGGGGTTCTGCTATTCATTCAGCCGCTTGTCGACGGTGTTCAGCAGCCTGTTGATCGGTTTTATCCTCGAACACCTGGGCACACCCGGTGTGCTGGCGTTTATTGCCAGCAGCATGCTGATCGTGATGATCACCATCAGTTGGTTCGGCCCGCGTACGCGCAACCTGGCCTTGGAAAATATCGCCCATTGACGGCAACGGTTGGCCGCCTGCGGGACAACGTTTGCCGCGGCGGCCAGGCCAAATCCAGTAAAACCGGGGTTATCGGACCCGGCATGTTATTTGCTCCCGCTATGGCACCGAACAATTTCCCAGGTGACCGATCATGCTGGTTAACAACAACACCCAAGCCGTGTCGACCATTCAAAAGATCACGCGGCCCGACATGGACCCTGCCAACGCCGCCGCCAGCACGCTGTACAGCGGTGCCCTGCAAGCGGCGCAGCAAAGCGTGACCCTGCCGGCCGCGCAGAAGGATCTGGACAAGGCGAGCGATCGCATCGACGAAGCTTTCGCCAAGACCCGCGTGCAGTTGCAGGCCAGCACTGCGGCTACCACGGCGACGACGGATGTACCCGCCACCAGCTCCGCCCGTGCAGACTTCACCGATTACATGAGCAAAACCCCGGCCGAGCGAATCCGTGAGCAATTGCTCAAGGAGCAGGGGTTGACCGAGGCGGATGTGCAGAACATGTCGCAGGAAAAGCAGGACGCCATTTCCAAGCAAGTGGCTGAGCGTTTGAAGCAACAGCAAGAGCAGCAGGTAGCGGCGAAGACCACTGAGCCGCAGGCGCAGACAGTGAAAGAAACCCTGGCGGCGATCTAACAGGCACCGCTGATCAAATGTGGAAGGCCCCACTACCTCTTCAACGTAGCGCTGTCGCGCAGCAAACTGGAACCTCTGTGGCGAGCGGGCTTGTCCCGCGTTGGGGTGCGAAGCAGCCCCTGATGAAGACGAATGCGGTGTATCAGGCACTCTTCTGCGCCTGGTTTTGGGGCTGCTGTGCAGCCCAACGCGGGCGGTGCGACGATTCGACAAGCCCGCTCGCCACAAGAATGCCGTCGACTGAAATTGCTTATGCAAGACTCAAGACTTTAGGGTGAAATTTTAACCCTTTAAAATCAGTCAGTTATTTCAAGTTTGATAAGAGCTGGCTCGCTCCCACATTGATCGGGTTATCAAAGTGGAAATCTGTTTACCGCAGTTGCAATGTCGAATTGAAATGCCCGATCGCATCCACCACATGCCGTGGTTTTACTTGCGCACACCTCCACATTTTCCACCGTCGCCTGGCTGGTACGTGCAGCGAGGCTGCACACTTCATCGGCCACTACCGCAAACCCACGCCAGCGTGAGCATAGACACAGCTTGCCGTGAGGCAATGCCACTAATCAGCCAGCATTTTCAACAAGGCACTGCTGGCGGCCGAAGGGGGACGGGTGGGTGAACCGACCAAGGCAAACTCGCGGTGCAGCGGCACCGTCAACGGCATTACGCGCAGACCATTACGTTGAACCGGCAGGGCCATTTCCGGTACCAGCGTGACGCCGACGCCCTCACGCACCAGGCTAAACGCGCTGTTCCATTCGCGCACTTCCACGCGGATATCGCTCAGGCTCAGCCCCGCCGCGGCTCCCAGGCTACGGGCATTGGCAGTGCAACCACCGGTGGCGAGGACGAAGGGTTGTGCGAGCAATTCCTCAAGCGACACCGTGGCATCAACCGAGCGTTGCGCCAACGTATGGTTCGCGGGCAGCACCGCCAGCCACAAGTCCCGCCCCAACACCGTGGCGTTGCGCTCGGGCCGGGGGTTGAGCACCACGCCCAGGTCGATCAGGTCGGCATCGAGCAGGGTGAGTACTTCGTTGTCGGTGACATCCAGGGTGGTGACCTCGATGCCGGGGTACAACTGACGGAAACGTTGCAACAGCGGTGTCAGAAACGTTGCCAGCACCTTGGGGAAACTGGCGATACGAAGACTTCCACGCAGCATCGGGCGCGCTTCATCCACAGTGCTGCGAATGGTCTGCAACGCACCCAGCATCACCCGTGCCTGCTCGATCACACTCAACCCCAGGGCAGTGGGCAACGTCTTGCGTGGTTCGCGGGTGAACAGTTGCGCGCCCAGGGTTGCCTCCATGCTGGCCATGGCCTGGCTGGCGGCGGATTGGGTCATGCCCACGCATTCGGCGGCAGCGGTAATGCTGCCCTGATCGGCCACAGCCACCAGCAGGCGCCAGTGCATCAGGTTCATCATGGCAGTCGCTGTCCTTATGGCAGGGGTCTGAAGGTTTAATTTTACGCACGGTGCCATGCCCGTGAGACTGACGCAAATCCTACGGAGTTGCCCACGATGAAGCTGTATTTTTCGCCGAACGCCTGTTCCCTCGCGCCGCATATCGTGCTGCGCGAATTGGCGTTGCCGTTCGAGTTGGTACGGGTCGACAACCAGGCCAAAACCACCGCCGATGGCCAGGACTACCTTCAGATCAACCCCAAGGGCTACGTCGCTGCGCTGCAACTGGATAACGGCCAGGTGCTGACCGAAGCCAGCGCGATCCTGCAATACCTGGCCGACCTGAAACCCGCAGCGGGCCTGGCCCCGGCCAATGACAGCTGGGCGCGCGTGCGCTTGCAGGAATGGCTGAATTTTATTGCCACGGAAATTCATGGAGGCCTGGCGGTGTTCTTCAACGGTGCGATCCAGGGTGACGTGCGGGCGATGTTCCTGGCCACGTTGTACAAGCGTTTGGCAGTTCTGGTGCAGACCCTGCAGAGCCAGGATTATCTGTTGGGCGGGCAGTATTCGGTGGCGGATGCGTACTTGTTTGTGGTGCTGCGCTGGGCGGCGTTTCACCACATTGATCTGCAACAGTGGCCGGCGCTGGTGGCGTTTATGCAGCGGGTAGGCGAGCGGCCAGCGGTCATCGCCGCGTTGGCCGCCGAAAACCCATAAGCTGAAATGCAACGGAGTGCAGGAACCGCCGACGCCGTGAATTGTTGGGCATCGGCAACTCAGAGCAGGTATTTCCTGCCCTGTGCCGTGACGCGGGAAAATCTTGCAGATCGTTTGGTTCTAAGCGTGTAACTCAGTGACCGAACAGGCCTGTCTCGGTTTTCTTGGCTTTCTTGTCCGCGCGTTTTTCATCGGCGGTTTTTGCCGGTTTCTTCTTCGCGGCTTTCTTTGAATCCATACCTTTGGCCATGATGCATGCTCCACTTACAGGGGATGTAACACTGGGTATACCACCTATTGCCGCACAGAAGGCGCTTATAATCCCCGGCCCTTGATTATGTCGGCCAAACACCATGCCCGAACTGCACATCGAACCCCTGGCTGAGCCGCTGTGGCCGCTGCTGAACAAGTTTTATCGCAGCCATCACTCACCGATGAAGGCGCTCAAGGGCGGGCGTTTGTGGGTAGCGCGCGACAGCGGGATTGTCGCCGGCTTATGCGTGACGCCCGTGGTCGGCGGACAGTGGTTGACCGGCGTGTTTGTCGACCCGGTGTATCGCGGCCAAGGGTTGGCGGGGCGATTGATAGCTGCGGCGGCGGCCGAGGTGCAAGGCACCCTGTGGTTGTTGTGCCATCCGGACCTGGAGGGTTTGTATCAGCGCATGGGTTTCACCCAGGACACGCTATTGCCGCAATCGCTTAGCGAGCGGCTGGTGCGCTACAAGCGCAACAAACCGATGATCGCGATGGGCTTAGATCGTCAAGGACAGCGGTTACCTGACCACCGACCAGGTGGTGAAACTGGCCACCGATGCGGGGTTCAAGCTGGCTGGCCAGAGTGAGGTCAACGCCAACCCGAAGGACACCAAGGATTATCCCGCTGGCGTGTGGACGTTGCCGCCGACGTTGAAGTTGGGGGAGCAGGACAAGGCGAAATATGTGGCGATTGGCGAGTCGGACCGGATGACGTTGCGGTTCGTCAAACCGGCCAAATAACCTGGCCTCAAATGCAAATCAAATGTGGGAGGGGCGGTGCGACGATTCGACTTGCCCCCTCCCACATTTTGATCTCAACGGGTCGGCGATTACTCGTCAGCGGTTGGGTCCAGATCGGGAAACATCACTTCAATAAAGCCGAACTTGCTGAAGTCGGTAATCCGCGAGGGGTACAGCCGGCCGATCAGGTGATCGCATTCATGCTGCACCACCCGCGCGTGGAAGCCATCGGCAAAACGTACGATCGGCTCACCCTTCGGATCAAAACCCTCGTAGCGAATCTGCTGGTAACGGTCCACCGCGCCACGCAGTCCGGGCACCGACAGGCAGCCTTCATAGCCTTCTTCCAACACCGGACTGAGCGGCGTGATCAATGGGTTGATCAGGATGGTCTGCGGCACCGGCGGCGCATCCGGGTAGCGCTCGCTGGCTTCGAACCCAAAGATCACCAGTTGCAGGTCGACGCCAATCTGCGGGGCGGCCAGGCCGACGCCGCCCACGTGCTCCATGGTCTGGAACATGTCGTCGATCAATTGCCACAGCTCGGGGCTGTCGAACATTTCCGGCGGTACCGGCGGGGCGATACGCAGCAGGCGCTCATCGCCCATTTTCAGGATTTCACGGATCATCGATCAGACTTCGTCGGTAGTGGGTTTGGAGTGGTCGCGGCCGAGGCCGGAGACGTGTTGTTTTTCCTGCGGGGGCTCGTCGAAATCCTTCGCGCCGGGTTCCTTGCCTTCGACCGACATATGCTCGATCACGGCGTTCATCTCCGCCCCCAGCAGCAGCACGGCGGCGGAAATATAGAAGTACAGAAGCAGCACGATGATCGCACCGATGCTGCCATACATGGCGTTGTAGTCGGCAAAGGTTTTGACGTAGTAGCCAAAACCAAGAGAGGCGACGATCCACACCACCACCGCCAGCACGGAACCGGGGGTGATAAAGCGAAACTTCTGCTCAACGTCCGGCATCACGTAATACATGAGGGCCACGGCGAACATCAGCAGGATCACAATCAGCGGCCATCGCACGATGGTCCACAGGGTGACCACGAACTCCTGCATGCCAATCTGGCCAGCCAGCCATTCCATCACCTGTGGGCCGAGCACCATCAGCGCGGCGGCGGCCAGCAGCATGCCGGCGATGCCCACGGTGTAGAAAATCGACAACGGAAAACGCTTCCAGATCGGCCGGCCTTCCACCACGTCGTACGCAGCGTTCATGGCGCTCATCATCAGGCGCACGCCAGCGGAGGCGGTCCACAGGGCAATCACGATACCCACCGAGAGCAAGCCGCCCTTGGATTGCTGCAACTGGTCGATCACCGGGTTGACCTGCTCCAGGGCCTGGGGCGGCAACACCAGCTCCGACTGCAGGCGCAGCCAGGTGAAAAAGTCCGGCAGGTGCAGGAAACCGATCAGGGCGATAAGGAACAGCAAGAAGGGAAACAACGAGAACAGCATCTGGTAGGCCAGTGCCGAGGCATAGGTGGACATCTCGTCATCGACGAATTCCTTGACGGTACGCACCAGCACCTTGTGCAGCTTGAGACCATCGAGAACCGGAAAGATCATAGCGTCTCCTTTCGCCGCAAAGAGGGTGAGTTCGTGGGCGACTCAGGGGCCGTTTTTTACATCAAAGTAGCCCATCTGGCGACTTTGAAACAATTTCGAAACTTTAGTTGCAACACATGACATAAAAACGGCCATCCGTGGATGGCCGCAAGACTGGGCAATTGCCGTCAGCCGGGTCAGGACTATTTGGTCGCTTTCTTGACCGCGTCCTTGGTGTCGCCAACCGCTTTTTGAACTTCGCCTTTCTTTTCTTGAATGACGCCTTCAGCGCGCAGCTTGTCGTTGTCAGTGGCTTTGCCGACGCCCTGCTTGATATTGCCGACGGCTTCATTCGCCAAGCCTTTTGCCTTATCCGATGTGCTACTCATGGTATCTCTCCTGGGAACAATCAAGGATTTTGGTCATTACGTAGAGGTTGACCCGAGGCCGTTCGGCAGAGTTTCAATTATTTTTCAGTGCGCATTTCATCACCAGCCGCAGGTTTGGCTTTATGTTTTGCAGCCAACCCACGAGAATGCCCGGCAGATTCAGGCTCTAACGCTGAATAACAGATCCCGTAGGAAGGTTATGAAACTCAATAAAGCACAGGCCATCGCCCGCAGAAACCAGGAACTGGGTGGTGCCGTACTCGGCGTCAACAACTGCCACTTCACCGACCTGGACCGCAAACGCAACATCTGGTGGTTCGATCTGCCGGTGGGTCGTATTGCCGTCGGCCAGTACGAGTGGATTCACCTGTTGATGCACAACGCCGAGACCGACCAACTGCTGCACCTGAAGGTGCCGACAGCGTTCCTGCGTGAAAAGCTCGAAGGGCTGGTGGTGCGCAATGCGGGCAAGCGCAAGCCGGAAATTACCCTGGAGCTGAGTGCGGACAAGGATTCGTTCTTGAAGGATGTGCGGCCGGCGGGTGCGGGAATCAGCTTCGCGCAGTTCGCCGTGTAAGCACCGGATTTAAAGGTGGGAGGGGGCAAGTCGGATCGTCGCACCGCCCCTCCCACCTTTGGACTGCGTTACTTTTTAAGACCGAGTTTCTTCAACTCTTCATCGCGCAACTCACGGCGCAGGATCTTGCCCACGTTGGTGGTCGGCAACGCGTCGCGGAATTCCACGGCCTTTGGCACCTTGTAGCCGGTGACATTGGCGCGCATATGCTCCATCACCTGTTCCTTGGTGAGGGTGGCGCCCGGCTTGACCACGATAAAGAGCTTGATGTGCTCCCCGGATTTTTCATCCGGCACACCGATGGCCGCGCACTGCAGCACGCCCGGCAAGCCCGCCAGCACGTCTTCCAGCTCGTTGGGGTACACGTTGAAACCGGAGACCAGGATCATGTCCTTCTTGCGGTCGACAATACGCATATAGCCATCCGGCTGGATGATCGCGATGTCGCCGGTCTTCAGCCAGCCGTCGCTGTCGAGCATCTCGGCAGTGGCGTCTTCGCGCTGCCAGTAGCCCTTCATCACCTGCGGGCCCTTGACGCACAGTTCTCCGACTTCACCCAGGGCCAGTTCGACACCGTCGTCGGTGATGACCTTGCACAGGGTGGACGGCACCGGAATGCCGATGGTACCGATCTGGATATGCTGGATCGGGTTCACCGTGGCCACCGGGCTGGTTTCGGTCATGCCGTAGCCTTCGCAGATGCCGCAACCGGTCACGGCTTTCCAACGCTCGGCCGCCGCCAGTTGCAGGGCCATGCCGCCCGACAGGGTGACCTTCAGCGCGGAGAAGTCCAGCTTGCGGAAGGCTTCGTTGTTGCACAGCGCCACGAACAGGGTATTCAGGCCGACAAAGCCGCTGAACTTCCACTTCGACAGTTCCTTGACCATCGCCGGCAGGTCGCGCGGGTTGCTGATAAGGATGTTGTGGTTGCCGATCAGCATCATCGCCATGCAATGAAAGGTGAACGCATAGATGTGGTACAGCGGCAGCGGCGTGATCAGGATCTCGCAACCTTCATGGAGGTTGGAGCCCATCAGCGCCTTGCATTGCAACATGTTGGCGACCAGGTTGCGGTGGGTGAGCATCGCGCCCTTGGCCACACCGGTGGTGCCACCGGTGTATTGCAATACAGCCACATCGCTGCTGGCCGGGCAGACTTCGTTGACCGCTTGCCCCTGGCCCTTGGCGAGTACGTCGTTGAACTTGATCGCCTTGGGCAAGTGATAGGCCGGAACCATTTTCTTCACGTACTTGATGACGCTGTTGATCAGCAGGCGCTTGAGCGGCGGCAACAGGTCGGCGACTTCGGTGACGATCACATGCTTGACGGCGGTCTTGGGTACGACCTTTTCCGCCAGGTGGGCCATGTTGGCCAGGCAAACCAGCGCCTTGGCGCCGGAATCATTGAATTGGTGTTCCATTTCCCGCGCGGTGTACAGCGGGTTGGTGTTGACCACGATCAGGCCGGCACGGATGGCACCGAACACGGCGACCGGGTATTGCAGGACGTTGGGCAACTGCACGGCAATTCGATCGCCGGGCTTCAAGTCGGTATGCTGTTGCAGGTACGCGGCGAAGGCGCCGGACAGTTCGTACAATTCACCATAGGTGATCGTCTTGCCCAGGTTGCTGAAGGCCGGTTTGTTGGCGAAGCGCTGGCAGGACTGCTTCAATACCGCCTGAATATTCGGATACTCGTCTGGATTGATTTCTGCAGCAATCCCGGCGGGGTACTTATCCTTCCAAAAGTCTTCGTGCATGGAAGCCCACTCCTCAGCGACGCGAATTCATCATCGCATTTGATGCGATTATTATTGGTGTATGTTTTTTTTTGGTGAATCTGGCGCTTTCAAGCAGGCCTAGACGTCACAAAGCGCGCCGAGAGTAGCAGCTTTGCCAAGGGCCGCCTAGAGCCAAAGGAGGGCCCTACAGTCATAATCATGACTGCCCTACAATATTTGGTCACACTTTAAACGGAAGTGAAATCCTTTGATGAAAGGCTCTGGAATAGGCCTTCAGGACGGCACACGATAAATGTGGGAGGGACTTGCCCCCGATAACGGTGGCTCAGTCTATATATCGGGTGACTGATTCTCCGCTATCGGGGGCAAATCGAATCGTCGCCCCCCCTCCCACATTTTTTACCGCATTTCACATCAGGCGATGTCGCGTAGCTCCCTGCGCAGGATCTTCCCTACCGGCGTCATCGGCAACGAGTCGCGCAACACAATGTGCTTGGGCACCTTGTACCCGGTGAAGTTGGTCTTGCAGTACGCCTTCAACTCCTCAAGGCTCACCCCTTCCGCACGCGCCACCACAAACAGCTTCACCGCCTCCCCCGTGCGCTCGTCCGGCACGCCGATCACCGCGCAGTTGGCCACGGCCGGGTGGGCCATTACCACGTCTTCGATCTCATTGGGGTACACGTTGAAGCCCGAGACGATGATCAAATCCTTCTTGCGGTCGACAATGCGCACAAACCCATCGTCGTCGATCACCGCGATGTCACCGGTCTTCAGCCAACCTTCGGCGTCCAGAGCCTCAGCGGTGGCGGCCGGTTGCTGCCAGTAGCCCTTCATCACCTGCGGGCCCTTGATGCACAACTCGCCGCGCTCGCCCAGGGGCAGCTCGGTGCCTTCGTCATCAATCACCTTCATCGCCGTGGCGGGCACCGGGATACCCACGGTACCCAGCCGTGATTTGTTGCCGTAGGGGTTGGTGCTGGCGACCGGCGAGGTTTCCGTGAGGCCGTAGCCCTCGCCGATCGAGCAGCCGGTGATTTGCTCCCAGCGTTCGGCCGTGGCCTTGATCAGTGCCGTGCCACCGGAGTTGGTGAGCTTGAGGTGGGAGAAATCCAGGTTCTTGAAGTCCGGGTGGTCCATCAGCGCCACAAACAGCGTGTTGAGCCCCAGCAACCCGGTAAAGCGCCACTTTTTCAGCTCTTTGATAAACCCACCGATGTCCCGCGGATTGGTGATCAGCACGTTGTGATTACCCGAGACCATCATGCACATGCAGTTCGCGGTGAAGGCATAGATGTGGTACAGCGGCAGCGGCGCGATCATCACTTCCTGCCCTTCCTTGATCAGTGGGTGGCCGTCATCGCCGGTCTGGGACATGCAGGCGCGCACCTGTTGCATGTTCGCCACCAGGTTGCCATGGGTGAGCATCGCGCCCTTGGCCAGGCCGGTGGTGCCGCCGGTGTATTGCAGCACGGCGATATCGTCCAGGTTCACCGGGTGGCGCGTCACGCCGAGGCCCGCGCCCATGCGCAAGGCGCGCTTGAACGACACCGCACGCGGCAACTGGTAGGCCGGGACCATCTTCTTGACCTTGTCGACCACGGTGTTGACCAGCCAGCCCTTGGCGGCGGGCAGGAAATCGCCCATCTTGGCTTCGATCAGGTAGTCGATCTCGGTGTCGGTGCATACCTCCTGCACCCGCGAACCAAACAGGTTGAGGTAGACCAGGGCACGCACGCCGGCGTCCTTGAACTGGTGGCGCATCTCGCGCGGGGTGTACAGCGGGTTGGTGTTGACCACGATCAAGCCGGCACGCAGTGCGCCGAACACGGCAATCGGGTAATGCAGCACGTTTGGCATCTGCACGGCGATGCGCTCGCCGGGCTTGAGGTCGGTATGCTGCTGCAGGTAGCCGGCGAACGCCGCACTCTGGCGCTCAAGCTCGGCGTAGGTCAGGGTGATGCCCATGTTGCTGAATGCCGGACGGTCGGCAAAGGCCTTGCACGAGCGCTCGAAGACTTCGATCACCGACTTGTAGGCCGAGAGGTCGATGTCGTTAGGAACGCCCGCCGCGCGTTTGTCATTCCAGAAATCAGGTTGCATTATTCTTGTCCTCTTACCTGAATGTGTCCGGCCGCTTTTGTACTGCTTATAAAAAGCGGAGCTTTGGGGACGTTAGCAGCTATGGCCAAACAGGCAAATACAGGAAGGAGCGTCATTTATTGCGTGAATCTTCCTACAGGGGCCTGCGCTGATCAGACGCTTCCCGCGGGATGAGCTATACACTGCAACGTCCCTGTGCAGACCTTGAGAAAAGGAACCGCCATGAATCACAGCACCTTCTGGCTGACCGCGAATGACCACAGCCGCCTGTACGTCAATCAATGGCTGCCCGATGCTGCGCCCAAGGCGCTGCTCATGCTGTCCCACGGCATGGCCGAACACAGTGGTCGGTACGCGCGCCTGGCCGAAGCCTTGTGTGGCGCAGGCTTCGGCCTGTATGCGCCGGACCAGCGCGGCCATGGCCGCACCGCCGACGAGGGCACCTTGGGGCTCTACGCCGAGAAAGATGGCTGGAACAAAGTGGTGGGCGACCTGGCCAGCCTCAACCAGCACATCGGCCAGCAACAACCGGGGCTGCCGATCATTTTGCTGGGCCACAGCATGGGCAGCTACATCGCCCAGGCCTACCTGCTGCACCACAGCGCCAGCCTCAACGGGGCGATTCTCAGTGGTTCGAATTTCCAGCCCGTGGCGCTCTACCGCGCCGCACGGCTGATCGCACGCGCCGAACGTCTGCGCCAGGGTGTGCGTGGGCGCAGTGCGCTGATCGAGTTCCTGTCATTCGGCTCATTCAACAAGGCGTTCAAACCCAATCGCACGGCGTTCGATTGGCTCAGTCGCGACCCGGTTGAAGTCGACAAGTACATCAATGACCCACTCTGCGGTTTCCGCTGCACCAACCAGTTGTGGATCGACCTGCTCGGTGGCTTGCAGCAAATCAGCAAAGCGTCCAATCTCGTGCAGATCGATCCGGGCCTGCCCATCCTGGTGATGGGCGGCGAATGTGATCCGGTGAGTGAGGGCAAGCGTCTCAAAAGCCTGGCCGATGCCCTGCGCGAAGCCGGCTGCCAGAACCTGCAACTGAATATCTACCCGCAGGCGCGTCATGAAGTGTTGAACGAAACCAACCGCGATGAAGTCACGGCAGACGTACTGGCGTGGCTCGACCAGGTCATGACCTTGCACAGGCCGGCCCGCTGCGAATAAATTTTGTTTAAAATCAGATAGTTAAATTACCGATTAGCCACAGGATGCACCTTTAGATGACCCAGGTAACCAACACCCCGTACGAAGCCCTTGAAGTCGGCCAGACCGCCAGCTACAGCAAGACCGTCGAAGAACGTGATATCCAGCTGTTTGCCGCCATGTCCGGCGACCACAACCCGGTGCACCTGGATGCCGAATACGCCAAGGCGACCATGTTCAAGGAGCGTATCGCCCACGGTATGTTCAGCGGCGCCCTGATCAGCGCGGCCGTTGCCTGTGAGCTGCCCGGGCCGGGCACTATCTATATCGGCCAGCAGATGAGCTTCCAGAAGCCGGTAAAAATCGGCGATACCCTGACCGTGCGCCTGGAAATCCTCGAGAAGCTGCCGAAGTTTCGCGTACGCATCGCCACTCGTGTGTTCAACCAGCGCGATGAGCTGGTAGTGGATGGCGAGGCGGAAATTCTTGCACCACGCAAGCAGCAGGTCGTGACCTTGACCGAGCTGCCGCCGATCAGCATTGGCTGAGTACGGTTTCAAGGCCAACACCATACAAATGTGGGAGGGGGCTTGCTCCCGATTGCGGTGAGTCAGTCATTGAAATGTCGACTGATCCACCGCTATCGGGAGCAAGCCCCCTCCCACATTTGTTACACAGCAGGGCTTACGACTGAGCGCGAGCCTGGTTACGCAGGGCTTTTACCTGATCGTGATTGCGTTGTACGCCGTGATACTGACGCTCAACCAGGTCACGAATGCCCAGCAGGTTGTGCTTGTTGATCTTCTCGATGGCTTCTTTGTAAGCCTTCAGTGCGTGGTCTTCGCCGCGCTCGGCTTCGTTCAGCACAGCCTCTTCGTCTTTACCGGTAACCATCGACTTAACGTCGACCCAGCCACGGTGCAGGGCGCCGGCAACGCTGCCGGAATCTTCCGGATCACCGCCCAAGGCACGTACAGCCGTCTTCAGTTCGGCGGCGGCAGTGGCGCAGTCAGCGGAACGCTTGGCAAACAGAGCCTTGAGTTCCGGATGCTTGATGTCTTCAGCGCATTCCTTGAAGCCTTTCTGGCCGTCGATGCTGGTTTCGATCAGGTCGTTCAGTACGGAGATCGATTCTTTGTTGATGTCAGTCATTTTTCAATTCCTTAGGCAGGTGAAGAAGGGTTGCCTTAATGATTGCAGCGCCCATGCCAGGTTTTTAAAAATTACTTTTATGTTTATTTTCAATAACTTAAAAATATTTGAACCATCTGTATGTACGTTATTTGCATGATCTGTCATTTGGCCTTCATGCAGAATGCCTGTATTTTCGAAGATCTCGCCTCACTCACACGAAGCCCATGAATCCCGAAAAACTCGAACTGCTGATCACCCGCGAAATGCCCTTCGGCAAGTACAAGGGCCGGATCATCGCCGACCTGCCGGGTCCCTACTTGAACTGGTTCGCCCGCGAAGGCTTTCCCCACGGCGAGTTGGGCGGGTTGCTGGCACTGATGCAGGAAATCGACCACAACGGTTTGTCTGAACTGTTGGAACCGCTGCGCGTTAAACACGGTAAACCCGCCCCCCGCCATTAAGAGACTCGCCATGCCAAGGAATGCTGACAACGAACTTCACTGGCAGGCCATCGCCCAGCGCTATGCGCTGGAGCCCGGCCCGATCAACCTGGAGAACGGCTACTTCGGGCGCATGAGCCGCGACGTGCAGGCGCAGTACCTGGAACACGTGGCGTTTATCAACCGCAGCAACTCACTGTATGTGCGCCAGCGCTTCGAGCAAGGTGAAAACGTCGAGATCCGTCGCCAACTGGCGGGCCTGATCGACGTCGACCCCGAGGCAGTCGCCTTTACCCGCAACGCCACCGAAGCCCTGCAATCACTGATCCGCAACTACAACCGCCTGCAAGCCGGCGATCAGGTGCTGATCAGTGACCTGGAATACGACACCGTCAAAGGTGCGATGCGCTGGTTGGCGGGTGCTCGCGGTGTGGAAGTGATCGAGTTGTCCCACACTCATCCGGCCAGTTTCGACAGCCTGGTGCAGACCTATCGCAATGCGTTCGACCGGTACCCGCGCCTCAGGCTGATGGCACTTACCCATGTGACCCACCGCACCGGCCTGGTGATGCCTGTTGAAGCCATCGCCAAGGCTGCGCGTGAGCATGCCATCGACGTGATCCTTGACGGTGCCCATGCCCTGGGCCAGATCGAGTTCAACCTCGCCGAACTGGGCATTGCGTTCGCCGGATTCAACCTGCACAAATGGATCGGCGCGCCGCTGACCCTGGGGTTCCTCTATATTGCCCCCGAACGCCTGGCTGACATTGATCCGGACATGGGCGAGTTCCACTATCCCGTCAATGACGTGCGTGCGCGCACGTCGTACAGCACGCCGAACTTTCCGGCACTGATGACCTTGCCGCTGGTACTGCAAGAACATCGCGCGCTGGGTGGCGCGGCGGCCAAGGGCGCGCGGATCAATTACCTGCGGGATTTATGGGTGAGCCAAGTACGGCCGTTGCCGGGGATCGAGGTGCTGACGCCGGATGATCCACGGCTATATTGCGGGATTACAGCGTTCAAGTTCAGCGGGCGGGATCAGTTGGTGATGGTGGATCGCATGCTCGAGGACTACGACCTGTTCACCACCACGCGCACGGGTGCTGCGTTTGGTACCTGTATCCGCGTGACACCGGGGTTGGTGACGTCAGCAGCGGACATCAATGTCCTGGTCAACGCCATTACCGAGCTAAGCAGCGATTAAATGGGGGTCTCAGTTTTTTGCAGGCAAAAAAAAGCGGTACACCGACCAAGTGCACCGCAAAAATGCCGTTAAGCACAGCAACAACGATTCGATGAATCAGATCAATCCAGCAGCGCCAGCGCCTGCGCAGTGACTTCCTGGATGCGGGCCCAGTCGCCGTTCTTGACCCACTCCGGGTCCAGCATCCAGCTACCACCCACGCACATCACGTTTTTCAACGCCATGTAGCTTTTGATATTGGCCGGGCCGACGCCGCCGGTCGGGCAGAATTTCACTTCGCCGAACGGGCCGCCCAGGGCCTTGATCGCGGCAACGCCGCCGCTGACTTCGGCCGGGAACAGTTTGAAGCGGCGGTAGCCCAGGCCGTAGCCTTCCATGATACCGGAGGCGTTACTGATGCCTGGCAGCAGCGGGATCGGGCTGTGTACCGAGGCTTCCAGCAGGTCGCGGGTAATGCCGGGAGTAACGATAAATTGCGAACCGGCGACTTCCGCCGCTTCAAGCATGTGGCGGTCGAGTACGGTGCCGGCGCCGGTGCACAGTTCAGGCCGCTGCTCACGCAGCACCTGAATGGCCTTGAGGCCGAACTCGGAACGCAGGGTCACTTCCAATGCGGTCAAACCACCGGCTGCCAGGGCATCGGCCAGCGGCAGGATGTCCTGTTCGCGGGCGATGGTGATCACCGGCAGGATCCGCGCCTTGGCGCAGAGGCTGTCGATCAGGGCAACTTTATCCGCCATGGACACGGTCGGTTGAGGGCTTTTCATAGCGGCTGATCCTTGGCTCATGGGCACCAGTAAATCTCTAATGTAGGTTGCAAAAACGCGCGAATCGGCATGGCAGCAACGTCGTCACTGGCCAGGGCGGCGCTCAAGGTGGTCAATTTCGAACTGCCGGAAATCGACAGCGCGGTGTAGTGGGCCGTGGCCAGCAACGCGCGACTCATGGTCAGGCGCTGGTGCGGCACGGTCGGCGCCAGCATCGGCCAGCAACGGCGGGTACCGTCGACCTGCAATGCCTCAGCGAGGTTCGGGCTGTTGGGAAACAGCGATGCGGTGTGGCCGTCATCGCCCATGCCCAGCACCAGCACATCAATAGCCGGCAACTCGGCCAGCAGGCGATCGGCCTGCTCGGCAGCGTCTTCAAGGTTGGCGGCGGCGCTGTACAGGCTGAGGAACTTGGCCTTGGCCACCGGTCCTTGCAACAGGTGCTGCTTCAACAGGCCGGCATTGCTGTCGGCGTGTTCGACCGGCACCCAACGCTCATCGGCCAGGGTGATGGTGACCTTGGACCAGTCCACGCCTTGCTTGGCCAGGTTCTGGAAAAACGCCACGGGGCTGCGGCCACCGGACACCACCAGGATTGCCTCGCCACGGGCACTGATGGCCTCGCGCAGTTGTTCGGCCACGTCGTTGGCCAGGCCGTCCGCCAGCAGCACGGGCGTGCGGTACTCGTGGGCAGTCACGCCCCGAGGCAGCTTCAATTCAGATATCGCCATACCAAGACCTCCCATCCCGCGTGATCAGTGCAATCGAGCTCATCGGCCCCCAGGACCCCGCCGCATACGGCTTGGGCGCATCACCGGATTTTTTCCACCCGGCGATCAACTGGTCACACCACTTCCACGCGGCTTCAATTTCATCTTTGCGAACAAACAGGTTCTGATTGCCGCGCATCACTTCCAACAGCAAACGCTCGTAGGCATCGGGGATGCGTGCGCTGCGATAGGTGTCGGAAAAATTCAGTTGCAGTGGCCCGCTGCGCAGTTGCATGCCCTTGTCCAGGCCCTGCTCCTTGGTCATCACGCGCAAGGAAATACCTTCGTCCGGCTGCAGGCGGATGATCAACTTGTTGCTGATCTGCAGGCGCTGCTCGGGAGCGAAGATGTAGTGGGACGGCTCCTTGAAGTGGATGACGATCTGCGACAGTTTCTGCGGCATGCGCTTGCCGGTGCGCAGGTAGAACGGCACCCCGGCCCAACGCCAGTTACGAATATCGGCCCGCAGGGCGACGAAGGTTTCAGTGTCGCTCTGGGTGTTGGAGTTCTCTTCTTCCAGATAACCGGGCACCGGCTTGCCGGCGCTGTAGCCGGCGATGTACTGGCCACGCACCACCTGAGTGGTAAGGCCATCCGGGCTGATCGGCGCCAGGGCCTTGAGCACCTTGACCTTCTCGTCACGGATACTGTCGGCGGACAGGTCGGCCGGCGGGTCCATGGCGATCAGGCAAAGCAACTGCAGCAAGTGGTTCTGGATCATGTCACGCAGCTGGCCGGCCTTGTCGAAATAGCCCCAACGGCCTTCGATACCGACCTGCTCGGCCACGGTGATTTCCACGTGGGAGATGTAGTTCTGGTTCCACTGGGTTTCGAACAGGCTGTTGGCGAAACGCAGGGCAATCAGGTTCTGGACGGTCTCTTTGCCCAGGTAGTGGTCGATGCGGTAGGTGCGGTTTTCCGGGAAGAACTGCGCCACGGCGTCGTTGACCTTGCGCGAGGATTCCAGGTCCGAACCGATGGGTTTCTCCAGCACGACGCGGGTGTTCTCCGCCAGGCCGACCTTGGACAGGTTCTCGCAGATCGCACCATACACCGACGCAGGCGTGGCGAAGTAGGCGATCAGGCGTTGTTCGGTGCCGGCCTTTTCCGCCAGAGCCACGTAGTCATCGGCTTTCATGAAGTCGACATGGACATAGGTCAGGCGCGCCAGGAAACGCTGGGCGATGCTCTCGTCCAGTTCCTTGCCGACATATTTACGCAATTCTTTTTCGATATGGGCCAGGTGTTGCTGTTCGGAACCGGCTTCCCGGGCCAGGGCCAGGATGCGGGTGTCGTCGTGCAGGAGCCCGGCGCCATCGAGTTGATAGAGGGCAGGAAATAACTTGCGCAGCGCCAGATCACCCAAGGCGCCAAACAGGGCAAAGGTGCAGGGTTCTACGGTTATTGAAGGCATGATGTTTGTTCTTTTATCAAGTTAAGCTACAAATACCTTTTTTCAAGGCATCACTCAAGGAAAAATGTAGTAATAACCACAACATTTTCCCGAAATACGCATTCCGAGTGGTGGTGTTCAGCTACCCTCAGTAGGATAGGCCACCGCAAAGGGCCACTCGTCGATTGGTTGCCGCCCTTTATTTGCATCGTCGCCCGAAGGAAAGACTGAATGGACCGCGTGCGAAATCTTCTGGAACAGATCCGGAACCGCCTCGAAGAATTGAACAAGGCTGAGAAAAAAGTGGCCGAGGTCATCCTGCTCAACCCGCAGCAGGCGACCCGCTTCTCCATCGCAGCCCTCGCCCAAGCCGCCTCGGTCAGTGAACCGACGGTCAACCGTTTCTGCCGTTCGTTCGGCGTCAGCGGTTACCCTGAACTTAAATTGCAGTTGGCGCAAAGCCTGGCCAGTGGCGCAGCGTACGTCAGCCGCGCCGTGGAGGCCGACGATAACCCCGAGGCCTACACCCAGAAGATCTTTGGCAGCGCCATCGCCTCGCTGGACGCCGCCTGCCAGGCCCTGGACCCGGCCCTGATCAGCAAGGCCGTGGACCTGTTGATCCAGGCGCGGCAGATCCACTTCTTCGGCCTGGGCGCTTCGGCGCCGGTGGCCATGGACGCACTGCACAAGTTTTTCCGCTTCAACCTGGCGGTCACCGCCCACGCCGACGTGCTGATGCAACGCATGATCGCCTCGGTGGCCCACACGGGCGAGCTGTTCGTGATCATTTCCTACACCGGGCGCACCCGCGAACTGGTGGAAGTGGCGCGTATCGCCCGGGAAAACGGTGCGTCAGTGCTGGGCGTAACCGCCGAGAACTCGCCGCTGGCCAAGGCCAGTACCGTCAGCCTGAATATTCCGTTGCCCGAAGACACCGACATCTATATGCCGATGACCTCGCGGATCATCCAATTGACGGTGCTGGATGTGTTGGCGACCGGCATGACCTTGCGCCGTGGCGTGGATTTCCAGCCGCATCTGCGCAAGATCAAAGAGAGTTTGAATGACAGCCGGTATCCGGTGGGGGATGAGTTTAACTAAGCCAGCCTGTGCGTTGGCTTCACTGGCCTCATCGGCGGCAAGCCCCCGATGAGGCCATCAACCACACCGCTAAGCCCCCGCCCTGGCCTGCAAACTGAGATGCGCCCGCTCCCCCGGCGCCAGGCTCGCCCCGGCCATCGCCGACTCCACGCACACAAACCCCGACGCCTCGTTGAAGCTCACCCCCAGCAGCGGCCGGCTGCCGGGATGCCATACCACGGTGTCGGCGCTGTCGCCGGTATCGATGCACAATTCACGCTGCCAGGCGTGATCCTTGAGGTGCAGTTCGCCGTCGTGTTGGAACACCCGCTGGCACCCGCCGTCCACGCGCAACTCGCCTTCCTGCTGGCACGCCTGGCGATTGAGCTGGTCGTAACCGTGCGCACCGTCGAGCCCAGACAGCGCTATCTCATCAACGTGACCAATACGCCAGTAAGCGTGCAAAGCATGGCTCAACTGGCACGGCAACTCGTCCTGATGCTCGGTGCTCAGGCGCAGTTCCAGGGTGTCGCCCAGGTGCGCGTGCAGGTCGACCTGCCAGTCGCACAGCTGCAATTGCCAATGCAGGCGCACGCCGTCGTCGTCGGTGCTGCTGTCGAGCAGTTTCCAGTCGATTAATCGCGCCCACCCATGGGACGGCCACGCGTTTTCGCTCGGATGGCGGCCATACCACGGCCAGCACACCGGCACGCCGCCACGGATGGCGCCGACTTGCGGCCACTTGGCCGCGCACCACAGCCAGGGTTTCTGGCCACGGGGCTGAAAGTGCAAGAGTTGCGCACCCTGGCGGCTGAACACCGCCTGGCACAGCGGATGGTCGATCACCAACACGTCGCGCATCTGAAAGCGCTCCCAGGCGAACACTGGACGCTCGCGCAGGGATTTGAAAAAGCGTTGCAGCGGTTGCTCATGCATGTGCCACGGTCCTGAATGTCTTCACAATGCGGCCCAAAAAAAAGCGGATAGCCATGGCTACCCGCAAATGCGCACAGAGAGAAGGAGCTTATCGCAACAGCGTTAGAACGTAGACTGAATTTTCAGGCCCGCCACCAGCGCGTTGTCGACTTTATCCACGCCGCCCGGTTGGACAACGTATTGCAGGTTGGGACGCACGGTCAGCCAGTTGGTGACGTGGAAGCCGTAGTTGATTTCGAAGTTGTACTCGGTTTCGCGGATCGGCGAGAACAGCGGGTTGTCGTAGTCGGCTACACCGTTGGAAGCGTTGAGCAGTTCGGCGTTTTTCTTCACGTCATCGTTGACGTGCAGACGCGCAGCGCCAATGCCGACGTCATCTTTTGGACGCGCGTCGAATGGGCCTTTGTACACCAGCATCAACGACTGGTAGTTGTCGACCAGGTTGGTTTCCTTGTCGTGGAAGGTCGCGTTGGCGGCGATGTTCAAGCCACGGGAAGCGTCGCCGTTATGGGTGGTGAGTTGCTGTTGGGCAACGAACCAGTAGCCTTTTTTGCTGCTGCGGGTACGGTAGGCCGCACCAGTGGTGGCAGCATCGTTGCCATTGACGTCTTCACGAACGTCAGCAGCATCGGCGGCGCTCTTGTAGTAGCCCACACGGTATTCGCCCGGCAGGTTGTTCACCTTCGGCGACCAGACCAACTCAACCGGAATCACGGTGCCCTTGGTGCCGCTGCCGCTGAGCTTGAAGCCGTTGCCGTGCTCCAGCTGCGAAGGGTTCTGGTTGTACGCACCGATTTGCGCATACAGCTCAGGCGTGATGTTGTACTTCACGCGGATAGCGGCCTGGCTGACCGGCCAGTTGTACCAGGTGTTTACATAGTTACCGACCTGGGAGCCACAGAACGACAGGTTCTGGAAGTCGCACGGGAAGGTGTTGAAGTCTTCGCCTTCACCGAAGTAGCCGAGCTTCACGTCCAGCTTGTTGTCGAACATCTGGTGCTGGATCCAGAACTGGGTCAGACGCACCATGTGGCCACGACCGTAGACTTCCATGGACGAACTCAGCGTGCCGGCACGCGGGTCGCCAATGCGGTCGTTGGAGATGTTCTGGCCATTACGGTTAGTCAGTTGGATCTTGGCCTGGGTGTTGTCCCAGCCCCACAGCTTTTGCAGGTCCAGCGCTACGCCCAACCCGAACTGGTCGGAGTAACGGCCGGTTCTGTCATCGTTATAGCCGCCGCGCAGGTTGGCGCCCATTTCCCCTACGTAGTCAGCCTTGATGTCGATACCTTGCTCGATCAGCTTGGTACGTTCACCGCCCCAATCGCCGGTCATCCATTTGGAATCGGCGCTGAATGCATCGGCCGCCATCGCATTGGCGGACAGTACAAGGGCTGCTGCCGCTGACAGTTGGCAGATCAGCCGGGTGTTGTTGTGTTGCTTTTTCATCCCTACATCCTCGTCTTTATTGTTATTAAACTGTTTTTATCTAACGCGGGTTACTTTTTTCATCTAAAACAACAAGTTATCTACTTCAGCGACCTTTGAATTGGGCCACGTTGTCCGCATGCCCCTGTGCGGGCAATGAAGAAGCAGTGCCGAGGCGCTCGCCCGTGTTGGCGTCGAACAGCAATACCTTGGATGGATCGAATTGCAGTGTCAGGGTCTCGCCCACCTGCGGCGCCACATCAGGCGCCAAACGGCAGCAGACCTTGGTGTCATTGAGCTGCACAAACACCAGTGTGTCCGGACCGGTCGGCTCGGTGACCTGGACCTCGGCACGAATGCTCGATGAACCATTACCCTCACCTGCCGCCAGCACAATCTGCTCCGGGCGCAGGCCCAGAATCACATCACGGTCTTCCAAACCGGCGTCGTTCATACCCAGCGGCAATTCGCAACGCGCCTGGCCGCTGTCGAGCAGCGCCACCAACTTCCCGTCCTTGCGTTTTAGGCGCATAGGAACGAAGTTCATCGGTGGTGAACCGATAAAGCTTGCCACAAATAGGTTAGCAGGGTCGTTGTAAATTTCTTTCGGCGTGCCGAATTGTTGGATGATGCCGTCCTTCATCACCGCCACTTTATCGCCCAGGGTCATCGCTTCGATCTGGTCGTGGGTCACGTAGACGGTGGTAGTTTTCAGACGTTGGTGCATCAGCTTCATTTCGGTACGCATCTCGACGCGCAGCTTGGCGTCGAGGTTCGACAGCGGTTCGTCGAACAGGTAGATCTTCGGCCGACGCGCCAGGGCCCGGCCCATGGCCACGCGCTGTTGCTGGCCGCCGGAAAGCTGGCCGGGCTTGCGGTTAAGCAGGTGTTCGATCTGCAGCAACTTGGCCACGCGCGCCACTTCGGCGTCGATATCAGCCTGGGGCATCTTGCGGATCTTGAGGCCGAACTCGATGTTCTGGCGCACGCTCATGGTCGGGTACAGCGCGTAGGACTGGAACACCATGGCGATGTCACGGTCCTTGGGGCTCATGCCGCTGACGTCCTGGTCGCCGATCATGATCGCGCCGCCGGTGATGGTCTCGAGGCCGGCGATGCAGTTCATCAACGTGGACTTACCGCAACCCGAAGGGCCGACCAGGATCAGGAACTCCCCTTCCTTGATCGACAGTTCGATGTTCTTCAAGGTGTCGGGCAGGCCGGCGCCATAGGTCTTGTTTACATTGCGAAGTTCAAGCGTAGCCATGATTACCCCTTGACCGCGCCGGCCGTCAGGCCGCGCACGAAATACTTGCCTGCGATCACATAGACCAGCAGGGTCGGCAGCCCGGCGATCATCGCCGCCGCCATATCCACGTTATATTCCTTGGCCCCGGTGCTGGTGTTGACCAGGTTGTTCAGCGCCACCGTGATGGGCTGGGAGTCGCCACTGGAGAACACCACACCGAACAGGAAGTCGTTCCAGATCTGGGTGAACTGCCAGATCAGGCAGACCATGATGATCGGCGTGGACATCGGCAGAATGATCTGACGGAAGATGGTGAAGAAACCGGCACCGTCCAGGCGTGCCGCCTTGATCAGCGCATCCGGAATGCTCACGTAGTAATTGCGGAAGAACAGCGTGGTGAACGCCAGGCCGTACACCACGTGCACAAACACCAGGCCAGTGGTGGTGCTGGCCAGGCCCATCTTGCCAAGGGTGAACGACGCGGGCAGCAGCACGGTCTGGAACGGCAGGAAGCAGCCGAACAACAGCAAACCGAAGAACAGCTGCGAACCACGGAAGCGCCAGAACGACAGCACATAACCGTTCAACGCGCCGATGGCGGTGGAAATCAGCACGGCCGGCACGGTGATCTTGATCGAGTTCCAGAAGTAGCCATCCACAGTGGCCCAGGCCTTGACCCAACCGATGCCGCTGACCACGGTCGGCCAGCTCAGCAGGTTGCCGGTGCTGATGTCTTCCGGGGTCTTGAAGCTGGTGAGCAACATCACCACCAGCGGTACCAGGTACAGCAACACAGCGAGGATCAACACCGCGTAGATCGCGATGCGGCTCAGGCTGATGGCAGGTTTGGCAGCGAGACTAGTCATTACGCTTGGTCCTCAGCTCGGAGTAGAGGTACGGCACGATGATCGCGAGGATCGCACCGAGCATCAGGATTGCACTGGCCGAGCCCATGCCCATCTGGCCACGGCTGAAGGTGAACGAGTACATGAACATGGCGGGCAGGTCGGACGAGTAGCCCGGGCCACCGGCCGTCATGGCCGCCACCAGGTCGAAGCTCTTGATGGCAATGTGCGCCAGGATCATCACCGCACTGAAGAACACCGGACGCAGGCTGGGCAGCACCACGCTCCAGTAGATGCGCGGCAGGCTCGCGCCGTCGATCTGGGCGGCACGGATGATCGACTGATCAACGCCACGCAGACCGGCGAGGAACATCGCCATGATGAAACCGGAGGCTTGCCACACGGCAGCGATCACCAGGCAGTAGACCACACGGTCCGGGTCGATCAGCCAGTCGAGACGGAAGCCTTCCCAGCCCCAGTCACGCAGAAGTTTGTCCAGGCCCATGCCCGGGTTGAGCAGCCATTTCCACGCGGTACCGGTGACGATCATCGAGAGCGCCATCGGGTACAGGTAAATGGTGCGGATAAAACCTTCGCGGCGGATTTTCTGGTCGAGGAAAATCGCCAGCGTCACGCCGATCACCAAGGTGATACCGATAAACATCCCGCCGAAAAGCGCCAGGTTCTTGCTCGCCACCCACCAGCGGTCGTTGTCGAACAACCGCTGGTACTGCGCAAGACCCGCCCATTTGTAGCTCGGCAGGAACGTAGACGTGGTGAACGAGAGCACAAACGTCCACAGGATGTAGCCGTAGAAGCCCACCAACACGATGAACATGCTGGGCGCCAGCACCAGTTTGGGTAGCCAGCGCTGCAGTGCATCGAACGGCGAGGCTTTGCTGAACACAGCAACAGAACTCATGGGGAAATCCAATACAGGGAAAAAGGACTACAGGAACAGGCCTTGTGAGGGGTTAGGGGTCCCCCTCACAAGGTCAGCTGTTACTTGGCTGACTTGATCGCAGCGCCGAGTTTCTTGGCGGTGTCGGCCGGGTCGGCTTTCGGGTCGTTTATGAAATTGGTCACGACATCAAAGAACGCACCTTGCACAGCCAGGGTGGTGGCCATGTTGTGCGCCATGCTTGGCTGCAGGCCGCCGGACTTGGCGTCTGCCAGGAAGTCCTTGGCAGCGGTCTGGGCGCAGGAGTCGAAGCCGAGCTTGTCCATTTCATTGAGCATGTCGGTACGAACCGGGATCGACCCCTTGTTGATGCTGAACACCTTCTGGAAGTTTTCACCCAGCACGACTTTGGCGATGTCCTGCTGGCCAGCGGCAGTGCCTTTGTCTTTCTGCTTGAACACCGCCAGGGAGTCGATGTTGTAGGTGAAGGCTTTGTCGGTGCCTGGGAAGGCCACGCACTCGTAGTCTTTGCCGGCGACTTTCTTGGCGGCGGTCCATTCGGACTTGGCCCAGTCACCCATGATCTGCATGCCGGCCTTGCCGTTGATGACCTTGCCCGCTTCGAGGTTCCAGTCCTGGCCTTTGCCGTCGACGTCCATATAGGTCGCGACTTTCTTCAGCTCGGTCAGGGACTTGACCATTTCCGGGCCGGTCAGCGCAGCGTTATCCAGGTCGACCAGGGCTTTCTTGTAGCCATCGGCGCCCATTACCGACAGGACCACCGCTTCGAACACGGTGCTGTCCTGCCAAGGCTGGCCACCGTGGGCGAGCGGAATGAAGCCCGCGGCCTTGAGCTTGTCGCCGGCTGCGTAGAATTCTTCGAGGGTGGTCGGGTTCTTGGTGATACCGGCTTTCTTGAAGACTTCCGGGTTGATCCACAGCCAGTTCACGCGGTGGATGTTGACCGGTACGGCAACGTAGTCACCGTCGTACTTCACGGTGTCGGAGACTTTTTTGTCGAGCAGGGAATCCCATTTTTCGTCTTTGGCGACGGACTTCAGGACGTCGGTGTCGAGCAGGCCGGTGGACGCCCATTCCTGGATGTCGGGGCCTTTGATCTGGGCAACGCCTGGTGGGTTGCCGGCGACCGCGCGGCTTTTCAGCACGGTCATGGCAGTGGCGCCACCGCCACCTGCGACGGCACCGTCTTTCCAGGTGAAGCCGTCTTTCTCTACTTGGGCCTTCAGGACATCTACAGCCGCTTTTTCGCCACCCGAGGTCCACCAATGCACAACTTCAACCGTCCCTTTGGAGTCGGCGGCAAAGGCACTGAGGGGAAACAACGAGGCAACGGAAATAGCTACGGCGAGGCGATTAATCGCGTTCATCTGAATACCTTTTCTTGTTGTTATGCATGCAAGTCTAGAGCTTGCGCTGCACGGAGTTTAAACATGGTTTTTTCGAGCGCAGGTAACAAAGGGATGCACAAATGTCACCAACTGGTGACATAACACCCAGCGCCTAAAGCGCTGGCCATGCTCGGTGCCAGGGGCAGTGCAGGCAGCACGACCGCTTGCCAGGCATGGTACAGGTCCGGTTTGCCACCCCAGATGGTGCTGCTGGGCTGGTTGTGGGGGTTGAGTTCGTGGTGCCAGCTGCCGTGGATACGGTCGATGAAATGGGTGTCGCAAAACTCCCAGAAGCGCCGGTACCAGGTTTCGTAATGCAGCTCACCCGTGCGTTTGAGCAAGGCCTGGGCAGCGGCGCTGGCTTCAGCGTGGGTCCAGTGCAGACGCTCGCGCACGACCGGGCGGTGGTTCCAGTCCAGGGTGTAGACGATGCCGGGGGCGCCATCCACGGCCCAGGCATATTCGCAGGCGCTGGCGAACAGGCCCTTGGCGGCGCTCAGCAGCCAGTCCGGCGTGGCCAGCCCGGCCTGCAGGCGCGCGGCTTCCAGGTGCAGCACCAGCCGCGCCCACTCAAAACCGTGGCCGGGGGTGATGCCGTAGGGGCGGAAGCCATCGGCGGGGTTGTCTTCGTTGTAATCGAGCAGGGGTTTCCACTGAGCGTCGAAATGCTCGATCACCATGAACTGATTGGCAGCGGCGTGGGTATGAATCACTCGCTCGACGATACGCAGGGCGCGGTCCAGCCAACGCGTGTCAGCGGTGACATCGGCCAGGGCCAGGAAGGCTTCCGTGGCGTGCATGTTGCTGTTGGCGCCGCGATAGGCTTCGACGCCGCTCCAGTCCCGGGCGAAGGACTCGAGCATCACGCCCTCCTCCTCACTCCAGAAGAACTGGTCGATGATAGAGATGGCGTCGCTCAGCAGGTTTTGCGCACCGGGCGCGCCCGCCACCGTGGCCGAGCTGGCGGCCAGGGCGACAAAGGCATGCAGGTAGGCAGCTTTGCCGGTATTGCCGTCCAGGGCCTGGGGCGTGGCGAACCAGCCACCGTGTTCGCTATCACGCAAAGGTCCGCCCAGGGCCGCAATACCGTGCGCCACCAGCTCGGCATAACCCGGCAAACCCATGGCATGGGCCATGGCGAAGCTGTGGGTCATGCGCGCGGTATTCATGGTTTCGGCATGGGCATCGGCCGGCAACTGGCCTTTGTCGTCGAGGTTGCCAAAACCCTCAGGCAGACGGGAGGCCTTGGCGAATGCCAGCAGGCGCTGGCCTTCGGCGGCGAGCCAAGCGTGATGGGCAGGTGCATTCAGCCAACTGCTGGCAGGCAGTGGTTGCGTGGTCATGGGTGGCCCTTATTATTTTTTGTGGGATGACCGGAGTCTAAACAAGGGCGAGGTGGGGGCAAGTAACGAAGGGGATGGGAAATGTCACCAGACGGTGACATTCAAGCCGCTTAGGCGGCCTGTGGCGAGCGGGCTTGCCACAGGCCCGAATATTACTGGCCGAGCGGCGTGACAGCCGCTGACGCGTTGAGGCGCTGATTCAGGTTCTGCACCTGGCTCTGCAAGGTGGTGATATTGCGCGTGGTCTGGATGCGGAACACGTCGAACTCTTTATTGGTCGGCGCATCGCTGTTAGCCGGTTGGCTGTCCTGCGCACTTTTGAGTACCACCAGGTCCTGCTCAAGACGGGCGATGGCTGCGCTTGGGTTACCTTGTTTTTTCAAGGCAGCCACATCAGCGACCAATTCCTTTATCTCGGTATCGCGCTTGCCGGCATCGCCCTGCGCTGCCTTCAGGGTGGCCACAGCATCGGTCAAGGCCTGCACCTGGCCTTGCAGCTTGGCATTGGCGCTCGACAACTCAGTGGTGCTGGCAGTCATTTGCGCCAGGCGCGTGTCCAGCTCGGTGGCCTGGCCGGCAACGCCGAGCTGCTGCTTGCCCTGCTCCAGCAACTGGTTTTCCAGCTGTTTGATCTGCAGTTTCAATGCTTCGCTGCCGTTGTTCACGTTGGCTTCACTGGCTACGACCTTGCCGGAAATGTCCTGCAGACGCCCTGCCGCTTCTTCGCTGATGCGCGCAAAGCTCTCCTGGGTGGCAACCAACTGCTGGCCCATCAGAGATATCTGCTGGAAACTCCACCAGGCCAGGCCGGCGAAGGCGATCAGCAGCGCACCGATCAGTGCCCACAGCGGGCCGGTGCTGGCCCCCTTGACCTTGACCACGGGCGTGTTACGCGAACGCACCGAGGTGGCCGGGGAAGGTTCGAAATCATCGTCATCCCCAAGATCGGCCCGCAGGCTGGGAATGTTGTCGAAATCGTCTTTAGCATCGTTGCGCATGAATCAACCCTGAATCGGTGAGTTAGCTGGCTGGAAAGCCGAGCGACGGGAGTATAAACCCCAACCCCATCGCGTTGATCGACCCGGAACCTGGAATTCGGTTCCCGATGTGTTGCCTGTTGTGACCTTATTTGAACCCGGGATCCTGGGCCTTCCACCAACCGCAGAACTCGTCGAGAGCGGTCCACAGGCTGACCTTGGGCTCGTAATCCAGATAATGCCTGGCCCGGCTGATGTCGAGGGTGAAATCTTTGTTCATTACCTGCATGCCCAGGCGCGATAACGCCGGCTCCGGACGACCGGGCCACATCGCGCAAAAGGCTTCGTTAAGCGCCGCGACGCTGTAGGACAAGCCGTAGGAGCGATAACGGGTCACCTGGGGCAACTCCATTTGGCGCATCACGTAATTCACCACATCCCACACCGGCACCGGCGTGCCATTGCTGATGTTGTAGGCCTTGCCCAGCGCCGAACCGGTGGCCAGCAAACTGCTGAGCAGCGCTTCGTTGAGGTTGTGCACACTGGTGAAGTCGACTTTGTTGAGACCGTCGCCGACGATGGCCAGGCGGTTCTTGCGCTGCATTTTCAACAGGCGCGGGAAAATACTCATGTCACCGGCACCGGTAACGAAACGCGGACGCAGGGCCAGCACCTCGAGACCGAACTCCTGGGCGCCGAACACTTTCTGCTCGGCCAGGTACTTCGTGGCGGCATAAGGGTGCTTGAAGCGCTTGGGGACTTGCTCTTCGGTCAACCCGAGATGATCGCGCCCGTCGAAGTAGATCGACGGCGACGACAGGTGCACCAGACGGCCCACGCGCTGCTTGAGGCAGGCTTCCACGACGTTTTCAGTCACCAGCACATTGCCTTGATGGAAGTCCTGATACCTCCCCCACAAGCCCACGGCGCCTGCACAATGCACCACGGCTTCGACATCGCGGCACAGATCGCGCACCAGGTCGGCGTCACTCAAGTCACCCTGGATAAACTCGGCACCACGCCGAACCAGGTGCTCGACACCCTCGGCGCGCCGCCCGTTGACCCGCACGTCCAGGCCCTGCTCCAGGGCGAAACGCGCAAAGCGCCCGCCGATGAAGCCGCTTGCGCCGGTGACCAGAATCTTCATGTATTACCCCGTGTCCTTTCATTTTTCATCGCTGTTGCCTTGACGACCGCCATCAGTCCAACGGCACCAACCATTGCCCACAGGCTTGGGCCAGATGGTCGGTCAACAGGCCCAACAGCTGCCCGCCGCTGCGCCAATGATGCCAGTACAAAGGCACATCAATGGGCTTATCTGGCAATAACTCGATCAGTACGCCCTTTTCCAGCTGGTCGCGCACCTGCAACTCAGGCACCAGCCCCCAGCCGAGCCCGGCTTCCGCCAGGCGTATAAAGCCTTCGGACGATGGGCATAAGTGGTGTTCGAAACCACCGTCCACGCCCAGAGACGCCAGGTAGCGATGCTGCAGGAAATCATCCGGGCCAAACACCAGCGCCGGTGTGCGGGCCAGTTGGTCGGCGCGGACGCCCTCCGGGAAATGCCGTGCAACAAACGCCGGACTGGCCAGCGCCCGATATCGCATGGCGCCGAGCAACAGGCTGCGGGCACCGGCCACCGGGCGTTCACTGGCGCAAATGCAGGCCGCCACCTCGCCGGCACGCATGCGCTTGAGCCCCACCGTCTGGTCTTCTACGACCAGATCCAGCAGCAAATGCTGCTCGGCACAAAAGTCACTGACCGCCTCGGCCCACCAGGTGGCCAGGCTGTCGGCATTCAGGGCGATGCGCAGGCGCTCAGGCATGCCTTCTTCGTCCAGCGCCGGCACCTGGCTTTGCAGGTCGCGCTCCAGCAGCCGCACCTGCTGCACATGGTTAAGCAAACGCCGACCAATATCGGTGGGCGCCGGCGGCGTAACCCGCACCAGCACCGGCTGGCCGATGCGTGCTTCCAATAACTTGATGCGCTGGGAAATCGCCGATTGCGACAGCCCCAATACCTGGGCACCGCGCTCGAAGCCGGCCTGTTCCACCACCGCCGCCAGGGCGGAAAGCAATTTATAGTCGAACATCAGTTTCTCTAATGAGCGATCAGTAATATTGGTTTTTCTTATACAGCCTGCGCCATGAGAATAGCCAGCATCGCTTCTCTCTTTATAAGGACCCTTCATCATGGCTGGCGAAACCGCCCTGGCAACCCTACTGCGCAGCATGAGCCCGCAGCTCAATGACGGTGACTACGTGTTCTGCACCCTGCCTGACCATCGCATCCCGGCCGGTTGCGAGGCCATCGGCAGCTTTCGCGAGCAGGAAGGGTTGACCCTGATCCTGGAACGACGGCAGGCGGAACAGGCCGGCCTGGCGTTCGACTACATCGCCGCGTGGATCACCCTGAATGTGCATTCAGCGCTGCAAGCCGTGGGCCTGACGGCCGCCTTTGCCAGTGCGCTCGGCAAGGCCGGGATCAGTTGCAACGTAATCGCCGGTTACTACCACGACCACCTGTTCGTCGGCCGCGCGGATGCCGAGCGGGCCATGGACGTATTGCGCCAACTGGCAGCGACTTCGGAGTAATGGTATGTGGCAAAGCTATCTGAACGGATTATTGGTGGCCCTGGGGCTGATCATGGCCATCGGCACGCAAAACGCATTTGTATTGGCGCAAAGCCTGCGCCGTGAACATCACCTGCCGGTGGCAGCATTGTGCGTGGTGTGCGACGCCTTGCTCGTGGCCGCCGGGGTATTCGGCCTGGCGACGGTGCTGGCACAAAGCCCGCTCTTATTGGCGATTGCCCGCTGGGGCGGCGCTGCATTCCTGCTGTGGTACGGCACCCTGGCGCTGCGCCGGGCGTTTTCGACACAGGGCCTGGCGCAAGGGGGCAACCTCAAGGTCCGTTCATTGCGTGCCGTGTTGCTCAGTGCCTTGGCGGTCACGTTGCTCAATCCTCATGTGTACCTGGACACGGTGCTGCTGATCGGCTCACTGGGCGCACAACAGACCGAACCCGGCGCCTACGTGGCCGGGGCCGCGAGTGCATCGTTGCTGTGGTTCGCCACCCTGGCGCTCGGCGCGGCCTGGCTGGCGCCGTGGCTGGCACGCCCGGCGACATGGCGCCTGCTGGACTTGCTGGTGGCGGGGATGATGTTCAGCGTGGCCTACCAATTAATAAGCGCACAGTGAACTTATTCCAAAAGGCTCTGGAACCTCTATCCCACACAGTTGTTGCGTGGTTTTGCCGCACCCCCGGTGCTATGATCCGGACCCTGCGCCGCAAAGAGTACAAACTCCCCGGCGCTTGTTTGGCCGCCCGTGATCGGCCTTGCGCTCACCGCAACTGACCTGATTAGGAGAATCATCATGGCTTTCGAATTGCCGCCGCTGCCCTACGCACACGATGCCCTGCAGCCGCACATCTCCAAGGAAACCTTGGAATACCACCACGACAAGCACCACAACACCTATGTCGTGAACCTGAACAACCTGGTGCCAGGCACCGAGTTCGAAGGCAAGACCCTGGAAGAGATCGTCAAGTCTTCTTCGGGCGGCATCTTCAACAACGCCGCTCAGGTCTGGAACCACACCTTCTACTGGAACTGCCTGGCACCAAACGCCGGCGGCCAACCTACCGGCGCGCTGGCTGAAGCCATCAACGCTGCGTTCGGTTCGTTCGACAAGTTCAAGGAAGAATTCACCAAGACGTCCGTCGGCACCTTCGGTTCCGGCTGGGGCTGGCTGGTGAAAAAGGCTGACGGTTCCCTGGCCCTGGCCAGCACCATCGGCGCCGGCAACCCGCTGACCAGCGGCGACACCCCGCTGCTGACCTGCGACGTGTGGGAACACGCCTACTACATCGACTACCGCAACGTGCGTCCAAAGTATGTGGAAGCGTTCTGGAACCTGGTCAACTGGAAGTTCGTGGCTGAGCAGTTCGAAGGCAAGACCTTCACTGCCTAAGCAACCCTTGCAGTAAAAAGAGCCCGGCGAATGTGCCGGGCTTTTTTATGGGCGCGATGCAACCACAAGGGCAGGCAAAGACCCACGGAACTCAACGACAAGAAATGACCACCCAGGCGGCAGGAGGAATGTCCCTCTTCATTGATGTAGGAGAGTGTAATTATGGCAATCGCAGGCGCAGGCGCAGCAGCAGTGGCGGCCCCAATAATCTCAACCGTCGCCCCGATGGCGATAGACCTCGGGATTAAAACCTTAGGAATGGCAATCAACACAGGCTCGTCGCTGGCTAAATCCATGACAGACGCGCAGAAAGATAATCCAAACCAGGTACCAGCCGGGTAAAAGCCGCAGCGTTCGCTTCTCAGGGCTTCCAGGGAAGCGAAAAGCGCAGCCTCTCCCCGTCCATCGCTCGCCTGATTGAACCACCTCTCCATTTCACCCCGCGCCCGCCAACACCACCCGCCTCAGGCTCACCCAGCGCCACAAAGTACCGTAAGCCGCAATGTCCCTTTGACTGCAATCACGGGATTGCCAATACTCATGGCATATTGAAGGCCACCCGCATGAGACAAGGAATGCCCCTTTGAAGCTGGAACTCAAGAACAGCTTGTCGGTGAAGTTGCTACGGGTTGTGCTGCTGTCGGCGTTGATCGTGGGCGTGACGCTGAGCGTGGCGCAGATCGTTTTCGATGCCTACAAGACGCGCCAGGCCGTGGCCGGTGATGCCCAGCGCATCCTCGACATGTTTCGCGACCCCTCGACCCAGGCCGTCTATAGCCTGGACCGCGAGATGGGCATGCAGGTGATCGAAGGGCTGTTCCAGGACGAGGCGGTGCGCATGGCCTCCATCGGCCATCCCAACGAAACCATGCTGGCGGAAAAAAGCCGCGCCTTGCAGCACTCCCCCAGCCGTTGGCTCACCGACCTGATTCTTGGCCAGGAACGCACCTTCACCACTTCATTGGTCGGCAAAGGCCCCTACAGCGAGTATTACGGCGACCTGAGCATTACCCTCGACACCGCCACTTACGGCCAGGGCTTTCTCGTCAGTTCGGTGATCATCTTCATTTCCGGCGTGTTACGCGCCTTGGCCATGGGCCTGGTGTTGTACCTGGTTTACCACTGGCTGCTGACCAAACCGCTGTCGCGGATTATCGAGCACCTGACATCGATCAACCCGGACCGTCCCAGCCAGCACAAGATCCCGCAACTCAAGGGGCACGAGCGCAACGAGTTGGGGTTGTGGATCAACACCGCCAACCAGTTGCTCGAATCCATCGAGCGTAACACCCACCTGCGCCATGAGGCGGAATCCAGCCTGCTGCGCATGGCCCAGTACGATTTTCTCACCGGCCTGCCGAACCGCCAGAAACTGCAGGAGCAACTGGACAAGATCCTCATCGACGCCGGCCGCCGCCAGCGCCGCGTCGCTGTGTTATGCGTGGGGCTGGATGACTTCAAGAGCGTCAACGAGCAGTTCACCTACCAGGCCGGCGACAAATTGCTGCTGGCCCTGGCCGATCGCTTGCGTGCCCACAGCGGTCGCCTCGGCGCCCTCGCCCGCCTGGGGGGCGACCAGTTCGCGCTGGTACAGGCCGATATCGACCAGCCCTACGAAGCGGCCGAACTGGCGCAAAGCATCCTCGACGACCTGGAGGCGGAGTTCGCCCTCGACCACGAGGAAATTCGCCTGCGCGCCACCATCGGCATCACCTTGTTTCCCGAAGATGGCGACAGCACCGAGAAGCTGCTGCAAAAAGCCGAACAGACCATGACCCTGGCCAAGAGCCGCTCACGCAACCGCTATCAGTTCTATATCGCCAGCGTCGACAGCGAAATGCGCCGCCGCCGCGAACTGGAAAAAGACCTGCGCGATGCCCTGGGTCGCGACCAGTTTCACCTGGTCTACCAGCCGCAGATCAGCTATCGCGACCAGCGTGTGGTAGGCGTGGAAGCCCTGATCCGCTGGCAGCACCCGGAACACGGCCTGGTGCCGCCGGACCTGTTCATCCCGCTGGCAGAACAGAACGGCACCATTATTCCGATTGGCGAATGGGTGCTGGACCAGGCCTGTCGACAATTGCGCGAATGGCATGACCTGGGTTTCACCGAACTGCGCATGGCAGTCAATCTGTCCACCGTGCAACTGCACCACACCGAGTTGCCACGGGTGGTCAACAACCTGATGCAGATCTACCGCCTGCCGCCGCGCAGCCTGGAACTGGAAGTCACCGAGACCGGCCTGATGGAAGACATCAGCACCGCCGCCCAGCACCTGTTGAGCCTGCGCCGCTCCGGGGCATTGATCGCCATTGATGACTTCGGCACCGGCTATTCCTCCTTGAGCTATTTGAAAAGCCTGCCGCTGGACAAGATCAAGATCGACAAAAGCTTCGTCCAGGACCTGCTGGACGACGATGACGACGCCACCATCGTTCGCGCGATTATCCAACTGGGCAAAAGCCTGGGCATGCAGGTCATCGCCGAAGGCGTGGAGACCGCGGAGCAGGAGGCTTACATCATCTCCGAAGGCTGCCATGAAGGTCAGGGCTACTACTACAGCAAACCCCTGCCGGCCCGGGAGTTGGCGGCTTTTTTGAAGCAGGCCGAGCGCAATCGCGCGGCCATTCTCTGATCGGGTAAAACGATACTGAATATTTCCTGCGTATAACCCTTTACACAAAATGCAAATCTTTCGCATTATGTCGCAGTTTTGCGCGACCCCCGCGCGCCCATCAACAACCGAAGCAGGATGTTCGCCATGATTCGTATGCCCCTGGCCACCGCCAGTCTGCTGGCCATTGCCATTTCTCTCGCCGGTTGCGGCGAAGGTAAAGACAAGCCCGCAGCCAACCAGGCGCCGACCCCGGCTGCCAGCACTACCGCTCCAGCGGCTGCCACCCCTGCCGGCCAGGTCGACGAAGCGGCCGCCAAGGCCGTGGTTGCGCATTACGCCGACATGGTCTTCGCGGTGTACAGCGATGCTGAGTCCACCGCAAAAACCCTGCAAACCGCGATCGATGCCTTCCTCGCCAAGCCCAACGACGAAACCCTGAAAGCCGCCCGCGCCGCCTGGGTTGCCGCTCGCGTTCCATACCTGCAGAGCGAAGTGTTCCGCTTCGGCAACACCATCATCGATGACTGGGAAGGTCAGGTTAACGCCTGGCCGCTGGACGAAGGCCTGATCGACTACGTCGACAAATCCTACGAGCACGCCCTGGGTAACCCTGGCGCTAACGCCAACATCATCGCCAACACCGAAGTTCAGGTCGGCGAAGACAAGGTCGACGTGAAGGACATCACCCCGGAAAAACTCGCCAGCCTCAATGAGCTGGGCGGTTCCGAAGCCAACGTCGCCACCGGCTACCACGCCATCGAATTCCTGCTCTGGGGCCAGGACCTGAACGGCACCGGCCCAGGCGCCGGCAACCGCCCTGCGTCGGACTACCTGACCGGCGACGGCGCAACCGGCGGCCACAACGAGCGCCGCCGCGCCTACCTGACCGCCGTGACCCAACTGCTGGTCAGCGACCTGCAGGAAATGGTCGGCAACTGGAAACCCAACGTCGAAGACAACTACCGCGCCACCCTGGAGGCAGAACCTGCCACCGAAGGCCTGCGCAAAATGTTGTTCGGCATGGGCAGCCTGTCCCTGGGCGAGCTGGCCGGTGAGCGCATGAAGGTTTCCCTGGAAGCCAACTCGCCGGAAGACGAACAGGACTGCTTCAGTGACAATACCCACTACTCGCACTTCTACGACGCCAAGGGCATCCGCAACGTCTACCTGGGCGAGTACACCCGCGTCGACGGCACCAAAATGACCGGCGCCAGCCTGTCGTCCCTGGTGGCCAAGGCCGACCCTGCTGCCGATACCGCGCTGAAAGCAGACCTGGCGGCGACCGAAGCGAAGATCCAGGTCATGGTTGATCACGCCAACAAGGGTGAGCACTACGACCAGTTGATCGCGGCCGGTAACGACGCGGGCAACCAGATCGTACGTGACGCCATCGCCGCCCTGGTCAAGCAGACCGGTTCGATCGAGGCCGCTGCTGGCAAGCTGGGCATCAGCGACCTGAACCCGGATAACGCTGATCACGAGTTCTGATCAGTGCCGTGTTGAATGAGGCGACCTTCGGGTCGCCTTTTTTTTACCCCCCGGAACCCATGTGGGAGGGGGCTTGCTCCCGATAGCGGTCTGTCAGAGAAGAAAGTATCTGCTGCCCCCCCGCCATCGGGAGCAAGCCCCCTCCCACATTTGATTGGCGTCGCTTTCAAGGCCCGGTTTACATGCCCTGCACCCCAGGTAGAATGGCGTCTCTGCCCTCTTTCGAGCTCACTTCATGGCGTTGCCGACCCTCCGCATCATCGGTTTCATCATCGGCATCTTCCTGATCACTCTCGCGATCGCCATGGTCGTGCCCATGGCCACCCTGGTGTTTTTCGAACGCACCAGCGACCTGCCGTCGTTCCTCTGGGCCAGCCTGATCACCTTTGTCGCCGGGCTCGCCCTGGTGATTCCCGGTCGGCCCGAACACGTGCACCTGCGTCCGCGAGACATGTACCTGCTCACGGTCAGCAGTTGGGTGGTGGTGTGCGTGTTCGCCGCGCTGCCGTTCTTGCTGACCCAGCACATCAGCTACACCGACTCGTTTTTCGAAAGCATGTCCGGCATCACCGCCACCGGCTCCACGGTGCTGAGCGGCCTGGACACCCTGTCACCCGGCATTCTGATGTGGCGCTCGCTGCTGCACTGGCTCGGCGGCATCGGCTTTATCGGCATGGCGGTGGCGATCCTGCCGCTGCTGCGCATCGGTGGCATGCGCCTGTTCCAGACCGAATCCTCGGACCGCTCGGAGAAGGTCATGCCCCGCTCGCACATGGTGGCGCGACTGATCGTGGCGGCCTACGTCGGCATCACCATCCTCGGCAGCCTGGCATTCTGGTGGGCTGGCATGGGCCTGTTCGATGCGATCAACCACGCAATGTCGGCGATTTCCACCGGCGGCTTCTCCACCTCCGACGAATCCCTGGCGCACTGGAAACAACCGGCGGTGCACTGGGTGGCGGTGGTGGTGATGATCCTCGGCAGCTTGCCGTTTACCCTTTACGTGGCCACCTTGCGGGGCAATCGCAAGGCATTGATCAAGGATCAGCAAGTACAGGGCTTACTCGGTTTGTTGATCGTGACGTGGCTGGTGCTCGGCACCTGGTACTGGTGGACCACCAATCTGCACTGGCTGGATGCCTTGCGCCATGTGGCGTTAAATGTCACGTCGATAGTGACCACCACTGGTTTTGCACTGGGGGACTACAGCCTGTGGGGCAATTTCTCACTGATGCTGTTCTTCTACCTGGGCTTCATCGGTGGCTGTTCCGGCTCCACGGCGGGTGGGATCAAGATCTTCCGCTTCCAGGTCGCCTATATCCTGCTCAAGGCCAACTTGAACCAGCTGATTCACCCGCGCGCGGTGATCAAGCAGAAGTACAACGGGCACCGCCTCGACGAAGAGATTGTGCGTTCGATCCTGACCTTTTCGTTTTTCTTCGCCATCACCATCTGCGCCATCGCCCTGGCGCTGTCGCTGCTGGGCCTGGACTGGATGACCGCACTCACCGGCGCCGCCAGCACCGTGTCCGGTGTCGGCCCGGGCCTGGGGGAAACCATTGGCCCGGCCGGCAACTTCGCCAGCCTGCCGGATGCGGCCAAGTGGATCCTGTCCCTGGGCATGCTGCTGGGCCGGCTGGAAATCATCACAGTCTTTGTTCTGTGCATTCCTGCGTTCTGGCGTCACTGACCGTCGACGCATCCTGCAGTCGCGCCCGGTATTCGCCGGGTGTGGCATCGAACCAGCGGCGAAACGCGCGAAAGAAGTTGCTCGGGTCGGCAAAGCCCAGCAGGTAGGCAATCTCCAACAAGGTCATGCTCGGCTGCGCCAGGTACTGCTCGGCCAGTTCGCGGCGGGTGTCGTCGAGCAGGGTCTGGAAACTGGTGCCCTCTTCCTGCAGGCGCCGCTGCAAGGTGCGCTGGGACAGGTGCAGGGTCTGGGCCACCACTTCGCGCTTGGGTTCGCCCTGAGGCAACAGCCGGCACAGCACCTGCCGGGCCTTGTGGGTCACACGACTTTCCGAGAAACGCGCCAGGTACTCACCAGCAAATCGATCGTGCAACAGCGCCATGGCCTCGTTGGCCGTGGGCAGCGGCGCGTCCATGTCGGCGCGCTCAAAGATCAGCGCGTCATACGGCGCATCGAACTCCAGCGGGGCATGGAACGCTTGTCTATAGGGGGCCAGGTCCTCGGGTTGATCGCCCTGCAGCAATACTTTGCGTGGTTGCAGGGTACGGCCGGTGAGCCAACCGCACAGCGCCAATGCACAGGCCAGGGAGGCTTCGGCGCTTTGTCGGGTCGGCGGAAGATGATCGCCATGCACCGTCAGAATCAGCGCATAGCCTTCAGACAATAGTCGGAAACTCAAGTCGGCGCTTTCGGCGATGATCCGCTGGTAACGCACCAGCCGCATAAAGCCTTCGGCCAGGGTGTTGCTGGACATCAAGGCGTAACCGGCCACATGAAACGACGCCGGGCGCACCACCTTGCCCATGTTCAGGCCAATCGCCGGGTTGCCCGACAGCTCTACCGCGCGCTGCCACAGGCGGGTCATGGAGTCTTGCGGGAACCGCGCATCGGGGTCACTCAGCGCGGCGTAGTCCAGGCCCAGCTGTTTGAACAAGGCGCGGCAATCCAGGCCGTCCATTTCCAATGCCTTGACTATCCCCATCGCCCAGCTTGCAGAAGTTGTTCGTTCGCTCATGGCGTCTTCTTGAATAAAGCAGGCTCAAAACGTCAGCCAGGAAAGCCAAGGATACTAAAGTGGCATCTATTGTCACTGGCTGTTACCACTGATCACTCTAGACTCAAATAAGCTCCCCGCCGAACATCTGTTGGGCAGCACAACAATCAAAGGGCCGGCCACAGTGGAAAACCTCAAGCGATTCAATAGCTTTGCCGAGTTTTACCCTTATTACCTGACTGAGCACGGCAACAGCACCTGCCGGCGCCTGCACTTTATCGGCACTACCCTGGTGATCGGCATCCTGGCCTACGCCATCGGCAGAGGTTCACTGGGCCTGTTGTTGGCCGTGCCGATTGCCGGTTACAGCTTCGCCTGGATCGGGCACTTCTTCTTCGAAAAGAACCGTCCGGCGACGTTTCAGCACCCGTTCTACAGCCTGCTGGGGGATTTTGTGATGTACCGCGACATGATCCTGGGCAAGGTGCCGTTCTGAACGGTGTGACCTCTTGTCACTTGCATAAAAACGATAAAAGGTTCGTTCACCCGGCGATATAAAAGTCTTTTTGTCATTTACAGTGCTGTATCCTGCCAAGGCTTTTTGAGAGCGCGGAATCACCTGCGATTGAAAAAACAGACTTTGCGAGGAGCGACGACGATGCACGAGATACCTAATCTCCCCTTCCCAAGCCTGCACGAAACTGAGCAGCCAACACCGCAGCAGGCCAGCGCGAAGCAGCCTGAGGCCAAAGAAGCAAAACCAGTCGACAGCAAGAGCCAGGACTGACGCCGTACCAGACCGTGTGGAAAGCGTACCTTTGAACGCTTTCCACACTGCCTGAATCACCCCGAGGTCCCCGCCATGACAGACACCCTCCCGGACACCGCCGTACTCGACACCGCCCTGCAGATGGTCGAAGTGTGGAACCGCCTCAGCGCGGACAAACAAGCCTTGCTGCTCAAGCGCTTCGGCACCCAGGAAAACGCCCTGGCCGCCCTGGTCACCACCCAATTACTCGCCTCCCCTTCAAGCCTGACGTCTTTTTGATCTGACGTTTTTGCGTTTTACCGCCCTGCGCACGCCTAAGCCCCGGTATCATTAGCAGCCTATCTTTACCTGCTGCGACAGTGGACCTCTCCCATGCCCGATACCCAGCGCCCCCTGGCGGTAACGCTGCAAGTTGTTTCCATCGTGTTGTTCACCTTTATCGGCTACCTGAATATCGGCATTCCCCTGGCCGTATTGCCGGGCTATGTCCACAGCGAACTGGGCTACGGCGCGGTGATCGCCGGGCTGGTGATCAGCGTGCAGTACCTGGCCACGCTGTTGAGCCGTCCGTATGCCGGCAAAATCATCGATAACCTGGGCAGCAAGCGTGCGGTGCTGATCGGCCTGGTGGGCTGCGGCGTGAGCGGCGTGTTCATGTTGCTTGCGGCGTGGTTTTCAAGCTTGCCGGCCGTCAGCCTGGTCAGCCTGCTCATCGGTCGATTGGTACTGGGCAGCGCAGAAAGCCTGGTGGGCTCAGGTGCCATCGGCTGGGGCATTGGCCGGGTGGGCGCGGCCAATACCGCCAAGGTCATTTCGTGGAACGGCATCGCCAGTTACGGCGCGCTGGCGGTCGGTGCGCCGCTGGGCGTGCTGCTGGTGAAGAATTTCGGACTGTGGAGCATGGGTGTCAGCATTATCCTGCTGGCAGTAGTAGGCGTGTTGCTGGCCTGGAACAAAGTGGCCGCCCCCATCGTCGCCGGCGTGCGCCTGCCGTTCATGAATGTGCTGGGCCGGGTGTTGCCCCACGGCTGCGCGCTGGCCCTGGGCTCCATCGGCTTTGGCACCATCGCCACCTTTATCACCCTGTATTACACCACTCAGCATTGGGATAACGCGGTGTGGGCATTGAGCCTGTTCGGTGCCAGCTTTATCGGTGCGCGCCTGCTGTTCGGCAACTTGATCAACCGCATCGGCGGCTTTCGCGTGGCGATCGCGTGCCTGTCGGTGGAGATCCTCGGCCTGCTGTTGCTGTGGTTGGCGCCAGACGCCAACCTGGCCCTGGCCGGCGCGGCGTTGAGCGGCTTCGGCTTTTCCCTGGTGTTTCCGGCGCTGGGGGTGGAGGCGGTCAATCTGGTGCCGGCGTCCAGCCGAGGTTCGGCGGTGGGGGCTTACTCGTTGTTTATCGACTTGTCACTGGGCATTACCGGGCCGCTGGCGGGGGCCGTGGCGGCAGGCTTCGGCTTTGCCTCGATCTTCCTGTTCGCCGCCCTCGCCGCCCTTGGCGGTTTGCTGCTGAGTGTGTACCTGTACCGGCAAGCACCCCTGGCCCGTGCAGCGCGCGACGCCTAAAAGTCGACTTTGCCGCGCCCGGCCTTGATGCTGCCGCGCTTGGTCTTGGATTCCAGGCGACGTTTTTTCGAGCCCAGGGTGGGTTTGGTCGGGCGGCGTTTCTTCTCGACCTTGGTGGCACTGAGGATCAGCTCCACCAGCCGCTCCAGCGCATCAGCACGGTTCTGTTCCTGGGTCCGGTACTGCTGGGCCTTGAGCACCAGCACGCCTTCGCTGGTGATACGACTGTCACGCAGTGCCAGCAGTCGCTCCTTGTAGAACGCCGGCAGCGACGACGCCGGAATATCAAACCGCAGGTGCACCGCGCTCGACACCTTGTTGACGTTCTGCCCGCCGGCGCCCTGGGCGCGGATGGCGGTCAACTCGATTTCGGCGTCGGGCAGGTGTGCGTTATTGGAAATTACCAGCATCAATCAAAAACCTCAGGCAACGGATAAGCCCGACCGGGACAACAACATCGACGCCTGGGCCTTGGCAATCACGGTGCCTTTGAACCCGCACTCGCTGCGCTCAACGCGGCGTCAGCACTGCGCTTGTTCTTGATCCCGTAACACACCGCCATAAACGCCACCCACACCGGGATCGCGTACACCGACACCTGGATCCCCGGAATCATCAGCATGATCACCAGGATAAACACCACGAACGCCAGGCACACATAGTTGCCGTACGGGTACCACAACGCCTTGAACAAAGGCACCTGGCCGGTGCGGTTCATGTGCTGGCGGAACTTGAAGTGGGAGAAGCTGATCATCGCCCAGTTGATCACCAGCGTGGCCACTACCAGGGACATCAGCAGTTCCAGGGCGTGTTGCGGGATGAAGTAGTTCATCAACACCGCCACCAGCGTAACCGCCGCCGAAGCGAGGATCGAACGCACTGGCACGCCGCGCTTGTCGATCTTGGCCAGCGCCTTGGGCGCATCACCCTGCTCGGCCATGCCCAGCAGCATGCGGCTGTTGCAGTAGGTGCCGCTGTTGTACACCGACAACGCCGCCGTCAACACCACGAAGTTGAGGATATGCGCGGCAGTGTTGCTGCCCAGCATGGAGAACACCTGCACGAACGGGCTGCCACTGTAGGCATCGCCGGAGGCGTTGAGGGTGGCAAGCAAGCTGTCCCATGGCGTCAGCGACAACAGCACGACCAGGGCGCCGATGTAGAAGATCAGGATGCGGTAGATCACCTGGTTGATCGCCTTGGGGATCACGGTGCGTGGCTGGTCGGCTTCGGCGGCGGTAAAGCCGAGCATTTCCAGGCCGCCAAAGGAGAACATGATGATCGCCATGGCCATCACCAAGCCGCCCACGCCATGGGGAAAGAACCCGCCGTGTTCCCACAGGTTGCTCACCGAGGCTTGTGGGCCGCCGCTGCCGCTGACCAGCAGGTAACTGCCCAGGGCGATCATGCCGACGATGGCCACTACCTTGATGATGGCGAACCAGAACTCGGCTTCACCAAAGACTTTGACGTTGGCCAGGTTGATCAGGTTGATCAACACGAAGAACGCCGCCGCCGAGACCCAGGTCGGGATCTCCGGCCACCAGTAGTGCACGTATTTGCCAACGGCCGTCAGCTCGGACATGCCCACCAGGATGTACAGGATCCAGCAGTTCCAGCCCGACAGGAAGCCGGCGAAACCGCCCCAGTACTTGTGGGCAAAGTGGCTGAAGGAACCGGCGACCGGCTCTTCGACGATCATTTCGCCGAGCTGGCGCATGATCATGAAGGCAATGAAGCCGCAGATGGCATAACCCAGGATCATCGACGGGCCGGCGGATTTGAGCACGCCGGCAGAGCCCAGGAACAGGCCGGTGCCGATGGCGCCACCGAGGGCGATCAACTGGATATGCCGATTTTTCAGGCCGCGTTTCAGCTCGCCTGAAGAGGAATGGGGTTCACTCATGAAAAGGGTCTCACGCAAGGTTTGATGATGTTGAATGCAGGTTGCTGCCTTGAATTACCGACTCAAGCAGCGCCGCTCAAACCCCAGCGCAGGCACCAGGAGTACAGCGTCTTTCTAACGGTCATGCGTCACCTGTTTGTTTTTATCTGTGACGAAATCGAACCCGCCGGGCTCGTGGCCAGGCGGAGTGATCAGGGTGGGTAAACCCTGAGGTCTTGGCCTTTTGCGTGGTTACGCAAGGGGGTCACAGTAAAACGCGGCGCATTGTACACCGCTCGACAGCTTGAAGCCGTACCCGCGGAGCGCGTGCGACGATCTGTCAGGTATTCCTTACAGTGGTAAATAGGCCAATCAGGCCGCGAGCTAGTCGTAAATTAATCGTTACAGCATGGAAAATCGGCGTTACAGCTGTAAGTTTTTGAAAAAATGGCGGTAGGAAAATTCATCAACATTAGCGACGCCAGCTCGCTGTATTTCCTGAAGAAAAAAAGCTGGCGAAAAAACAGAAGAAAAAATCCAAATGAGACCGTGTCAATAAAATTTTTGCATTCCCAAACACTCTCACCTAGGTTCTTTCACTTGCCCAGCGAAGCCCGCTGGCAAGCCGTTCTCAAACAACGTCCTCTAGGAGATACACCATGCAAGTACTGGAAAACGACCTGGAAACCGAACTGCAACTCGACGATTGGTTTGAAGCGCCGACCCACGAGGCCGCCGTTGAAATGATGCAAGCCGATGCCGTTGTGCCCTTTGGCACGGCGATGTGGCCTTTCTGACACCCGGCACGTATTCGGCAGGTGCTGTGCACGGCACCTGCCTCCTTACCCAAGGCACACAAGGACACACGTCATGGACAAGGCCCGCGCCGTTGAACACTTTCTCTACTACCTTGCACACCATCCGGCCCTCAGCGGCCTGAGCTGCCCCACCGTGCTGCTGGGCCACACCGAGCGCTACGACGCCATCGCCCAGGCGATCACCCAGAGCAGCGCCGCCCGTTTCAACTTCCAGGTGCAGCGCCTGGACATGGCCGACAGCGACCGCCTGGCGCAGGCCATCGAAGCCTGCGACCTGTACCTGTTCCTCTACGACTCCTCCACCCTGCCCAACCCGCGCGCCGAGGGTCCGGACTTTATCCGTGCCCTGCAAGGCGTGATGGCCGAACACTGGAAGAAATCCCTGCTGTTCAAGGATTACGGCGACTATTTCTACGACACCTTCAGCGTCGAGCCGCAGCGCATCGCCGACCTCAACGCCACGCTGATCCGGCGCATGTCCCAAGCCGCTGTACTGAGCTTTACCGACAAACACGGCTCACGCCTGCAGGCGCCCATGAGCAGCATCAAGAAGTGGACCAATATCAACGGCATCGGCAACCACGACCTGGCCCCCGGCGAAATCGCCACCCACAGCGAGGCCATCAATGGCCAGGTGCGGTTTGTCGGCACCTTTCTCAGCACCATCCCCTTCGCACGCAAGTACGGCGTGCTGCAGTCACCGCTGGAACTGTGGATCGAGAACTCAACCATCTGCAGCGTGGCCAGTGACGTCCCGGGACTGGCCGACGACTTCAACAAATACCTGAATGCCAACCCGTCCAACCGCCGGGTGGAGGAGCTGGGGATTGGCACCAATGAAGGGGTGAAGGACCTGTATGCGCGCAATGCCGGGTTCGAGGAGCGCCATTGCGGCTTGCACCTGGGCTTGGGTGGCGGGCAGAAAGGCAGTCATCACCTGGACCTGATCTTTGCCAGCGGGGTGTTGGCGTTGGATGACAAACCCGTCTTTGACGGCACCTTTGCGTTCTGAACATCGACCTTGAAAGCAATGGGGTCCAAATGTGCGGTTTGCTCGCGATAACGGTGCCTCTTAAGCCGAGAACACCTCTATCGCGAGCCAGCACTTTCGATGCCGAGCAGGTTGAAGAATGTTACGTGAGCACATCACAAACGGGTGGCACCGGCGCGCAGGTGGTTATCGAGGTAAATAGACCGTAGGTGTAGTCCAGCGCTTCAGAGCTGATCACCTGGTCAACGGTCCAAGTCCCCGGCCAAGGCGCGGAATCGCCCGGCGCGTGGAAAACCAGCGTGGCCTCACGATCCAACCCTGGTACGCCGCTTACCGGATAGTACGCCGCAGAGCTCGGATGCTGGCGCTTCCAGCGTTCCCACAACAGATCAAGGTAACAGTGGTGCAGGAAAAACACCGGATCGTTGGGCGAGGTGGGCAGCGACATGTTACCGCCCACCCAACGGTGCACAGGATCATGCAGCATGCCTTCGCAATAATTGACCCAACTGTCCGGCCCTGGCCCATAAGGTGTCTTGGACAGCGCGCTTAGCACTTGCTCGGAGTCCGGCAAGTGCGCGCCGGGCTCTGTGCCCAGTTCCCGGCGCAAGCCCGAATCGCCCAATTCCAGGTCCCATAGACGAACTTCAAAGCGGCCACCCTGTAAGGCAAATGGACCCGACGTAATACGCTGGTCTTGAGCACTGTCGCCATTGCCGCCCAAAAAGCCAGGAGTGAACGGATTACTTGGGCCCTCCAACGACCAATCCCAAAACGGCAGGGTGAGGGAGGAATCGCTGACGGCGCGTTGCAAATCCTGCTCGAACTGGCGCAGGAATACACGGTGCCAGGGGAAAAACAACGGCGAGCGGTGCGGCATCGGCATGAAAGCACCCGGACCACCCATGGCGCTGCGGTGAACCTGTACGTAATCGTCATAGCGTTTTTGGCGTCCGGGACGCAGGACACTCTCGACGTCGTTTTTCAGCAATAGGATGGCCTGGATAAGAACGTCTTTCTGGCCGCGGGTCATGTGGCGATGATTGATGCGAATATCCATGGAAATAGCCTCGTAGCAAAAGTGAGTACGAGGCCCAATCTAGTGCCCTCTCCACCAAAGCCGGTGGTAACTGTTTAGCCCGGGGCGCACAACAATCCCTCGGCGAATGAAGATCCACCTGGGCACTCAGACGTAAATCCAGCTCAAAAAAAAACGCCAACTTCGACAGTTGGCGTTTTTTTATGCAGTGTTTAAAACATCACTGTGGCTTCTTACGACCAAAACCAGGACGCTGACCCGAACCGGCCGGTGCGCCACGGCGCTTGCCCGATGGCTCGTCCGCGACCAACTTCAAGCCTGGACGCTTTTTCGGCGCGGGCTTGGCTGGGCGCTTGGTGTTGGCGCTGTCGGCTGGGTGATCGGATGCCGGAGCACCGCGACCGGCGTCACCACGGTTGCTGCGACCACCGCTTGGCGCTTCGCCACGACCGGCCGGGCGCGGGGTGCGGGGAGCACGCTCGCCTTCCTGACGCGATGGCGCGGTTGGGCGACGCTCGCCTTCGATGTGCGGCTGACGCGAGATACGCCCGCCGGTAGCCGGTGCATCCAGCGCCGGGCGCAGGGTGCGGGCAACGCGTTCGGTGCGGGCCACAGGGCGCGACGATTTACGCTGCATACGATCGAGCTTGTCTTTGCTCTTGGCGTTCATCTGCGGCATGGCGACCGGCGTCAGGCCGACTTCGGCGCTGAGGATGTCGACTTCGTACTGACTCATTTCGCGCCAGCGGCCCATTGGCAGGTCGGAGTTGAGGAACACCGGGCCAAAACGCACGCGCTTCAGGCGGCTGACCACCAGGCCCTGGGATTCCCACAGGCGACGCACTTCACGGTTACGGCCTTCCATCACCACGCAGTGGTACCAGTGGTTGAAACCTTCACCGCCCGGCGCCTGCTTGATATCGGTGAACTTGGCCGGGCCGTCTTCCAGCACTACGCCGGCCTTGAGGCGTTCGATCATCTCGTCATCGACTTCACCACGTACACGCACGGCGTATTCGCGGTCCATCTCGTAGGACGGGTGCATCAAGCGGTTGGCCAGTTCACCGTCGGTGGTGAACATCAACAAGCCAGTGGTGTTGATGTCGAGACGACCGATGTTGATCCAGCGGCCTTCTTTGGGCTTGGGCATCTTGTCGAACACGGTCGGACGGCCTTCCGGGTCGTCACGGGTGCAGATCTCGCCATCGGGCTTGTTGTACATGATCACGCGGCGCACCGATTCGGCGGCCTCTTCACGCTTGATGACCTTGCCATCAATGGTGATTGCATCGTGCAGGTCGACGCGCTGGCCAAGGGTGGCCTCGACGCCGTTGACCTTGATGCGCTTCTGGGTGATCCAGGCTTCGACGTCGCGGCGCGAGCCCACGCCGATACGCGCCAGCACCTTTTGCAGCTTTTCGCCTGCAGGGCCGATTTCCTGGCTGTCGTTCTGGTCTTTATCGTTCATCTTAAGCACCTCCCGGTGGGTCGATTCAGGCGTGGCCTGAAGAGTGTTGAAAGCGGGGCTTTGGCCGAATAGGTCGGCAAAGGGTCGCGAATCATACGCGCATGGCGCGCGTTGCGCATCAGAGACTAGTCGATAAGCGCCGGGTCAGTGGTTTTTCCGCCGACCGGTGGTGCCCAGGGCAACACATGACCCCATGTGGGATAGCGTCAGTCTTCGAACTGGCGGCGTTCGGCCTCGATGGCCTCGGCCAGTGCCCTGGCTTCGTCTTCCTCGTCACTCAAGGGCGGTTGTTCGAGGGCGGCAACGGCGGCCAGGAGTTTTTCGCGAGCTTCGGCCACGCCGAGGACATCGTCTTCGGCTTCGACGTCAGGCTCAGGTTCAACACTCACCTGGGCTTCCGGCTCGGCCGCACCATCACGCAGCAAGTCGTCAAAGTCGGTCTTGATGCCCTGCTCCATGTCGTCCAGTTCCAGCAACAACGTGTGGAAACTGGTTTCGTCCTTCGGCTCTTCCAGCTCGGCCGTGGCGTCGGCCAGTTCCTGCAAGCTCGCCGGGACCGGGGCGTCGTCGAAATCGAGCACCGGCTCGGCTTCCATCTCGCGCAATTCGGCAAGCGGCGGCAGGTCGTCGAGGTTCTTCAGGTTGAAATGGTCAAGGAACACCTTGGTGGTAGCGAACATCGCCGGTTTGCCGGGCACGTCGCGGTAGCCGACGATGCGGATCCACTCGCGCTCCAGCAGCGTCTTGACGATATGACTGTTAACCGCCACGCCCCGCACGTCCTCGATTTCGCCACGGGTGATGGGCTGGCGATAGGCGATCAGCGCCATGGTCTCCAGCATCGCCCGTGAATAGCGCTGCGGGCGCTCTTCCCAGAGGCGGCCGACCCACGGGGAAAACTTCTCACGAATCTGCAGGCGATAACCCGACGCGACCTCGCGCAGTTCAAAGGCGCGGCCGTCGCAGGACTTGCGCAGAATTTCCAGCGCCTTCTTGAACACCGGCGGTTCAGGGCGCTCGGCTTCCTCAAACAGTTCGAACAGGCGCTCCAGGGATTGCGGTTTACCCGAGGCCAGGAGAAAGGCCTCCAGCAACGGGGCCAGTTCGCGGGGTTCAGTCAGATTCATCGATTCAGCTCTTTATTCGGCTCGCGCCCGCACGTGGATAGCCGCAAAAGGCTCATTCTGGACCAGCTCGACCAAGGATTCCTTGACCAGTTCGAGGACCGCCATAAAGGTCACCACCACCCCCAGGCGCCCTTCTTCTGCCGTGAACAGCTCGACGAACGGCACAAACCCGCCGCCTTTGAGGCGTTCGAGCACATCGCTCATGCGCTCGCGGGTGGACAGGGCCTCGCGGCTGACCTGGTGGTGTTCGAACATATCGCCCCGGCGCAGCACCTCGGCCATGGACATCAGCAACTCTTCCAGGCTCACGTCCGGCAGCAGCTTGCGCGCGCGGGCTTCCGGGGCGTCAAGCTTGGGTACCACCACGTCGCGGCCCACGCGGCTCAGGCCGTCAATGCCTTCGGCGGCGGCCTTGAAGCGTTCGTACTCTTGCAGGCGGCGGATCAGTTCGGCGCGAGGGTCGTCCTCTTCGGCCTCGACCGTTTCCGCGCGCGGCAACAGCATGCGCGACTTGATCTCGGCGAGCATGGCGGCCATCACCAGGTACTCGGCAGCCAGTTCCAGGCGTACCGACTGCATCAACTCGACATAGCCCATGTACTGGCGGGTGATTTCCGCCACCGGGATGTCGAGGATGTTGATGTTCTGTTTGCGGATCAGGTACAGCAGCAAGTCCAACGGCCCCTCGAAAGCCTCAAGGAAGACTTCCAGGGCGTCCGGCGGAATGTACAGGTCCAGCGGCATTTCCAGCACCGCCTGGCCATAGACCATGGCAAACGGCAGTTCCTGCTGGGCGCCCGCCTGGCTGTCGACGGTTTCCACGGCTGACATTCAGGCCTCAGCCATAAAGGGCGCAGGATCGCCGCAACCGACACGGATCACTTCAGGTTCGCCGTCGGCCAGGTTGATCACGGTGGAGGCCTTGTTGCCGCCGAAACCGCCGTCGATGATCAGGTCGACCTGTTTTTCCAGCAATTGGCGCATTTCGTATGGGTCTTCCAGCGGCTCGGTGTCGCCGGGCATGATCAACGACACACTCATCAACGGCTCACCCAGCTCGGCCAACAACGCCAGGGCGATAGGATGCTCCGGCACCCGCAGGCCGATGGTGCGTTTTTTCGGGTGCAGCAGCAGGCGCGGCACTTCGCGGGTGGCGTTGAGGATAAAGGTGTAGGGCCCGGGCGTATGGGCCTTGAGCAGGCGGAAGGTGCCGGTGTCGACCTTGGCGAACAGACCCAACTGGGACAAGTCGCTGCAGATCAGCGCAAAGTTGTGCTTGTCATCCAGCTGACGCAGGCGTCTTACACGTTCGACTGCGCCCTTGTCGCCGATCTGGCAACCGATGGCGTAGGACGAATCGGTTGGGTAGATCACCACGCCGCCGGCGCGAATGATCTCTACGGCCTGCTTGATCAGGCGCGCCTGGGGGTTTTCCGGATGAATCTGGAAGAATTGACTCACGGGTTCTACCTGTTCAGACGGTGGCAATAATGGGGTCATGCTTGAATCTCCCCCACAACAGCGGCAAATCTTCCGGGACCGCGCGGTACTCGCCGATCTCGGACCAGCCGCCAGGGCCATGAAAATCACTGCCGGCGCTGACCAGCAGACCAAATTCGCGGGCAAGGATCGACAGGCTCCCCACCTGTTCGGCGGGTTGAAAGCCGTTGACCACTTCAATCGCATGCCCGCCCGCTCCAATATAGTCGCCAATCAGCTTGCGACGCTTGCTGCGGGTGAAATCGTAATGCCAGGGATGCGCCAGGCTGACCCAGGCCCCGGAGGCCCGCAGGGTCTCGACGGTGTCTTCAAGGGTCGGCCAATGTTGCTTTACATCGCCCAACTTGCCGGCGCCCAGCCATTTGCGAAAAGCTTCGGCGCGGTCTTTGACAAAACCTTCACGCACCATCCAGTCGGCAAAGTGCGGACGGGCCGGCGCGTTGCCGCTGTCGCCCAGTTCCTGCTGGATGGCGCGGGCGCCGTCGAGGGCGTTGGGCATGCCTTTGAGGCTGAGTTTTCGGCTTATTTCTTCGGACCGCAGCCAGCGGCCATCGTGCAATTGCGCGATAGCCTCCACCAACGGCGGCGCCTTTTGATCAAAACCGTAGCCGAGCACATGAATGGTGGCGCCGCCCCAGGTGCAGGACAATTCCACCCCGTTGACCAGCTGCATGCCCAGGGCATGGGCCGTTGTACGGGCTTCGTCGAGGCCTTCAAGGGTGTCGTGGTCGGTCAACGAGAGGACTCGCACGCCTTTTTCAAACGCACGCGCAACCAGTACCGCGGGCGCCAGGGCGCCGTCGGAGGCCGTGCTGTGGCAGTGCAAATCAACATTCACGGGGGTGTGTTACCTCAAGTCAGCTGGCGCTATCGCAACCAAGGATGTTTGTTATTATGCCGCCACATCCAGCTTCTGGCTCTTACTGTGAAACAATTCATCGACTTCATCCCGCTGTTGCTGTTTTTCATCGTTTACAAACTCGACCCCAGGGTCATCGATCTGGCCGGCCATGAGCTGACCTTCGGCGGCATCTACAGTGCCACCGCCGTGCTCATCATCAGCTCCGTCGTGGTCTACGGCGCCATCTTCATTTCCCAGCGCAAACTGGAAAAAAGCCAGTGGCTGACCCTGGTCGCCTGCCTGGTCTTCGGCAGCCTGACCCTGGCCTTCCACAGCGAAACCTTCCTTAAATGGAAAGCGCCGGTGGTGAACTGGCTGTTTGCCCTGGCGTTCATCGGCAGCCACTTCATCGGTGATCGCCTGCTGATCAAGCGGATCATGGGCCACGCGCTGACCCTGCCGGAACCGGTGTGGACGCGCTTGAACGTGGCCTGGATCGCGTTTTTCATCTTCTGCGGCGCCGCCAACCTGTTCGTGGCGTTTACTTTCCAGGACTACTGGGTCGACTTCAAAGTGTTCGGCAGCCTGGGCATGACCGTGCTGTTCCTGGTCGCCCAGGGCATCTACCTGTCGCGCCACCTGCATGACACCGAGCCTACTACGCCGAAAACCGAGGACTGACATGCTCTACGCCATCATTGCCACCGACGTTGCCAACTCGTTGGAAAAACGCCTGTCCGTACGCCCGGCTCACGTGGAGCGCCTCAAGGTGCTGCAAGCCGAAGGCCGCATTGTGCTGGCCGGCCCGCATCCGGCCGTGGACAGCAACGACCCGGGCGACGCCGGTTTTACCGGTAGCCTGATCGTCGCCGAGTTCGCGTCACTGGCCGACGCCCAGGCCTGGGCCAAGGCTGATCCCTATGTCGCAGCCGGTGTCTACGCCGACGTGGTGATCAAACCCTTCAAGCAAGTCCTGCCCTGATCCTGGTTGCGCCGAACCTATTGAGTGCGGCGCACGCCTAATTGCTCATTATTTTCGGCAACCTGCCGACAACGTTCTGAATATTCGTGTGGAATCAGGAGTTCCGATGCGCTTACGTCAGTTGTGTCTGTTGGCAGTGTTAATGATCGGGGCTACGGCCCACGCTGAAGAAACCTCGAACACCGGCAGTTCCACGCCCCTGTCCTTGAGTGCCGGCGCCCAGATCACCGAGTTGCAGCAACGCTTGAAAGAAAGCGAACGGCAGCGTGAAGAACTGAGCAAGCAACTGCAGAGCGCGGATGCTGCCCGCGAAAGCGCTCAATTGAGTCGCCTTCGCCAGGAGAACCAACGCCTGGCCCAGCAACTCAAAGATGCACAGGGCGGCGCCTTGACCCGATGGCTGACCGAGCAGCAACAATGGTTCGTCACCGGTGGGGCCGTCGCACTGATCGCCCTGCTGTGCGGGATCTTCGCCAGCGGTGGACACCGTCGTCGTCGACAATGGCTAAATTGAGTGAGTCATGAGCGAGCTGTTACTGATAGATGATGACCAGGAGCTCTGCGAGCTGCTGACCAGTTGGCTGAGCCAGGAAGGTTTCCAGGTGCGCGCCTGCCACGATGGCTTGAGCGCGCGCAAGGCCTTGGCCGACAACGCGCCGGCGGCGGTGGTGCTCGACGTGATGCTGCCCGACGGCAGCGGCCTGGAGCTGCTCAAGCAATTGCGCAACGACCACCCGGAGTTGCCGGTGCTGATGCTCTCGGCGCGGGGCGAACCCCTGGACCGCATCCTCGGCCTGGAACTGGGCGCCGACGACTACCTGGCCAAGCCCTGCGACCCACGCGAACTTACCGCCCGCCTGCGCGCGGTATTGCGCCGCAGCCACCCGGCCGCCGTGTCCAGCCAACTGGAACTGGGCGACCTGTGCTTCAGCCCGGTGCGCGGCGTGGTCAGCATCGATGAGCAGGAATTCACCCTCACCGTCTCCGAAAGCCGCCTGCTGGAAGCTTTATTGCGCCAGCCCGGCGAGCCACTGGACAAGCAGGAACTGGCGCAGATCGCCCTGGGCCGCAAGCTGACCCTTTACGATCGCAGCCTGGACATGCACGTCAGCAACCTGCGCAAGAAGATCGGCCCGCACCCGGATGGCCGGCCACGGATCGTGGCGTTGCGTAGCCGGGGCTACTACTACAGCCTTTAACCCCCACCGCGCCTACAGGGTTTTGTCAGTTCGCAACAAAACCCACTTTACCCAAGCTTTACCCACACCTGACCGCCGCTGACCTTGATCTCCGTAATCTACTCACATCCGGACTCGCCGGAATAGAGACAGGAGAATCACCATGCGCAAGACCCTTATCGCTTTGATGTTCGCCGCCGCCCTGCCGACCGTTGCCATGGCCGCTATGCCCGAAGGCCCAGGCCCGATGGGCGGCCCTGAAGGTCACATGATGGGTGGCCCGGGCCACGGCGGTGAACACGGTCCGCGTGGCAAAGGCGGCCCCTTCAGCCAACTGGACCTGAGCCGCGAACAACGCGAGCAAATCGGCAAGCTGATGGGCGACCAATGGCACGCTCGCAAGGACCTGGTCAAAAAGTACCTGGACAAGCTCCCGGCCGCCGACCAGAAAGCCATGCAGGATGAAATCGCCGCCGGCAAGCAGAAAACCCAGGCCGACATCCGTGCCGTGCTCAAGCCCGACCAACAGAAGAAGTTCGACGAGATCGTCAAGAAGCAAGAACAGCGCCGTGCCGAATGGAAGGAATTCCAAGCCTGGAAAGCGCAACAGCCGCAAAAAGCGCAATAATGCTCCAGCGTTAACGCTCCCAGCCCAGTGGCCCCCGCCACTGGGCTTTTCCTGTTTGAGGGTTTCCTGTGCGTTCATTGTTCTGGCGCATCCTGGCCAGTTTCTGGCTGGCCATCGCCCTGGTTGCCGGGCTGTCGATCCTGCTTGGGCACATGCTTAACCAGGATGCCTGGATTCTCAGCCGTCACCCCGGCCTCAATAACCTGGCGCAAGAGTGGACCCAACTCTACGAAGCCCAGGGCGAGGATGCTGCCCAAGACCTGCTGCAACAGCGCAAACGCCAGTACCACATCGACGTGCAAGTGCTCAACGAAAGCGGCGAGCCGGTGGTGCGCGGCACCTTCCCGCGCCGCGCCGCCGCCTTCGAAGCCCGTCAGAACGACAGCAAGGAAGGCCATCTGCCCTGGCGGCGCCTGACCGCCGAGTACACCAGCGAGAAGACCGGCGACACGTACCTGTTGATCTACCGCATCCCGCACCCGGAGCTCGACGAATGGCATCGCAGCAGCCTGGCATGGCCGTTGAGCGCGCTGGTGATTGCACTGGTGGTGCTGACCTTGTTCAGCCTGTTCGTCACCCTGTCCATCACGCGCCCCTTAAGCCGCCTGCGCGGTGCGGTGCATGACCTCGGCCAGGCCACCTACCAGCAAAACAGCCTGGCGCAGCTGGCCAACCGTCGCGATGAATTCGGCGTACTCGCCACCGACTTCAACCGCATGGGCGCCCGCCTGCAAAGCCTGATCGGCAGCCAGCGCCAATTGCTGCGCGATGTGTCCCACGAACTGCGCTCGCCCCTCGCCCGCCTGCGCATCGCCCTGGCCCTGGCCGAACGCGCCAGCTCCGAAGAACGGGAAAAACTCTGGCCACGCCTGACCCGCGAATGCGACCGCCTGGAAGCCCTGATCAGCGAGATCCTGGTACTGGCCCGCGTCGATGCCGACAATGCCAGCGCCGAAGACGTCGACCTCATCCCACTGCTCAAAACCCTGCAAAAGGACGCCCAACTCAGCGCGCCGGACCAAGTGGTGCAACTGAGCACCGACCCGGACCTGCAACTGAAGGGCTGGCCGACCATGATCGAACGGGCTGTGGATAACCTGCTGCGCAACGCCCAGCGCTTCAACCCGCCGGGGCAACCGATCGATTTGCACGCCCAGCGCCGGGGCGAACGTATCGTGATCAGCGTGCGCGACCATGGCCCCGGTGTGGAGGCCGAACATTTGAGCCAACTTGGTGAACCGTTCTACCGCGCTCCCGGCCAGACGGCCCAAGGCCACGGCCTGGGCCTGGCGATTGCCAGACGCGCGGCCGAACGTCACGGCGGCAGCCTGATCCTGGCCAATCACCCAGCCGGTGGTTTTATCGCCAGCATCGACCTGCCGTTGGTACCAGGGGTTGTCACGCCGGTGTGATGATCTTCTATAGTGGCCCTTCTCTTAAGGAGGGCCTTTGATGACTGACCTGCTGACTCCCATCCAAGCCGCACTCGATCTACCCCACACCCCGCTGAGCTTCACCGAGGCGGGCGCCCTGCCCTCGACCTACGCCGTCACCGAACTGGCCAGTGCCAGCATCGGCGCCGCCGGGCAGGCCGTCGCCCAACTGATCCAGCAACAGACCGGGCGCTTACCCAGCGTGAGTGTGGACCGACGCCTCGCCTCCTTCTGGTTTTCTTCCTCGATCCGCCCGCTGGGCTGGCAAGTGCCGCCCCTGTGGGACCCGGTGGCCGGCGACTACACCAGCGCCGACGGCTGGATTCGCCTGCATACCAACGCACGTCATCACCGTGCCGCCGCCGAACGGGTGCTGGGCAAGGTCGCCGACCGCGCCGAGATGGCCAGCAAGGTCGCGGCGTGGAACGCCGCAGAACTGGAACAGGCGATTGTCGACCACGGTGGCTGCGCGGCGCAGATGCGTACATGGCAGGCCTGGCAGCAACATCCGCAAGGGTTGGCGGTGAACGCCGAGGCGTTGGTCCAACGCCAGACTTTCGAAACCACGACCGATAAATCCTGGCGCGGCTCGCCGGCACGCCCGCTGGCCGGCCTCAAGGTGCTGGATTTGACCCGTGTGCTGGCCGGCCCGGTGGCCAGTCGTTTTCTTGCCGGCCTCGGCGCGGATGTCCTGCGCATCGACTCACCCACCTGGAACGAACCCGGCGTAATCCCGGAAATGACCCTGGGCAAACGTTGCGCGCGCCTGGACCTGAAAACGCCCGAAGGCCGGCTGATTTTCGAGAGGTTGCTCAAGGACGCCGACATCCTGTTCCACGGTTACCGCGCTGACGCCCTGGAGCACCTGGGCTACACCGCCGCTGAACTGCAACACATCGCCCCCGGCCTGATCGACGTCAGCCTCAACGCCTACGGCTGGAGCGGCCCGTGGCGTAATCGCCGGGGCTTCGACAGCCTGGTGCAGATGAGCAGCGGGATCGCCGCGGCGGGCATGCGCTGGAAACACGCGGATAAACCGGTGCCACTGCCGTTGCAGGCGCTGGATCACGCGACCGGGTACCTGATGGCAGCCAGTGCGATTCAGGCGCTGGGCGAACGGTTGCGGTCGGGGCGCGGTGGTTCGGCGCGGTTGTCGTTGGCGCGTACGGCGAAGCTACTGGTGGACGCGGGGCAAGTGCCCGAGCAGCCTGCGTTGCGAGAGGAAGAACCAGGGGATCAAGGCCTGGTCGTCGAACAGACCGCCTGGGGCCAGGCCCATCGGCTGCTGCCCCCGCTGACCATCGGTGGAACGCCATTGCAATGGGATTTGCCGGCTGGAGAATTGGGCTCGCACAGGCCTCAATGGTGACTTGACGGCCGCTATCGGGAGCAAGCCCCCTCCCACACTTTGATGGGTGAACATATTCAAAATGTGGGAAGGGGCTTGCTCCCGATAGCGGCCAGTCCCCTCACCCCATCACAACGACAACAACCCACTGTACAACCCATACGCCGCCAGCCCTGCACCGGCGATCACGCAGCTGAAAATGCCTTTCTCTACGTGGGTAAACAACGGCTGGCCCTGTTCGCGCTTGGCCAGGGCGAACAGGATCACGCCTGGCGCATACAACAGCGCCGACAACAGCAGGTATTTCAGCCCCCCGGCGTAGAGCAACCATACGGCGTAGCCCAGGGCGATCAACCCCACCAGCAAGTCCTTGATGCGATGGCGGTGGGCACCTTCATAGGTTTCACCCCGCCCGCTCAACAGCACGGCATACGCCGCCGACCACAGGTACGGCACCAGAATCATCGACGACGCCAGGTAAATCAGGGTGGTGTAGGTGCTGTGGGAAAACAGCGTGATCACCAGGAAGACCTGGATCATCACATTGGTCAGCCACAAGGCGTTGACCGGCACCTGGTTGGCGTTTTCCTTCTTCAGGAAGGCCGGCATGGTCTTGTCATGGGCGGTGGCGTAGAGGATTTCGGCACAGAGCAGCGCCCAGGACAACAAGGCGCCCAGCAATGAAACCGCCAGGCCGATGCTGATCAGTACCGCGCCCCAGGGCCCGACGATATGCTCGAGCACACCGGCCAGGGACGGGTTTTGCAGGCCGGCCAGCTCCGCCTGGCTCATGATGCCCAGGGACAGCACATTCACCAGCACCAGCAGCAACAGCACGCCAAGAAAGCCGATCACCGTGGCCCGCCCCACGTCCGCGCGCTTCTCGGCCCGCGCCGAATAAACGCTGGCGCCTTCAATGCCGATAAACACAAATACCGTGACCAGCATCATATTGCGCACCTGGTCCACCACACTGCCGAATTGCGGCTTGCCCAGGCCCCAGATGTCAGCCGTGAAAATATCGGCCTTGAACGCCACGGCGGCGATGACCACGAACATCAGCAGCGGTACCAGCTTGGCCACGGTGGTGATCTGGTTGATGAACGCGGCTTCCTTGATCCCGCGCAGCACCAGGAAGTGCACGGCCCATAGCAGCAACGATGCGCAGCCGATGGCCACCGGCGTGTTGCCTTGGCCGAACACCGGGAAAAAATAGCCCAGGGTGCTGAACAGCAACACGAAATAACCGACGTTGCCCATCCACGCGCTGATCCAGTAACCCCAGGCCGAGGAAAAGCCCATGTAGTCGCCGAAACCCGCCTTGGCGTAGGCGTACACCCCGGAATCCAGTTCCGGCTTGCGATTGGCCAGGGTCTGGAAGACGAAGGCCAGGGTCAGCATGCCCACGGCCGTGATCGCCCAGCCGATCAACACCGCGCCCACCTCGGCGCGCGCGGCCATGTTCTGCGGCAACGAGAAGATCCCGCCGCCGATCATCGACCCCACCACCAGGGCAATCAGGGCGCCAAGCCGAAGTTTCTGGGCCGGTTGAGACATGCAGACTCCTGAATAAAAATTGAGCTGACAACCCTGAACTCAACTAATTAAGTCAGCGAGTGTAGCGTTTATTAAAGACAGCGATAAAACCGCCACGCTCATAACTCAACGGCATGACAGTTTATCCAGTTCAGACGTATTTAGAATTTAAATATGGCCACTACTTTGTCGTTTCCAGGTCATTTATTGTCGCCTTTTGGAAAAACTTGCGTATTCAGTAAAAGGGTCTAGTTTCAAACGTCCACACGGCAGACTAAATAATTAATAAAACCGCAGAAATCGCTCTGGAACGCGACTTTGCGGGGGAGAGGTATTGCTCGCGACTTTCCTCCTAACTCATTAATTCACAATGGAATGTGCCAATGAAGTGATCTGAGTCAGCTGTTTGATTAGCACACGGAATTATTCTGTGGTCTCTCTTCTCCTGCATTGGAGTTATGCAATGTCTGAATCTCCCGGAAAACTTCGATTGGGTGCACTGGTTGCACTTGTCGTCGGCTCAATGATTGGCGGCGGGATCTTCTCTCTGCCGCAAAACATGGCGGCCAGTGCCGATGTTGGCGCGGTATTGATCGGCTGGGTAATTACCGCCGTGGGCATGCTGACCCTGGCGTTCGTCTTCCAGACCCTGGCCAACCGCAAACCTGATCTGGACGGCGGTGTTTACGCCTACGCCAAGGCCGGCTTCGGTGACTACATGGGCTTTTCGTCTGCCTGGGGTTACTGGATCAGCGCCTGGCTGGGCAACGTCGGTTACTTCGTCCTCCTGTTCAGCACCCTCGGTTACTTCTTCCCGATCTTCGGCGAAGGCAATACGCCTGCGGCGGTGATTGGCGCGTCGGTCTTGCTGTGGGCCGTGCATTTTCTGGTGCTGCGCGGGATCAAGGAAGCGGCGTTCATCAACTTGGTGACCACGGTCGCCAAGGTGGTGCCGCTGGTGCTGTTCGTATTGATCGCCGTGTTCGCGTTCAAGCTGGATATCTTCACCGCTGACATCTGGGGCGTGAAAAACCCGGACCTGGGCAGCGTGATGAACCAGGTGCGCAACATGATGCTGGTCACCGTGTGGGTGTTCATTGGTATCGAAGGCGCGAGCATCTTCTCGGCCCGTGCTGAAAAACGCAGCGACGTCGGCAAGGCCACCGTTATCGGCTTTATCACCGTGCTGTTGTTCCTGATGCTGGTGAACGTGCTGTCCCTGGGCATCATGACCCAACCGGAATTGGCCAAGCTGCAGAACCCGTCGATGGCCGCCGTGCTGGAACATGTGGTGGGCCACTGGGGTGCGGTGCTGATCAGCGTCGGCTTGATCATCTCGTTGCTGGGGGCGCTGCTGTCGTGGGTGCTGCTGTGTGCGGAGATCATGTTCGCCGCCGCCAAGGACCACACCATGCCGGAGTTCCTGCGCAAGGAAAACGCCAACCACGTGCCGGCCAACGCCCTGTGGCTGACCAACGCCATGGTCCAGATATTCCTGGTGATCACGCTGTTTTCCGCCAGTACCTACCTGTCGCTGATCTACCTCGCCACCTCGATGATCCTGGTGCCTTACCTGTGGTCGGCGGCCTACGCGCTGCTGCTGGCGGTGCGCGGCGAAACCTACGAAAACGCCCTCAAAGAGCGCAGGAAAGACCTGTTCATCGGCGCGGTTTCGCTGATCTACGCGGTCTGGCTGCTCTATGCCGGCGGCACCAAGTACCTGCTGTTGTCCGCCCTGCTCTATGCCCCCGGCGCGATCCTGTTCGCCAAGGCCAAGCATGAACTGGGCAAACCGATTTTCACCAACGTCGAGAAGCTGATTTTCGCTGCGGTAGTCATTGGCGCCCTGGTGGCTGCCTATGGTCTCTACGACGGCTTCCTGACTCTGTAATTGTTGTTCCTTGGAGGATCTGTAATGACCACGGAAAAAGTGAAGTACGGCGTACATTCCGAAGCCGGCAAACTGCGCAAAGTCATGGTGTGCTCCCCAGGTTTGGCCCACCAACGGCTGACCCCTAACAACTGCGATGAATTGCTGTTCGACGATGTGTTGTGGGTGGCCCAGGCCAAGCGCGACCATTTCGACTTCGTGACCAAGATGCGCGAGCGGGATATTGATGTGCTGGAAATGCACAACCTGCTGACCGACATCGTTGCGAACCCCGAGGCCCTGGACTGGATCCTGGAACGCAAGATCACCTCCAACACCGTGGGCCTGGGCCTGGTCGAGGAAGTCGGCTCCTGGCTGCGCAGCCTCGAACCGCGCAAGATCGCCGAGTTCCTGATCGGTGGCGTGTCGGCCGATGACCTGCCGAGCAGCTTCGGTGGCAAGACCATCGAGATGTTCCGCGACTTCCTCGGCCACGCCAGTTTCATTCTGCCGCCGCTGCCCAACACCCAGTTCACCCGCGACACCACCTGCTGGATCTACGGCGGTGTGACGCTCAACCCGATGTACTGGCCGGCGCGACGCCAGGAAACCCTGCTGGCCAGCGCCATCTACAAATTCCACCCTGAGTTCACCAACGCGGACTTCCAGATCTGGTACGGCGACCCCGACCAGGAACACGGTGCCGCCACGCTCGAAGGTGGTGACGTCATGCCGATTGGCAATGGCGTGGTGTTGATCGGCATGGGCGAGCGCTCGTCCCACCAGGCCATCGGCCAACTGGCGCGCAACCTGTTCAAGAACAAAGCCGTGGAACGGGTGATCGTTGCCGGCCTGCCGAAATCCCGCGCGGCGATGCACCTGGACACCGTGTTCAGCTTCTGCGACCGCGACCTGGTGACCATCTTCCCCGAAGTGGTCAACCAGATCGTGCCCTTCACCCTACGCCCTGATGACAGCAAGCCCCACGGCATCGACATTCAGCGGGAGAAAACCAACTTCCTCGAGACCGTGGCCGCTGCGCTCAACCTCAAGGCCCTGCGCGTGGTCGAGACCGGCGGCAACAGCTTCGCCGCCGAACGCGAGCAGTGGGACGACGGCAACAACGTGGTGGCCTTGGAGCCTGGCGTGGTGATCGGCTACGACCGCAACACCTACACCAACACCCTGTTGCGCAAGGCTGGCGTGGAAGTCATCACCATCAGCGCCGGTGAACTCGGCCGTGGCCGTGGCGGCGGCCACTGCATGACCTGCCCGATCATCCGCGACCCTATCGACTATTAAGGAGATTCCATCATGGCTTTCAATATGCGCAACCGCAGCCTACTGTCGCTGATGCACCACACCACCCGCGAACTGAATTACCTGCTGGACCTGTCCCGCGACCTCAAGCGCGCCAAATACACCGGCACCGAGCGTCCGCACCTGCAAGGCAAGAACATCGCGCTGATCTTCGAAAAAACCTCGACCCGCACCCGTTGCGCCTTCGAAGTGGCAGCCCACGACCAGGGCGCCCACGTCACCTACATCGACCCGGTGTCGTCGCAGATCGGCCACAAAGAAAGCATGAAAGACACCGCCCGCGTCCTTGGCCGCATGTTCGACGCCATTGAGTACCGTGGCTTCGAGCAGGAAATCGTCGAAGAGCTGGCCAAGTTCGCCGGCGTGCCGGTGTTCAACGGCCTCACCGCCGAATTCCACCCGACCCAAATGATCGCCGACACCCTGACCATGCGCGAGCACAGCGACAAGCCGCTGCATGACATCAGCTACGCCTACCTGGGTGACGCGCGCTACAACATGGGTAACTCGCTGCTGATGATCGGCGCCAAGCTCGGCATGGACGTGCGCATCGGCGCGCCGAAAGCCCTGTGGCCCCACGAAGACTTCATCAAACAGTGCCAGGCATTCGCCGAGGAAAGCGGCGCGCGCATCACCATCACCGAAGACCCGAAAGAAGCCGTCAAAGGCGTGGACTTCATCCACACCGATATCTGGGTGTCCATGGGTGAGCCCGTGGAAGCGTGGGACGAACGCATCGAGCAACTGCTGCCGTACCAGGTCAACGCCAAGATGATGAAAGCCTCGGGCAACCCTCGGGTGAAATTCATGCACTGCCTGCCGGCGTTCCACAACAGCGAAACCAAGGTCGGCAAGGACATCGCCGCACGTTATCCGAACCTGGCCAATGGGGTGGAAGTGACCGAGGAAGTCTTCGAGTCGCCGGCCAACATCGCTTTTGAGCAAGCGGAAAACCGCATGCACACCATCAAGGCGATCCTGGTGTCGGCACTCGCGGATATCTAAAGGCTACACGGGTCAAGTGTGGGAGGGGCGGTGCGACGATTCGACTTGCCCCCGATGGCGGCGGATCAGCTACAGATAAGTTGCCTGACATACCGCTATCGGGAGCAAGCCCCCTCCCACATTGGCCTCTGTGTTCACACCCATAGAAGGATTGCATTATGCGCATCGTCGTAGCTCTGGGCGGCAACGCCCTCCTGCGCCGTGGTGAACCCATGACCGCAGACAACCAACGCGCCAATATCCGTATCGCCACCGAACAGATCGCCAAGATCCATGCCGGCAACGAGCTGGTCATCGCCCACGGCAATGGCCCGCAGGTCGGCCTGCTGTCGTTGCAGGCGGCCGCCTACACCAGCGTTTCGCCGTACCCGCTGGACGTGCTGGGTGCCGAGACCGAAGGCATGATCGGCTACATCATCGAACAGGAACTGGGCAACCTGCTGGACTTCGAAGTGCCATTCGCTACCCTGCTCACCCAGGTGGAAGTGGACGCCAAGGACCCGGCCTTCCAGAACCCGACCAAGCCCATCGGCCCGGTGTACTCCAAGGCCGAAGCGGAAAAACTCGCCGCCGAGAAAGGCTGGGCCATCGCCCCGGATGGCGACAAATATCGCCGCGTCGTGGCCAGCCCGCGGCCCAAACGCATCTTTGAGATTCGCCCGATCAAGTGGCTGCTGGAAAAAAACGCCATCGTGATCTGCGCCGGTGGTGGCGGTATCCCGACCATGTACGGTGAAGACGGCAAGCTCAAGGGCATCGAAGCCGTGATCGACAAAGACCTGTGCTCCTCGTTGCTGGCCTCGCAACTGGACGCCGATTTGCTGGTGATAGCCACCGACGTCAACGCCGCGTTTATCGACTTCGGCAAGCCGACGCAAAAAGCCATCGGCCAGGCCCACCCCGACGACATGGAAAAACTCGGCTTCGCCGCCGGCTCCATGGGGCCCAAGGTGCAAGCCGCCTGCGAGTTCGCCCGCCAGACTGGCAAAACCGCGGTGATCGGTTCACTCTCCGACATCGAAGCCATCGTCCAGGGCAGCGCCGGCACGCGCATCAGCACGGCAACACCTGGCATCACCTATCTGTGAAGTAGAGGAGATACCCCTATGGCCACCTTTGAACCCGGTCACCTGCACGTCGAACGTCACGCCCTTAACAAGGACGACTACAGCTACAACCTGTGCATCGATTACGAAGTCAGCCAGGATCCAAAGGAAGGCAAGGGCATGCTGTTCAAGCTGCACGGCTCGGTGCAGGGCAAGGACCTCAAGGAGGAGTTCTTCTTGCCCAAGGACCAGGCATTCGACTTCGCCCGGCATGCGATGAACATCGCGCAGAAGTATGGGATGCCGAAGACGGCCGTGCTCAATGGTTCGATGCACAAGCAGTACGACCAGATGTTCGAGGATGTGCGGCATCAGCTGGATGTGAAATCGGGCGATCCGGTCAAACCCGAACACCTGGAATAACTGACAAAACTCTGCTCCAACTGTGGGAGGGGGCAAGCCCCCTCTCACATTTTTTGATCTCTATCGCCTGTCAGGCATACTTGCCGCCTCTCGCTCCCCAGAATTGTTAGCGCCCCATGCGTATCCATGTCAGCTTCATCGACCGCGTCGGCATTACCCAGGAAGTCCTGGCCTTGCTTGGTGGGCGCAATCTCAACCTGGATGCGGTGGAAATGGTGCCGCCCAACGTCTACATCGACGCCCCGACGCTCAGCGCCGAGGTGCTCGAAGAGCTGCGCGACGCGCTGTTCAGCGTGCACGGCGTACAAGCCGTAACGGTAGTGGATATCCTTCCCGGCCAACGCCGCCACCTGCAACTCGACGCCCTGCTGGCGGCCATGACCGACCCGGTGCTGGCCCTGGACAGTGCGGGCAAGATCCTGCTGGCCAACCCGGCAATGATTGCGCTGTACGGGCGCGAGCCGGCGGGGGAAAGCATCGCCGAGCTGTTCAATGACCCGGCATTACTGGACACCTTGCTGGAACAGGGCTTTCGCCTGCCCCTGCGCGAGATCAGCGTCAACGGCCAGACCCTCTTGCTGGACGCCACGCCGATCACCGATGCCGGCGCCCTGCTCACCCTGTACCAACCCAACCGCATCGGCGAACAACTGTCGGCGCTGCACCATGATCATGCCGAAGGCTTTGATGCGCTGCTGGGCGAGTCCCCGGTGATCCGCACGCTCAAGGCACGCGCACAACGGGTGGCCGCACTCGATGCTCCGCTGTTGATCCAGGGCGAAACCGGCACCGGCAAGGAGTTGGTGGCGCGGGCCTGCCACGCCATCAGCGCACGCCACAGTGCGCCGTTTTTGGCGTTGAACTGCGCGGCGCTGCCGGAGAATCTCGCCGAGAGTGAATTGTTCGGTTACGCCCCCGGCGCCTTTACCGGCGCCCAACGCGGCGGCAAGCCAGGGCTGATGGAGCTGGCCAACCAGGGCACGGTATTTCTCGATGAAATCGGCGAAATGTCGCCCTATTTGCAAGCCAAGCTGCTGCGTTTTCTCAACGACGGCAGCTTCCGCCGGGTGGGCGGCGACCGCGAAGTGAAGGTCAACGTGCGCATCCTCAGCGCCACCCACCGCGACCTGGAAAAAATGGTCAGCGAAGGCACCTTCCGCGAAGACCTGTTCTATCGCCTCAACGTGCTCAACGTCGAAGTACCGCCCCTGCGTGAACGCGGCCAGGACATCCTGCTGCTGGCCCGCTACTTCATGCAGCAGGCCTGTGCGCAGATCCAGCGCCCGGTGTGCCGCCTGGCGCCCGGCACCTATCCGGCGCTGTTGGGTAACCGTTGGCCGGGCAATGTGCGCCAGCTGCAGAACGTGATCTTCCGCGCCGCCGCCATCTGCGAAAGCAGCCTGGTGGACATCGGTGACCTGGACATCGCCGGCACCTCCGTGGCCCGCCAGAACGACGGCGAAGTCGATAGCCTGGAACAGGCCGTCGAGGACTTCGAGCGCAGCCTGCTGGAGAAGCTCTACGTCAGTTACCCCTCGACCCGGCAGTTGGCCAGCCGCCTGCAAACCTCACACACCGCCATCGCTCACCGCTTGCGCAAGTACGGCATTCCCGGAAAACCCTGAGCGCCTGCATCACCAGAACGCACGCCGGCCACGATGCTTGATAACGCCGGCAGCGCTGAAAAACAGCTGCGCGGCCATGGGCGGGCTGATGCGCGAATAGTAGATCGCGATGGCCTCACTGTCGGTTTTGTCGAGCAGGCTGCGAAAACTCATGAAGCGCTGCTCCGGCCTTTTCAGATGGCCGGCGTTGTAGGGTAAATCGGGGTCCGTGGGCGATGAATAATGAAAGTGCGCATAAGCCAGGACCTTGCCCTGCCTGTCCTTGACCACATACTCCTGCAGGAAATCATCCACCCGCTTGAGCGCAATACGCCCCTCGATGCGCAGTATCTGCACCTGGTCCCGGGCCAGGAGCCAGGCAATCCCATCCTCATCGGGCGGCAAGCGCTTGATCATCTCGATGCGCAACGCTCGACCCTGCTCCAGAGAGTGGCTGGCGGCCTGTTCCAATTCAGCGAGCAGCGCCTGGGCCGCGGTATCCGGCGTTGACGGCAGCGCCTTGCGAATCTTTTCGGCAACCGCCTTGATGCCCTCGGACTGCCGCGTCAACCGGGCCTCGACGCTGGCCGGCAGCTTGGCACTGCGCGCTTCGTCGCGGGTCTGCTGCAGCACCAGCGGTGCTCTGGCCAACAAGCGGCGCGCGTCGGCCTTGAGGTTTTCCAGGGAGCGCGTCGGCCGCGGCACCACGGCGCCAGCCGGTGTGATCGCTTCGAACGCATCCGAGCCCGGCTGCTGATGCAGGCTCACCACCACGGCCTGGTCAATCGGGTTGATGACATCAACGATGTCTTCGGTCGATTCCGGCGTGCGGGCGCGAACCCGCCCCAATTGATAGCGCTTCTTCGAATCGCGGATCAGCCGTTGATCGGCTTCAAGGGGGCGTACCCGGCCGGGCCGAGGGTTGCGCTCGTGCTCACGCAGCAGCTTCGCCAGGGCGATTCTCGACTCCTGTTCCAGGCTGAGGATCGTGGCTTCCACCGGCACCTCGACATCCCCATGGATCAATTCCGGCGCGGCGGAACGGTATTCATCCAGGAGCGCCAGGGTTTTGGCGTATTCGTGCAGCACCGCCCGGGTGCCCTCGATACGCTGCTGCACACTCAGCACGCCTGGCTCATCGATGGTTTTCTGGGACTGGGCCGACTGGATCGCCTCATCCATGGCCGCGTCGATCCGACTGAAGTCGTCCTGCTCTTCAGGCAGGGGCCGCCGGCGCCACAGCTGCTCCTTGAGCACCTGCAACTGCACGGTCCGCCAGCCCAATGGCTGCCCGTACGAGGACGGTTGCAACTCACCGGTGTATGACTTGTAGGCAGGAATGCTGAGCAACCGCTCGTAATTGACCCGCTCCCAGAAGCTCAGGTTGACCATCTTGTCGTGAAACTCGCCGATCCTGCGGCTCTCTTCGGTCAAGGTTCCGATAACCGCCTGGGCCGCGGTCGCGTCCTGCCCCGACAGTTGCGCGAGATGCGCTTCGGAAAACTGCTCCTCGCGGCGACTGAAGGTCAGCACGAACATCTGCCGGCGCAGGTTCAGCACGAACATCTGCCGGCGCAGGTTCAGCACGATATCTTCCAACTGCAGGCACTGTTCCCGTTCAAAGCCGTCCAGGGGCTTGTTGGCGTTTCTGCGCATAAGCACATTGAGTTTTTTCTGTTGCGCATCGGTCTTTTTTTCCAATTCGCGCAGGTAGCGCGCCCTGGCATCGCGCCGGTGCTGCTCGGTGAAGGCTGCCTCGGAGGTCAGGTGCGCCTTCTCACACAGGTCTTCGGCCGCGGTCACGACACGCTCGAGGCTCTGCAATTCGTTGCTTGCCGCGCTGTACTCGCGCTCAAGCTCAAGCTTTTGCTGCTCGATGTGGGCACGCCGCTGGGCCACCGTGCTCTTTGGCTGCCCGCCAACCAGGCGCAGGCCCAGGTCGACTTTCCAGACCCCATGGGCATCCTTGCCCAGCCACGGACCGAGACGCTGGGGTTGCCGCAGATCGACGACCCGCCAGCCATCCTTGACCGCGCTCAGGCCATACACTTTGCTGTCTATCAACGTGTAAGGCTCCTGACGGGCCGCGCCACTGTCGCCCTGTACCAGCAGACTACCGCGCACCGGGCTCGCCGCCGAGGCCAGCGTCGGCGAGTCGGGCCAGCGCTCGCCCTGCCTGGGTGACCATTGGAAAGTCTCGAGCTGGGCACGCTGCTGGGTCGTAAGCCTGGACCTTGAGTTGGCCCAGGAAAAATCCATTGCCGTGACGTCGGCGAATGAACGCTGCCAGGCAAACGTCGACGCCGAGTGGCGCGTGTGGCTGACCGGGATCGCGTCACGGGCCTGGGCACTGCCAGGGTTCAGGCGTAATCGTTGATCCAGCGTGACCACAGGGCTCATCAGCAGGCCGGCCACGCTGCCGATCAACTCGGCGAAGGCATTGGCGGAATCTTCGCGGCTGGTCTCGACCGGCAGCGCCAGCACCGTGCGGAACGTCCTGAAGGTTTGGGACAACCAGCCCGCCACCGCCACCGGCCCCCTGACCATCGGCAAAAGCGCATTGAACACTTGCCACAGATCATTCTTGAACAGGGTCCAACGCAGCGCCTCGTTGGAGACCGACTGTTTGACGGCGCGCTGCCACAGGTCTCTGGCGTTTTCATCGAAGACGCTCTCAAGGAACTCGCCATGCACCGGTTCGTCACTCAACAACGCCGGGCTCGATGCGGGCAGCACGTCGAACTCATCGCCCTGCAGCACACGCTGGACATGAGGACGAAGAAAACCGCCGTTGGCAAACAGAGCGCGGCTGTTCTCCGGTAAACGCTGCAGCACCACGCGTTGAAGATCGCCGCCCACCGTTGCGATCTCGTCGAGCAACGCCTGGCGGCTGGGGAACTGTTGCAGCACCGCGTCGGTTTGATCCGGCCGATAGAGAAGATGCGGCAACGTGCTGTTGTCGCGGGGACCGATGACAAACAGGTTGTGCGCTTGATGGGCCAGCCCGCCTGCATGGGCCAGGAACGCCAGGGGCCGGGCGACAATCACCTCATCGTCGACCACGCGCTGACGCGGATCTTCCCGCAGCATCGCTTGCACCACCCGAGCGCCTGCCCGGGTGAAACCGTTGCGCTGGCGAAGGCTGTTTTCAAGGGCGCGCATCGGCAGTTGCAGCGCCATCTGATCGACAAACAACCGGCGCCGCCGTGCAGACTGCATCGGGTCGGCGATCAGTGCGTGCTCCAGCAACGACGGATAATACTTGCCCACGTCCACCCGCTCGATCAGTCCCTTGAGATAGGCCGGCGTGACCCAGCGCGGCACGTTACCTGGCGTGGCCTGGTGGCTGATGTGCACACTGGCATAGGCGGTGGCGAAGGGGTTTTCCAGCGACCAGTGGGTCAACGTCCGGGTGGGTCGTTGCGTCCAGCCAACCGTGCCACCCTGGGTGCGCTCGAAGGTCAGGAGGTAGTCGTCCGGGTTGATGGGGGCTTGCGTTGGATGATCCAGGCGCATTTGCCGTTGCAACGCCTTGCGCGCGTACACATCGATTGGCTCAAGGCCATCGAGGAACATTGCACCGCCGGTGCTGCGTTGCAGGCGCGCCAGGCGCTCCAGCCACTGACCGTAAGCCAGGCGATCCGCGCTGCTGGCCCGCTGCAACCAGACCGGCAATTGTTCTTCGTGAGGCTGCTCGAGGTAATCCGGGTCGAACCAGGCCAGTGGCGAGGTGAGCGTGATAAACAGCTGTTCATAGCTGCCGATATCGGGCAGTGCCGACCAGTCAACCCGCCGTACATCGCGAAGTTGTCGTTCGAGCAAGGCCTGGGCCAACGCATCGAACACATCGCCCTCGGGCTCGCGCAGTACCCATTGCAGCGGCGCCCCTGGCCGGTAGTGGCTCATATAGCGCGGCAGCAGGTCACCCAAGGCGTCCAGGGATTCGAGCTGCACCAGGTTCATCACCGGGATATAGACGAGGGTGACCTGTTGCCCCACGACCCGACGCTGCAAGATCAACAGCGGCAGCCATTCGCCCGGGTCCCCGGCCTGGGCCGCATAGACTTGATAGATATGCAGCGCATCGGCATCACCCAAGGCCTCTCGATCCGCCCGATACCCCCAAAGCTGCTGTACCTGCTCATCGCCCAGCCCCAGCAGCAGCCGCGCCTGCTCCGGCGTCAATGGCGGGTTCTGCCGCGCCGTGAGCAGGCATGCACGTAACTGGCTGCTGACCGCGTGCCAACGGCTGTCGGCCGAACCGTCCGACACGCGCGCGTTCCAGTATTGCACCAAGCGCTCGGCAAAACCCGCCAGCACATCGGGCGCCAGGGTGTTGAGCATCCACTCGATATCGTCCACGGTGAGGGCGCCGCTCGCCGGTTGAAACACCTGCGATGCAGACTGCACCAACAGCACATGATGGCCTGGCGTGTAGTTCAGCGCGTCACCCTTCATGCAGCGCTTGATCAGTGCGTCGCTCAAGGTAATAAGCGGAATGTGGCGGCGGCCGGCCAAGGTTGGCTGGATCACACCGATCCAGCTGTTAGCGGCCTGCAGGCCGGAACCGGCAAACCACTGTCCGATCCATTCCTGGATCATTTCCCGGGCCACTTGGGCCAGGCCCAGGCGCCGGGCGAAGACGTTGGATAAATAGTCGCGAGATGTCCGGGCCTGGGAAATCTCCGGGGGAATAAGGTTTGAAGTACTCATGCGGCGCATCCTGATGACGAAGTGCGCGCACGGTAAAACGCGGGCCGGCCTCCCAGACGGTAGATAAATCGCAAAAGCGACGTCCATCCGTACTGAAAGCGCTACAGTGGAACGATATCGCTACAACCTTGTTTTTTACGCGCCATGCAAGGCTTTGATCCGCATAGGCTTTTTTTCGACGGCCGGAGTGTAGCGAAATCGCTACACACAAATGCGCTATCGTTATAACCGCTTTTACCAAGCCATTGATTAATAAAGAGTTAATGACATTGGCCGCGATATTGCTAAGCAACTCTCCATTATTTCCAATCCCGCCCACCAGACGATTCTGGCCCTGAGGAGTTTCCATGAGCGAGTTGCGTTTCACTGAAGATCACGAATGGCTGCGCGCCGAAGCTGACGGCAGCGTCACCGTGGGTATCACCGCTTTCGCACAGAACGCGCTGGGTGATGTGGTTTTCGTGCAACTGCCGGAGTTGCAGGCCTACGACAAGGGCGCTGAAGCATCCACCGTAGAATCGGTCAAGGCCGCCAGCGGCGTGTACATGCCGTTGGACGGTGAAGTGCTGGAAGTGAACGACAAGCTCGATGGCAGCCCGGAACTGGTCAACGAAGACCCGATGGGCGAAGGCTGGTTCTTCCGCTTTAAACCGGCCGATGCCGATGCGGTAGCTAAACTGTTGGATCAGGACGCGTACGACCGCCTGATCAAAGCCAACGCTGAAGCCTGAGGAGCGCGCCATGACGATCAACCTGAGCACCGCCAACGAATTCATCGCCCGCCACATCGGCCCGCGCCAGGAAGATGAGCAGCAGATGCTCGCCAGCCTGGGCTTCGATTCCCTGGAGGCCCTGAGCGCCAGCGTGATCCCGGAAAGCATCAAGGGCACCAGTGTGCTCGGCCTGGAAGATGGCCTGAGCGAAGCCGAGGCCCTGGCCAAGATCAAGGCCATCGCCAGCCAGAACCAACTGTTCAAGACCTACATCGGCCAGGGCTACTACAACTGCCATACGCCGTCGCCGATCCTGCGCAACCTCCTGGAAAACCCGGCCTGGTACACCGCCTACACCCCGTACCAGCCAGAAATTTCCCAGGGTCGCCTGGAAGCGCTGCTGAACTTCCAGACCCTGATCAGCGACCTCACCGGCCTGCCGATCGCCAACGCCTCGCTGCTCGATGAAGCCACCGCCGCCGCCGAAGCCATGACCTTCTGCAAGCGCCTGAGCAAGAACAAGGGCAGCAACGCCTTCTTCGCCTCTATCCACAGTCACCCGCAAACCCTCGACGTACTGCGCACCCGTGCCGAGCCGCTGGGCATTGACGTGGTCGTGGGCGATGAGCGCGAACTGACCGACGTCAGCCCGTTCTTCGGCGCGCTGCTGCAGTACCCGGCCAGCAACGGTGACGTGTTCGACTACCGCGCACTGACCGAGCGTTTCCACGCCGCCAATGCCCTGGTAGCCGTGGCTGCGGACCTGCTGGCCCTGACCCTGCTGGCCCCACCGGGTGAGTTCGGCGCCGACGTGGCCATCGGCAGCGCGCAACGCTTCGGCGTGCCGCTGGGCTTCGGTGGCCCGCACGCGGCGTACTTCTCCACCAAGGATGCGTTCAAGCGCGACATGCCGGGGCGTCTGGTCGGTGTGTCGGTAGACCGCTTCGGCAAGCCGGCCCTGCGCCTGGCCATGCAGACCCGCGAGCAGCATATCCGCCGCGAGAAAGCCACCAGCAACATCTGCACCGCCCAAGTACTGCTCGCCAACATCGCCAGCATGTATGCCGTGTACCACGGGCCCAAGGGCCTGACCCAGATCGCCAACCGTATTCACCACCTGACCGCGATCCTCGCCAAGGGCTTGACCGCGCTGGGCCTGAAGGTCGAGCAGGAACATTTCTTCGACACCCTGACCCTGCACACCGGTGCCGACACTGCCGCACTGCACGACAAGGCCCGCGCCCAGCGCATCAACCTGCGTGTGGTGGACGCCGAGCGGGTTGGCCTGTCGGTGGACGAAACCACCACCCAAGCCGATATCGAAACCCTGTGGGCGATCTTCGCCGCTGGCAAAGCCCTGCCGGACTTCAACGCCGAGGTGGACAGCCGCCTGCCCGCCGCATTGCTGCGCGAGTCGCCGATCCTCAGCCACCCGGTGTTCAACCGTTATCACTCCGAAACCGAGCTGATGCGCTACCTGCGCAAGCTGGCGGACAAAGACCTGGCCCTGGACCGCACCATGATCCCGCTGGGCTCGTGCACCATGAAGCTCAACGCCGCCAGCGAAATGATCCCAGTGACCTGGGCCGAATTCGGTGCCCTGCACCCGTTCGCCCCGGCCGAGCAAAGTACCGGCTACCTGCAACTGACCTCCGACCTGGAAGCCATGCTCTGCGCGGCCACCGGTTACGACGCGATCTCGCTGCAGCCGAACGCCGGTTCCCAGGGTGAGTACGCCGGCCTGTTGGCGATCCGTGCCTATCACCAGAGCCGTGGTGAAGAACGCCGCGACATCTGCCTCATCCCGTCGTCGGCCCACGGCACCAACCCGGCGACTGCCAACATGGCCGGTATGCGTGTGGTAGTTACGGCCTGCGATGCCCGTGGCAACGTGGACATCGAAGACCTGCGCGCCAAGGCCATCGAGCACCGCGAACACCTCGCCGCGCTGATGATTACCTACCCGTCCACCCACGGCGTGTTCGAGGAAGGTATCCGCGAAATCTGCGGCATCATTCACGACAACGGCGGCCAGGTGTACATCGACGGCGCCAACATGAACGCAATGGTCGGCCTCTGCGCCCCAGGCAAGTTCGGCGGCGACGTGTCCCACCTGAATTTGCACAAGACCTTCTGCATCCCCCACGGCGGTGGCGGCCCGGGCGTTGGCCCGATTGGCGTCAAGTCCCACCTCACGCCATTCCTGCCAGGCCATGCGGCCATGGAACGCAAGGAAGGCGCGGTCTGTGCCGCACCGTTCGGCAGCGCGAGCATCCTGCCGATCACCTGGATGTACATCAGCATGATGGGCGGCGCAGGCCTCAAGCGCGCTTCGCAATTGGCGATCCTGAATGCCAACTACATTTCCCGTCGCCTCGAAGAGCACTACCCCGTGCTCTACACCGGCAGCAACGGCCTGGTGGCGCACGAATGCATCCTCGACCTGCGCCCGCTGAAGGACAGCAGCGGCATCAGCGTGGACGACGTGGCCAAGCGCCTGATCGACTTTGGTTTCCATGCACCGACCATGTCGTTCCCGGTGGCCGGCACGCTGATGATCGAGCCGACCGAAAGTGAATCCAAGGAAGAACTGGACCGCTTCTGCGACGCGATGATCGCCATCCGCGAAGAAATCCGCGCGGTGGAAAACGGCACCCTGGACAAGGACGACAACCCACTGAAAAACGCCCCGCACACCGCAGCGGAACTGGTGGGCGAATGGAGCCACCCCTACAGCCGTGAACAAGCGGTGTACCCGGTAGCCTCGTTGATCGAAGGCAAGTACTGGCCGCCGGTTGGCCGGGTCGACAATGTGTTTGGTGACCGCAATCTCGTATGCGCATGCCCTTCAATCGAGAGCTACGCGTAACCTGAGGCTGAACTCAATCAAATGTGGGAGGGGCTTGCTCCCGATGGCGGTTTTACATTCAACATCTCTGTTGACTGACACACTGCCATCGGAAGCAAGCCCCTTCCCACATTGACCGAGTACACCCAATACATAACAAGAAACCGGAGAACAACTCATGTCTTTAAGCGTGTTCGACCTGTTCAAGATTGGCATCGGCCCCTCCAGTTCCCACACCGTCGGCCCCATGCGTGCGGCCGCTCGGTTCGTCGAGGGCCTCAAGCGTGACAACCTGCTGAGCGCCACCACCGGCATCAAGGTGGAACTCTATGGCTCCCTCGGCGCCACCGGTAAAGGCCACGGCAGCGACAAGGCCGTGCTGCTGGGCCTGGAAGGCGAACACCCGGACACCGTGAACACCGAAACTGTTGCCGCACGCCTGGCGCAGATGCGCGGCGACGGTCGCTTGAACCTGCTCGGCGAACACAGCATTGCGTTCAACGAGAAAGAACACCTGGCGATGATTCGCAAACCCCTCGCCTATCATCCCAACGGCATGATTTTTCGTGCCTTTGATGCGGCGGGTATCCAGATCCGCAGCCGCGAGTACTACTCGGTGGGCGGCGGTTTTGTGGTGGATGAAGACGCTGCCGGCGCCGACCGGATCGTCGAAGATGCCACTCCACTGACGTTCCCGTTCAAGCATGCCAAGGACTTGCTTGGCCATTGCACTACCTATGGGCTGTCCATCAGCCAAGTGATGCTGACCAATGAAAGTGCCTGGCGCCCGGAAGCGGAAACCCGCGCCGGCCTGCTGAAGATCTGGCAAGTGATGCAGGACTGCGTGGCAGCCGGCTGTCGCAACGAAGGCATCTTGCCCGGCGGCTTGAAGGTCAAGCGTCGCGCTGCCGCCTTGCATCGCCAGTTGTGCAAGAACCCGGAGTCGGCCCTGCGCGACCCGCTGTCGGTACTCGATTGGGTCAACCTGTACGCCCTGGCCGTGAACGAAGAAAACGCCAACGGCGGGCGCGTGGTCACGGCGCCCACCAACGGCGCGGCCGGGATTGTGCCGGCGGTGCTGCATTACTACATGCGCTTTATCCCCGGCGCGAACGAAGACGGCGTGGTGCGCTTCCTGCTCACCGCCGCCGCCATCGGCATTCTCTACAAGGAAAACGCCTCGATCTCCGGGGCCGAAGTTGGTTGCCAGGGTGAAGTCGGCGTGGCCTGTTCCATGGCCGCTGGCGCGTTGTGCGAAGTATTGGGCGGTACGGTTTCCCAGGTGGAAAACGCCGCCGAGATCGGCATGGAACACAACCTCGGCCTGACCTGTGACCCGATTGGCGGGCTGGTGCAGGTGCCTTGCATCGAGCGCAATGCCATGGGCTCGGTGAAGGCCATCAATGCGGTGCGCATGGCCTTGCGTGGCGATGGGCAACACTTCGTCTCGCTGGACAAGGTTATCCGCACCATGCGCCAGACCGGCGCCGACATGAAAAGCAAATACAAGGAAACCGCCCGTGGCGGTTTAGCGGTCAACATTATCGAGTGCTGACGCCTAAAGGCGCGCCAGCACGTTTTTCAGGAGCTGAATATGTCCACCGAAACCCTGTTGAAAACCCCATTGCACGCCCTGCACCTCGAGTTGGGTGCACGCATGGTGCCCTTCGCCGGCTACGACATGCCGGTGCAATACCCACTGGGCGTGATGAAGGAACACCTGCACACCCGTGAACAGGCCGGGTTGTTCGACGTGTCCCACATGGGCCAGATCCGCCTCACCGGCGCCAACGCCGCCAAGGCTCTGGAAACCCTGGTACCGGTCGACATCATCGACCTGCCGGTCGGCATGCAGCGCTACGCGATGTTCACCAATGACCAAGGCGGCATCCTCGACGACCTGATGGTGGCGAACCTGGGTAACGACGAACTGTTCCTGGTGGTCAACGCCGCCTGCAAGGACCAGGACCTGGCGCACCTGCGCCAGCATCTCGGCGACCAGTGCAGCATCGAGCCGCTGTTCGAAGAGCGCGCCCTGCTCGCCCTGCAAGGCCCGGCCGCGGTTAAGGTGCTGGCGCGCCTGGCACCGGAAGTCACCCGGATGACTTTCATGCAGTTCGCCTCACTGCGCCTGCTGGGCGTGGACTGCTACGTCAGCCGCTCCGGCTACACCGGTGAAGACGGCTTTGAAATCTCCGTGCCCGCCGCCAACGCCGAAAGCCTGGCGCGCAGCCTGCTGGCCGAGGACGAAGTGCAGGCCATCGGCCTGGGCGCCCGTGACTCGCTGCGCCTGGAAGCCGGCCTGTGCCTGTACGGCCACGACATGAACACCGAGACCACCCCGATCGAAGCCAGCCTGTTGTGGGCGATCTCCAAGGCCCGTCGCACCGACGGTGCGCGCGCCGGTGGCTTCCCGGGTGCCGACCGCATCTTCACCCAGCAGCAAACCGGTGTGAGCCGCAAGCGCGTGGGTCTGCTGCCCCAGGAGCGCACGCCTGTACGTGAAGGCGCAGAGATAGTCGATGAACACGGCACCGTGATCGGCAGCGTGTGCAGCGGTGGCTTTGGCCCGAGCCTGGGTGGCCCACTGGCCATGGGTTATCTGGACAGTGCATTCATCGCACTGGACACCGAGGTCTCTGCGTTGGTGCGTGGGAAAAAAGTGCCACTTCGTGTAAGCAAAATGCCATTTGTGCCGCAACGTTACTATCGTGGCTGATTGACTGTTCCTATAAGTAACGCGGTTGCATTAACGTGCACTAATCTGTAACGCAACCGCCATAAAATAGTGCAGCAACGATAGGCATTATTATAGGAATTAACCTATAACAAGTGACCCATTCTATCGAATAAGCAAGCCTCCCATTATTCAGCGAAGTGCCCTGTGGCCGAGTAAACGCTGGGCTTTTGGCAGGGCTTGTTTTTTCTCCATTAGTTGGCGTAGAGTTTGCCCACTGTGTTTGCATGGGTCGCTTGGAACCTGGACCTGGGCAGTAGCTGAAGTAGTTGTGCTACAACCCGTTCGACGTCTCTTACTTTCCTGCAACCCAGCCCAGTACTCTTTCATGCGAAAGGGGCTGTCATTAATTTTTAGCGTCAAGGAAATAAGAAAATGGCTGATCGTCAGAGCGGTACCGTCAAGTGGTTTAACGACGAGAAAGGGTTTGGTTTTATCACTCCAGAAAGCGGTCCGGATCTGTTCGTGCATTTCCGCGCTATTCAAGGCAACGGCTTCAAAAGCCTGAAGGAAGGCCAGAAGGTCACCTTCGTTGCGGTGCAAGGCCAGAAAGGCATGCAGGCTGACGAAGTACAAGCAGAAGCCTGATCCTTTCTGCAACAAAAAGCCCCTGAGATGACATCAGGGGCTTTTTTATGGGCGCTATTCCGTAAAATGGATTTTTTCCTCAGAGAGCCCTGCCATGCCCAAACCCTTGCTGAGTCCCCAAGGCGAGTTCCCCGCCGTTGGCCTGGGCCGTCGCCTGGCAGCGATGTTCTATGACTTCCTGTTGTGCACTGCCCTGCTGATCGTCACCGCGTTTATCTACAAGCTGGTGTGGATCGCGTTCGTGGGCGAAGCCAAGATGCGCACCCTCACCGAATCCGGCGCGCTGGACGGTGACCCGCTGCTGTCGACGATTCTGTTCTTTGTGCTGTTTGGTTTCTTTGCCAAGTTCTGGACCCATTCCGGGCAAACCCTGGGCATGCAGGTCTGGGGCGTACGCGTGCAAAACGCCGACGGCTCGCGAATCAGCCTGTGGCAGGCGCTGTTGCGCTTTGTGGTGTCGATTGCATCGTGGTTGTGCGTGGGGCTGGGGTTTGTCTGGTCGTTGTTCGACAAGCAGAAACGCAGCTGGCATGACATCTATTCGGACACGCAGTTGGTGCGGATTCCGAAGCAAAAGAAATAACCCACTGCCTGAACGAGATCAAAATGTGGGAGGGGGCTTACCCCCTCCCACATTTTTAACCGAGTTCGCCTCCGTTCAAGCGTTACCGGCCAGCCTCAGGCGCGCAGCCTGGGTGAAATCCAGCATGCGCTTGAGCGGTCGCACGGCGTGAGGAATCACCGAAGGCTCGACGAATATCTCGTTACTGCCTTCACGCAGGCACTGCAGCGTGCGCTCCAGCGTATTCATCGCCATCCACGGGCAGTGTGCGCAACTGCGGCACGCGGCGCCGTTGCCGGCTGTGGGCGCTTCGACGAAGACCTTGTCCGGGCACAGCTGCTGCATCTTGTAGAAGATGCCGCGATCGGTCGCCACGATGAAGGTCTTGTTCGGCAGACGCTGTGCCGCCGCAATCAACTGGCTGGTGGAGCCCACCGCGTCGGCCAGTTCGATCACCGAGGTCGGCGATTCCGGGTGCACCAGGATCGCTGCGTCCGGGTACAGCGCCTTCATGTCCTCCAACTGCTTGGACTTGAACTCCTCGTGGACGATGCACGCACCGTCCCACAGCAACATGTCGGCACCAGTCTGGCGCTGGATGTAGGTACCCAGGTGCTTGTCCGGGCCCCAGATGATGGTCTCGCCGTTGTCCATCAGGCTTTCGACGATTTCCAGCGCGCAGCTGGAGGTCACCACCCAATCGGCCCGGGCCTTGACCGCCGCCGAGGTGTTGGCATACACCACCACGGTGCGCTCGGGATGCTGGTCGCAGAACGCTGAAAACTCATCCACCGGACAACCCAGGTCCAGGGAGCAGGTGGCTTCCAGGGTCGGCATGAGGATGCGTTTTTCGGGGGTGAGGATTTTGGCGGTCTCGCCCATGAAACGTACACCGGCGACCAATACGGTCTTGGCCGGATGGGCTGCGCCGAAGCGGGCCATTTCCAGGGAGTCGGAGACACAGCCACCGGTTTCTTCGGCCAGGGCCTGGATCACCGGATCGCAGTAGAAATGGGCAACCAGCACCGCGTCCTGAGCCTTGAGCTCGGCGGCGATGGCGGCACGCAGGCTCGCCTCTTCCTCGGCGCTGAGGGCCTTGGGCTGCTTGGCGTCGAGGTGGGCTTGAACCAGTAGGCGTTCGGAAATGTGCGTCATGTTCGCAAGACCTGCAGGCGCAGTTGCGCGAAAGTCGAGTGTACCACCGGCTCTGGAGCCCTTCGGGCGCCGCCGGACGAAGTGATTGTGTTCATCAAGCACGGGTAAAGGTGAAGCTGCGCAAGGCTACAGAATATCGAATGGATTCAAAAGCCTAATCTGACTTTCGCGAGTGCGTCTGGCGGGCAAAAAAAACGGGAAACCCCGCCATTGGGGTTTCCCGTTTTTACGACGGCCGTCAGCGTGTCAGTGCAGAGGGATCTTCCTGCAACATCACCGATTCATGCATGTTCGCCAGGGCGTCCTTCAAGGTCGACTCTTGCAGCGCGTCCTTGGACTTCTTGCTTTGCGTCGCCGCGTACTCCAGCAGCACCAAATAGTCGCGCTGGACCGAGGCTTGCTTGGGCACAAAGGTCTCGTCGACTAACTTGCCCAGCACGTATTTCTGCGTGCGGGTGGACTGGCTGGCCTCTTGCGAAACAGAGGCGTTGGTCAGCAGGCCATCCTTATAGGCGAGGTTGGCCGAACTGCTCGCGTTGTCCTCAACCTGCACATAGAGGTAGTTTTGCGAGTTTTCATCGCGAGTCAGTTCCGGGGTTTTACTGCCATCAAGGCCCTTGTGATAACTGGCCGAAAGCCTCGACTGCTGGTCCTGAGTCACGCTGCGGTCCAATGCGCTGCTGCCACTGACACGGGTCTTCTGCGACACGTTGTAGGCAAAACTGTCGATTTCAGAGGGGCGCATCGGGTTGGAGGATTCGCTGGTTTGCTTGATGGAGGCCTTGAAGTCCGCCAGGCCGGTCAGCAAGCCTTGGTCCGTCGGGTTGCGGGTCAGCGCCTCAGGAAGGCTGACACCTTGCGGGTAGTTGCTGTTCATGGCACTGAACGCGTCCTTGAACATCGTCATCAGGTCCGCCTTGGCATTGCCACGCTCCTGCGCCCGGTCAAACTGGGCCAGGTAGCTTTTCAGCGCCTTGGCCTGCTGCTGGGCGTTACCCAGGATCGCAGCGTTTTTCAGGTCTACCGCCAGGTTCACTTCGCCGTCCGGACCACTCATGCGCGTGGTTCGGCGCTGAGCGTCGGCGTGGAAGGCCAGAGTCTGGTTCTGACCGTCCAGCGTTTTCACTTTAGCGTTGAGGTCAACCGAGGCCAGTACCTTGGGGTCAAACTTGGTCAGGTTACCCAGATCAAGTTTAGGCGGCGTTGCGGTAAGGCCATCGATCGCTGATTGGAAGGCGCTGCCCAGTTTGCCGACGGCCTTGAGTTCGTCGTCGGTCAGGCTGCCCCCTTCCACGGTTGCCTGCACGCCCAGGCCGTCGCTCTGGCTGGCCAGGCTGAAGGTGACGGTCTTGCCGCTGGCGGTCTTGATACTGAGGCTGACCAGGTTGTCGGCGCTGTTGCGCAGCAGCGTCTGGTCGACTTTGATCTCACCAGCATTTTGCGCGCGGTCGGCGCTCGCGTAGAGCACAGACTGAGAAATGTTCGTACCGTTCTTGGCGAACAGCTCCACAAGGCCGGCGCCCAGGCCATTGAAGCGATTGGCTGTCGACAATGAATTGAAATTGGTATTGATCGCCTTGCTGAGGGCGTCCTGGCTGTCGCTCTCCCACGCTCGCACGACCTCCTGGCCGCGCAATTGGCCGCGACGCGAGTAGGTATCGGCAAGCGTATCAGACATCACATTGCCCAGACTGACGACCGAAGAGGGTCGTGCAACGGCGGTAGAGGTGCTCTGCGCAAGGCTGACCGAAGGTTCGGTGGGCCGAATACCCAGTGTATTGACGGAGCTGATAGGCGAAAGCGTAGTCATGACGATCCCTGTCTTGAGTTGAACAGCCTTGATTAAACCCAACCAGCCCGACACAGGGCAAGCGATAAAAACGGTAATAGCACATTGACTCTTCCCTCGCTGGAGGGTTTACGCTCCGCGCCTTACTCATCATCACCGCATCCTGAAAGTTGAGCGTTCAGAATAGGGCGTGCTCGTAACAAAAGAGTCAACAGGTGCCTTGGCCAAATGCTGGCATTGCCGGGTGCATTGCGCACCTGTCAGGCCCAAATCACAGGCAAAAAAAAACCCGGAAATCCTCACTTGCGTGGGCCTTCCGGATTTTCTAAACCGCCAAAAATGGTGGGTCGTGTGGGATTCGAACCTACGACCAATTGGTTAAAAGCCAACTGCTCTACCAACTGAGCTAACGACCCGCTGTGTGGTGGCGCGTATAATACTGATTTCTAAGGATTATTCAACACCTTATTTTAAAAAATCTGAAATAACGCGTTGGGGCCGCAATTGCGGTCGTTTGTGCGACCTCTCAGCGACCCGGCTCGTCGTTCCACAGGTACTTGTGCAACTGCAATTGCAAGCGTACCGGCAGGTTGTCCGCCACCACCCAGTCCGCCAGGTCGCGCGCGTTCAGGTCGTGGTGGCTTGGGGAAAACAGCACTTCGCCGGCTCGACGGTCGAGACCGTATTGGATCAACTTGGAGTTGGCCCAGTCGTAGTCCTCACGGGAACAGATGACGAACTTGACCTGATCGTTGGGCGTCAGCAGCTCGATGTTCTCGTAGCGGTTGCGATGAGCTTCCTTGGAACCTGGGGTCTTGAGGTCGACCACGCGACTGACGCGTGAGTCGACTGCGGAGATGTCCAAGGCACCGCTGGTTTCCAGGGACACTTCATAACCGGCATCACACAATTGCTTAAGCAATGGGATGGCATTGGGCTGGGCCAGGGGCTCGCCACCGGTCACGCAGACATAGCGAGGCTTGAAGCCGGCAACCTGCTCCAGGATGTCGTCGAGGGTGCGCAGGGTACCGCCACTGAAGGCGTAGGCGCTGTCACAGTATTGGCAACGCAAAGGGCAACCGGTGAGGCGCACGAAGACAGTAGGCAGCCCAGCGGTTCGCGTTTCACCCTGTAACGAGTAAAAAACTTCGGTAATACGTAATGTGTCTTGCATAGTCGCCACGGGCGTAACAGCTAAACAGGCTGTCCGCCTCCGTCAGGCACTTCAAGGAACCCCGCCAACGCGCAGGTACCAGGAAGCGTGTGTCATAAAAGGGCGTGGATTCTAACGAAAAAACCCGCGCCAGGCGCGGGTTTCTTCTAAACGGCTGCATCGCTTACAAGCGTTGCAGATCCCGTTGAGCCAACTGTGCAGCGGAGGTACCCGGATATTGGGCTACGACCTGCTGCAGAATGCCTTTGACCTTATCGGTATGACCCAGGCGGCGCTCCACGTCAGCGAGCTTATACAGCGAGTCCGGCACCTTGGCGTGCTTGGGGTACAGCTGGCTGACCTTGGCAAATGCCTGGCCCGCCCCCTGCAGATCACCCTTTGCCAGGTTCACCTCGCCCAACCAGTACTGGGCGTTGCCCGCGTACTGGCTGTTTGGGTAGCGGCCCAGGAAAGCGGTAAAGGCTTTGCTGGCCTTATCGAAATCCTTGGCCTTGATCAGGTCGAAGGCTGCATCGTAATACAGCTTTTCCTTCGCCGGATCACCCGGTTCACTGCCGGCGGCAGGGGCTTGGCTCGCAGCTGCGGCCCCTGCTGCAGCACCACCGATAGCCGCGCTGGGCGCGCCACCGGCAGAAGAATTATCAGGAGTAGCGGCAGGTGTAACACCGGCTCCTATACGTCGATCAAGATCCTGGTAACGCTCCAGGCCTTCTTGCTTCAGCTGACGCACCTCATTTTGCAGAACTTCAATGGTGCCTTGTTGCTGCGCCAATTGATCCTGCATGCGTTGCAGCTGGTTGAACAGTTCGCCCTGTGCCGAGGGAGCGGACGTAGCCGCCCCCCCAGCATAGGCGCCGTTCGTGCCATAACCCGCTGGCGGATAGCTGCTCCCGCTATTGTTATAGCCAGAGTTGCTATCTTCCACAGGAACCGCAGCCCACACCGCAAGCGGAGCGAGGCTGAGAGCCAATACAGTTAGAGCACGACGGCACGTTCGCATGACGAATTACTTACGCAGTTCGACGCGACGGTTTTGAGCCCAGGACTGCTCGTCGTGGCCAGTAGCAACTGGACGCTCTTTACCGTAGGAAACCAGTTCCAGTTGGCCTGGAGCAACACCTTGCAGTACCAGGTAGCGCTGAACGGCTTTCGCACGACGCTCGCCCAGTGCCATGTTGTACTCACGAGTACCACGTTCGTCAGTGTTACCTTCCAGAACAACGCGAGCGCCGTTAGCTTTCAGGTCCTTCGCGTGAACGTCCAGAGCGCGCATGGCTTCTGGTTTCAGGTCCGAACTGTCGTATTCGAAGTAGAAAGTGGTGATAGCGCGCAGAGCAGCTTCTTCGCTCAGGGAGCCGTCAACTGCACCAGTGTTAGCGCCGTAACCAGCGTTTGGATCAACAGCTGCGCCTTCACCGGCATTGTCGCCGCCTTTAGACGAGCAACCAACGGCTACGGACAGAGCCAGAGCCAGAGCAGCAAACTTACCAAACTTCAGCATTTCCATCGTGAAACTCCTAATGAACCCCAGTGTGTTAAGTACTTCTTTTTGTAGCGCCGCGTCAGTTCAGGTAAGGGGACCAGGACGGTTCTCTGACTTCGCCTTGTGCGGTAGGAAGCGGGAGCCTTACGCGTCCATTAATGGACACGAGCATCAAGACTCCCCGGCCCTGCTGGCGGGTGGCGTAGATTACCATGGTGCCGTTGGGCGCAACAGTGGCTGACTCATCAAGGTTGGTATCTGTGAGGATTTTTACCGTTCCACGCTGCAAATCCTGGGCCGCAACCCGGAAATTAGTGAAACCATCCTGACGGTGAATCATCACCAACGTCTTTTCATCAGCTGAAAGCTTAGGATTGGCGTTGTAGTTACCGATAAAGGTCACGCGTTCCGCGCCCCCACCGCCAACGCTCGTTTTGTAGATTTGCGGCTTGCCGCCGCGGTCGGAGGTGAAGTAGATGGTCGAACCATCCTTACCCCAGAACGGTTCGGTGTTGATGCCTGGACCGCTGGTCACGCGGCTGATCTGGCGCGAAGCCATGTTCATCACGTAGATGTCCGGGTTACCGTCTTTGGACAGCACGAATGCCAGGCGCGAACCATCCGGCGACCAGGCCGGTGCACCGTTGAGGCCTTCGAAGTTGGTGATCTGCTCACGACGGCCAGTATCGATGTGCTGGACGAAGATACGCGGACGCTTCTGTTCGAAAGACACGTAGGCAATACGCTTGCCGTCCGGCGCGAAGCGCGGCGACAGGATTGGTTCACGCGATTGCAGCAAGGTAACAGCGCGCGCACCGTCGTAGTCCGAACGCTGCAGGGTGTAGCGAGTGTTGTCTACGGAGAAACGCTCGGCCGTTACATAAAGCAGACGCGTCGAGAACGCCCCCTTGATGCCGGTGAGTTTTTCAAACGACTGGTCCGAGATGTAGTGGGCCATGTCGCGCAGTTGTTCGGCGGTACCCGATACGCTGCCGGTCAAGACCTGCTGCTCGGTGGCCACGTTGAACAAGGTGTACTGGATCTGCAGGCGACCGCCGGCCGGCGTGATGCTGCCGACCATCAGGTACTGCGCGCCCACCGCTTTCCAATCACGGAAGATGACTTCGCTGGCCTGGGTCGGCTGGCTGATCATGTTGCCTTTCGGAATCGGTGCGTAGTAACCGGAATTGCGCAGGTCGTCACTGACGATCTGAGCCATGTCGTCCGGCAGCACGCTGCCGCCCTGCCAACCAAACGGTACTACCGCGATCGGGGTGGCCCGATCGCTACCGCTGGTGACCAGGATGTTCTTTTCATCCGCCGCCGCTATCCCTGCCATACAGCAAATAACGACAAGCATTCCTCGAAGAAGGTTTCTCACAAGGCTAGATCCTCAGGTGTGAATGTCATCTTGAATGAACGATAGGGAGCGAAGTCGCTTGGTTTCATTCCCTGCATCTCGGTCAACCGGCCAATATTCTTGACCGCGGCAACCGCCGAACTGTCGAACGAACCGTCACCACTGGACTTGGCCACGCTGACCGAAGTCACCGTACCGTCCGGCAACATGCCGATCTGCAGCACTACTGTCATGCCTTTGCGTGCCGAAGGTGGACGTGTCCAGCCTTCTGCTGCCCGCGCCCGAATCAGGTCGTCGAAACTGCCCGCGACTTCATCGCCACGCTCATCGGCCAAGGCTTGCTGACGCTGCGGCGTGTCGGAGAGCAAATCTGCCAAGGCCTGGGCCTTTTTCTCTTCGGCGGATTTACGCGCTGCTTCCTGGGCCTTTTTCTTGGTGGCATCGGCGGCAGCTTTCTTCTTCGCGTCGTCGGCGATTTTCTTCTTCGCCTCGTCTGCTTCAGCTTTTTTCTTGGCGTCTTCGGCGGCTTTCTTTTTCGCGTCTTCGACTATTTTCTTCTTGGCGTCTTCAGCGGCCTTTTTCTTGGCCTCTTCTTCGGCAGCCTTTTTGGCTTCTTCTTCAGACTTCTTCTTGGCTATATCAGCCAATTGTTTCTCTTCAGCTTTTTTAGCTTCGGCAGCTTTCTCGGCTTTCTTGGCTTCATCAGCCTTTTTCGCCTCGTCGGCCTTCTTGGCTTCGTCAGCCTTTTTCGATTCCTCGGCCTTTTGAGCCGCCTCTTCTTTCTTTTGTTCCGCAGCAGCCTTCACCGCTTCCTGCTCGACCTTCTTCTGTTCCATCTGTTCGACTTCAGTCTGGCGCGCGGCCGACTTCTGGGCCTCACCCGCAATCTTCTGATTGGTCTGGGTGGTGGCCTGGCTTTTCGATTTCAGCTGATACAGGGTCGCCTGCACGATCGGCTTGGCTGGCGGCAGGTCCGGGGTCATGGCAAAGCTGACGAACAGCATGCCAAAGACCAGGACGTGCAGGGCAATCGCCCAGACGCTAGGCCAGAAGAAGCTTTCCGAGGCGGACGGCTCTCGCTGTTGGTGCATCAGGGCGCCTCGGTAATCAAGCCAACGTTACCGACGCCGGCCTTCTGCAGCCCGCCCATGGCGCCCATGACGGAACCGTAGTCGACCGACTTGTCGCCGCGGATGAACACCTGGGTGTGCTTGCCGCCTTCGTTACCGGAGCGAATGATCTTGGTCACCGCATCGGTCATCGCCGGCAGGGTCAGAGCCTTGTCCTGCTGCTTCTGGGTGTCGACTTCGCTGCCAAGGTTCCAGTAATAGGTCTTGTCAGACTTGATCGAAATGGTCAGGACCTGGGTGTTGTTGTCTTGCGGCAAGGCTTCACTGGAAACCTTGGGCAGATCAACCTTCACGCCCTGGTTGAGCATCGGCGCGGTCACCATGAAGATCACCAGCAGCACCAGCATCACGTCGATGTAGGGCACTACGTTCATCTCGGCGACCGGCTTGCGCTTTTTGCGAGCTCGAGCGATTAAAGCCATTGGGAATTACCTGCTTATTCTTCGCTGGTGTGCACTTTACGGTGCAGGATCGCCTGGAATTCATCGGCGAAGGTGTAGTAACGGCTGATCAACGTTTCGCTGGTGGCAGCAAAGCGGTTGTAGGCAATTACTGCGGGGATAGCGGCGAACAGGCCGATCGCGGTGGCGATCAGGGCTTCGGCAATACCCGGGGCCACGGTGGCCAGGGTCGCTTGCTGGGCCTGGGCCAGGCCGCGGAACGAGTTCATGATCCCCCACACGGTACCGAACAGGCCGATGTACGGGCTGACGGAACCGACGGTAGCGAGGAACGGCAGGCTCTGCTCCAGTTTCTCTTCTTCACGGGAAATGGCGACGCGCATGGCACGGGCCACGCCTTCCATGACCGCTTCCGGATCAACACCCGGCTGTTGGCGCAGGCGCGAGAACTCCTTGAAGCCGGCGCGGAAGATCTGCTCGACGCCCGAGTCCGGGTCCGGGTTGCTGCCGGCCTGGCGGTACAGCTTGGACAGGTCGATACCCGACCAAAAGCGCTCTTCAAAGCTCTCCAGGGCACGTCGACCGGCACGCAGCAGGTTGCTGCGCTGAAAAATCATGACCCAAGAGGTAACCGATGCGGCTACCAGGGTCAGCATCACCAGTTGAACCACAACACTGGCATTGCTGACCAGGCTCCACATGGAGGAATGGTCGACGACGGTAGGTTCCACGCTAAATCTCCTGCTTTGATTGTTTACCCGCGCCGCTCACGGCGGCAAAGGCCGCACGTAGAGTTTCGGGAATGGCCCGAGGTTTCAAACTGTTGGTGCGCACACACGCCACCAGAAACTGCCCCTCACAGAGCAGCGTTGTATCCGTTGCCCGCCTGACCTGCTGCTTGAAACGCAGGCTGGCACGGTTCAATTCGATTACTTCAGCGCTGACCAGCAGTTCGTCGTCCAGTCGCGCCGGTGCGTGGTAACGCGCCTCGCTGGAATGCACGACGAATAACAGGTCCTCCCCTGCCAGCTGGGATTGGGCAAAGCCCAGCTCCCGTAGCCGCTCGGTACGAGCCCGCTCCATGAACTTGAGGTAATTGACGTAATACACGATGCCGCCAGCATCGGTGTCCTCGTAATAAACGCGACAGCGATGTGCGAACGACTGATCCCCGTTTTGCGCGCGCATACTCTAGTGCTTACTCCTCAGGTTGCCAATCCGGTCGGGCAACTGTTTTTTCATTCTCGAAAAACATATCCAGTGACTGAATGACGACGCCCGCCACTAGGACAGCACAAACATCGAATAAATCGACTGGCGTGAAGCTTTTAATCGTCCACTGCATCAAGGAATTCGTCTACCACGGGCATCTCACCCAATCGTGACGGAATGTTTAACCCGAAGTGCAGATAGGCATGGCGCGTCACCACCCGGCCCCTTGGCGTGCGCATGATATAGCCTTGCTGGATCAGGTATGGCTCCAGCACATCTTCGATGGTATGACGCTCTTCACTGATGGCCGCCGCCAGGCTGTCGACACCCACCGGGCCACCGTCGAACTTCTCGATCATGGTCAAGAGCAGGCGCCGGTCCTGATGATCGAAGCCGTGCTCGTCCACATCCAACAGGTTCAAGGCCAGGTCCGCCACGGCTTTGGTGATATGCCCCTTGGCCCGAACTTCGGCAAAGTCACGCACGCGACGCAGCAGGCGGTTGGCAATCCGTGGCGTGCCCCGGGCCCGACGAGCGATCTCAAACGCGCCTTCCGGGTCCAGGGGCAAGCCGAGAATACTCGCCGAACGGCTGACGATGGTCGCCAGGTCTGCCGTGCTATAGAACTCAAGACGCTGAACGATACCGAAACGGTCTCGCAGCGGGTTGGTCAACATGCCCGCACGCGTGGTCGCGCCCACCAGGGTGAAGGGTGGCAAGTCGAGCTTGATCGAGCGGGCCGCCGGGCCTTCGCCAATCATGATGTCGAGCTGGAAGTCTTCCATCGCCGGGTACAGCACTTCCTCGACAATTGGCGAGAGCCGGTGGATTTCATCGATAAACAGCACATCGTGCGGTTCGAGGTTGGTGAGCAACGCCGCCAAATCACCTGGCCGCTCCAGCACCGGGCCGGAGGTGGACTTGATCGACACGCCCATTTCCTGGGCAATGATGTTGGCCAGGGTGGTTTTACCCAGCCCCGGCGGGCCGAAGATCAAGGTGTGGTCCAGGGACTCACTGCGCCCGCGCGCGGCCTGGATAAACAACTCCATCTGCTCGCGCACAGTGGGCTGGCCGATGTATTCGGCCAGGCTCAGGGGGCGGATGGCGCGGTCCTGGACTTCTTCACGGTCGCGCGGGCCAGTGGCCGCGATCAGACGATCAGCTTCAATCACTTAAATCATTCCCTTCAGGGCGCGGCGGATCATGTCTTCGCTGCTCAGGTTCTTGTCCTTGATGGCCGAGACGGCCTTGCTGGCCTCCTGGGGTTTGTAGCCCAGGGAGATCAGCGCACTGACGGCGTCGCTTTCAGCACTCGCGACCTGGCCCGCCGGCATGTCCGGCTGGTTCGGCACCAGGGCAAACATGCTCGGCACCACCTCCCAGGCCTTAAAGCGGTCCTTGAGCTCCACCAGCAGGCGCTCGGCGGTCTTTTTGCCGACGCCCGGCACCTTGGTCAGTGCCGAGGTATCCTGGGCCGAAACGGCACGTACCAGCTCATCCACTTCCAGGCTCGACATCAACGCGAGGGCCAATTTAGGCCCCACGCCATTGAGGCGAATCAGTTCGCGGAAGAAGTCGCGATCGCGCTTACCAATGAAACCATAGAGTAGTTGCGCGTCTTCGCGCACCACCAGATGGGTATGCAGCGTTATCGGTTCACCGACCGACGGTAGGCGGTACAGGGTGGTCATGGGCACTTCCAGCTCATACCCCAGCCCGTTTACATCCAGAATCAGGTGCGGCGGCTGTTTCTCAGCCAGGGTGCCGCGCAAGCGTCCAATCACGGTTCAGATCCTTAAAGCTTGGGGGTCAGAGCGAGGCCTGACCGGAAATAACGATTGCGCTGATGCTATCAGAGACGCAGGCGCCCGCCACGACTGCGTGCCGTACCCAAGCCGTGAGGCAGAAGGCTGGAACGGGTATGCGCATGGCAAATGGCAATGGCCAGGGCGTCGGAGGCATCGATCTGCGGTTTTGAGGTGAGCTTGAGCATATGCATGACCATCATCTGCACCTGCTCTTTATTTGCCGCTCCGGTGCCGACCACGGCCTGCTTGACCTGGGTCGCGGTGTACTCGGCGATCTCCATGCCCTCCTCGGCGCCGGCGACGATGGCGGCGCCACGGGCCTGGCCAAGCTTCAACGCCGAATCAGCGTTTTTTGCCATGAACACCTTTTCGATGCCCATGGTCACCGGTCCGTAGGTCTGGATCACTTCACGCACGCCACGATAGACGATCTGCAGGCGCTCAGCCAACTCGCCCGCGCCGGTACGGATACAGCCCGAGGCCACATACACGCAACCACGCGGGGTGTGTTGCACCACGCCAAAACCGGTGATGCGCGAACCGGGGTCGATACCTAGGATTAAAGTCATAACGCCTGCGGGTTGGGTAAACACAATTTTTGATACACCGTAGTTCCAATGTGGGAGGGGGCTTGCTCCCGATGGCAATCGTCCAGTTAGACATAAGCTGACTGATACACCGCCATCGGGAGCAAGCCCCCTCCCACATTTGGATCTACGTCATTCTTCAGCCTAGCTGTTCGGCCACTGACTCCGGGATGTCGGCATTCGAGTACACGTTTTGCACATCATCCAGGTCTTCGAGCATGTCGAGCATCTTCAGCACTTTCTGCGCACCGTCCAGGTCCAGCTCGGCACTGGTGGTCGGCAACATCACGATCTCGGCGTCGGAGCCTTTGAAACCGGCCGCTTCCAGGGCGTTACGCACGGCGTAGAAGCCGGCGAACGAGGTAAACACGTCGATGGAGCCATCTTCATTGGTCACCACGTCGTCGGCATCCGCCTCCATCGCCGCTTCCATCAGCGCATCTTCATCCACACCCGGCGCGAAGGAGATCTGCCCCTTGCGCTCGAACAGGTAGGCCACCGAACCGTCAGTCCCCAGGTTACCGCCACACTTGCTGAACGCATGACGCACGGCGGCGGCGGTACGGTTGCGGTTATCGGTCATGCATTCGACCATTACTGCCACGCCACCTGGGCCGTAGCCTTCGTAGGTCAGCTCGACCATATCGTCGGTGTCGGCAGCACCCGCGCCACGGGCCACGGCACGGTCGATGATGTCACGACTCATGTTGGCGCCCAGAGCCTTGTCCAGCGCCAGGCGCAGACGCGGGTTGGAGCCCGGGTCACCACCGCCCTGGCGGGCAGCGACCGTCAGCTCGCGAATCCACTTGGTGAAGATCTTGCCTTTCTTGGCATCCTGACGCTCTTTGCGGTGCTTGATGTTCGCCCACTTCGAATGGCCAGCCATAACACAACTCCGAAATTCTCTAGAAACCTTATCAACCCCACCCTGGGTGGGATACACCCCTTGTAACGCAAAGGCGCATCCGAAGATGCGCCTTTTTTGACTGCGTAAACCTCAGTGCGCTTTCACGCAGCAGCCTTACTCAGCCTTCGGCGTCTCGCGCAGGCGGATATGCAGCTCGCGCAGCGCCTTGGCATCCACCACACCTGGAGCCTGGGTCATGACGTCCGCAGCACTCTGGGTTTTCGGGAAGGCAATCACTTCACGGATCGACTGGGCGCCGGTCATCAGCATTACCAGACGGTCCAGACCGAAAGCCAGGCCACCGTGGGGCGGCGCGCCGTATTTCAGGGCGTCGAGCAGGAAGCCAAATTTCTCTTCCTGTTCCGCTTCGTTGATGCCCAACAGGCGGAACACCGCTTGCTGCATCTCCTTGCGGTGGATACGGATCGAACCGCCACCCAGCTCAGTACCGTTCAACACCATGTCATACGCGCGGGACAGCGCGCCTGCCGGGTTGGCTTCCAACTCTTCAGGCGAGCACTTCGGCGCGGTGAACGGGTGGTGCAAGGCGCTGAAGCTGCCGTCGTCATTTTCTTCGAACATCGGGAAGTCGACGACCCACATCGGCGCCCACTTGCAGGTCAGCAGGTCCAGGTCGTGGCCCAGCTTGATCCGCAGCGCGCCCAGGGCTTCGCTGACGATCTTGGCCTTGTCGGCGCCGAAGAACACGATGTCGCCATCGACCGCACCGACGCGATCCAGGATCACGTTCAGGTTGGCTTCCGGGATGTTTTTCACGATCGGCGATTGCAGGCCGTCAACGCCATTGGCGCGCTCATTGACCTTGATGTACGCCAGGCCCTTGGCACCGTAGATGCCGACGAACTTGGTGTAGTCGTCGATCTGCTTGCGCGGCATGCTCGCGCCGCCAGGCACGCGCAGGGCGGCGATGCGGCATTTAGGGTCGTTGGCCGGCCCGCTGAACACCTTGAAGTCGACATCCTTGAGTTGGTCGGCCACGTCCACCAGTTCCAGCGGGTTACGCAGGTCTGGCTTGTCGGAACCGTAGCGGCGCATGGCTTCTTCGAAGGTCATGTGCGGGAATTCGCCGAACTCCAGGTCCAGCACTTCCTTGAACAGGTTGCGGATCATCTGCTCAGTGATACCCATGATCTCTTTTTCATCGAGGAAGCTGGTCTCGATGTCGATCTGGGTGAATTCCGGCTGACGGTCGGCGCGCAGGTCTTCGTCGCGGAAGCACTTGGCGATCTGGTAGTAACGGTCAAAGCCGGCCACCATCAGCAGTTGCTTGAACAGCTGCGGCGATTGCGGCAAGGCGAAGAAACTGCCGGCGTGGGTACGGCTAGGCACCAGGTAGTCACGCGCGCCTTCCGGGGTGGCCCGGGTCAGGATAGGCGTTTCGACGTCGAGGAAGCCGTTCTCGTCGAGGAAGCGGCGGATGCTGGTGGTCATGCGCGAACGCAGGCGCAGCTTCTCGGCCATTTCCGGACGACGCAGGTCAAGGAAGCGGTAGCGCAGGCGGGTTTCTTCGCCGACGTCGGAGTATTCGTTGAGCGGGAACGGCGGGGTTTCCGATTCGTTCAGTACTTCCAGCTCGTAGCCCAGCACTTCGATCGCACCCGACGCCATGTTCGCGTTCACGGCACCGGCCGGACGCAGGCGAACCTTACCGGTGATCTTCACGACGTACTCGCTGCGCACGCGGTCGGCGGCGGCGAAGCTCTCGGCGCGGTCCGGGTCGAACACCACCTGGGCCAGACCATCACGATCGCGGATATCGAGGAAAATCACCCCGCCGTGGTCGCGGCGACGGTGAACCCATCCGCAAAGAGTGATTTCCTGACCATCCAGGGTCTCGTTCAGTTGGCCGCAATAGTGGCTGCGCATCATGGTAGTGGTTTCACTTCTCGTAATTCGAAATTCGGTGGAGGCCCGCCTCGTCACCGTACATTAAAGCAGGGGACGGATAATGCAGGAGCCTGCGCGTAGAGTTCAACTCAGTCTGCTTTGTCGCCGCCCGCCAGGTTTTTCTTCGAGCCGGTCTTGAAGTCGGTCTCGTACCAGCCGCTGCCGCTCAGGCGGAAGCCCGGCATGGACAACATCTTCTTGAGCTCCGGTGCCTGGCAGGCAGGGCAATCGACCAGCGGCGCTGCGCTGATCTTCTGGATGGCTTCCAACTGATGTCCACAGGAAGCACATTGATAGTCGTACATGGGCATGGCGATGTCTCGGCGATCGATCGTTACTGTGCCGCGCCCGCTCCTGATAGAGAGCAGAGGGAGAAAGCCCCGGCAGCAGCAAAGCGCGGGATTATATCTGGTAAATCAAGGCAGCGCAGCCGGCTTTCTGCCCGGAGCATGGTCCACCTCAACGGCGGACCAGCCCGGAGGCCTGCCGATTACTCAGGGTTCGGTGAGGTAGCACGGCCTTTTAACAGATGAACCACACACACCACCCTGACCAACCCACTGAAGTTCTTCACTCCTCCATACCGCAAGTGCACTTCCCGATCGACATAGGACAGCAATGCACTGACAGAGCAGGCATTGATCCTGGCTATTTCCGTGAGGATATTCCAATAGATCTGCTCAAGCCGAAGACAAGTGGAAAACCCATTGAGCCTTACCGATCGGGACAATGGCTTGGCCAGCCCCATATCGAAACCCTTGGCGAAGGGGTCGACGTTTATCTTGTGGAAACCACCGGTTTCCATCACTCCAACATCCACTCCACGTGACATACACCTGACACTCCATTGCCAAACAACAGCCCATGGGTTCTCCCATTGGACAGTAGCCCTATAAGACAGCAGGACGAGGCAGGCAGCCAGAAGACGGGGCGTTGATAGGCGTAGGACAACGCCAGGAAATGCGTGGAAACAAGCAAGTGGCGCCATAACGGCGCCACTGCGGGTGACGGTTACTGGTTTTCGAGCAGGGAGCGAAGCATCCACGCGGTTTTCTCGTGAACCTGCATGCGCTGGGTCAGCAGGTCCGCGGTCGGCTCATCGCTGACCTTGTCGAGCAACGGGAAAATACCGCGTGCGGTACGTGTGACCGCCTCCTGGCCCGCCACCAGTTGCTTGATCATCTCTTCTGCGCTGGGTACACCCTCTTCTTCCTTGATGGAGGAAAGTCGGGCATAGATCGAATAGGCGCCCGGCGCCGGGAAACCCAGGGCACGGATACGCTCGGCTATGGAGTCCACCGCCAGCGCCAGCTCGTTGTACTGCTCTTCGAACATCAGGTGCAGCGTGCGGAACATAGGGCCCGTGACGTTCCAATGGAAGTTATGGGTCTTCAGGTACAGTACATAGGTATCGGAAAGCAGTCGTGAAAGCCCATCGACGATGGATTTACGATCTTCTTCACTGATACCGATATCGATTGCCATGTTTATCCCCTTCAATTGACAAGCATTCATTGATCAGGTGCAGGACCACTCTAGCAAGAGCGCCGGAGATGCGCAGCCCGACACCCTCGGGCGAGATGCGGCAAATCGTCCCTGCACGACCGATCAGCACTTGCAGGACAAGCCTTTGGGGCGCATAGGAAATTTCCTTTGAAGCCGCCTGAAACACCTGCACATGTCTAGGACAAGCGTTTCCCGCAGAAATGCCGTGCCCCTTTCAGCCCCGGAAAATGCTTGATTTGAGTAGGCACGGCCTTTGCTGTTAAATAGGCAGCGTGTCGCCGCCGTTAATTTCCACGGCAAGCGGCATAGGCTGATACCCGCGCACGTGCCCAGCGCCTCCCATTGTTCAGAAGCGAACCGTGCCAGTCAGCTCTTCCTTGTGATCCGTCTTAACGTGAGTTAATCAAAATGTTGAAAATCGTCCACCTGCTAACGGGCGTTGCAGCGTTGCTGCTGTCCTTTATCCCGAGCCTGCAGCCTGAAAGCCTGCCCTACCTGCAACAACACGACGCTCTGTACCTGGCCTTGTTCGGCCTTCTTAACCTGACGCTCGCTCCGGTAATCCCTTACTGGAACAAAGGCACGCGTCATCAACTGCAAAACCTGGTCAGCGCGCTGCTGGTACTGACCGTTGTCGTACAAACCCTCACCCTCCTGGCACCTATGCCTGAAGTCGGCGGCCACCCGGCCATCCTGCTCAGCCTGGTGATTGCTGTGGTCGCCATCGTTCTTCATCTGGCCATTAGCTTCTACCGTTCGTCCCCGGCGGCCGCGTCGCAAAACTACGACATGACCAATCGGGATACCGGTACCGTCAAGTGGTTCAACACCTCCAAAGGCTTCGGCTTTATTTCCCGCGATTCGGGCGACGATATCTTCGTCCACTTCCGGGCCATCCGTGGCGAAGGCCATCGCGTCCTGGTGGAAGGCCAGCGCGTGGAATTCTCCGTCATGAACCGCGACAAAGGCCTGCAAGCCGAAGACGTGATCGCTGCCCTGCCGCGCCGCTGATTCCAGCCGTCGCAGCAAAAAAAACCGCGATCCAGCTTGGCTGGGTCGCGGTTTTTTATTGCACTCGGATTAATAGTGCGGTGGCGGCGCCTCTTCTTCGGACGTCTCGAACTGGCCACCCATTTCTTCCTGACGCTTGAGCAGCGCGGTTATCTGCAGTTGCAGGCGTTCAACCGCGCGCTGCTGGGCGACCAGGATGTCATTGAGGGTTTCGATGGTGTCGTCCTGAAAGGCCAGGCGGCTTTCCAGATCGGTAACGCGGTCTTGCAGATCCATGATTCAGCCCTGGGTAAAGATGAAGTCGGCCGGCAGCAACTCGCGCAGGCGCACACGAATGGCCGCCACTTGTTCTTCAGTGTACGGCTTTGCCGGATGCTTGCCCCACACGGGTGCCGGCCAGGCGGCGTCATCACGCTTGCGTACGATCACATGCACGTGCAATTGGCTGACGACATTACCCAGCGCACCAATATTCATCTTGTCGGCGGCCAAACCTTCGTTCAGCCACTGCGCCAGGGCCGTTGTTTCCTTCCAGAGGATTTGTTGATCTGCGACATCCAGCTGAAACACTTCGCTGATACCGTTGATGCGTGGCACCAGAATGAACCAGGGGTAGTTCGAATCATTGGACAGCAGCAGGCGGCACAGCGGGAAGTCCCCGATGACCAGTGTGTCTTGTTGCAAGCGTTGATCTAAGGCGAACACCACGGGCACTCCGTTGGGCAGGTCAAGTTCAGGACGCCAGCATACCTTCGAACGCCCCAGGCTTCACGGCGAATGCTGAAAACCGAATGCACCGCGATAAAAAACTGCACCCTTTAGAGGCAGGCCAATATTTGAGCTACGCTAACCCGGGCCTCGCAGGGGCGCACCAAAATGACCCACTTGTGCTTCAAATGGATCCGCCGATTACCCACTCTCAGGGTGAACCGGTAACGTTTTTCTCTGGGAAGGCATTTTTGCCTCACGAGCCAGGGACAACGCAGACGCGTCAAGCGCAAACAAAATGGCGTAAAAAGCCCGTGTTTATGAGGTCTTTACACGATTTTCACGTTTTTCACGAAAAAATGACATTCGATTACCGATTTGGGCGCGCTTGTTGCATTCACACCCATATCGTCGGCAACGACACCCGCTGGGAAGCAGGTGTTTCGCGATAGAAGAACAGCAGCGTTTCAATGCGCCTCAAGGAAAACCTCAAACTTCGAAAGACGTTTGAAAACAGCATTGAAGTTGTCAGTCCCGTTACACTCGGACTGTGAATTTGCGACACGGAGCTAGCAATTTACGACAGCCTCGTAAAGAAGCTGAAAGGAAAGATGGGTAAGTATCGTCAATAGAGTCTGCGTGATATAACTTTGCGCCGACACAAAAAAGAAAGAGCCGCCCAGATAAAAATACAGGTGGGACGGCAGTACTCTTCCTAAAACCAAAGGAGCAAATCACGATGCGCGTGATGAAGTGGAGCATGATCGCCCTGGCTGTTTCAGCAGGCACCTCGCAGTTCGCAATGGCGTCCGCCCAGGACGATTCCAAGGGCTTTGTTGAAGACAGTACGTTCAGCATCAACACTCGCGCGCTGTACTTCAGCCGCGACTTCCGTAACAACCCGTCGGGCCCGACCTCACAAAGCCGCACTGAAGAGTCCGGCCTGGGCTTCAACGCCCTGTACCAATCGGGCTTCACCCAAGGCACCATCGGTGTCGGTGTTGACGTAATCGGCCTGTTGGGCGTGAAGCTCGATAGCGGCAAGGGTCGTGCGGGTACCGGTCTGTTCCCAACCGGCTCCGATGGTCGTTCACAAGACGATTACTCCAAAGGCGGTGGCGCCATTAAGTTCCGTATCTCCGATACCGTCCTGAAAATAGGTGACCAGTACACCACAGCTCCAGTGTTCGCGTCCGATGACAGCCGTCTGCTGCCAGAGCTGCCACAAGGCATCTCGATCACCAGCAACGAGATCAAGGGCTTGAAACTGGAAGGCGGTCACTTCACTTCCAGCGTTGCGCAGAACCAGACCTACCATGACAGCCTGGGCCTGACGAAGACCGACTTTGTCGGCGGCGTCTACTCGTTTACCCCAGAGTTCACCGGCAGCCTGTACTACGCGAAAACCGAAGATTACTTCCGCAAGTACTACAGCAACCTGAACTGGACCCATGCGCTTAGCGACGACCAGTCGTTCGCCTTGGACTTCAACATCTACGACACCAAGAGCGAAGGCGAAGGCCTGCAACGCGCTTCCAAAGACAGCGCGCTGCCATTTGATCAGCGTACCAAGCTCGACAACCGCGCATTCAGCTTGCAAGGTGCCTACACCATCGGCGCTCACACCTTTACCTTGGCAGCTCAGAAGGTTACCGGCGACGGCGACTACGGTTACGGTGTAGACGGCGGCGGCACAGTGTTCCTGGCCAACTCCGTTGCCCGTTCCGACTTCAACGCCGAAGGCGAAAAGTCCTACCAGGCTCGTTACGACATCAACATGGCAACCTTCGGCATTCCTGGCCTGAGCTTCATGACTCGTTACGTGACCGGTAGCGGCGCCAACACCGCCACGACGTCGAACGGTAAAGAGTGGGAACGCGACATCGAAGGTAAATACGTGATCCAGAGCGGCCCAGCCAAAGATCTGAGCCTGCGTATTCGCCAAGCGACCTATCGCTCGTCTGACGGCGTGTACTACGGTTCTTCGTCCATCGACGAACTGCGTCTGATCGCGCAATACCCGCTGAACATCTTGTAATTGCTGGTTCAATTACAACGATGACTTAAGGCCTCGGCCTTAAACAAAAAGCCGCTCCCCTGCTTACAAGGGAGCGGCTTTTTCATTGCAGTTTTATTTCGACAAATAATAACTAGCAAGCTAACTAACGAGATTCAGGTGACACGTTTAACCTGACCTGTCGGCCAAGTTAAACACGCTTCTTTCGTTTACTTCGGGGTTGCTTCCTGCATCACGCGAATAACTCGCTGCGGAAATGGAATATCAATCCCCGCCGCCTTTAAACGGTCGCGCGACAGTTCATTCAGCATGAACACTACATCCCAATAATCCGGGGTGTTGGTCCAGCAGCGCAGGGAAACGGTGATTGAGCTATCGCCCAAGGTCGACACCACGGCCACTGCAGCAGGATCAGTCAGTACGCGCGGGTCTTTTGCCAGTTCCAGCAGCACTTCACGCGCTTTTTGCAGATCGGCCTCGTAGTCCACACCCACATCAAACACCACCTTGCGGGTCGGCTGACGGTTGGTGTTGGTGATGATGCCGTTGGACAGGATGCCGTTGGGCACGATCACGGTCTTGTTGTCGCCGGTACGCAGCACGGTGTGGAAGATCTGGATGCTGTCGACAGTCCCCGAGGTGCCCTGGGCTTCGATCCAGTCACCGATGCGGAACGGGCGGAACAACAGAATCAGCACGCCACCGGCGAAGTTGGCCAGGCTGCCTTGCAACGCCAGGCCGATGGCCAGGGTAGCGGCACCGATGGCAGCCACGAACGAGGTGGTCGCCACGCCGATCATCGAGGCCACACTGACAATCAGCATGACTTTCAGCGCGATGTTCGCCAGGCTGGTGATGAAGTGCTGCAGTGCAAGGTCCGCGTTACGCATGGCCAGCAGGCGGCCCACACGGTGGGTCAATACGTTGATCAGCCACCAGCCAATGGCCAGGGTGATCACCGCCAGCAATACCCGGCTGCCGTATTCCATGATCATCGGGATCCACGACTGCGAAGTCTTGATCAAGTGATCCATTTCAGCGTTTAAATCCATGTAGCTTCTCCTGTGTGGCGGATGTGCGGCTTTATTGACTGCCTGGAAACGCAAATGAGCCCCGTGGGGCTCATTTGCAGGCGCGGGTTCTGGGGCGTGGGACGTCGAAAACGCCCGCAGGTTCCCCAATGTGCCATCAGTCGCGGAAGTTATTGAACTGCAGCGGCATGTCGAAGGTCTTGGCGCGCAGGGCCGCAATGGCGTCCTGCAGGTCATCACGCTTCTTGCCGGTGACGCGAACCTGCTCACCCTGGATGGCAGCCTGGACTTTCAGCTTGGCATCCTTGATATGGGCGACGATCTTCTTCGCCAGCTCCTTGTCGATGCCTTCCTTGAGTACGGCTTCCTGCTTCATCAGCTTGCCGGAGGCGTAGGCGTCCTTGATTTCAAGGCACTGTGCGTCGATCTTGCGCTTGACCAGCGACAGCTTGAGGATCTCGATCATCGCTTCCAGCTGGAAATCGGCTTCAGCGGTCAAGTTGACGGTCAGCTCCTTTTCCTTGAATTCGAAGCTGCCCTTACCTTTCAAGTCATAGCGGCGGTCCAGCTCCTTGACGGCATTCTCGACGGCGTTGGTGACTTCGTGTTTGTCCAGTTCAGATACCACGTCGAACGAAGGCATGTGATTTCTCCAATATAAGGGGCGGGCTCAGTAGAGATGGAGCGCGCCCGAGCTAAAATGCCGGGGCATTATAGCGGTTCTTTCGTCCCGTTCACTGTGAGCGACCCTACGGAGCAAAAACTGATGTCGACCACCTGGCATATTCTCGGCGCCGGCAGCCTGGGCACGTTGTGGGCCACCCGCCTGGCTCGCGCCGGCTTGCCCGTCAGGTTGATCCTGCGCGATGCAGCGCGACTGGCCAGCTACCGGGCTTCATCAGGCTTGACCCTGGTGGAACACGGCGTAGCCCATACCTACCCGGTGTTCGCCGAAAAACCCGACAGCCCCGAGCCGATTCATCGCCTGCTGGTAGCCTGCAAGGCCTACGACGCCGAGGGCGCTGTCGCACAACTGCAACATCGCCTGGCACCGGACGCCGAGCTGATCCTGCTGCAAAACGGCCTCGGCAGCCAGGACGCGGTGGCCGCGCAACTGCCCCAGGCTCGCTGCATTTTTGCCTCCAGCACCGAAGGCGCGTTTCGCGACGGTGACTGGCGCGTGGTGTTCGCCGGCCACGGCTACACTTGGCTGGGGGACGCGAGCCACCCTACCCCACCGCTGTGGCTGGACGACCTGCACGCTGCGGGCATCCCCCACGAATGGAGTACCGACATCCTGACGCGCCTGTGGCGCAAACTGGCGCTCAATTGCGCGATCAACCCGCTGACTGTGCTTTACCAGTGCCGCAACGGCGAACTGCAGAACCATCAATGTGAAATCGCTACCCTGTGCGCCGAACTTGGCGAACTGCTGGAATGCTGCGGCCAGCCCGCTGCCGCGCTGGATCTGCAGCACGAAGTGGAACGGGTGATCCAGGCCACGGCTGCCAATTACTCGTCCATGTACCAGGACGTGGCCAATGCCCGCCGCACCGAAATCAGCTACTTGTTGGGCTATGCTTGCCAGGCGGCCGCCCGTCACCAATTGAGCCTGCCGCATTTGCAACAACTGCAAGTGCGCCTGGTCGAGCAGTTACTTGCACGCGGATTGCCCAGCGACTGAGCCACGCGCTACCCTGCCCGCCTGTCTATCACCTGGAAAAACCCTGATGCCGCTGCGCCAGCGTCTAGAAAACCTACCGGTCGGGCAGAAATTGCTGGCCGCCCTGCTGGTGCTGCTCACCACTGTCCTGCTGGTGGCCAACCTGACCTTTATCAGTGCCGCCTACTGGATCTCCCAGGAAAGCATGGCACCCCAGGCCTTGCAGGCCATCGGCCGGCTGGTGTCCAACCCGGCCCTCGCCGCCGAAGCCCTTGAATCCCCGGCCAAGGCTGATGCGCTGCTCAATGAACTGACCAGCTATTCGCCCCTGCGCGCCGCCGCCCTGTACGACGGCGAAGGCAATCGCCTGGCGCAGATGCAACACGGCGATCGCCTGCACCTGCCGGACAACTACCGGCATATCGAAGCCTGGCGAGTGACCGAGTTTCGCAGTAACCAGGTCATCACCCTGCCCCGCCCCGGCCAACCGTCCGGTCACCTGCTGCTGGTGGCCAGCAGTGAGCTGCCGGTGGCCTTCTATACCGGCACATTGACGGCGAGCCTGGGCATCCTGATTTTCAGTGTGTTGCTATGGTTGATCATCGCCCGGCAGATCAAACGCCTGATCACCCGGCCGATCCATGAACTCGAAGAGCTGTCACGCCAGGTCACCCGCGAAGAGAACTACGCCTTGCGTGCCGGCCGGGGCAACCGCGACGAAATCGGCAGCCTGGCCGAAGCCTTCAACACCATGCTGTCGCGCATCGAAGCCCGGGAGCAGCAGCTCAAGCGCGCGCGGGACGACTCCCAGGCGGCCTACGACCAGGCACAAGGTCTGGCCGAAGAGACACGTCACACCAACCGCAAGCTGGAGCTGGAAGTCCAGGTGCGCAGCAAGATCGAGAAAAAGCTCACCGGTTTCCAGAACTACCTGAACAGCATCATCGACTCGATGCCTTCGGCACTGATCGCCCTGGACGAACAGCTCTACGTCACCCAATGGAATCAGGAGGCCACGGCCTTGTCCGGCACGCGCCTGGATGAAGCGCTGAATCAACCGATCTACCTCGCCTTCCAGCCGCTCAAGCCATACCTGCCGCAGATCAAGGCCACGGTGGAGCAACACACGGTGGAACGCATCGAACGCGTTACCTGGATCAAAGACGACGAACCCAAGCATTACGCCCTGACCTTCTATCCGCTGATGGGCGGTGCCGGGCGCGGCGTGGTGATCCGTATCGACGACATCACCCAGCGCCTGTCACTGGAAGAAATGATGGTGCAGTCGGAAAAAATGCTGTCCGTCGGCGGGCTTGCTGCCGGCATGGCCCACGAGATCAACAACCCGCTGGGGGCGATCCTGCATAACGTGCAGAACATTCGCCGTCGCCTGTCCCCGGACCTGCCCAAGAACCTGGAGCATGCCGAACAGGTGGGCATTGAGCTGGGCACGGTCAACCGCTACCTGCAAAGCCGCGAAGTGCCGCAACTGCTCGACGGTATCCAACAGGCAGGGGCGCGGGCGGCGAAAATCGTCACCCACATGCTCAGCTTCAGCCGCCGCAGCAACCGGCAGATGGCGCCTTGCGACTTGCCGGCGCTGATCGACCAGGCGGTAGAAATCGCCGGTAACGACTTTGACCTGGCTATTGGCTTCGACTTCAAGGGCCAGGCGATCATCCGTCAGTTCGACCCGCAGTTGGGCCCCGTGCCCGGCACGGCCAACGAACTGGAACAGGTGCTGCTCAATCTGCTGAAAAACGCCGCCCAGGCCATTCATCTGCGCGAAGACGACAGCGAACCGGGGCGCATCATCCTGCGCACGCGCCTTAACCCGCCGTGGGCGGAAATCCAAGTGGAAGACAACGGCATCGGCATGAGCGAGAACGTGCGCAAACGCACCTTCGAACCGTTCTTTACCACCAAGGAAATCGGCCAGGGCACCGGGCTTGGGCTGTCAGTGTCGTATTTCATCATCACCAACAACCACAAAGGCCAGATGGAAGTGCATTCCACCCTCGGCCAAGGCACCTGCTTCACCTTGCGCCTGCCCTTGGCGGGCCAACTGCCACCTTACGAACTCACCCAACTGGAGCACTGACCATGGGCTTTCGCCTGTCGAAGATTTATACCCGCACCGGCGATAAAGGCGAAACTGGCCTTGGTGACGGTCGCCGCGTGCCCAAGGACCATCCCCGGGTGGAAGCCATCGGCGAGGTCGATACGCTGAATAGCCAGTTGGGGTTACTGCTGGCGTATCTCGAAGCGCTCGGCGGGCAGCATCCAGGCTTACAGGACGTGATCGAGGTGCTTACGCCTTGCCAGCATCGATTGTTCGATCTGGGCGGCGAGTTGGCGATGCCAGACTACAAGGCACTGAACGCGGCGGAAGTTGATCGGCTGGAAGCGGCGATTGATCGCTGGAACGAGGAAGTCGGACCGCTTGAAAACTTTATCTTGCCTGGTGGTTCAGCGCTGATTGCCCAGGCCCATGTATGCCGCAGCCTGGCGCGCAGTGCCGAACGGCGCTGTCAGCATTTGAATGCTGTCGAGCCGTTGGAAGGGGTGGGGTTGGCATATATCAATCGGCTGTCGGATTTGCTGTTTGTGGCGGCAAGGGTGATTGCCAGACGCCAGGGCGTTGCCGAGGTTTTGTGGCAGGCGGCGGCAAAGCCACACTGATGATGATTCGGTGACTGACAGGGCCTCATCGGGGGCAAGCCCCCTCCCACATTTTGATCACATTCCAAAGTTGGAACTCGGTCGAATGTGGGAGGAGGCTTGCCCCCGATAGGGTCCTTCAGAGCGTCATCAAACCTCAGGCCAGAACGCCCGAATCCCTGCGACACCTTGAGCCCCGGCTTCCCACGCCTGCTCCCGCTGCGCAGGCCCTACCCCACCCAACAGAAACACCGGCTTGCTGAACCCACGGATCAACTCCGCCGCCTGCTCCCAGCCCAACGGCTGGGCATCTGGATGGGTCTGGGTCGGCTGCACCGGCGACAGCGTGACAAAGTCCACGTCCATCAATTCCGCCAACGCCAATTCTTCCGCGTTATGGCATGAAGCCCCCAACCAGCGATCCTTCGGCAACGGCCGGCCCTTGCTCGCATATTTGCGCAGTTGGGCCGAGGTCATATGCCAGCCGGCCGCCGGGAAGTCCCCGAGCCATTCAAACGGCCCCTTGAGCATCAACTGCGCCTTACCGGCGCACAGGCCCACCGCATCTACCGCGAGGTCGCGGTATTTGGGGTCGTAACCGTTGGGCGCCCGCAGCTGGATCAGCTTGATACCGCCGGCGACAGCCTTCTGAATCCCGCGCAAGAGCGTCGGCGTTTCCAGCTCGCCCGGCGTGATCAGGTAATCGGCGGGCAAGCGTGCAGCAGCCACAATCGGCGCGTTGGCCGCTGGGAACTCATAGTTGGGCAGATCGCGCGGGGCCACCCACTCCAGCGGTTGTCCCTCGGCACCGTGGGGCTCGCCGGTAAAGGCCGAGACTTCCCAGACATCCAGCAATACCTGTTTGTCCGGGTAGTCATGCTGCACCTTGATCAGCGGTCTCGCCGTGGTGACCTGGATGCCCAGTTCTTCCTGCAACTCACGGGACAGGGCCGTGGCGACCGACTCATCGGCCTCCACCTTGCCACCGGGAAACTCCCACAGGCCGCCCTGATGCTGGGTATCGGCACGGCGCGCCAGCAGGATCCTGCCGTCGACACCGCGGATCACCGCTGCTGCTACATGCACTCGTTTCACCGCGCTTATCCTCTTCTATCAGGTGCGGTATTCCGCATTGATCTTCACGTACTCGTGGGACAGGTCGGTGGTCCAGATGGTTTCGCTGCACTCACCGCGACCGAGCTCGATACGGATGGTGATCTCTTCCTGCTGCATCACCGCCGAGCCCTGGGCTTCGGTGTAGGTTTCGGCGCGGGCGCCACGGCTGGCAATGCACACGTCGCCCAAGAACACGTCGATCTTGCTCACGTCCAGGTCCGGCACGCCGGCACGGCCGACGGCAGCCAGAATGCGACCCCAGTTCGGATCGGAGGCGAACAGCGCGGTCTTGATCAGCGGCGAGTGGGCCACGGTGTAGCCGACATCCAGGCATTCCTGGTGGTTGCCGCCGCCGTTGACTTCAACGGTCACGAACTTGGTCGCGCCTTCACCGTCACGCACGATGGCCTGGGCCACGTCCATGCACACCTCGAACACCGCCTGCTTCAGCGCCGCGAACAGCGGGCCGCTGGCCTCGGTGATTTCCGGCAGGTTGGCCTGGCCGGTGGCGATCAGCATGCAGCAGTCATTGGTGGACGTATCGCCATCAATGGTGATGCGGTTGAACGACTTGTTGGCACCGTCCAGGATCAGACTGTGCAGCACATCGCGGGAAACCTTGGCGTCAGTGGCGATGTAGCCAAGCATGGTGGCCATGTTCGGGCGAATCATGCCCGCGCCCTTGCTGATACCGGTCACGGTAACCGTCACACCGTCGTGAACGAACTGGCGGCTCGCGCCTTTTGGCAGGGTATCGGTGGTCATGATGCCGGTGGCGGCAGCGGCCCAGTTATCCACAGACAAGTCATCCAGCGCGGCTTGCAGGGCGCCTTCGATTTTCTCGACCGGCAGCGGCTCACCGATGACGCCCGTGGAGTAAGGCAGCACTTGGCTGGCGTCCACACCGGCCAGTTGGGCCAGCTTGGCGCAGGTGCGCGCAGCGGCGACCAGTCCAGGCTCGCCGGTACCGGCGTTGGCATTGCCGGTGTTGGTCAGCAGGTAACGGATCGAGCCGGCAACACGCTGCTTGGCCAGGATCACCGGCGCGGCACAGAAGGCGTTGAGGGTGAACACGCCCGCAACGGTCGAGCCTTCGGCACAGCGCATCACCACCACATCCTTGCGCCCTGGGCGCTTGATGCCGGCCGAAGCGATACCGAGCTCAAACCCGGCAACCGGGTGCAATGTGGGCAAAGGACCAAGACCAACAGCCATGAATGCGCTCCTTAAATATAGGTGATGTCTGTGCCGTCGTGATCGACGGTGAAATTAATGGCAAAACGCCGCGACGGCAGGGGCCGGTCGCGGCGCGGGGTGTAGCAGCGTCAGGCGAAAATCTTATTCGATCTGGCCGTGGCAGTGTTTGAATTTCTTGCCCGAACCGCAATAGCACAGTTCGTTGCGGCCCAGCTTCTGCTCGTTGCGAACCGGGGTCTGGGCCAGGACCACATCGACCTCTTCACCCAATACTTCAGGCGCTTCCAGGCCAGGTGCCTCGTCGTGCTGGAACTGCAAGCGCGCAGCCAGTGCCTCGGCTTCCTGGCGCAGGCGAGCTTCTTCCTCGATCGGGTCTTCGCGACGCACCTGAACGTGGGACAGCACGCGAATCGAATCGCGCTTGATCGAATCCAGCAACTCGGAGAACAGCGTGAACGACTCGCGCTTGTACTCCTGCTTCGGGTTCTTCTGGGCATAGCCACGCAGGTGGATACCGTGACGCAGGTGGTCCATGGTCGACAGGTGGTCTTTCCACAGGTCGTCCAGCACACGCAGTACGATTTGCTTCTCGAAGGTGCGCAGTGCTTCGGCACTCGCCTGCTCTTCTTTCTCGTTGTACGCGGCCAGCAGCTCGGTCATGAGCTTCTCGCGCAGGGTCTCTTCGTACAAGTGGTCGTCTTCGTCGAGCCACTGCTGGACCGGCAAGTCGACACCGAAGTCGCTCTTCAACGCCGCTTCCAGACCGGCGACGTCCCACTGCTCAGGCAGCGATTGTGGCGGGATATGTGCGCTGACGGTGGCGTTGAGCACGTCCTGACGGAAATCGGCGATGGTCTCGCCAATGTTGTCGGCGGCCAGCAACGTGTTACGCATGTGATAGATCACTTTACGCTGTTCGTTGTTGACGTCATCGAACTCGAGCAGTTGCTTACGAATGTCGAAGTTACGGCCTTCTACCTTGCGCTGGGCCTTCTCGATGGCATTGGTCACCATGCGGTGCTCGATCGCTTCACCGGACTGCATGCCCAGGGCCTTCATGAAGTTCTTCACCCGATCCGAGGCGAAGATACGCATCAGGCTGTCTTCCAGGGACAGGTAGAAACGGCTGGAACCGGCGTCACCCTGACGGCCGGCACGACCGCGCAACTGGTTGTCGATACGACGGGATTCGTGACGCTCGGACGCAATCACCTGCAGGCCACCGGATTCCAGCACAGCCTGGTGGCGTTTCTGCCAGTCTGCCTTGATCTGGGCGATCTGCTCGGGGGTCGGGTTGTCCAGCGAGGCCACTTCCACTTCCCAGTTACCGCCCAACAGGATGTCGGTACCACGACCGGCCATGTTGGTGGCAATGGTCAGCGCACCCGGGCGACCGGCCTGGGCGATGATCTCGGCTTCTTTTTCGTGGAACTTGGCGTTGAGGACCTTGTGCTCGATACCTTCCTTGTTGAGCAGGTTGGACACGTGCTCGGAAGTCTCGATGGTGGCGGTACCCACCAGGATCGGACGACCCTGGGCCATGCCGTCCTTGATGTCGTTGATGATCGCCGCGTATTTCTCTTCGGCGGTCAGGAACACCAGGTCGTTGAAGTCTTTGCGGGCCAGCGGCTTGTTCGGCGGGATGACCACCACCGACAGACCGTAGATCTGGTGGAATTCGAACGCTTCGGTGTCGGCGGTACCGGTCATGCCGGACAGCTTGTTGTACAGGCGGAAGTAGTTCTGGAAGGTGGTGGACGCCAACGTCTGGCTCTCGGCCTGGATGTTGAGCATTTCCTTGGCTTCGATGGCCTGGTGCAGGCCTTCGGACAGACGACGGCCCGGCATGGTACGCCCGGTGTGTTCGTCGACCAGTACGACCTGGCCATCCTGCACGATGTATTCGACGTTGCGATGGAACAGCTTGTGGGCGCGCAGGCCGGCATACACGTGGGTCAGCAGGCCCAGGTTGTGTGCCGAGTAGAGGCTTTCGCCTTCAGCCAGCAGGCCGATCTGGGTCAGCATGTCTTCGACGAACTGGTGACCGGCTTCGTTGAGTTCGACCTGGCGGGTCTTCTCGTCGATGGTGAAGTGACCTTCTTTGGTCACCACGCCTTCCACTTCCTCGATGTGCTGCTCAAGACGCGGGATCAACTTGTTGATCTCGGTGTACAGGCGTGAGCTGTCTTCGGCCTGGCCGGAGATGATCAGCGGAGTACGGGCTTCGTCGATGAGGATGGAGTCGACTTCGTCGATCACGGCAAAGTTGAGTTCGCGCTGGAATTTTTCTTCCATGCTGAACGCCATGTTGTCGCGCAGGTAGTCGAAACCGAATTCGTTGTTGGTACCGTAGGTGATGTCGGCGGCGTAGGCGGCGCGCTTTTCTTCCGGCGGCTGGAACGGCGTTACCACGCCGACGGTCAGGCCGAGGAATTCATACAGCGGGCGCATCCAGTTGGCGTCCCGGCGAGCCAGGTAGTCGTTCACCGTCACAACGTGCACGCCCTTGCCGGACAGTGCGTTGAGGTAAACACCCAGGGTGGCTACCAGGGTCTTGCCTTCACCAGTACGCATTTCGGCAATCATGCCTTCATGCAAGGTCATGCCGCCGATCAACTGGACGTCGAAGTGGCGCATGCCCATGACACGCTTACCGGCTTCACGAGCAACCGCAAAGGCTTCGGGAAGCAGCTTGTCGAGGGTTTCACCTTTGGCTATGCGGGCCTTGAACTCTTCGGTCTTGGCGCGCAATTGCTCGTCCGAAAGGGCAACCATCTGCTCTTCGAAGGCATTGACCAGCTGCACCGTCTTGAGCATGCGTTTGACTTCGCGCTCATTCTTGCTTCCAAAAAGTTTCTTTAACAAAGGCGCAAACATATCGGCAGGTTCTTCCACACATAGGGATGGAGGGCGCACCGTGAGTGGCCCGAGCAGCCCTCACGGCCGCATGCGAACGCGCATTCTACCCGGAATCGTGGGTGAGGAAAGTGGCGTTGTTCCCCGAGGCGGGCAAGGGGCTGTGAGAGGGCTTGTTTAAAATAAGGGCTTTTGCGCGAACTTCAACCCGTGGAGCTCATTGATTTTGTGGATAAAGCCCCGGCAATGCATTGCCCGGGGCCGCGTAGACGCTTTCTGCTAAGATGGCCGCTCTGTTACTTAAGGTGTCCAATCATGGCATTTCGCCCTCTTACAGCCCGCGCGCCCAGCGTGTTGCTTCGCGAAGCCAAGCCGTTGAAAGCCATCTTTGGCCATGCGCAACGCTTGGGCCACTTGCAACGCCTGCTCGAAAGCCAACTGCAACCGGCCGCCCGCGAACACTGCCATGTGGCGTCCTGGCGTGAAGGCAACCTGCTGCTGATTGTCACAGATGGCCACTGGGCGACCCGCTTGCGCTATCAGCAAAAACGCCTGCAGCGTCAATTGATGGCATTCGATGAGTTCGCCAGCTTGACGCGCATCCAGCTCAAGGTGCAGCCGCCGACCGTGCAGCAAGGCGCGGCGGGCCACACGATGGACTTGTCGGAGACGGCGGCCGAGACGATTCAGGCCACGGCCGACGGGATCAGCGATCCGGGCTTGCGCGCGGCACTTGAGCGGCTGGCCGCCCATGGCAAGCCCAAACCCTGAACCGCTACTTGCGCTTACTACCTCCCAGCAAAGACCCCAGCAAGCCACGCACCAGTTGGCGCCCCATCTGATTGGCCGCCTGCTGCATCGCGGATTTCAGCGCCTTGCCTGCGGTGGTTCCCAGAAACGCCCCGGCCTTGTCAGTGAAGCTAGGCTCCTCGTCGGACTGCCTGGCCTCTTCGGTCGGTCCAAGCGCCTTGCGCGCCATCAATACTTCATAGGCCGACTCGCGATCAATCGGCTTGTCATAGCGCCCCTGCAACGGCGAACTGGCCACCAATGTGGCGCGCTCAGCGGCGCTCAGCGGCCCGATTCGCGATTGCGGCGGCGCGACCAGTACGCGTTGGACGACTTCCGGCGTACCTTTTTCCTGCAAGGTGCCCACCAATGCCTCTCCGGTGCCCAACTCGGTCAACACCGATAAAGCATCAAACGCCGGGTTCGGCCGGAACCCGTCTGCTACCGCCCGCAAGGATTTCTGTTCTTTCGTGGTGAACGCCCGCAGGCCATGCTGGACCCGCAAACCCAGTTGCGCCAGCACGGTGTCTGGCAGGTCGCCCGGCGATTGGGTAACGAAATACACCCCCACACCCTTGGAACGAATCAGCCGCACCACTTGCTCCAATCGCTCTTGCAAAGCCTTGGGCGTATCCGCGAACAACAAATGCGCCTCGTCGAAAAACAGCGCCAGCAACGGTTTGTCGGCATCGCCGCGCTCGGGCAGTTGCTCGAACAATTCCGCCAGCAGCCACAGCAGGAAGGTCGCGTACACCTTCGGCGCTTCATGCACCAGGCGGCTGGCGTCCAGCAGATGGATACGCCCGCGTCCGTCGCTGGTGGGCTGCAAGATGTCTTCAAGCTGCAGGGCCGGCTCGCCAAACAAGGCCTCGGCGCCCTGTTGCTCCAATACTGCCAGACGCCGCAACAGCGCCTGGCTGGAGCCAGTAGTCATCAGCGCCGCGTCTTCGCCGAGCAACTCCGGGTGATAGCGCAGGTGGTTGAGCAGGGCCTTGAGGTCCTTGAGGTCCAGCAGCAACAGGCCCTCGCGATCCGCCACCTTGAACGCCGCGTAAAGGGCCGACTGCTGGCTATCGGTGAGCTCCAGCAAACTGCCGAGCAACAACGGCCCCATTTCGCTGATGGTGGTGCGCAGCGGATGACCGGACTGCCCGTGGATGTCCCACAGCGTCACGGGGTACGCCTTGGCCGTGTAATTAAGGAAAGGCATGCCGGCGATACGCTCGGCCACCTTGCCCTGGGGGCTGGCGGCGGCACCCAGGCCACAGAGGTCACCTTTGATATCAGCCGCAAATACCGCCACGCCCGCATCACTGAAGGCTTCGGCCAGGCGTTGCAATGTGACCGTTTTGCCCGTGCCCGTGGCGCCGGCGATCAACCCGTGACGGTTGGCCAGGCGCATGGCCTGGGCAATGGGCTGGCCGTCAAGACCGGCACCGATAAGGAGTTGCGTGGAGTCAGGCATTTCGTCACCCATGGTTAATCTTTAGTATCGCCAGGTCTATAAGACAGATGTGAGACCTACAAAGTCTAAAAAACGCTCAGATAGTTCCTACAGGGACCAACGGAAATATCAAACTTTTTTTGACGCTACCCTTCCGCGTGTTCCACAAGGACGCGTCTCGGATATTAAGACCTTAGCGGCCCCTTCAAGCTATGAATAAAAATCTGCGTTGCAGCCATAAAATCCTGCTTGCAGCCGCCCTTATCGTCATCGCCGCATTTACGCTGCTCACCCTTTATAACGACTATTTGCAACGTAATGCGATACGCGACGACCCCAATAGCTACCTGCACGAGATGGGCGACGTCACCGCGAACAGTATCCAGACCTGGCTGACCTGACGTATCGCGCTGGTAGAAAACGCCGCACAGAACATCGCCATTAACCCTGAACCCGGTGCGGTTGCCAGCCTGCTGGAGCAGAAACCCTGAATCTCCATCGCCCCCCCAGCGCCAAGATAGCCAGAGCATCGGTGTGGTCGGCGGCGACCTGAGCCTGCAGACCCTGGTGGACAACATCGTCACCTTCACACGGATCAAGGGCCTGCCCTCGGTGAACGGGTACTTCGGGGTATCGGTGGATAAGGACGATGCCTACGCAATGCTCAGCAAATTTCGCACCTCCGCCGTAATCGCCACCGTGATTGCCGTGGTGATCATCATCGCCCTGCTCGGCATGCTGATACGCGTGCTGCTGCAGCCGCTGCACGTGATGACTCGCGCGATGCAGGACATCGCCGACGGCGAAGGTGACCTGGAACAGCAGGCGGCGCGGTTGAAACAGCTGGTGGGCAGCTCCCGGAGCTGACACACACTGTAAAAAACCTTGTGGGAGCAGCCCTGCTCCCACATCTGGCCCGTTTCCAGCTGATGACTGCAGCGACACCTATCCCGATCGAACATCTATCCTTACCTCAGGTCCACGTAGGGGAGAGCAATGGATCGGAGGGATGTTCATCGTGCATATCGCTGACATAACCATGTTCTACGCCCCAGCCAGCGGTGGCGTACGCACTTATCTCGACGCCAAGCACCGGCGCCTGGCGCTCAAGCCGGGCATCCGCCACAGCCTGCTGATCCCCGGTGCACGCCTGAGCGAACAGGATGGAATATTCAAGGTGCCGGCCCCCGCCCTGCCCTTCGGCAAAGGCTACCGGTTCCCGCTGCGCCTGGCGCCATGGCGAAACGTCCTACACGATTTACAGCCTGATCTGATCGAGGTGGGTGACCCCTACCTGACCGCCTGGGCCGCGCTGGATGCCCGGCGCCAGCTGGATGTGCCGGTGATCGGCTTTTATCACTCCGACCTGCCGTTGTTGGTGCGCAACCGCATGGGGCCCTGGCTTACCCCGAATGTCGAAGCCTACGTCAGCAAGCTCTATGGGAATTTCGATCGCGTCCTGGCACCCAGCCGGATAATGGCCGACAAGCTCACGGGGCTTGGGGTGAAGAATGTTTTCGTTCAGCCGCTGGGGGTGGACCTGCAGACCTTCACCCCGGACAGGCGCGACCCGGGGTTGCGTGCGGAGTTGGGGGTCAGTGAAGACACGCGCCTGTTGATCTTCGCCGGGCGCGGCTCCAAGGAAAAGAACCTGCCAGTGCTGCTCAACTGCATGAAACGCCTGGGGAGTGGCTATCACCTGCTCTTGGTAGGCTCCAGCATGCCTGCCAGCGTGCCGGACAATGTCACGGTCGTCGATGGGTTCAGGCCTGCCCCGCATGTCGCGCGGTTGATGGCCAGTGCCGATGCGCTGCTGCATGGCGGGGACCAGGAAACCTTTGGCCTGGTAATCCTGGAGGCCATGGCTTGCGGGATCCCGGTAGTTGCAGTGGCCGCTGGCGCCTTCACTGAAATTGTCCATGAGCACTGCGGCCTGTTGTGCCCCCCGAACAACCCCAAGGCTATGGCCGATAAGGTGCGCGAGTTGTTCAGCGCCGACAGCCGTCACCTGGGCGCACAGGCACGCCGATATGTGACGCAGCATTATGCGTGGGATGCGGTGGTCGACAGCCTGCTGGGCCATTATCGTGCGGTACTCGGCAGCCACAAGCCGATGCTTTCCCATGGCTGAGCGCTCGGTGTTGCTGGTCTTGCATGACGTGGCACCGCACAACTGGGCCGACTACCGACCGTTTGTCGAAGCCGTTGACGCGCTGGGAGCGGTGCCTGTCACCTGGCTGGTAGTGCCGGACTTTCATCATCGTGATGCACTGTCCAACCAAGGAGACTTTCGACGACTGCTGGACCGCCGCCTGGAGCGGGGCGATGAACTGGCCCTGCATGGCTACTTCCATAGCGATGATCAACCGCCACCGCGCACGCCCAAAGAATGGTTCATGCGTCGCATCTATACTCACGAAGGTGAGTTCTACCAATTGCCACAGGCCCAGGCCCTGGAACGTATTCGCGCCGGCATCGAGGTATTTCGTCGCAACGACTGGCCACTTCATGGGTTCGTTGCACCCGCCTGGTTGATGAGCCAAGGCACCCGTGATGCCTTGCGCCAATTGCCGCTGAACTACACCAGCGATCCACAACACCTATACCGGCTCCCCGACTTCAGCCGTATCGACGCCCCGGGCCTGGTGTGGAGTGCCCGTAGCAGCTGGCGTCGGGGCTTATCCAAACTCGTCAGCGACCACCGTGAACAGCGCTGGCAGAACGCCCCGGTGATTCGACTGGGGCTGCATCCCGTGGATATGCGCCACGATTTTTCCCGTCGTTATTGGATTGAAACCCTGCAACGCCTGCTGGCCGCTGGCCGCACGCCGCAGACCAAAGTGGCGTGGCTGGCAGCGCAACCCTGAGTCGGGTGGTTTGACGGATGTCGGACGGGTATTCGCCGGCGCTGCTCAAGCGTCTTTTTCAGAAGACTCTTGCGGCTCGTCCGGCAATTGCAACTGCTCCCACAGCTGGGCAGCTCCGGGAAAGTCGGTGCCATCCTCGGCATCCAGCGCGTCAGGGTCGTAACGACTCAGACAGCCTTCGCCCAACGTAGCCGGCGCTTTGGACGTGGCTTTATCAAGTGGATCGCGCATCGCCGACTCCTCAATGGCCGACAAAGAAAAAGGGCCTGCAGCGATTTAACGCCCAGGCCCTCCATTCTTCAATCTAAACGCGTTGATCAGAACACGACAGTCTTGTTGCCGTGCACCAGCACGCGATCTTCCAGGTGATAGCGCAGGCCACGGGCCAGCACCATCTTCTCGACATCCCGGCCAAACCGCACCATGTCCTCAATGCTGTCGCTGTGGCTGACACGCACCACGTCCTGCTCGATGATCGGACCGGCATCCAGCTCTTCGGTGACGTAATGGCAGGTTGCGCCAATCAACTTCACGCCACGCAAGGAAGCCTGGTGGTAAGGCTTGGCCCCCACGAACGACGGCAGGAAGCTGTGGTGGATGTTAATCACCTTGCCCGCGTATTCGCGGCACAGCTGCGGCGGCAGGATTTGCATGTAGCGCGCCAGCACGACCACGTCGGCCTCATGCCGCTTGACCAGGCGAGAGACCTCGGCGAACGCCGGCTCCTTGTCCTGCGGGTTGACCGGCACGTGGTAGTAGGGGATGCCATGCCACTCGACCATACTGCGCAGGTCGTCATGGTTGGAGATCACGCACGCGATCTCACAATCCAGCTCGTCGCTGTGCCAGCGGTGCAGCAAGTCGGCCAGGCAGTGGGATTCGCGGCTGGCCATCAACACTACGCGCTTTTTCTGCTCGGTGTCGGTGATGTGCCAGGTCATCGAAAACTCTTCTGCGATTGGCGCAAATGCCTCGCGGAAAGCCTCAAGACCAAAGGGCAGCGTGTCGGCACGGATTTCGTGACGCATGAAGAACCAACCGCTGAGATTGTCCGAGTGATGGCTCGCCTCGGTGATCCAGCCGTTGTGGGAGGCCAGAAAGTTACTGACTTTGGCAACGATGCCGACCCGGTCCGGGCAAGCAATCACCAGCCGAAAAGTGCGCATTAGGGGGGAACTCCAGAACTTCGCAAAGGCCGCCATTCTAGCGATTGTGCAGAAAAACTGCAGTATTCGATGAGCCTTATTCTGATCCCCCGACCTGGTCACATCCCTTAATAGCGCATGGTTTTACCAGCGCTATATGAATGAACAGCGCAAGCTGCGGCAATTATGGAAAAATTAAGCAGGTTATTTGCGGGGTAGCCCCTACTAATTAACTCGATTGCATAGCGCCTTTACAAACATTCAAAGTAATTCACCTAAATGCGTTCTTAAATGTTTACTTGAGGAAACCGCCTGACTATTATTGGGCCACTCTCCCTGTCAATCAGCGTTCTACATAAGGTAGTCCACATGTCTCTGATCAACGAATACCGTGCCACCGAAGAAGCTATCAAAGAGCTGCAAGCTCGTTTGAAGAACCTGTCCCAAGATGACAAACTGAAAACCGAGCTGGAATTCGAAGGCAAACTGCGCACCCTCATGGGTGAATACTCCAAATCCCTGCGTGACATCATCGCGCTGCTGGATCCAGAGTCGAAAGTTAAAGCACCACGTGGCGCCGTAAAAACTACCGGTACCAAGCGTGCTCGCAAGGTCAAGCAATACAAAAACCCGCACAACGGCGAAGTGATTGAAACCAAAGGCGGCAACCACAAAACCCTGAAAGAGTGGAAAGCCAAGTGGGGCGGTGACGTGGTTGAAGGCTGGGCTACCCTGCTGGGCTAAGCTTCGCCTGGTCCGCGCTTGATACGCGACCCATTAAAAACGCCAGCTTGCTGGCGTTTTTTATTGTCCGTCTTTTCTACAAACCGCTATTACCGATTCACACGAGCAGCTAAAGACTCAGCATATCCCTGCCACTGCTCCAGCACCTGCTGCTGAAACGGCGTCGCACTAACGGCCAACTCCTGCCGAGCTAGATTAAATGCCTCAAGGGTATTCGGCGCGCCGAATTCAGGATTTGCCAAACGCTGCTGACAGAAAAGTTTCCAGCGTTGTAGCTCCTCGCTGTTCAGCGTATCGGGGAAGTTACGCGCCCGGTAACGAAACAATAATTCAGGCAAACGGTGATCATCAAAAGGCCACTGCCGGCTGGCTAACTGCGCAGGATCAGCCGCCCGGACTTGCTCGCATAACCGCCGATCACGATCCCCGATAAAACCCTCGTAAAGCTGCTGTTCCGGGTCTGAGCTCGGGGCAAAATCTTCCTCGGCGTAAATGACCGCCAACTTATCGCGCCAAAGTTCCTGTGCGTCAGTTAGCCGCAGGGCCCGCGCCTGGCAAATATCCATATCCAATTGCAGGCGTTCACGGTCCTCGGCCCGCAGTACATTCAAGGGCGCGACCACGGGGCAACGGTTGATATGCACCAACTTGAGCGGCACCGGCAGCTCTCCTTCGGCAAGGTCCTCACGACGGGTGTACAGGCGTTGGCGCAAGGCAGCGGCATCCATGTCCAGCAGCCCCTGGGGTTCGAGCCCAAGGTCGCAGACAATCAGCGCATTACGGTTGCGCGGGTGCCAGGCCAGGGGCAGCACGACACCCAGGTAATGACGCTCGGCAGAAAAACGTCCGGAAATATGCACCATGGGTTGCAGCAAGCGCACCTGGTCCATCACCCGTTGCTTGCTGCGCAGTTGAAACAGCCAGTCGTAAAGCTTGGGCTGCTTCTCGCGCACCAGGCGCGCCAGGGCGATCGTGGCACGCACGTCGGATAACGCATCGTGGGCCTGGCCGTGGTCAATGCCGTTGGCGGCGGTCAGGCGCTCAAGCTTGAGGGTCACGCGCCCGTCCTGCTGCGGCCACTCGATGCCTTCCGGACGCAGGGCGTAGGCAGTGCGAACCACGTCGATCAGGTCCCAGCGGCTGTTACCGCCCTGCCACTCCCGCGCGTAAGGGTCGAAAAAATTGCGATACAGGCTGTAGCGCGTCATTTCATCATCAAACCGCAACGTGTTGTAACCTGCGCCGCACGTCCCCGGGGCCGCCAGTTCGGCATGTACACGGGTCATGAAGTCGGCCTCGGCCAGACCTTTTTCCGCCAGTATTACAGGGGTGATGCCGGTGATGGCACAAGCGGCGGGATGGGGCAGGATGTCGTCGCTCGGCTGACAGTAAAGATTGACCGGCGGGCCGACCTCGTTGAGATCGAGATCCGTACGAATGCCGGCAACCTGGAGTGGGCGATCGCTGCGCGGGTTGATGCCGGTGGTTTCATAGTCGTACCAGAAAATGGAGGTCACGGGCTATTCCTGTGCTGAAGATCGACAAAGTCTAGGCGTTCAGTCGTATTCGCGGCCAGCACCAATTACACTGTACAAACATCCAGCAAAACCTTGGGTAGTTGCTTCCATCGCCGACACTGTTAGCATCCGTGTCTCCAGCCGCTCTGCACTGCCAAGGATCGCGATGCCATCAGCCCCATTGGATACCCTCTACCAGATCGAGACCCCGGAGGGCATCGACCTGCCGCTGCGCCCAGCCGGACTGGTGTCACGGGCGCTGGCATTTGCCTTCGACCTCGGCGCACGCGCAGTGATCATGGGCGTGCTGCTGGTGCCGTTGGCGCTGCTCGGCAATATTGGTATCGGCCTGGGGTCGCTTTTGTTGTTCCTGGTCAGTTGGTGGTACATGGTGCTGTTCGAGGTACTCAACCAGGGCTGCTCACCGGGCAAACAGGTCATGGGCTTACGGGTCGTACAGGACGACGGCACCCCCATAGGCTGGTCGGCGTCGCTGATCCGCAACCTCCTGCGGTTTGTCGACATGCTGCCTTTCGGCTACTTTCTCGGCGCAATCAGTTGCTTGCAACATCCTCACTTCAAACGCCTTGGCGACCTGGCCGCTGGCACCTTGGTGGTCTACCGCGAACAGCCTCTGGCACGTCCCCAGGTACCTCAAGCTGCGGCACTGCGCTTGCCGTTTGCCCTGGACCTGAGTGAGCAGCGAGCGATTCTTGGCTTCGCGGAACGCCAGGGTGAACTGTCCGCCGAACGGGTACACGAGCTCGCCTCGATCCTTGCAACGCCGCTGCAAGTATCCCCGGCCCGCGCCGTGGAGCAACTCAATGGTGTGGCCCGTGGCCTGTTGGGGCCGACATGAAGCAGAGTCTCTTCGAAAGCCGTTACCAGCACCAATGGCAATCCTTTGCCGAACAGCTGAAGTTGTTGGAGCACGGCAAGGCCAAGGCCAGTGACATGGCCGATTTCCCTCATCAATACCGGCGTCTATGCCAGCACCTGGCCCTCGCCCAGGAACGCGGCTACAGCAGTTACCTGGTGGACCCCCTGCAACAACTGGCGTTGCGCGGCCATCAACAACTGTATCGCCACCGCAGCCAATTGGCGGCGAATCTGCTGAGTTTCATCCTGGCCGACTTTCCGCGACTGGTACGAGACCAGTGGCGTTTCGTGTTGATTGCCAGCCTGCTGTTCTTTGGCAGCCTGCTGGGCATTGCCCTGCTGGTCTATCTGTTTCCCGACCTGATCTACAGCATTGTCAGCCCCCAGCAGGTGGCCGAGATGCAGAGCATGTATGACCCCGAAGCCAGCCGGCTGGGGCGTGCTGCCGAACGTGCTTCGAGCGAAGACTGGATGATGTTTGGCTACTACGTAATGCACAACATCGGTATCGCCTTTCAGACATTTGCCGCCGGTTTGCTGTTCGGCCTGGGCAGTGTGTTTTTCCTGATATTCAATGGGCTGATCATCGGCGCGATTTCCGGGCACCTGACCGAAATCGGCTATGGGCAGACCTTCTGGTCATTCGTCATCGGCCATGGGGCCTTTGAGTTGACGGCCATTGCACTCGCCGGTGCCGCGGGCTTGCAACTGGGCTGGGCGTTGATCGCCCCGGGGCAACTGACCCGTGGCGAATCCCTGCGGCTCGCAGCTCGCAAGAGTGTGCAACTGCTGTGCGGTGTCATGGTGTTCCTGCTGATCGCGGCATTTATCGAGGCCTACTGGTCTTCCACCACCCAGATCGCCCCTTGGGTCAAATACCTGGTGGGCGCTGCACTTTGGCTGCTGGTGGCGGCTTACCTGACCTTTGCCGGACGGACTCGCCATGCGCCTGAGTAATGCCAGCGTGGCGATTCGACCGCGTACCGCATGGGAGGCCATGGACCTTGGGGTATTAATGGCCCGGGAACATCGCCTGCTGTTGATGAGCAGTTGGGCGCTGGTGACCCTGCCGGTTTTTGCCCTGCTTACCGCGTTGCTATGGAAGTACCCATCCGCAGCCATGTTCCTGTTCTGGTGGTTCAAACCGGCCTTCGACCGCTTGCCTCTATATATCCTCTCCAAAGCCCTGTTCGGCGAAACGCCCAGCCTTAAACAGGCTGTGCGCGAATGGCCAAGACTGCTTAACCACCAACTGCTGGCCAGCCTGACCTGGCGCCGACTTAGCCTCAGCCGTAGTTTTGTAATGCCGGTCAGCCAGCTCGAAGGTTTGGACGGCCAGGCGCGTCAGAAACGCCTGGGCGTGCTGCAGCAGCGCAATGCCGGTGCCGCGCGGTGGTTGACCACCGTTGGGGTGCACCTGGAAATCGGGTTGTGGTTCGGCTGCATGGCACTGTTCTATCTATTCATTCCGCAACAACTTGAACTGGATTGGGATTGGCAACGGTTGGCGCTGGCGACGGGCTCCGAGGGGGTCTGGCTGGAACACTTGAGCAATGCCTTCTACGCCTTGATCCTGTTGTTTTGGGAGCCCATCTATGTCGCCTGTGGTTTCAGCCTTTATCTCAATCGTCGCACCCTACTGGAGGCGTGGGACTTGGAACTGGTATTCCGCCGCCTGCGCCAGCGCCTCAGCAGTGCAGCGCCGCTGTTAATGCTGTTAATCGGACTGACCTTGCTGTCATTCAACCCGCCCGCCATGGCGGATGAAGCCAAACCACTGCCCCCCCAAAGCGCAAGCCAATTCATCAAATCGCTGCTGGACAAGCCTCCCTTCAAAAATCCGGAAACCGTCACCCGCTATCGCTTTGGCGAAGAAAAACCCGTCGTTAAAAACAAGGCACACAGTGACGGCAAACTTCCGGCATGGCTGCAGGCACTGCTGGACAACCTCAACAGCAATACTTTCAAGCCTGTCGCCCAAGGCCTGGAAGTACTGTTATGGAGCCTGCTGATCGGTGGCGTGGCCCTGCTGGCATGGCGTTATCAGGACTGGTTGCGCACCTTTGTCAGCCTGCGCGGGGCACGTACACCCAAAGCGGCGAAACCATCACCCGCACAATTGTTCGGCTTGGAGCTGGGCACCGAGACACTGCCCGAGGATATCGCCAGCACTGCCGAGCAACTCTGGTCTACCCAACCACGGGAAGCCCTCGGCCTTTTGTATCGTGGCCTGCTGAGCAGGTTGTTGCATGATTTCAACCTGCCCCTTAAAAGCGCCGACACCGAAGGTCAGGTCCTGCAACGCATTCACCAGTTGCAGCAGCCGCAGTTACTGGCCTTCAGTGATGAATTGACTCGGCACTGGCAAAACCTTGCCTATGGCCACCACCTCCCCCCGGTCTCAGCCCAGCAGAAATTGTGCAACGATTGGCGTGCCCTGTTCAGTTCGGGAGGCGCCCAATGAACCGGCCATTACTGTGGGTGGGGCTACTGATGGCGTGCCTGCTTGGAGCGGGCGGCTTTTACGCTTGGAGCAAAGCGATCCCCTATGAAGAAGTGGTGGACCGCGGCCCCTCCCCGGAAGCCATGGCCAACCCTTACCTGGCGGCCGAACACTTTCTGCGCCAGCAAGGCCTGGCCGTGGAACACGCCAATGGCCTGGAACGCCTGACTACCCTGCCCGCCAAGGGCAACAGCCTGTTGTTACTGGGCGAGCGCGGCAACATGTCGCCACGCCAGGTAGGGCAATTCCTGGACTGGGCCAAGTCCGGCGGCCATCTACTGGTAGTCGCCGAGGCCCTGTGGGACGAAGAAGCCGGCAAGAGCGGCGACATGCTGCTCGATCGCCTGCATATCCACCAAGCCCTCAGCGATGAACCTGATGACCCCGCACCGGCCCGCAAAAACAAAGCACCGGACCTGACCAAACTCTATGTCGACAACGACACCGCCCCGGCCTATTTCAGTTTCGACACCGACTTCAATCTCATCGACCCCAAGCACCAGGCACAATTTTCAGCCAATAGCGCCAGGTCGAGCCACTTGATGCAACTCGATGTCGGACAAGGCCGCGTCACGGTGATCACCGACAGCGACCTGTGGAAAACACCGGCTATTGGCAAACACGACAATGCCTGGCTGCTGTGGTACCTGGCCCAGGGCACTGCCGTGACCTTGTTGTTCAACAGCAACGTGGATGACCTGTTCACCCTGCTGCTGCGTTATTTCCCCCAGGCGTTGGTGGCGCTCATTGCCCTGATTGCCCTGGCACTCTGGCAGGCAGGTATGCGCCAGGGCCCAATCCAGGCGCCCGCCCCCAAGGCACGCCGGCAATTGCAGGAGCACCTGAAAGCCAGTGCCGACTTCCTGCTGCGTCGCAGCGGCCAAGGCACACTATTGCAGGCCTTGCAGCGCGACATCCTGCGCGCCGCACGGCGGCGTCATCCCGGCTTTGAACATCTCGACAACACGGAACAGGGGCGAGTACTTGCCCACCTGACGCGCCAACCCTCTCACGTCATCAGCCAGGCCCTCGGCCCACTCCCGGCAAAACGGCTTTCCAGTGCCGATTTCAGCCGGCAGGTGGCGTGCCTGCAAACCCTCAGGAATGCCCTATGAGCGAATTTCCCAGCGCTAACACCCTGCCCGGCGACTCTCTGCAACGTGCCAGCCAGCAGGCCCAGGCCCTGCGCATTGAACTGCGCAAGGCGGTGATCGGGCAGGATCAGGTGATCGATGATGTACTCACCGCGCTGATCGCCGGCGGCCACGTATTGCTCGAGGGTGTCCCCGGGCTGGGCAAGACCTTGCTGGTACGTGCCCTGGCCCGTTGCTTTGACGGCGAATTCGCGCGTATCCAGTTCACCCCGGACCTGATGCCCAGCGATGTCACCGGCCACGCGGTGTACGACCTGCACACCGAACAGTTCAAGCTGCGCAAGGGGCCAGTATTTACCCACTTGTTGCTGGCCGACGAAATCAACCGCGCCCCGGCCAAGACCCAGGCTGCCCTGCTCGAAGCCATGCAGGAACGGCAAGTCACCCTCGAAGGCGAGGCGCTGCCCATCGGCCAGCCGTTCATGGTACTTGCCACGCAAAACCCCATCGAACAGGAAGGCACCTATCCCCTGCCGGAAGCGGAACTGGACCGTTTCATGCTCAAGGTACGCATGGACTACCCCGATGCTCAGCAGGAACTGGATATGGTGCGCGAAGTGACGCGCTCATCACGGGCCGACATGCTGGATGTGCAACCGTTGCGCACCGTGCTGAAGGCCGAGGACGTGCTGCAACTGCAACGGATCGCCAGTGAACTGGCTCTGGATGAACACGTGCTCGACTATGCCGTGCGCCTGGCGCGAGCAACCCGCAGCTGGCCGGGACTGGCCATAGGCGCCGGCCCGCGAGCCTCCATCGCCCTGGTACGCGGCGCCCGCGCACGGGCCTTGTTACGTGCAGGCGAGTTCGTCACACCGGACGACATCAAGGGCTGTGCCCTGGCGGTACTGCGTCATCGGGTACGTCTTGCGCCAGAACTGGATATAGACGGGCTGGAGGTCGACCAGGTGCTCAAGCAGTTGCTGGACCAGATTCCGGCCCCCCGGCAATGACCCGTCCATGAAACCGACCCGTCTGTTATTAGCCTGGCTTAGCGTACTGCTGGGTTTGAGCATCCTGCTGGGCGCTGCGGCAGCCTTGCAGTTCAAGGTACCCGACACCTTGCACTCAATAGCGTGGGGCTTGCTCCTGGCGCTGTTGCTGCTGGCCATGCTGGACGCACTGCGTCTGCGCCGCCGACCCTCGCCACGCGTGCACCGGCAGATGCCCGGCAGCCTGGCGCTGGGCCGCTGGGGCGAAGTACGCCTGTCCTTGGAATATGACTACCCACAGGCGCTGACGGTGCAGGTGTTCGATCACGTCCCCGATGGGCTAAGCGTGGAAAACCTGCTCCAGTCCATCGAATTGCGCCCTGGTGAACGCAGTGAGCTGGGTTATCGCCTGCGCCCCTTGCGGCGTGGGCATTTCACGTTCAGTCGCTGCGAAATCCACCTGCCCAGTCCATTGGGGCTCTGGTCTGCAAGGCGCTTTATCGACGCCGAGGATGCCACCCGCGTCTATCCGGATTTCGCCCGCCTGTACGGGGCACAACTGCTGGGTGTGGATAACTGGCTGAGTCAACTGGGGGTACGCCAACGGCAACGACGAGGATTGGGACTGGAGTTTCATCAGTTGCGCGAGTTTCGTGAAGGCGACAGCCTGCGGCAAATCGATTGGAAAGCTACCGCGCGGCAACGTACCCCCATCGCCCGGGAATATCAGGACGAGCGCGACCAGCAGATCGTGTTCATGCTCGATTGCGGCCGCCGCATGCGCAGCCAGGATGACGAGCTGTCCCATTTCGACCACGCCCTCAATGCCTGCCTGCTCCTCAGTTATGTGGCCCTGCGTCAGGGCGATGCGGTGGGGTTGTGCACCTTTGCCGCTGACCCGCCCCGCTACCTGGCGCCGGTCAAGGGCTGCAGCCAGTTGAACCTGTTACTCAATACGGTCTATGACCTGGACACCACCCGCCGAACCGCCGACTACCAGGCAGCAGCCAGCCAACTGCTGGCCCGGCAGAAACGTCGGGCATTGGTCATTATTGTCAGCAACCTGCGCGATGAAGACGATGAGGCGCTGCTCTCCGCCGTCAAGCGCATCAGTCGCCAACATCGGGTGCTGGTGGCGAGTATGCGTGAGGAAGTACTCGATCGACTGCGCCAATCCCCCGTACAAACCTTGCCCGAAGCCCTGGCCTACAGCGGTACTGTCGACTACCTCAATACTCGGGATGAATTGCATGACCGCATGAACGCCCACGGCCTGTCGCTGTTGGATACGTTGCCATCAGAAATGGGCGTGGCCTTGGTGACACGCTACCTGGGTTGGAAGAAAGCCGGTGTATTCTAAAAAAAGCGCACGACTGCGGCAGGGACAGTAGCCCCCGGCCGCATCGACGACGCGCTGCTTCTAGGCCGAAGCCTGCAAGGGATCAAAACTGAAGTACTGCAACAGCACGTTGATCAGTTGCCCATACTCCTGGGGAGCCTCAAGCACGCTGAACCCGGAATCGTAGTGCTGCGGGTTGATATCTTCATGGCTCCACAGGCAGGTCGCCGTGATGTCGATGGCATGGAACGTGTCGCCAGCTCCGGGTATCTTCAAACACAACTCGAAATCCACATTGACCATCATCGGTAACTGGCTGATCAACATCAGCCCGTCTTCAGAGACGTTACCCAAAAAACCTATGGGTTTGTCGGTGACGCGGTTAAATACTTGCAGGAAATACGGTAGTTGATGCCGCTCGATCCGTCGGTCGGTAAACATGGTGAGATCGCCATCCAGTGGCCATGACTCTGGCCGTGCCAGTGATTCGGAACGAGCGCAATTGCTCGCTCTCCCTGGATCTCGGTGTGACAACGGACAACATTTTGTCACTCGACAGCTGCCGAATCCGGGCCCTGCATCCGTTCGAATAGAAACTTGTACAAACGAACATTGAAAGAATAGCCCAAGACTGGCAACGGGCTAGTGGTTGAATGACGAATGCCATCACAAAGAGGCGGGCCGCGGCTGTGCCACGCTCGCCCCGGGGTAATGACCCAGTTGTTGCAAGGTGTCCAGCCTCGCGCGGGCACGGTAGGCGTACTCGCTCGACGGGTATTGGTTAATGATGAATTGATAGGTTTGCACGGCGTCGACGAACAGTTTCTGGCGTTCCAGGCATTGCCCGCGCAACATCGAAACTTCCGGTTGTACATAACGCCGTGTACGGCTCTCGCGGTCGACCTGGGATAGTTCCAAAGTGACGCGCTCGCAATCACCGACCTTGTACGCCCGGTAGGCATTGTTCAAATGGTGGTCCATCGACCAACGGGTGCAGCCGACAACACTGACGGCCAGGGCAGCAATGAGCAAAATTCGCATGAAGGTTCTCCTGTCTTGTGCAGTGTATCGACCCCTCGTCAAAAATCTTCAAGGATGTTCATCTATTCAACCGGCGCGAAAACAAGCGAATCGTCGATAAGTAGTGCAAACGAACAATGACTACAACCAAAGAGCATAGTAGCCTTCCTCAGCGCTTGAACTCAGGAGTCTGTGCATGTCCGTCCGTCGTACCAAAATCGTCGCCACCCTTGGCCCGGCCAGCAACTCGCCGGAAGTCCTCGAACAGCTGATTCTGGCTGGTTTGGACGTTGCCCGTCTGAACTTCTCCCACGGCACCCCGGACGAGCACAAGGCTCGCGCCAAGCTGGTGCGTGACCTGGCCGCCAAGCATGGCCGCTTCGTCGCACTGCTGGGTGACCTGCAAGGCCCGAAAATCCGTATCGCCAAATTCGCCAACAAGCGTATCGAGCTGAAGATCGGTGACAAGTTCACCTTCTCCACCAGCCACCCGCTGACCGAAGGCACCCAGGACGTCGTGGGTATCGACTACCCGGACCTGGTCAAGGATTGCGGCGTCGGTGACGAGCTGCTGCTGGACGACGGTCGCGTGGTGATGCGCGTCGACACCGCTACCCCCACTGAATTGAATTGCACGGTGATCATCGGCGGCCCGCTGTCCGACCACAAAGGCATCAACCGTCGCGGCGGTGGCCTGACCGCGCCAGCCCTGACTGAAAAAGACAAGGCCGACATCAAGCTCGCCGCTGAAATGGAAGTGGACTACCTCGCCGTGTCCTTCCCGCGCGACGCCGCCGATATGGAATACGCCCGTAAACTGCGCGACGAAGCCGGCGGTACCGCCTGGCTGGTGGCGAAGATCGAACGCGCCGAAGCCGTGGCCGATGACGAAACCCTCGACGGCCTGATCAAGGCGTCCGACGCCGTGATGGTTGCCCGTGGCGACCTGGGTGTGGAAATCGGTGACGCCGAACTGATCGGTATCCAGAAGAAGATCATCCTGCACGCCCGCCGCCATAACAAAGCGGTGATCGTCGCGACCCAGATGATGGAGTCGATGATCCAGAACCCGATGCCGACCCGCGCCGAAGTGTCCGACGTGGCCAACGCCGTGCTCGACTACACCGACGCCGTGATGCTCTCGGCCGAAAGTGCCGCCGGCCCGTACCCACTGGAAGCCGTGCAGGCCATGGCGCGTATCTGCGTCGGTGCCGAAAAGCACCCGACCAGCAAGACCTCCAGCCATCGCATCGGCAAAGTGTTTGAAAGCTGCGACCAGAGCATCGCCCTGGCAGCCATGTACACCGCCAACCACTTCCCGGGCGTGAAGGCGATCATCGCCTTGACCGAAAGTGGCTACACGCCGTTGATCATGTCGCGTATCCGTTCTTCGGTGCCGATCTACGCGTTCTCCCCGCACCGCGAAACCCAGGCCCGTGCGGCCATGTTCCGTGGCGTGTACACCGTACCGTTCGACCCGGCGTCGTTGCCGCCCCATGAAGTCAGCCAGGCAGCCATCGACGAGCTGATCAAGCGCGGCGTGGTGGAGAAAGGCGACTGGGTTATCCTGACCAAGGGCGACAGCTACCACACCATCGGCGGCACCAACGGCATGAAAATCCTGCACGTTGGCGACCCAATGGTCTGAGTGACAGGCAGAGAAACAAAAGCCCTGCCATGTGAATGGCGGGGCTTTTTGCTTTCCGTGTGGCAGGGAGCACGTCGAATCGTCGCACCGCCCCTCCCACATCTGGTTAACGCCTATCCATAAACCCCGACAGTGCCGCAATCGCTTCCGGTGACTTCAAGCGCTGCACAAACAGCGCCCCCTCCTCCTCGATCACTTGCCGTAACTGCTCACGGTCCACGCTCTTCATCAACTGCTTGCTCACCTGTACCGCCCCCGGCGCCAGGTCTTCAAAGCGCTCGGCCATCTCCCGTGCCTTGGCCAACGCTGCCTCGCCACTGCCCAACGCTTCGGTAGCAATCCCCCACGCTGCCGCTTGTTCGCCAGTAAAACCCTCGCCCAACAACAGCAGTTCAGCCGCCTTCGCGTGCCCCAGCAAACGCGGCAGGATCAGGCTCGACCCAAACTCCGGACACAGCCCCAAATTGACGAACGGCATGCGCAACCGTGCATCGCGGCTGATGTACACCAGGTCGCAATGCAGCAACAGGGTCGTGCCGATACCCACCGCCGCACCCGCTACGGCTGCGATCACCGGCTTGCGGCAGTTGAGCAGGCTTTTCATGAAGTGAAACGCCGGGCTGTCGAGGTCGCTGGGCGGTTGTTCGAGAAAATCGCCGACGTCGTTGCCGGCGGTAAAACACCCGCTGCTGCCCTGGATCAGCACGGCGTTGATGTCCGGGTCCGCGTCGGCCTGCTCCAACGCCTGGGCCAATTGGCTGTACATGGCTCGGGTCAGGGCGTTTTTCTTGTCCGGGCGATTGAGCTGCAGGGTCAGCAGCCCGCGCTCGCGTTGCAGCAGGATGGCATCGGTCATGGCGAATCTCACGGCAGTGGAATTCAGCACTCAACCACGGGACAGGAACACATCGGCCAGCAGTTGATTGCGCGGCAGTCCCGCCAGGAACAGGCGCTTGGAGAAGGCCTCGACGCTGACAGGATGCCCGCAGAGTAAGGCCAGCGTTTGCCGGGAAACAAGCCGCAGTTGCGCCAATGCCTGGGCCGACTCGGCCGCAGTCCACAGCTCCACCGTCAGGTTCGGATGACGCGCAGCCAGCTCGGCCAGGGGCCCGGCCAGGTAATGACCGTCGGCATCATGGGCCAGGTGAATCAGGCGGATGGCGCCCTGGTGATCCTGGCGCAACGCCTCGCGCAGCACACCCCACAAAGGGCCCAGGCCGGTACCGGAAGCCAGCAGCCACAGCGGCCGGGATTGCCAGTCGGGATCGTATTGCAGTGCGCCGCCACGCAATTCTCCCAGGCGCAGGCGATCACCCGCCGACAATGCTCGCGCGGCATCGCTGAATGCGCCGGGCTGCCGGCAATCGATATGAAACTCCAGGAAAGCATCCTCCTGAGGCAGGCTGGCCAGGGAGTAAGGCCGTGCCACCTGCCCGGCCCACACCACCAGGTGCTGCCCGGCGCGATACCGCAACCCGCGCTCCGGTTGCAGCCGCAAGCGCAGCACCGAGGCACTCAACCAATCGGCACCCACCACCTGGGCCGGCAAACCGTCACGCAGCGGGTCGAACGCTTCGACCTGCAGATCGCCGATCACCTGGCACTGGCACGCCAGGCGCCAGCCCTCCTGGCGTTGTGCCGGGCTCAGGGCATCGGGCTGCTGGTCCTCGACCTCACCCTGGCACCGCACCAGGCACGCATGACAACTGCCGGCTCGGCAGCTGTAAGGCACGGCCACACCCGCCTGGTTCAAGGCATCCAGCAGGTTGCTGCCGGTGGCTACCGACCAATGGCGTTCGCCGACGTACAGTTCAGGCATGGAAGGACTCAATCACAAGGGGTGCGCACAGGGAATCATGCCTGCGACAGTTTGACCATAGTCGGGTGTATCGGCCACCGTGCCGGGTTATACTGCCGCGCCTTTTTAGCGTCGCGCCTGCACCACTTGGCGTGCCTTGGAAAGGTGGACTCAGCCGACCGATGCACCCCCACTGAGCCCACCTTTATTGAATGTTCCCTTATAGAGGAGCGCGACTCATGACCGTGATCAAGCAAGACGACCTGATTCAGAGCGTTGCCGACGCCCTGCAATTCATTTCCTACTACCACCCCGTTGACTTCATCCAGGCGATGCACGAGGCCTACCTGCGCGAAGAATCGCCGGCAGCCCGTGACTCCATCGCGCAGATCCTGATCAACTCGCGCATGTGCGCCACCGGCCATCGCCCGATCTGCCAGGACACCGGTATCGTCACCGTGTTCGTGCGCGTGGGCATGGACGTACGTTGGGATGGCGCCACCATGGGCCTGGACGACATGATCAACGAAGGCGTGCGTCGCGCCTACAACCTGCCGGAAAACGTCCTGCGTGCATCGATCCTGGCCGACCCGGCCGGCGCACGCAAGAACACCAAGGACAACACCCCGGCCGTGATCCACTACTCCATCGTCCCGGGTGACACCGTGGAAGTGGACGTGGCGGCCAAGGGCGGCGGTTCCGAGAACAAGTCGAAAATGGCCATGCTCAACCCGTCCGACTCCATTGTCGACTGGGTGCTCAAGACCGTTCCGACCATGGGCGCCGGCTGGTGCCCACCGGGCATGCTCGGCATCGGCATCGGCGGCACCGCCGAGAAAGCCGCGGTGATGGCCAAGGAAGTGTTGATGGAATCCATCGACATCCACGAGCTGAAAAAGCGCGGCCCGCAGAACCGTATCGAAGAGATGCGCCTGGAGCTGTTCGAGAAGGTCAACCAACTGGGCATCGGCGCCCAGGGCCTGGGTGGCCTGACCACCGTGCTCGACGTGAAGATCATGGACTACCCGACCCACGCCGCTTCGCTGCCGGTGTGCATGATCCCCAACTGCGCCGCTACCCGTCACGCGCACTTCGTGCTCGACGGTTCGGGCCCGGCGTCGCTGGAAGCGCCTTCGCTGGACGCCTACCCGGAAATCGTCTGGGAAGCCGGCCCATCGGCCCGTCGTGTCAACCTCGACACCCTGACCCCGGAAGAAGTACAGAGCTGGAAGCCGGGCGAAACCGTGCTGCTCAACGGCAAGATGCTCACCGGTCGCGACGCGGCGCACAAGCGCATGGTCGAGATGCTGAACAAGGGCGAAAGCCTGCCGGTGGACCTCAAGGGTCGCTTTATCTACTACGTCGGCCCGGTTGATCCGGTGCGCGAAGAAGTGGTTGGCCCGGCTGGCCCGACCACCGCGACGCGGATGGACAAGTTCACCCGTCAGATCCTCGAGCAAACCGGCCTGCTGGGCATGATCGGTAAATCCGAGCGCGGCCCTACCGCGATCGAAGCGATCAAGGACCACAAGGCCGTGTACCTGATGGCCGTGGGCGGCGCCGCTTACCTGGTGGCGCAAGCCATCAAGAAGTCGCGCGTGGTTGCCTTCGCCGAATTGGGCATGGAAGCGATCTACGAGTTCGACGTAAAAGACATGCCGGTCACCGTTGCGGTGGACAGCAAGGGCGAATCCGTCCACATCACCGGTCCTGCCATCTGGCAGAAAAAGATCAGTGAAAGCCTGGCGGTAGAAGTGCAGTAAGCACTTTCCCGCAAGGATAAAGGCGACTGCGGCCCCATGGCCCAGTCGCCTTTTTTATGGCTCATGCTATGGTGCACTCCCCTTACCGTGCCTGCCTATCACCGTATGATCGTGATCCCTCGTCCCCTGCGCCTGACCTTCTATTCCCTGCTGATCATCGCCGGTGCGTTGCTGGCCGCTGCCTTGGCCACGCGCCATGCCGAACGCCAGGCATTGGTGGACGATGCGGCACGCGCCAATCAGCAACTGGCGCTGTACGCCAATTCCCTGCACACCCTGATCGAACGCTACCGCGCCCTGCCCGCCGTGCTGGCGCTGGACTCGGAGATGATCAACGCGCTCAAAGGCCCGTTGGACGCCAGCACCCAGGACCTGCTCAACCGCAAGCTCGAACGCATCAACGGTGCAGCCCAGTCCTCCACCCTGGAACTGATGGACCGTACAGGCCTGGCCGTGGCCGCCAGTAACTGGAACTTGCCGAGCAGTTACGTCGGGCATAACTACGGGTTTCGGCCGTATTTCAGCCAGACCAAGAGCCAAGGCACCGGTCGCTTTTACGCGGTAGGCGTGACCACAGGGATTCCGGGCTATTTCCTCTCCAGCGCGGTGCTCGATGAACACGAGCAGTTCCTTGGTGCCATGGTGGTGAAGCTGGAGTTCCCTGAGCTGGAGCGCGAATGGGCCCAGGGCAATGACCTGTTGCTGGTCAGCGATGCACGCGGCATCGTGTTTATCGCCAACCAACCGGGCTGGCGTTATCGCAACCTGCACCCGTTGTCGGCCAGCGACCTCGCCGAACTCAAGGCCACCCGCCAATACGACAAGAAACAACTGCAGCCGCTGGACACCCAAACGTTGCAACGTTTCGACGAAAACAGCCACCTGATGCGCGTCAACGGCCCGGATGGCAACGCCAATTACATCTGGGAGTCCCTGCCGCTGAAGGCCGAGGGCTGGACCCTGCACCTGTTGCGCAAACCCCAGTTCGCCTTTGAAGACCAACGCAACGCCGGCCTCGCCGCCGCCGGTTCCTGGCTGGCACTGGTGTTCCTGGCGCTGTTCCTCAGCCAACGCTGGCGCCTGGCCCGTTTACGCCAGCGCAGCCGCGAAGAACTCGAACAGCTTGTGGAGGAGCGCACCCAGGCCCTGCGCACCGCCCAGGATGGCTTGGTGCAATCGGCCAAGCTGGCGGCGCTGGGGCAGATGTCCGCCGCCCTCGCCCATGAGATCAACCAGCCACTGACCGCCCAGCGCATGCAGTTGGCGACCCTGCGGTTACTGCTGGACCACGGTCGGGTGGACGACGCCTACAAGGCCCTGACCCCGCTGGACGATATGCTCACACGCATGGCCGCGCTGACCGGCCACCTCAAGACCTTTGCGCGCAAAAGCCCCAGCGGCCTGCGCGAACGCCTGGACCTGGCCACCGTGGTCGACCAGTCCCTGCACCTACTCGATGCACGCTTGCGTGATGAAGCCATCGGCACCGTGCTGGACCTGGCCCGCCCCGCCTGGGTACGTGGCGATGCGATCCGCCTCGAACAGGTGCTGATCAACCTGCTGCGCAACGCCCTCGACGCCATGGCCGACAAACCACGCAAGCGCCTGGAAATCCGCCTGCACGCCGATCAGCAACTGTGGCAACTCACGGTCAGCGACAGCGGCGGCGGGATTGCCGAAGAGCACCTCAACAGCGTGTTCGACCCGTTCTTCACCACCAAGCCGGTGGGCGACGGGCTCGGCTTGGGTCTGGCAGTTTCCTACGCTATCGTGCACGAATTGGGCGGTCGCCTGGTCGCCAGTAACCGTGGCGACGGCGCGGTATTTACCCTGACCTTGCCTATCGCGCTGGAGACACCCGACTTATGTTGAACGCGGTGATTGTGGTCGATGACGAAGCCAGCATTCGTACGGCCGTCGAGCAATGGCTGAGCTTGTCGGGGTTCGAGGTGCAGTTGTTCAGCCGCGCCGAGGCCTGCCTGGCGCAACTGCCCAGGGACTTTCCCGGGGTCATCCTGAGCGACGTGCGCATGCCCGGACTCAGCGGCCTGGAGCTGCTGGCCGAAGTGCAACGCCGTGACGCCGACCTGCCGGTCATCCTGCTGACCGGGCATGGCGATGTACCGATGGCCGTCGAAGCCATGCGCGACGGCGCCTACGATTTCCTGGAAAAACCCTTCAGCCCCGATGCCTTGCTCAACAGCCTGCGCCGCGCGCTGGACAAGCGCAGGCTGATCCTCGAAAACCGCCGCCTGCACCAACAAGCTGATCATCGAGCGCAGCTGGAATCGAGCCTGCTCGGTGTGTCCCGTGGCTTGCAGAACCTACGCCGCCAGGTACTCGACCTGGCGAGCTTGCCGGTCAACGTCCTGATCCGTGGCGAGACCGGCAGCGGCAAGGAGCTGGTCGCCCGCTGCCTGCATGACTTCGGCCCACGCGCGAAAAAACCGTTCGTGGCGCTCAATTGCGCGGCGATTCCCGAGCAGTTGTTCGAGGCCGAACTGTTCGGTCACGAAAGCGGCGCCTTTACCGGCGCCCAGGGCAAGCGCATCGGCAAACTGGAGTACGCCCATGGCGGCACGCTGTTCCTCGATGAAATCGAAAGCATGCCCCTCGCCCAGCAAGTGAAGCTGTTGCGCGTACTGCAGGAGCAAAAGTTAGAGCGGTTAGGCTCCAACCAGAGCATCCACGTGGACTTGCGCATTATCGCCGCCACCAAGCCGGACCTGCTGGAAGAAGCCCGCGCCGGGCGCTTTCGCGAAGACCTGGCCTATCGGCTCAACGTTGCACAACTGCGCCTGCCGCCTCTGCGCGAGCGCCGCGAAGACATTCCGCTGCTGTTCGACCACTTTGCCCAAAGCGCTGCCGAGCGCCTGGGCCGCAGCGTCGAACCGCTGAGCGGCATGCAACTGGGGCGTCTGCTCAGCCATGACTGGCCGGGCAATGTGCGCGAGTTGGCCAACGTCGCCGAACGTCAGGTGTTGGGCCTTGGCGAGCCGGAGCCAGAAGGGATCGAAGCCGGGCAATCGTTGGCCGCGCAGCAGGAGGCGTTCGAGGCCCATTGCCTGAAGGCTGCATTGACCCGGCATAAAGGCGATATCAAGGCGGTGCTGGCGGAGTTGCAACTGCCACGGCGCACCTTCAACGAAAAGATGCAGCGCCATGGGTTGGCCAGGGACATGTTCCTGAAAGATGAATGAGCGGATTTCCGCTCATCCCCCTAAAAAACATCAGCGACTTTCCGCTCAAAATAAACCCCAGACCCTTCTAGACCGGACCTTCATCTATCTGGCACAGCTCCTGCTATAGCCCCAGCCAGGCTGCGCTCGCGCCGCTCCATAAAAACAACTAGATGAAGGATCCTTCAATGGATAACTCCAACACCTTGCCTCTGGGGTCGGCGGCCGCGCCGGCTAAAGAACGCTCCACCTCCAGCCGGATCAAATCGATCTTCAGCGGGTCGGTCGGCAACATGGTCGAGTGGTACGACTGGTACGTCTATGCCGCTTTCTCGCTGTACTTCGCCAAAGCCTTCTTCCCGAAAGGCGACACCACCGCCCAATTGCTCAACACCGCCGCGATCTTCGCCGTGGGCTTCCTGATGCGCCCGATCGGTGGCTGGCTGATGGGCCTGTACGCCGACCGTGCGGGTCGTAAAGCGGCACTGATGGCTTCGGTCCTGTTGATGTGCTTCGGCTCATTGATCATCGCCCTGAGTCCCGGTTACGAAACCATCGGCGTCGGCGCGCCGATCCTGCTGGTATTCGCGCGTCTGCTGCAAGGCTTGTCGGTCGGTGGCGAATACGGCACCTCGGCCACCTACCTGAGTGAAATGGCGACCAAGGAACGTCGCGGCTTCTTCTCCAGCTTCCAGTACGTGACCCTGATCTCCGGCCAGCTCATCGCCCTGGCGGTACTGATCGTGCTGCAACAAGTGCTCACCACCGAGCAACTGTACGACTGGGGCTGGCGTATCCCGTTCGCCATCGGCGCCCTGTGCGCAGTGGTCGCGCTGTACCTGCGTCGCGGCATGGAAGAAACCGAGTCGTTCACCAAGAAGGAAAAAGCCAAGGAAAGCGCCATGCGCACCTTGATGCGCCACCCCAAGGAACTGATGACCGTGGTCGGCCTGACCATGGGCGGTACCCTGGCCTTCTACACCTACACCACCTACATGCAGAAGTACCTGGTGAACACCGTCGGCATGAGCATTTCCGACTCCACCACCATCTCGGCGGCAACGCTGTTCCTGTTCATGTGCCTGCAACCGATTGTCGGTGGGCTGTCGGACAAAGTCGGCCGTCGGCCGATCCTGATCGCCTTCGGCATCCTCGGCACCCTGTTCACCGTGCCGATCCTCACCACCCTGCACACGATCCAGACCTGGTGGGGCGCGTTCTTCCTGATCATGGCGGCGCTGATCATCGTCAGCGGCTACACCTCGATCAACGCAGTGGTCAAAGCTGAACTGTTCCCGACCGAAATCCGCGCCCTGGGCGTGGGCCTGCCGTATGCGCTGACCGTGTCGATCTTCGGCGGTACCGCTGAATACATCGCGCTGTGGTTCAAGAGCATCGGCATGGAAACCGGTTACTACTGGTACGTGACCGCGTGTATCGCGGTGTCGCTGGTGGTCTATGTGACCATGAAGGACACACGCAAGCATTCGCGGATTACCACGGACTAACGGTTGAATGCAGTAACAAATGTGGGAGCGGGCTTGCCTGCGATGGCGGTGGACCAGCCAGGGTTGTATTAGCTGAAACACTGCCATCGGGGGCAAGCCCCCTCCCACATTTTGAATCAGGACACCTCTGCTACCGGGCTCCGGCCATACCGACGCTGTGCATACGACGCCCCGGCAATCACCACCACCAGCACCGCCGCCAATACCGCCGATGATCCAATGGTGCCGAAATTCCACCCGCCCTTTTCATGGGGCCTGGTCAGGAAGTCGCCCAGGGTCGCCAAATTCCATAGGATCGATGGAAATTCGTCGCCGTGGATTGCACTATGGCGGCCTCCCAGAACCCCGCAGCAGGAGCCCGGCCATGTCTGACGCTATCCACTTCTACGAACCGGCCAACGGCCACGGCCTGCCACACGACCCGTTCAATGCCATTGTCGGGCCACGGCCGATTGGCTGGATTTCATCCCACGACAGCAACGGGCGCCTGAACCTGGCGCCCTACAGTTTCTTCAATGCGTTCAACTACATTCCGCCGATCATTGGGTTTTCCAGCGTCGGGCGTAAAGACAGCCTGAACAACATCGAACAGACCGGCGAGTTTGTGTGGAACCTGGCCACCCGCCCGTTGGCCGAGCAGATGAACCAGAGCTGCGCGGCCGTCTCGCCGGATGTGAATGAGTTCGAGCTGTCCGGCCTGACGCCGGTGGCGTCGAAAATCATTGGCGTGCCGCGGGTGGGCGAGAGCCCGGTTTCGTTCGAGTGCAAGGTGACGCAGATCATCCAGCTGCAGCGCGCTGACAAACAGCTGGTACCAAGCTGGCTGGTGCTGGGCGAGGTGGTCGCGGTGCACATTGCCAAGTGGTTGCTCAAGGATGGGGTGTACGACACCGCCGCCGCCGAGCCGATTTTGCGCGGTGGCGGCCCGGCGGATTACTTCCAGCTGGGGCCGGAGGCGTTGTTCAAGATGTACCGCCCAGGCGCCAGCAAACCCTGACTAAAATACAGTCAAAAAGTGGGAGGGGGCTTGCCCCCGATGGCAATGTCACATTCAACCTCTTTGTTGACTGACACACTGCTATCGGGAGCAAGCCCCCTCCCACATTAGATTGTCAGCGTTGTTCAGCTGGCGGCGCTCGCCCAGGTCAGTTGACCCTCTTCATCCACACCGATCAACCGTTCAAGCTGCACGGTGGCTGCATCATCGGCATCGGAGGCAGTCTTGAACGTCTGTCCATCCAGGATCTTGTGAAACTGCGGTGCGCCCATGCCATCCAGTGCCTTGACGGCGACGGCGGCGCTGTAGCCCCCTTCACCCGGTACTACGGCGGAAACGGCTTCGTGGTGGGCAAATTGTTTACGTGCCATGTTGCAGGTCCTGGCCAATGGAAAAGTGGGCCATTCTAACCATTAACCGGCCAGTTGCAGGTACTCGCCGTAGGCATTGGCGGCAGAGGCATCGGTGAAGGTCTGGAAGTCCATGCTGCGCACGACCATGTCGTTCAACAGCTCGGTAAAGATCATCAGGGCCGGCGAGTTGAAGTAGGCGCTCATCGCCTGCTCGCTGCTCCAGAAACCCGAGATCAACCAGACATCGGGATCGACCTGGGAATGCTGCAACGAGAACTGCAGGCAACCCTGAGCCTGACGGCCCGGTTCGATCAAACTGCTCAAGCGTGCACCCAGTTCGGTGCTGCACCCGGTGCGGGCGCGGATAAAGGCCATATGGCTCGCGGGAATGGGGGTGGACATGTTCGACTCTCCCGTTGAGAAGTGATGCTCGGCAAGCACTGTGAGGGCGTGTTGCCACAGGATCAAAGATAACGGCGCGGGTGCGGGCGCGGTTAGTCAATTCCTGCAGGCTTATTGCACAATCCTGCGAGAAGCGTAGACAGGACGTTCCGCCCGCCGGTTTATTCCACAGACCAACGCCTTATTTCAGGGAGTTGACAGCCCCGGCGCTTGCCTGATTCACGCGGTGTCGCAGGATCAGGCAAGGATTGTGCAGAATCGACCTAACACTGTTTGAAAAGCCGCCGCTAAGCTGAGCCCATCAAAAAAGCATGCAGAGGACGCCTTATGCCGTCGCCCGAACATCAGTCCATGCCCCTCGACGCCGAGACGGAAAAACAGCGCGCCGAGCTGGCGAGCATCGTGCATCGCCATACCTGGGAAGACGGCTCTTATGGCACCGCGATTACGTCACTGTTCCTGAACCGCCACAACACGCCGCGTGACTTCATGCCGGTGCTGGTGGAGCCTGCGTTGTGCATCCTCGCCAACGGCAGCAAGGAAGTGCGCCTGGCCGACGAAATCTTTGCCTACGACCCGCTCAATTACCTGGTGTTCTCGGTGGCGATGCCGGTGGCCGGGCGGATCATCGATGCCACGCCGGAAGATCCGAACCTGTCAGTGCGCATCAATATCGACCCGGCGCAGCTCACCGCCTTGATCGCCGAGGCCGGCCCCATGGGCGTGCCCACGCGCCCGACATCGCGCGGGATGTATGTGGACCGCATCGACCCCCAGTTGCTCGACGCCGCGCTGCGCCTGGTGCGCCTGCTGGATACGCCCAAAGACATCGCCATGCTGGCGCCGCTGATCAATCGTGAAATTCTCTACCGCCTGCTGCGCGGGCCGCAGGGTTATCGCCTGTATGAAATTGCCGTGGCCAATAGCCAAAGCCATCGCGTCAGCCAGGCGATCAAGTGGCTCAATGGCAACTACGAACAACCGTTGCGCATCGATGACCTGGCCAAGGAAGTGAACCTCAGCGTCTCGACCCTGCATCACCGTTTCAAGGCGATTACGGCCATGAGCCCGCTGCAGTACCAGAAACAGCTGCGTTTGCAGGAGGCACGTCGGCTGATGATTGCCGAAGGGCTGGAAGCGTCGGCGGCGGGGTATCGGGTGGGGTATGAAAGCCCGTCGCAGTTCAGCCGGGAGTACAGTCGGTTGTTTGGGGCACCGCCGCTGAGGGATTTGGCCAGACTGCGCCAAAGCGTCTGACCCACATTTGCCCAACCGTGTATTTCAGTCCAGGGTCCGGGGCAATTGCAACGTCACCCGCAAGCCCCCCTCACGCAGATTCTGCAAGCTCACTTCACCGCCATGGCTGTGCGCGATGTTACGGGCAATACCCAAGCCCAAACCGTAACCCTGCTGCTGGCCGGCCAGGCGAAAGTGCGGTTCGAAGACCTGTTCCAGGCGCTGTTCCGGCACACCAGGGCCTTCATCGTCGACGTGGAGGATGAACTCTGCGCCATCGTCCTCGATACGCAAATGGGCGTTCTGCCCATACTTCAAGGCATTGTCGATCAGGTTGCCGATGCAGCGCTTGAGCGCCAGCGGCTTACCTGGGTAAGCCGCCACCGCTGCGCCGTCCAAGGTGACCCGGCCATTACCGTTGGGCGCCACATAAGGCTCCACCAGGCATTCGAGCACATGGTTGAGGTCGACCGGCTGGATGTTCTCGTGGATATCGGTGTCTTTCACACATTGCAGCGCGCCTTTGACCAGCAACTCCAACTCATCCAAGTCACGGCCAAACTTGGTTTGCAGGTTCTCGTCTTCGAGCAATTCCACGCGCAGGCGCAGGCGGGTAATCGGTGTGCGCAGGTCGTGGGAAATCGCGCTGAACAACTGGCTGCGTTCCGTGAGGTAACGGCTGATGCGTTCGCGCATGGCATTGAACGCGCGGCCCACTTCCACCACCTCACTGCCGCCGCCTTCGGCCACCGGTTCCACATCGGCACCCAGGGACATGTCCCGCGCCGCCCGCGCCAGGCGTTTGAGCGGCCGGCTTTGCCAGTGCACCAGCAGACCGATGAACAGCAGCAAAAAGCCGCTGGTCAGCACGATAAACCACACCTGCTGGGACGGCAGGCCCTGTTCTTCCAGGCTGGTGTAGGGCTCGGGCAACAGCGAAGCAATGTACAGCCATTCGCCGGGGGCGAGTTCGATCTGGGTCACCAATACCGGCGGGTTGACGGGTTCCAGGGTCAGCGCGTAATGCGCCCAGGAGCGCGGCAACTCATCCAGTTTCAAGCCGGCGTTGAAGATGCGCAGGTCTTCAGCGCTGACGAACTCCACCGAGATTGGCACGTTGGCGCCCAAGGTCTGGCGCAGCACTTCATACACGGCCACCAGCACCGCCTGTTTACGCGGGGTTTGCGGCAGCACTTGCATGTCCAGTGGCCGGTCATTGAGGGTCACGACAAAACGGGTGCCGCCCATGCTGCGCAACTGGTCAAGGACCAACGGCCGATAGGCCACCGGCAACGAACGGAAATAACTCACACTGGCGGTCATCGAGTGCGCCAGGCTACGTGCGCTGGTGACCAGGCCTTCTAGCTGGGTGGCACGCAACTGCGAAACCCAGATCACGCTGGACAGCGCCTGGGCGAACAGCACCGCGAGCAAGGTCAGCAGCAACATGCGCCCCAGCAATGAGCGCGGGACCGGGAAGCGCCGGCGGCGCTCGGTCAGCAGTTCAGTGGGCATTGCCGGCAACCACGCTGGCTGCCAGTTGATAACCGCTGCCGCGCACAGTGCGGATCAGCCTCGGGGGTTTTTCGGTATCACGCAGGCGTTGGCGAAGGCGGCTGACAGCCATGTCGACGATACGGTCCAGCGGCATCAGGTCACGGCCACGGGTGGCGTTGCCGATGGTGTCACGGTCGAGAATCTGTTGCGGGTGATCGAGAAACAGCTTGAGCAGGGCAAAGTCGGCACCGGAGAGGATCACCTCTTCGCCATCCACGTGGAACAGCCGGTGACTGATCATGTCCAGACGCCATTCATCGAACACCAGCACATCGCCATTTCCGCTGCGCTCCTGGCCGAACTGGCAGCGACGCAACAGGGCCTTGATCCGTGCCTGCAACTCGCGGGGGCTGAACGGCTTGCCGATATAGTCGTCAGCCCCCAGTTCCAGGCCGATCACGCGGTCGGCTTCGTCGGAACTGGCGGTGAGCATGATGATCGGCACCTGTGCCTGGCGCGGGTGCTGGCGAATCCAGCGACAGAGGCTGAAACCGTCTTCGTCCGGCAGCATCACATCAAGGATGACCAGGTCGCACGGTGCCTCGTTCATCGCCTGGCGGAACCCCGCGCCGTCCGGCACGCCACGCACCTGGAAACCGGCGCGACTGAGGTAGGTTTGCAGCAATTCGCGGATTTCCTGGTCGTCATCGACGAGGAGAATCGATTTACTGATTACGCTCACGGGGTCCTCCTTGTTGTTATAGGTGATGCGGATCAGGCAAACGCCTGTTCCAATGCGACGCCAGCCCCGGTCAACCCGGAATACGGCGCGGTCACCAACCACACCGGAATGCCTTTGAAGTAGTCGCTCATGCAGCCTTTGTCACTGAAGCTCTTGGCAAATCCGCTGTTGATGAAAAAGTCGGCAAACCGCGGAATCACCCCACCCACGATATACACCCCCCCGCGTCCACCGGTGGTCAGCACATTGTTGCCCGCTACCCGGCCCAGCCAGATGCTGAATTGATCCAACACTTCCATGGCCACCGGGTCGCCGGCCAGGCCCGCCGCCGTGATGGCTTCGGGCGTGTCGAGCACCGGTGTGTGGCCATCGACCGCACAAATCGCCCGGTACAGCCGCGGCAGACCGCCACCGCTCAAGGCCGTTTCGGCGCTGACGTGGCCGATCTCGTTGTAGATATGCTGCCACAGCTGGGTTTCCCGTGGGCTGCTCAGGGGCAGGTCGACGTGGCCGCCCTCCCCTGGCAACGCCGCGTAACGACCTGCGCCGAGGTCCAGCAGGGTACCGACACCCAGGCCGGTGCCCGGACCGATTACCACCGCCGGACGCAACGGTTCCGGCGTGCCTTCGCAGACCACGCGGAATTCGTCGGATTTAAGGCGAGTCATGCCCAGGGCCATGGCCGAGAAGTCATTCACCAGCAGCAGCTCATCCACTTGCAAGGCCTGGCAAAACGCAGTCTTGCTCAGGCGCCAGTGATTGTTGGTGAATTTAAATTCATCCCCGCTCACCGGCCCGGCGACGGACAGGCACACCGCACCGATGTCGCCGATTTGCAGGCCTTCTTCCTTGAGATAGACCTTGATCGCGTCCTCAGGGCTTTGGTGATCAGCCGTGGCATGCACCCGAATCGAATGCAGTGCCTGATCTCGCCACAACGCAAAACGGGCGTTGGTACCCCCGATGTCACCGACCAGCGCTAGCTTCACTTAAGCGTCTCCAAGGCAGAGGTAAAGGCGCTGGCGCCCTGCTCTGCGGAGCTTGCGGCCAAGCGCATAAATGCAAACAGCTCGCGACCGGCCCCCACGTTATTGCCCAACAGGCCCGTGGCAGGCGTGCGCGCTGCAAATTCTTCGGCGTCCACCTTAAGCTCCAAGGTGCCTTTGACGCCATCGACGCGAATGATATCGCCATCTTTGACCCGTGCCAGTGGCCCGCCGCTCTGGGCTTCGGGGTTGACGTGAATCGCGGCGGGGATCTTACCCGACGCGCCGGACATACGCCCGTCTGTCACCAGTGCGACTTTGAAGCCACGGTCCTGCAACACACCGAGGAACGGCGTCATCTTGTGCAGTTCCGGCATGCCGTTGGAGCGCGGGCCCTGGAAGCGCATGACCGCGACGAAGTCTTTTTCCAGCTGGCCGGCCTTGAACGCATCGGCCAGGTCCTGCTGGTCCTGGAACACCACCGCCGGTGCTTCGACAATCTGGTGCTCCGGGGCCACGGCGGAAACTTTCATCACGCCCCGGCCGAGGTTGCCTTCCATCACACGCAGGCCACCTTCCGGCGAGAACGCGCGCGCCACGGGGCGCAGGATGGTTTCGTCGAGGCTTTCGATCGGGCCGTCGCGCCAGACCAGCTCGCCATCGACCAGGAACGGTTCCTGGACGTAGCGGCTCAGGCCCTTGCCGGCCACGGTATTGACGTCATCGTGAAGCAGGCCGGCTTCGAGCAGCTCGCGAATCAGGAACGACATGCCGCCCGCCGCCTGGAAGTGGTTGATGTCGGCCTTGCCGTTTGGATACACGTGGGACAGGGTCGGCACCACCTCGGAGAGGTCGGCCATGTCGTCCCAAGTGAGGATGATGCCCGCCGACATGGCGATGGCCGGCATGTGCAGGGTGTGGTTGGTGGAGCCGCCCGTAGCGTTGAGCGCAACGATGGCGTTGACGATGGATTTCTCATCGACGATCTCGCCGATCGGCGTGAAGTTGCCGTTGGCCTTGGTCAGGCGCGTGACCTGGTGCGCGGCTTCGCGGGTCAGGGCGTCACGCAGCGGCGTGTACGGGTTGACGAACGAGGCGCCCGGCAAGTGCAGGCCCATCACTTCCATCAGCAATTGGTTAGTGTTGGCGGTGCCGTAGAACGTGCAGGTGCCGGGGCTGTGGTAGGACTTCATCTCCGATTCCAGCAGCTCTTCGCGGCTGGCCTTGCCTTCGGCGTAGCGCTGGCGCACGTCGGCCTTCTGCTTGTTGGAGATGCCCGACGGCATCGGCCCGCCGGGTACGAAGATCATCGGCAGGTGGCCGTAGCGCAGCGCGCCCATCATCAGGCCTGGCACGATCTTGTCGCAGATGCCCAGCATCAGCGCGGCGTCGAACATGTTGTGGGACAGCGCTACCGCCGTGGACATGGCGATGACTTCACGGCTAAGCAGGCTCAGCTCCATGCCGGGCTCGCCTTGGGTCACGCCGTCGCACATGGCGGGGGTGCCGCCGGCGAACTGACCGACCGAGCCGACTTCGCGCAGGGCTTTCTTGATCTGTTCAGGAAAATGTTCGTACGGCTGATGCGCCGAGAGCATGTCGTTATATGACGAAACAATTGCCACGTTGGCGGCGTTCATCATGCGCAGGCTATTTTTATCTTCGGTGCCGCAACCGGCCACGCCATGGGCGAAGTTGGCGCATTGCAGCTTGCCGCGCATCGGACCGTCGCTGGCTGCGCCGCGAATGAGCGCAAGGTAAGCCTCACGAGTGGCGCGGCTGCGGGCGATAAGCCGTTCGGTGACCTCAAGGACGCGGGGATGCATGTGTAGAACTCCAGGCTAACGGATGTGGCGACCTGAGTGTCTATGCTGATCAAACGCCCGCAGCTCATGGGATGGCAGAGAGTCGTTTGGATCATCGGACCAGTTGATTCAGGTCACTCGTTGTAGATTGAACAAAATATTGCCACTAAAAAGGCTTGTTTTCTATTTTTATGCGAATAATCTTGTAATTCTTACAACAAATCGACGACAGGCACTTTCCAATGACTCTTCGTATCGCAATCAATGGTTTTGGCCGTATCGGCCGTAATGTCCTGCGCGCACTGTATACCCAAGGCTATCGCCAGGATTTGCAGATCGTCGCCATCAATGATTTGGGCGACAGCTCGATCAACGCCCACCTGCTTAAATACGACACCGTGCATGGCACTTTCGATGCAGAGGTCGCCCACGATCAGGAAAGCCTGACCGTCAATGGTGACCGGATTGCCGTCAGCGCCATTCGCAACCCGGCCGACCTGCCGTGGGCGGCGCACAAGATCGACGTGGTGTTCGAATGCACCGGCCTGTTCACCGACCGTGACAAGGCTGCCGCCCATATTAGCGCTGGTGCACGCAAGGTGATCATCTCCGCACCGGCCAAAGGCGCGGACGCGACCGTGGTCTACGGCGTGAACCACGACATCCTGCGTCAATCCCACCAGATCATCTCCAACGCGTCGTGCACCACCAACTGCCTGGCGCCGGTTGCCCAGGTGCTGCACCGTGAGCTGGGCATCGAAAGCGGCTTGATGACCACGATTCATGCCTACACCAACGACCAGAACCTGACCGACGTCTACCACACCGACCCGTACCGCGCGCGCTCGGCCACCCAGAACATGATCCCGAGCAAGACCGGCGCTGCCGAAGCGGTCGGCCTTGTACTGCCGGAACTGGCAGGCAAGCTGACCGGCATGGCCGTGCGTGTGCCGGTGATCAACGTGTCGCTGGTGGACCTCACCGTGCAGCTGAAGAAAGAAGCCACTGCCGATGAAGTCAACGCGCTGCTCAAAGAAGCCAGCCAGCACTCGAAGATCCTCGGTTACAACACCCTGCCGCTGGTTTCCAGTGACTTCAACCACAACCCGCTGTCGTCGATCTTCGACGCCAACCACACCAAGGTCAGCGGCAAGTTGCTGAAAGTACTGGCCTGGTATGACAACGAGTGGGGCTTCTCGAACCGCATGCTGGATAACTGCCTGGCGCTGTGCAACGCCGAATAATGCGGTCCTGTGGGAGGGGCCAGTCGAATCGTCGCACTGCCCTCCCCCCACATTTGTTCTATGTAGACCCAGAGAAATAGCCACTTGCCATTTGAGTTGATGATAAGCATTATCATTAACTGCAAATCGGTCTGGTATCACTGTGAGCCAATCTCGCTTCAACCAAGTCTTTCTCACCCAACGGGTGATTCTGCTACGCACCTTGCAGCGGATGGTGAATAACCACAGCACCGCCGAGGACCTGTTGCAGGAAACCTACTTGCGCGTCACCCGAGCCCTCAGCGAGCGGCCGATCGATCACCTCGAACCCTTCGTCTACCAAACCGCGCGTAACCTGGCGCTGGATCACTTGCGTTCGCGCAGGATTCAGGCGCGCACGCTGCAGGAAGATGTACCGCTGGACATCCTGCAAAGCGTCGCCGCCCCCACCAGCACCCCCGAAGACGCAACCCAGGCCGAGCAATTGCTTGAGCACCTGAGCATCAGCCTCGGCCAGTTGAGCGCGCGCCAGCAGCAGATTTTCATCCTCAGCCGCCTGCACGGTTGCAGTTACCAGGAGATCGCCGATCAGTTGGACGTGTCCTTGAGCACCGTGCAAAAGGAACTGAAACTGATCATGGCTATTTGCGTAGGTGTGGCCGAAAGACTGGATCAGCCTTAAGCTTCAGCCGACAGAAGAGTGGACCCAAGCTGTAGGAAAGATGAATAGAACGTGGCGAAGACCCGAGGAACACCGTGACGGACCCGAATAAACTGCGCCCCCATGAGCTGGCTCATGAGGTGTTGCAAGACACGGCTATGGACCAAGCCCTCGACTGGCTGATCGCCTTGCAGTGTCCAGCGCCTGGGCAGCAGGCCGAGTTTGAAGCCTGGCTGGCCCAAGACCCCGCCCACGTCCACGCGTTCGGCAAGGCTCAGGCCGCCTGGGGTGGCGCGCCGGTGCACAGCGCCGCCGTCGCCCTGGCCGCGCCGCGCAAGCCCAGCGGCTGGCGCCGGATCAAGCCGCACTGGAAGCCGCTGGCCACCGCCGCCGTGCTGTTGATCGGCCTGTTCAGCTTCAGCAACCTGCCGGTGCGCCTGCAAGCCGACCATCTCACGGTGGTGGGCGAACGCCAGCGCCTGCAATTGGACGATGGATCGAAAGTGTTGCTGAACACCAATTCGGCGTTTTCCAGCAGCATCAAGGACCACCAGCGCATCGTCCGCCTGTACCAGGGCGAGGCCTTTTTCGAAATCATGCCCGGCCATGGCCTGCCCCTGGAAATCGACGCCGGCCCCGTGCGCGCCAGCGTGCGGGATACCGCCTTCGCCGTGCGCTACCTCAACGGCGAAGCCCAGGTGCAGGTGCAGCGCGGCGATGTCGACCTGAGCAACACCGTCGACGATGCCCGCGTACGCCTGAGCGCGGGCGAAAGCATCCGCATCGGGCCCAAGGGCTTTGGCCAACCGGCCAGGCTGGATGCCAACAAGGATCTGGCCTGGGTCCAAGGCCGGCTGATTTTCGAAAACTGCCCGATGAGCGAAGTGCTCGCCGAGCTGCGTCGTTACTACCCCGGCTGGATCGTCAACACCAACGACAAGCTCGCCAGCGTTGCCGTCACCGGCAATTACCGCCTCGACCAACCCCTGGACGTGGTGCGCTCCCTGGCCCACATCACCTCAGCGAAGTTGTCGGAATACCCTGCGCTGGTCATCCTCAACTAAATGAGAATTATTTTTACTCGATAGCCCTCGACGGTACGTCTCGTCTTAGCCAATGCAACTGATTCCTATTTGGTTCGGTTCGCAACTATAAGATTCGTACCTTCCGGAGCGCTCTCGATGTCCTCTCGTTTTAACCGCCGGTCCTCCTCGCCCGTGCTGTCGTTGCTGACCGCCGCCATCCTGCTGGCCGGTTCGCCAGTGATGGCCGCGACGGCCACCGAACCTGCCGCCCGCAGCCACGGCAACTACAGCTTCAGCATCGAGCAACAGCCGCTGGTCTCGGCGCTGAACGCCTTTACCAGCGTGACCGGTTGGCAAGTCGGCCTGCCCGCCGAGCTGGGCCAGGGCGTGTCGTCCCCTGGCGTGCGCGGCGCCCTGTCGCCGGAGAAAGCCCTGGACCGGCTGTTGGTGGGGACCAACCTGAGCTACCGCAAGCTGGGCAATAACAACATCGTCCTGGAAAAGCGCACGGCGGGCAGCACTCTCAACCTGCAACAGGTGACCATCAGCGCCACCCGTAACGAACAGGATGTGAACAGCGTACCGAGCACCGTCAGCGTGCAGGATCGCCAAGAGCTGGACCGCCTGAACGTCAACAACATCCGCGAACTGGTGCGCTACGAGCCCGGCGTCTCGGTGGGCGGCGCTGGCACCCGTGCCGGCAATGCCGGGTTCAACATCCGCGGTATCGACGGCGACCGTATCCTCACCCAGGTGGACGGTGTGGAAGTGCCCGACAACTTCTTCAACGGCCCCTACGCCAAGACCCGCCGCAACTACGTCGACCCGGAGATCGTCAAGCGCGTCGAGATCCTGCGCGGCCCGGCCTCGGCGCTGTACGGCAGCAGCGCCATCGGCGGCGCCGTGAGTTACTTCACCCTCGACCCGGACGACATCATCAAGCCCGGCCAGGACGTCGGCGCACGCCTGAAGACCGGCTACAGCTCCGCCGATGAAAGCTGGCTCACCTCCGGCACCGTCGCCGGCCGCGTGCAGGACTTCGATGGTTTGCTGCACCTGAGCCAGCGCAATGGCCATGAGACCGAGTCCTACGACGGCAACAACGCCACCGGCCTGGCCCGTACCGGCGCCAACCCCGAGGATGCGCGCACCACCAACGTGCTGGCCAAGCTCGGCTGGAACTATGGCGATGACAACCGCCTGGGCCTGACCTATGAAAAGTACAAGGATGATCGCGACGTCAACCTGAAGAACGCGGTGGGCGGCCCGTTCATCGGCGGCCGAGGCTTCAACCTCTACCGAGATCGTCGTGGTAACGACACCATTACCCGTGAACGTTTCGGCCTGGAAAACAGCTTCGCCCTTGAGTCGCCGATTGCCGACCGGATCAAGACCAGCCTCAATTACCAGATCGCCAAGACCGACCAGACCACTGCCGAGATCTATCAGTCAGGTCGTCGTGTCCTGCGCACCCGCGACACGCTGTACCAGGAAAAACAGTGGATTTTCGATGCGCAATTGGACAAAGCGTTCAGCCTCGGTGAAACCGATCACCAAGTGACCTATGGCACCACCCTCAAGCAGCAGAAAGTCACAGGCTCGCGCGAGGGCGGCGCGACCTGTGTGGCCGTCGGCAGCGGTTGCACCGCCATCGGCGCGCCCAGCCCGATTGCCACTGACAGCGTGAAGAAGTCCAGCGACTTCCCCGACCCGACCATCAACACGTATTCGCTGTTCGCACAGGACCAGATCACCTGGGACAAATGGACCTTCCTGCCCGCCGTGCGCTACGACTACACCCAGCTCAAACCCAAGCTGACCCAGGAGTTCCTCAACACCGTCAACCCGACAGGTGCGGACCCGGTGAGCGACAGGGAAAAAACCTGGCACCGTGTGACCCCCAAGTTCGGCCTGACTTACGCCCTGACGGATCAATACACCTGGTTCGGCCAATATGCCGAAGGTTTCCGTACGCCATCGGCCAAGGCGCTGTACGGCCGCTTCGAAAACCTGAACCTGGGCTACACCGTCGAGCCGAACCCCGACCTCAAGCCAGAAACCAGCAAAGGCATCGAAACCGGGATTCGCGGCAAGTTCGACGAAGGCTCCTTCGAGATCGCCGTGTTTTACAACAAGTACCGCGACTTTATCGACGAAGACAACGCCGTCGTCGGCGGCACCGTCGAACAGTTCCAGGCCGTCAATATCAAGCGCGCCACCATCAAGGGAGCAGAGGCCAAAGGGCGCCTGAACCTGGATCCATTCGGCGCCCCGCAAGGCCTCTACACCCAGGGTTCGGTGTCCTATGCCTACGGCCGCAACGACGATAACGGCGAGCCGCTGAACAGCGTCAACCCGCTCAAGGGCGTCTTCGGCCTGGGCTACGATCAGGACAACTACGGTGGCCTGTTGAGCTGGACCCTGGTGAAAAAGCAGGATCGCGTCGACAGCACTACCTTCCACGCGCCGGACGGCGACACCAGCGGCCCCTTCAAGACCCCAGGGTTCGGTGTTATCGACCTGACCGCCTTCTACAAAGTCACCAACGACGTGACCATCAACGGCGGCCTCTACAACCTCACCGACAAGAAGTACTGGAACTGGGATGACGTGCGCAGCTACGACAGTGTCGGAGAAGCCGCTGTGACCGGACCGGCCAACCTCGACCGCCTGACCCAGCCGGGCCGCAACTTTGCGATCAACGTGATCTGGGACATCTGACAAAGCTTCCCTCACCTCGTCGAAATTTCAGCGGCGAGGTGAGGATTTTTTACTGTGCCGCGTCTTCTTGTTCGTCTAGTTGATAACAGCTCTCTTTAAGGGCAACAAGGCGCTCCCCTTCTCAAGGACTTTTTCATGACCGCTTCTCCTACCGCAGAACGCCCAAGCCTGCGCTCCCAGCGCCTGAACCAGATCACCCACGAGCCGCACACCAAGCTGGATGCACTGGTCAAGGCCCACGCCCCGTTCGAAACCCAGGCCAACTTCGCGCGTTTCGTGGTGGCGCAGTACCTGTTCCAGTCGGAACTGGTGCCCCTGTACAACGATGCCGAACTGATCAAGATCGTGCCTGACCTGGCCGAACGGTGCCGCGCCGAAGCCGCCAGGCTGGACCTGGCAGACCTGGATACCGAAGTGCCTGCCCCGGTCGCGGGCGCACTGAAGAACCCGAGCAAGGCCGAAGCCCTGGGCTGGTTGTTCGTATCCGAAGGTTCCAAACTGGGCGCTGCGTTCCTGATCAAGCGCGCGGTAGGCCTGGGCCTGAGCGAAACCTTCGGTGCCCGCCACCTGGGTGAGCCCGCCGGTGGTCGCGCCGAAGGCTGGAAAAGCTTCACCCGCACCCTCGACGCCCTGGAGTTGAGCGCCGAAGAAGAAGCCGCAGCGGAAAAAGGCGCGGTGGATGCGTTTGTGCGCTTCACCGTGCTGCTGGAACAGGCGTACGCTAGCGCCCCTGAACTGGCCTGATCGCCCACATTGAAATGCAATCAACTGTGGGAGGGGGCTTGCCCCCGATGGCGGTGGGTCAGTGACCTATTTGTTGACTGATGCACTGCCATCGGGGGCAAGCCCCCTCCCACATTTTGATCGCATTTAAGTTCGGACTTTTTGTAAACCTTCCTCCAAGAAAAGCTTCACCATGACCGGCAAACCCCAATCCACCTCGAAAATCGCACAGATCCTCTTCGGCCTGCTGGCCTACGTCAGCCTGGGCATCGGGCTGGTGGCGATTGTGGTGCCGGGTTTGCCCACCACCGAATTCATCCTCCTGGCCGCCTGGGCCGCGACCAAAAGTTCGCCGCGCCTCAGTGCCTGGTTGGAAAACCACCGCCTGTTCGGACCGATCCTGTTCAACTGGCGCAACGGCAGGATCATCGCGCGTCGGGCCAAGGTCAGCGCCACCGTGAGCATGCTGCTGTGCGCCATCCTGATGCTGCTAATGCTCGACCACGGCTGGCCGATCTACCTGGCGATTGCCGGGATGAGCCTGGGCAACCTGTGGATCTGGTCACGCCCCGAACGACTCGCACAGCCCGTGTGACGCTGGCTGTAGGTGTTTTCCTACCGCCCATCGCCTATCTCTCATGAATTGATTTGTTACGCCGATGTTTCAGACATAGCGCTGAATGGACTTGGCCCTGGATTGCATGCATTTCCACACGCCCATTCGCGAGTGAACCTATGTTCGACACCCTCTCCATACGTTTGAAAATCGTGCTGCTGTCCGGGCTATGTCTGCTGGGCGTAATAGCGTTGATCATCAGCATCAACCTTTACGAAACCAACCAGAACGACCATCTGATCAGCGATTCAAGCTCGCGAATGCTCACCAGCAGCGTGCAGAACCTGCTGCAAGCCAAGGCAGCGGAGCAAGCCGTGCTGCTGCAGAAAACCTTTGGCGAAAATCTTACCGTGATCACGGCCATCGCCGATCAGGTCAAAGACCTGCGCAACCTCGCCACCAAGCGCTCGCTGGACCCCGGCGCCTTGCGTGAAGAACTCAACCAGAGCCTGAAAACCACCTTCGAACGCAACAGCAAAGTGCTGGGCATCTGGCTGGCGTTCGAGCCCAATGGCCTGGACGGCAAGGACAGCGAGTTCGCCAATGACAAGTCCCGCGCATCCAACGAAAAAGGCCGTTTCTCCAGCTACTGGAACCGCGTCGGGGGTGAAGCCTTGAACACCATCATGGTCGAGGAAGACCTGACCAAGACCACGCTCAACCTCAGCGGAACGCCCTACAACATTTGGTACACCTGCCCCCGGGACACCCGAAGCACCTGCCTGCTGGACCCATATGAAGACACAGTGACCGGCACACCGGTACTGATGACCACCATCTCCTTGCCGATGATCGTGGACGGTAAAGTCATCGGCGTGGTCGGTGTCGATATCGCCCTCAACACCCTGCAAGCCAGCACGGACGCCGCGCAAAAAGAGTTGTTCAACGGCGCTGCACACCTGGAGATCATTTCCAGCAACGGCCTGATTGCTGCCTACAGTGGCGAGCCCGCCAAGGTTGGGAAAAACCTGGTCGACACCCTCGGTGCAGAAGGCAAGGAGATCGTGCAACTGCTCGCCAGTGGCAGCTATGTCAACCGCGAACAAGGCGACACCATCTACGCGGTTTACCCGGTCAAGCCCATCGCCGATGCCAAAGCCTGGGGTGTAGTGATCAAACTGCCCAAACACGTGATGCTTGCCGACAGCATGAAACTTCAAGGCGTGCTCGACGCAGCCCAAGCCAGCGGCACCCTCAAGGCCCTGCTGGTCGGTGCCGCTGCCGGCCTGCTCGGTTTGCTGCTGATCTGGCTCACCGCCACCGGTGTGACTCGTCCGATCAACAGCGTCGCCGCCATGCTCAAGGACATCGCCAGCGGCGACGGCGACCTCACCCAGCGCCTGGCCTACGCCAAGAAGGATGAGCTGGGCGAATTGGTGAACTGGTTCAACCGTTTCCTCGACAAGCTGCAACCGACCATCGCCCAGATCAAGCAAAGCATCACCGAAGCGCGTGGCACGGCTGACCAGTCCTCGGCCATCGCGCGCCAGACCAGCGAAGGCATGCAGGTGCAGTTCCGCGAAATCGACCAGGTGGCCACGGCGTCCAACGAAATGAGCGCCACCGCCCACGAGGTCGCCAACAGTGCCTCCAATGCCGCCAGCGCGGCACGCGGCGCCGACCAGTCGGCGCGTGAAGGCATGTCGATCATCGAACAGAGCACCCGCGACATCACCACCCTCGCCGAAGAAGTCAGCAAGGCCGTGGGCGAAGTCGAAGCCCTGGCGGTCAACAGCGAACAAATCGGTTCAGTCCTGGAAGTGATCCGCAGCATTGCCGAGCAGACCAACCTGCTGGCGCTCAACGCAGCAATTGAAGCCGCACGCGCCGGGGAAAGCGGCCGGGGATTTGCGGTGGTGGCCGACGAAGTGCGCAACCTGGCCAAGCGCACCCAGGACTCGGTGGAGGAAATCCGCCTGGTGATCGAACGCATCCAGAGCGGTACCCGAGGGGTGGTGGCGACCATGCACTCCAGCCAAAGCCAGGCCCAGAGCAATGCCGGGCAGATCCATCAAGCCGTACAGGCCTTGGGCAAGATCAGTGACGCAGTGACGGTGATCAGCGACATGAACCTGCAAATCGCCAGCGCCGCCGAGCAGCAAAGTGCCGTGGCCGAAGAGGTCAACCGCAACGTCTCGGCGATCCGCACCGTGACCGAAACCCTCACCGGCCAGGCCACCGAGTCGGCGGCCATCAGCAGCCAGCTCAATGCCTTGGCCAGCCAGCAGATGAAACTCATGGATCAGTTCAAGGTTTAACAAACACCACAGGACCCATGTGGGAGGGGGCTTGCCCCCGATAGCGATGTGTCAGCTACAGATGAGGTGACTGACACACTGCAATCGGGGGCAAGCTGAACTGGCCTAATGATTTTGGACACTTCAATCGGGCGCTATGATAGCGCCCAAATCTGAGGTGTTTGGATATGCGTAAATC
>NZ_VIUN01000014.1:0-181048 GCF_007828335.1 Pseudomonas sp. SJZ103
GCGCTGTTGTCCCTCACAGAACTGCAGCTACCGTTGTCTTATTGCCTGGTGTTTGGCGCACTGATCTCCCCCACCGACCCCATCGCCGTGTTGGGCATTCTTAAATCTGCCGGCGCGCCCCATAGCGTGGAACTGGTCATTTCCGGTGAGTCACTGTTCAACGACGGCGTGAGTGTCGTGCTGTTTTCGCTGATCGTCGCAATGATCGCCAGCGGGGAGGCACCGTCGGTTATCGGTGCATCGTATCTGTTACTCAAGGAAGCCGGAGGCGGTGCTCTGTTAGGCTCCTGCGTGGGCTATATCACTTACAGAATGCTCAAGAGTATCGATAGCTATCAGGAGGAAGTGCTCATCACCCTGGCCGCGGTTCTCGGCGCCTATGCACTCGCCACTCAGTTCCATGTTTCCGGCCCATTGGCGATGGTGGTGATGGGACTGATTGTGGGTAACCAAGGGCGTTCCCATGCGATGTCCGAGCAGACTGAAAAAAACCTGGACATGTTCTGGGAACTGATCGATGAAATACTCAATGCGGTGCTGTTTGTATTGATCGGGTTGGAAGTCGTTCTGATCCAGTTCTCCAACCCATTGCTCACCACGGGCCTGCTGGTCATATTGCTGACCTTGTTATCACGATTGTTGACTGTAGGGGTTCCCATCGCGGTATTGGGTAAACGCTTCCGCCTACCGGAAGGTGCCTGGAGTGTGATGACCTGGGGCGGCCTGCGTGGCGGGATATCGGTAGCATTGGCGTTGTCGCTGCCCTCAGGCGCGGCTCGCGATATCGTGGTTTCCCTGACGTACCTGGTGGTCGTTTTTTCTATCCTAATCCAAGGCATGTCGATCGGTAAATTGGTCAAGCGAGTCATTCCGTGTGCGGCAACCAAAGACGAGGGATGAACCCTCGGCCCGACAAAACACTCCATTAAGGATAATCAACTCACCGCCTTCGTTTCCCTGAATCCTTGCGGTGGGTCCCATCGTGTTATTTGCAGAAGGTATAAAAAATGCTCGCACGCTGGCGCTGGGTGCTACACCAATTGACCAAACGGCTGTGGTTCAGGGCGAGCCTGTTTTCGTTGCTGGGTATTGCGACCGCGTTACTCGCCGTTTTCTTCAAGGACTACATTCCCGAGTCGTTGCCCGCCCGCATTGGTGCCGACGCCGTCGATAAGATATTGGGCATCATTGCCTCAAGCATGCTCGCGGTGACGACCTTTTCGTTAAGCACCATGGTCAGCGCCTATGGTGCGGCGAGCAGCGGTGTGACGCCCCGTGCCACCACCCTGGTGATGGAAGACACCACGACACAAAATGCCCTGGCCACCTTTATCGGCTCCTTCCTGTTCAGCCTAGTTGGGATCATTGCGCTGAGTACCGGCGCCTACGGTACACAAGGGAGGGTTTTGCTATTCGCGGTAACCATTGTCGTGGTCATTCTGATTGTCTACACGCTGCTGCGCTGGATCGATCATTTGTCCAAGCTTGGGCGGGTGGGAGAAACTATTGACCGTGTCGAGCAGGCAGCCATTGATGCCATTAACAATCGAGTCCAATGGCCGCATTTGGGGGCGGCCGCCTACCCTTGCGAGTCAGTGATCCCCAGTTCTGCGCTGATCATCACAAGCCTCCACACGGGGTACGTCCAGCACATTGACGTTCAGGCGTTAGGCGCGATCGCCAATGCAGACGAGATACAGATATTTATGGACGTCTTGCCGGGAAGCTTTGTGCATGTCGGCATGCCGCTCGCAAGAACCGTTAGCTTGAGCAAGGTACGCGGGGAGGAACTGGCGTCGAGCAACGAAAAAATCATCGCTACCCTGGCTATCGGCGTGCGTCGAACGTTCGAACACGACCCCCGGTTCGGCTTGTCAGTGTTGTCGGAGATCGCCTCCCGCGCTTTGTCGCCGGCCGTCAATGACCCCGGCACCGCCATTGACGTCATTGGGCGCGGCGTCAGAAGCCTGACATGTTGGGGTACACCTAAAGAACCCGCCGCGAAAATCGACGCTCACTGCCAGCACGTTTACCTGCGCGGTTTGACGGTGGATGACATGTTCGATGACTTCTTCGCACCGATTGCCAGAGATGGCGCGGGTCTAGTGGAAGTCGACCTGCGCATGATGAAGGCCCTTGTAAGCCTGGCACAGATAAACCCGGCGATGTTCAGGGGTGCCTGTACACGGTACGCAGAACTGCTGCTCAAGCACGCGAACACTGCGCTTGTACTCGAAGAGGACCGGCACAAGCTCAGAGCAGCGGCGCGACCGCTGCTGCACTGACCCAATCTACGTGTTGGCTTTTTGCGCGGCGGCGCCACTGCCGTCCGATTGCAGAAAGCCACGCGCCAACTGCTGATAGAGCTCGGGGCCCATCCTGGCACTGACTGCTTTGGCAATCAGTGCAACAGCCATCAGACTAATGACCATGCCATGGCTGTCGATCATCTCCATCACGATGATTGCAGAGGTGATCGGCGATTGCGTGACTGCTGCCAGAAACCCCACCATGCACAGTGCAATGATGGGCTGTGCCGCCAAGGCGAAGTATTCAGCGACATTGGCACCGACAGCGGCACCTACCGCCAAAGAGGGGGCAAAAATACCGCCCGGTATGCCGGAAAAATAAGTCACAACGGTCGCAAGAAAACGCGTAATCGGCGCGTGCCACGGCAAACCAACATCGGACACGATGATCTGGGAGGTGATCCCGTAACCGCTGCCAAAGGACATCCCACCGCTGAGCCAACCGAGAGTCGCCACGATCATGCCGCAGCCACCTGCGAACCAGACTGGATGCAGGCGGCGCCATTCCCAGACGACAAAACTGCGATACCGCTGTGGCCATAGGAGCATCCGACTGAAAAATCCCCCCATAACACCACAGCCAATACCAATCGCCAGTATCGGAAGAACGATGTCGAAATTGGCCTCTTGTACGTCGAAGTGCCCGAAATAGTTGTAGTTGCCCTGCAAGGCTATCGCGACCATACCCGACAAAATGATCGTGCTGAGCAACACCCCGCTGGTGCGGGTTTCCAACTTGCGCCCCAGCTCCTCCACCGCAAAGGCCACACCGGCCAAGGGCGTGTTGAAGGCAGCAGCAATACCCGCCGCGCCACCGGCCAGGATGAGGTCTTCAGGGCGAATGATGCGTGCGTTGGGCAGGTAACGGTGAAAGAAATGCATGATCGAGGCGGCGACTTGCACCGAAGGGCCTTCACGCCCCGCTGAAAAACCACCGGTCAGGGCCAGGGTACCGAGCCCTATCTTGGCGAAGGCCAGACGCAACGATACCAACTTATTCACGGGCTTGCCTTGGTGGGCCAACCGCGTAGCCGCGATCACCTGGGGAATACCGCTACCTTGAGCCCCTGTAAAAAAACGCGAGGTCATCCACACCACAAACATGCCGATCAGCGGCGTGTAGATAAACGGCAGCCACGGCCGGGCGACGGCCTGTTGGGCGAACTGCATCAGCGCCAGGTCAGCCAACCGGGCGAACATCACTACCAGCAACCCTGCGAGGGTAGCAGCGACCCAGAGTGTCACCCGAGTACGCCATCGGATCGAGGCAAAGCGACGACGTATCAGCAATATCGGTTTGATCACCCGAGCAGATTCCCGTTGTTGAGGTTCAATAACATGCAAAAACAAGATTAACGGGTTAAACGGTCACGTCCAACCGGCAGTGACCAGATAAATATAGCTATTCACTCCCAGCTCAGTGGCCCCATCACGTCGATTTTATTTTGTGGGTGAGCCAATTTGTGTGGACGCATACCAAAGCGAATGTCAGCAAGAGGAAAGCCAGATAGGTTGTCATTATTTGCCCTCATGTCCGTGAGCGCGTTCGGCTGTTATTACGAATATATCCGCGTAGGCGAGGTGAGAGGGTTAATGTGGGTTAAGAAATAGTTAGTATTCGCGCGCAACTTAGATCAATAAGGTTCGCTTGCACTGGGTGTCGGCATTGAGTCGGGAGCGCCGAAAAACACGCACAAATGGGGGAAGTCATGAGTAATGCGTTGGTCATTGAAGATGATCAGGTGACGGCCGAAATCATCGTAGCTGAACTCCAACGCCACGGTTTCAGCTCAAAGTGGGCTGCCACTGGACGCGAGGGATTGGCCTTGGCGATTGCAGGCGGCTACGACGCCATTACGCTGGATCGCATGCTGCCGGACTTTGACGGGCTGACGATTGTCAGCACCTTGCGCAGTCTTGGGATTCAGACACCGGTCCTAATGATCAGCGCTCTTTCGGACGTGGATGAGCGCGTTCTGGGACTTCGTGCGGGCGGCGATGACTACCTGACCAAGCCCTTTTCGGCCGTCGAGATGATCGCGCGCCTTGACGCATTGCTCAGACGCACCGCCGCAGACCCCAGCAACCCACACCTCAGTTGCGGCAACCTGCGACTGGACTTGGTGGAGCACAAGCTGACGCGCAATGACGAAGACATCCAGTTGCTGCCCACCGAGTTCAAACTGCTCAACTTCCTGATGCGCAGTGCCGGCCAACTGGTCACTCGTACCATGCTGTTTGAAGGCGTCTGGGGCTATCACTTCGATCCCGGGACAAACATCATTGATGTGCACATCGGACGACTGCGTAAAAAGCTGGAAAGCGACAAAGATTCACCTGTGATCCATACAATACGCGGTGCCGGCTATGTCCTCGCTACCAAAAAATGAGGAATGGCGCTCGTCCGGTAGTCGATTGATCGGGTTTTACGCGGTGTTCTTCGTGGCGTGGGGAGCACTCTTTACCGGTGTACTGTACTGGGAAATCTCCCACTATCTGGGCACGGTTGCCGAGCGTACGTTGTTGCAACGCGCCCACTATTATCAAAAGGTCGACGACTCGAACCTGCTTGCTGAGTTGGCGGCGAGTGAGGCTTACTCGACCCCCGGGATCGACGCCTACGGTTTATTTGGACCCGATGGCACCCATGTCGCCGGCGACCTGCTGAAACTGCGCTCCAACCTACCCGACGACGGCCAGGTTCACTACCTTGAGCGCGGCCTGAGCATTGCGTTACCCAGCACCGAAACCCGAAGCAGCTATGCCTTGCTGGCACGGCGCCCTGACGGACATATCCTGATTTTGGCACGTGACGGCGGGTCGATTTCCGCCGTGGGTGGCATTATTGAGCAGGCCCTGATGTGGGGGTTGTCATTAACACTCATCCCCGGTTTGATTGGCTGGCGCTTACTGCGACGTCGCCCATTGCGTCGTGTCAAACGCCTGCAGCTGTGTACCAAAAGTATCGTTTCGGGCAACTTGGCTGAGCGTTTGCCGTTGTCAGCACGCCGCGATGAACTGGATATGCTGGCCAACGCCGTCAATACGATGCTTGATCACATAGAGCAGTTGATGTATGAGGTGAAAAGCGTCTGCGACGGTATTGCCCATGATTTGCGCACACCCTTGACCCGCTTACGCGCACGGCTCTATCAGCTCCAGCAGTTACCGCTGGCCCTAGAACATAAGCAGACCTTGAATCAGGCGTTTGAGGAGAGCGAGTCGATCATGGTGCGCTTTCAAGGACTGCTGCGGGTCGCTGAGCTTGAGGATATTCGTCGCCGCTCTGCCTTTGCGCCCTTCCCGATCATGACGTTGTTGAAACAGGCGCATGAGTTTTACGAACCGATGGCACTGGACTGCGCCCAAACGCTTTCGCTGGACATTCCCAGCGATTGTCCCCAGGTGTATGGCGACTCTTCGTTACTGTTCGAAGCGCTGGTCAATCTGCTCGATAACGCCATTAAATTTACCCCGGAGGGCGGCCATATCGAATTGCGGGGGAGCATCAAGGACTCAACTGTCATTATTGAAGTAGTGGACGATGGTACCGGCATCCCTGAAGCGGACCGTACGCATGTCATTCGCCGGCTCTATCGCGGCGAGGGAAGCCAGATAAACCCAGGCCACGGCCTAGGCCTGTCGTTAGTCGCCGCCATAGTGAAATTGCACGGATACACACTGGATATCCACCCCGGTGCCTCGGGCAGGGGAACACGCGTATTGATTCACTGCCCGATGTTCAGCGGTCAAGCCACGGATCGATCTGTACCTGAACATTAAATTTTACTTAATACTGGTTAATTTGAGCGCCTCGGCGCCCAGGCCTAGTTTGGCAGCACATATTGCTGACCCAAGGCCTTTTGCTTGTGAGATATCTGTTGTTCCTGCGTGTCTTAACCGTGCTCTGTGTAACACCACCGCTTCTTTGGGCGAATGCCGCTCTGGCTGCCAACGCGACCATGGGGACAATGATCCCCGCTGCGCCGAAGCTGGGAGCCGAAGCCTGGATACTCATAGACGCGAAAACGAACAGGGTCATTACCAGCCACAACAGTGATGCACGCCTACCACCGGCCAGCCTGACCAAGTTAATGACTGCGTATATCACGACGCATGAGCTTAAGTCTGGCCTGATAAGCGCAAATGATGAGGTCGTCGTGAGCGAAAATGCCTGGCGTACAGGTGGCTCACGGATGTTTCTCAAGCCCGGCAGCTCTGCTTCGGTTCACGATTTGCTAAGCGGCGTGATCATCGACTCAGGCAATGACGCGAGCGTTGCGCTGGCCGAACATATCGCTGGAAGCGAAGCCGGGTTTGTCGGGATGATGAACTCAACCGCTTCAACACTGGGAATGCTCAACACCCACTTTATGAACTCCACCGGCCTACCGGACCCGGAGCACTATTCTTCCGCACGTGACATGGCGACCCTGGCTCGAAAAGTCATCAACGAAGGGACCACCTACTACCCTCTTTACGCCAAGAAAACCTTCACCTGGAACGGCATTCAGCAATCCAACCGCAACGCGCTTTTATGGCGTAACTCCACCTATGACGGCTTGAAGACCGGGCACACAGAGGCGGCGGGCTACTGCTTGGTCGCCTCCTCACAGCGGGATGGGCAACGTTTGATCAGCGCAGTTCTGGGCGCCAGTAGCGCCCATAAGCGTACGGCAGAAACAGAGAAACTGATGGGTTACGGCTTTCGCTTCTATGCCACCCAAACCTATAAGAAAGGTGGCGAAGTACTCTCGCAGGTGGCGCTCTGGAAAGGCATACAACCCTACGTGAATGTGGGCTTGCTTGAAGACATGACCCTCACGCTGCCCAAGAATAAAAATCGTGACGTCGAGATGCGCCTGGCGTTTGATGGCCCCATCGAAGCCCCTATCACGGCAGGCACGGTCGTCGGAAGACTCGACCTGTTCGACGCCGAGCATAAGCTGGGGAGTCGCCCATTGGTGGTCCTAGTGGACGCAGAGCAAGGTCATTGGTGGCGACGTTGGTGGGATACCGTGCATTTATTTTTTACCCAGACGGTTCGCAGCTGGTTCGATGAAGCCCAGGTAACGTGAATAGTGAGGAGAAGGTCATGAACTCCGATGATCTACGCAAAGAGCTCGCGCTATCAAAATTCTTCGAAGGCGATTCATCCCTCAATGACGCCGTACAGGGACTGAGTCAGGCTGAAAAGAAACTGTGTATTGAATCGGCCTTTGAGCAAGAGGCCGCAAGGCTTGGGGTAGAAGTGTGGGAGCTGACGCTGACAATGATTTCGCAGTCCCCCCAAGAGCTGAAACGCCTGACCCTGGCGTTTCATCGGGAAGTGTCAGAAATGGTTGAGATGCCATGGAAGGATTACTGCACGCTGAATGGGATCACCGAGTAGCCTTTGGGCCGCACATGCATCGGTGCTTCGCGTCGCGACGGCCCTGAGTGCTGACCCTCTATCTTGGCTCCAGCCTATAAACAGTGAACACTCAATATCTCCAGAATACCGGCGTTATGAGCACTAACACTGTCAGGATTTCCAGCCGTCCAAGTAGCATGCCTATGGTCAATAGCTATTTGGCGGCATCCGGCAGTGATGAAAAATTACCGGCCGGCCCAATGATTGTGCCAAGCCCAGGCACGACGTTACACACCGCTGTAGCGGCACCGCTCAACGCCGTTGTCCAATCCAGCCCAATCAGACTCAAGCCCAAGGCAATCACAGCAATCGTGATGGTGAAAAAGAATGAGAACGTCAAAGTTGCCGCCACTTGAAAACGGAAGATTTTAAGACCCCCCGCTGTGGAGCCTGAACAGTCCCCCACAAAGGTCAAATAGAAAAAAAGCAACACGGAAAAACTGCCCCACACGGTGTAATCGCCGACGGCGACGCCGGTGGTGGTGACAACCGATGTCACATTCACCGCCACGATACGAAATGCATCCCACCATCCATAATCGCTGTGAAGACAAAGCCAAGTACCTACCGCCAACCACGCGAAGACCAAGAACCCAATAAATCCACGAACCTGGTGATCCTTCAGCAGCGCGCGCCGATGGCCGCGTAATGTCGCGACGTATAACGTAAAAGGCAGGCTACCCAGAATCATGATGGCAACTGCCACCCAGTGAATAGCAGGCTGTGTCCAATGCCCAAGCGAGGCGTCCGACGTCGAGAAACCACCGGTAGAGATCAACGACATGGCGTGATTGACGGCATCAAATGGCGTCATCCCGGCAATCCAGAGCGCGAGCGTTCCGCCTCCTGTGAGTCCCAAATAGAGAAACAGAATGTATTTGGCTGCCACATGGGAGAGCGCGGCGTCACTTTTTCCGACCAGTCTGAAGACTCTGTCTGAATCGCCCCGGGTTTCGTAGATGCCTCTTTGCCTTGAACTGAGGCCAATTAGGAAGTGCAACGCTATTGATCGCCTCGCCTTTCTTTATCTGCCAACGCCCGCACGTTCGTTGCCCACCTTTTCGGTTCGGCTTGAGGTACATTTGGCGTCGCCTGCACATTCAATGCTTGACTTACCTCGCGTCTAACACATGGTTTAAGTCGCTCGCGGGCACGACGTTCCGCCGCCCCTTTACCAAACGTTATGTGAATAAGGGAATGTATGCGTTTAGCTTTAGTTCTTTTCCTCTCTCTGCTTCCAAGCCTTTCGTCAGCAGATATTGAACTTAACAATATGATTGATAGCGCTCGAAGCGTTTAAGGGAGAAAGACGAGAGATCCAAGTCGGTCGAACCGCGTATGCACCACTGTGCAAACGCCTCGCCCAACGCGGCGGAATGTTTGAAGCCGTGACCGGAACAGGCGGACACCACCAAGGTGTGCTGCCACGACGGATGCTCATCGATAATGAAATGGCGATCCGGCGTCACGGTGTAGGCGCAGACAGCAGACTTGACCACGTTCGAGGTAACACCGACGATGCGGCCGCGCACCTGGTGCTCATACATGTCCCGCTCTTCCGCCGACGAGACCGTACGATCCATTGTTTGCGGCAACGAAGTAGTGTGGTATTGCGCGGTGGCGATTTTCAGGCTGCCCTCGCCGTGTAATGCGGGAAAGCCGTAGTTGATTTTGTCGTCGCCACGGCCGTGAGTGAGGATAAACGTCGGTGAGTGATCCACCAACTCGGCGCCCTCCTCCAGCCCGAACCAGAACAGCTTCTGCCGGTAGACGCTGAGCAGGCTGTCAAACGGCTCGCCCAGCAAACCGCCGCTCCAGTTGCCGGCGCTAATCACAAGCTTGTTTGCAAAGAGCGTGCGCAGATTCGTAGTGACATGGACTCCCTGCTCATTCGAGCTAATCCCAGTGACGGTTTCGCCTTTGTAGAGGATTGCTCCGTGTTGCTCGGCCAACTTGAGCTGCACATCAATGCAACGTTCAGGACGTACAAAACCTCCACCTGGCTCGAAATAGCCGATGGCAGTGTCGTGTACGTTGGCAAATTGTGGAAAGCGCTGGCGAATCTGGTCGGCGGATAAAACGTCGTGCTCGATGCCATAGGCCTGTGCTAGGCCGATGGTGCGCAATGTGAAGTCGGTTTTATCGTTGGGGTCAAACTCGGGACTCGAAGTCAGAACCAATAGACCCGACTGTTCGAACAGCGACTCCCCTGACAATTGCTCAAGCTCGCGCCAGATGCGGTGGGAATTGCGCACAATGGGAACGTACTGCGCGCCCTCACCCACCGAAAGCCGGGTAATACGCGTATCGCCATGGCTGGAGCCCAGGTTGTGAGGTGGGTGATGGCGGTCGATACCAACAACATTCGCACCCGCCTTCGCCAACTGATACACCGTAGCGGCCCCCATGGCCCCCAACCCCAATACCACTACATCACACCGCTCGGACATCAACTCTCACCTGTCAAAAAGAAGCCAGTTGAAAGTGAAACCGATTAAGAATCAACGACTAAAAGAGCATATGCATATTATCAACCGAACATCACCGGCCGCTCTGCCGCTGCAATACATAGGTAAGGCTTCGATCCTTCGCTTCTGGTCATCGTCAACTGCAATTACGTTGGGTCGATTTAAAACTGTCATAAGTAATATTTAGCTGGCAGTGGATTTCTCGCGGCACACCGCACAGACGGAGCGCAACCCTTCCGGCCCTGAACAGCAAATCAACGTGTGATCCATGTGGTCTACGCAGTGCTGAGGCCAAACACGCGCCTCTCCCGGCAACACAGGAGAGGCCGCCTGCCTGCATACCGTTGAGCTATCAGAGGAATAGAAAAAACAACATCATAATGATGGCACCGTCTGATACCGTGCACATAAACACAGCCACTCCGAGGATTGTCATGGGCGCAGGCGCTCCTATTCCGCCGAATGAAATTGAACGGCTTAAAGAGGTCGCGAAATTTTGTCCAGCTGACAGCGAGTACGATACTGTCTTCGATAAAATCGTCGAGATGGCTTCTGCTTACTTCAACGCACCCATAGCGCTGATTTCGATCGTCGATGAGCATCAGCAATGGTTCAAGGCGCGCGTAGGGCTTAAAGAGACGCAGACACCACGAGAAGTGTCCTTCTGCGCTTACTCGACGCTGGATAACGCCGCGCTGGAGGTATTGGACGCGACGCTTGATCCCCGTTTTAAAGACAATTCCCTGGTAACGGGGCCTCCGTATATTCGTTATTACACGGGGACCCCACTGATTACCGAAGAGGGTTTTACGCTGGGAAGCCTGTGCATCATTGATACAGTCTCACGCGCAGCCATGAGTGAGCGTGATAGCGCGATGCTCAGCGGTTTTGCTGAACTGGTGATGATGCGCATCCACAGCATGCGCTCTCGAAACTTCGTCGACCAACCCACAGGGTTATTTAATCGACTCCGGTTTGAGGAGGATATACGCCAAGCGCTCAAGACCCACAGCGCGTGCCAAGCGTATGCGGTTGACATCATCTCGCCAAAGTTCCTCAACGATATTGTGAAGGCGCTGGGTTACAGTTTTGCCACAGATTTGGTCCTGGCAATCAAAGCGCGCCTACAAAAACTGTTACCGCCACAGTGTCTACTTTATAAAATTAGCCCGACGCGGTTTGGTTTCCTCCTTGAGGAGGATCAAACGGCCGAGCACATTTGTGAAAACATCCTCAAGGACTTCAAAAAGCCTGTCGAATGCCACGCCATCCCCATACTCATGCAAGTTGGGATTGGCGTCCTGCCTATTCATAGCTCAGGGCTCCAGCAAGACTGGCTTCGCCTGGTGGTCAGCGCTGCGGATGAGGCGCGTGACCGCAGGCTGGGATGGTCGCGCTATGAACCCCATTTTGATGCGGCTCAACAACGCGCGTTCATGTTGTTGAGTTCGTTGCCGGAGGCGGTCAGCGCCGACAAACAGTTCAGCCTGGTGTACCAGCCAAAAATCAAACTGCCCTCAGGACGGTGTCATTCAGTAGAAGCACTATTACGTTGGACACATCCTTTACTGGGGCCCATCAGCCCTGCTGAATTCATACCCTTGGCTGAAAAAACCGCACTCATACCCTCTGTTGGATTGTGGGTGCTCAACGCAATCATCCAGCAAGCGGTTATTTGGAAAGCGCAAGGTGTGCGCCTGCGGATAGCGATGAACATTACCGTCAGCGATCTTGAAAGCGCCGAATTCGTCGACGCGATGATCCATGAGATTCAACAGCACGGCCTGGACCCCGCTGGCTTTGAACTTGAGTTTACCGAAAGCATGCTCATGACCAACCCCGAAGAAGTCATCCGGCAACTGGAGCGTGTCCGTAAGTTTGGCGTAGAGGTTGCTGTTGATGACTTTGGCACCGGCTACAGCAACTGGGCTTATTTGAAGGAGCTCCCGGCCAATACTGTCAAGCTTGACCAATCTCTGATCAGCGGGCTGGGCAGCAATCAAAATGACAAGCAACTGGTTAAAACCCTGATCGGACTGGCTAAGGGGCTCGGCTACCAGGTGGTTGCAGAAGGCGTAGAAAATCAAGAAATCCTGGACCTGTTAATACAGTGGGGATGTTCCGAAGCACAGGGTTATTTGATAGCCAAGCCTATGAGCGCCGATGCATTAGAAGCCTGGATAGCACAAGGAATCGATGGAGGTCGGGGCCGGTAGAATGACTGCCGGGGACGCGCAAGCAAGGACTCTGTAGATCGCGGACATCACCTGCATCGTTGCGTCTTCGATCGTTCCTTCATTACGACATACAACCCAACCGTGATCTGCACTCGCTCGCTCGAATGCCTGGGTACACGCGCTATGTTCTTCCAGCTTATGGATCACCGTGCTGCTCAGCCCACGCCGTCGTGTTGCTGCCCTCGCCCATGAAATCTCAGGGGCAGTGACAATCCCGACATGCAGGTCTGGCACTCGCACGTTTCGATCAATGTTCAACTGCAGGATCTCTGCAAACGGAATTATCCGGCGAAACGCAGCATCCGACGGGTACCAGCGATCGATCAGGATGATGCTGCCTGGTGGCTGTTTAGCCAGCACCTGCTGGGAAATCCAGGCACGGCTGTCAGCAAAGCGTTCACACACCCGCAGTTCCAACTCCCGAGAGGGACTTCTGACGAGCTGGTTAACAAGCGCCATTGTTCCCTCCCGGTAGGGATCGCTTTTTCTCTCGCAAAGCCGGATCACCTTTTTGTTATCTGCCCTCAGTGCTTTCGTAACGGCCTCCAACAGCGTGGTTTTGCCGGTTCCCTTGGGCCCATCCAGAGAAACAAACAGCGGACGATTCATTCTTCACTTAACAATTGATATACCGTTTTTTTTGCCCTGTCCGGACGCTGGAACCGCTCAGTGCGACTACGCGAAGGCCCTATGAACAGAAAGTGATGAACACTCTACCCTTGTTTTGGCTCACGGGTCCCAAAGTGCTACCTGAGTCTGATGCGCAAGATTTACGCGTTTTCCGCCGCTGGCAAAAGCGATGCTCCACCACGCCGACGACATGGGCCACCGCCTGCTCGGCGTGCCAACGCTCGGCATGGCTGGCGACGTTACCGGAGAGCGTCACGATGCCGTCGGACACTTGAACCAGAATCTGGTCGGCTTTCAATGCCAGGTCCCAATTCAGTTCTTCCATCACCCGTTGTCTAAGCGTTTCATCGGTATTCATAAAATGCTCCACCTGTATTCCAAACATCTCGATCAGCCAAAGCGTATCTGGTTGTGACACGCTCCAGCAGGTCGGAAAATACTTATCCCGAGGTCAATGGTCTGCCGGATCGCCAAAATGCTGCCAGGAACCGAATACAGGGCGCGTTCGGTGTTGCTGCCACCCGCAGCCCAAGGTCCTCTCAAGGCTACCGGCCGGCTTCAACCACGCGGGGGTTTGATTGCCCACATACTGCAGGGCGCATTGTGCAAGAGGCTTTCGGCGGTGGTGCCCAGCAGCTTGTTCAACCCGGCGTGCCGCACGGTGCCCATGACGATGACGTCGATCTGGTGGTCATGCGCAAAGTTGCAGATATTCCACAGCGGCACCCCTTCGATAAAATGCCGTTGTTCGACGGCAATCCCCTGGCGCTCCGCCAAACCGGCGAATGCCTCATGCTGCGCTTCGTTCAGCGCCTCGTAGAGCCCGGAAACCAAGGGTACAGCGCCGTAACCCATGTCTTTGGCATACACCGCCGCCCAGTCGTACACATGCAGTAGTTCCAGTTGTGCATTGCACTGGGAGGCCAGCTTGGCTGCGGCCTCGACAATCTGGTCATTGAACACCAGGTCCTGCTCCTCGCTGCGCAACACATCGACGATCGCCAACACCTTGCGCGGCAGCGGATGCCGTGCCTCGGTGACCAGGTGCACCGGCACAGGGCAATCGCGCAGCAACTGCCAGTCCAGGGGTGTGAAGAACACCCGTTTCAACGCCGGTACGTCCTCGGCATCCTTGATAATCAGAGCCAGCGACATCTCGTTGACGAAATGCAGGATTTCCTCAAAGGGGTGATGTACCCACACTACCTCGCTGGTGACCGCCAGCCCGTGCTTGCTCATCGAGTCTGCCTGTGCGGTGAGCCAGTGCCGATGGGTGTCCAGGTACCCTTCCCGCGCGCGATCGATCTGGTCTGGCGCGAACAGGCCGGCGATGGCCAGGGCCTGTAAATAATTAAACGCGACGATGTGCAGCGGCAGTTGCATCGCGTGTGCCAACGCAGCGGCACGCTCGAACGCCGGCGTGCGGGTCATGGTGGAAGGGGCAATCAACAGTAACCGCGGAGTCTGCAACATGGGGCACCTCGGCACGTGGCCATCTCAATCCGTGAATGGGCCTCCAGATTGAGCCGTGCACAGCGGCGGCTAGTTGATCTTTATCAGCTTTAGCCAGCAAAAATGGCCTGGGGTATGTGTTACACGCATACCCCATGCTCAAACGTCATAATCCTCTTTTTTGCGGCGTGTTAATCTGCTGCGACTATGAATAGGCATTGATCGTCAGTCGACAATGGCCCAACCAGGAAAGATCATGCCAAAAAAGTCCCACTCAGCCCTGCGCCGCAACTTCCGTGAACTGCTTGCAACGCCTGTGTGCGTTGAAACCGCCTCCGTATTCGACCCAATGTCTGCACGTATCGCTGCTGACCTGGGTTTCGAGGTGGGCATCCTGGGCGGCTCCGTCGCCTCGCTGCAGGTTCTGGCTGCGCCCGATTTTGCGTTGATCACGCTGAGTGAGTTCGTCGAACAGGCAACAAGGATTGGCCGCGTCGCCCAGTTGCCTTTCATCGCAGACGCCGACCACGGCTACGGCAACGCCCTTAACGTGATGCGTACCGTCGAAGAGCTTGAACGTGCCGGCGTCGCCGCGCTCACCATCGAAGACACGCTGCTGCCCGCGCAATTCGGGCGTAAATCCACCGACCTGATCTCCATCGAGGAAGGCATCGGCAAGGTCCGCGCCGCCCTGGAGGCCCGTGTAGATCCTGAACTGGCGATCATCGCCCGCACCAACGCCGGTGTGCTGCCGACCGAAGCGGTTATCGAGCGCACCCTGGCCTATCAGCAGGCCGGTGCCGATGGGATTTGCATGGTCGGCGTCAGCGACTTCGAGCATCTGGAACAGATCGCCGAAAACCTCACGGTACCGCTGATGCTGGTGACCTACGGCAACCCCAAGCTCCATGACGCCCAACGCCTGGCCAGCCTCGGCGTGCGCGTGGTAGTTGCCGGCCATGGCGCATATTTTGCGGCGATCAAGGCCACCTACGACAGCCTGCGTGCCCAGCGCCAGTTGACCCACAGCACATCGAACCTCAGCGCTACCGAACTGACCCATACCTACACGCTGCCAGAGAGCTACGTGGCTTGGGCTGAAGAGTTCATGGATGTAAAAGAGTAGCGTCATCAGCGGTGAATCCCTCCTCCCGCCCCTGGATTCACCGCTCGCTCCGCCCTTGTAAGCGTTCAACTACGCCGCTGACTGAAACACCGCCCACGAAAAAAAATCCGCCGCACTATCTGCGGCGGCAACCAAAGGATTTTGTCGAAGCAGAGCGGCTAAGACAGGCCCCACGCTACTCCCCTGCCCGATTAAAAACCGTGAAGCTTTATTAATCGAGTTTCATCCCCAGCAGGGCTACAGGCCGCGCAAACTCTGCCTGGAGTCAGCTTCGACAAACCCGCCGAAGACAATAAGAAACCGTAACACCTCACTTTAAAACTCTGCCCATACAAGCGTGCACGCCTGCCAAACAGTGCGGCGTTTCTGTGCGCATTCATTATTCCGGGGACGTTAATAACATGATTAAACAGTGGAGCCTGTTGGCGTTGGCGGTGTGCGCCAGTATCAGCCCCGTGGCGTTTGCCGACTCCGTCACGGACCTGTCGTTGCGGGTGCGTGATGCCATCGTGTCGTCCAACGCCGACCAGCGCGATGGCGACTTGAATGAGCTGCGGGTGATCGTCGACTACCCGTTCACCTTGCTGTAAGGAGGCCTTGTGGAGAGGGAGTTGCTCCCTCTCCACACCTAAAACGCGATCAGCCTACCCAGCCGACGGCCGTCTTGGGAATGACTTCCGACTCATCGAGTTTCGACGCAAACATACTCACGGCCTGCACCGCGTCACTGGTGCTGGTGCGAATCTGCAGGATCACCGAACCCGCCTGGTCGGCCAGGTTCACGCCGCGTTGCGCGCCCTCTTGGGTGGAGCTCATGCTGGCCACCGCGTCGCGAGTTTCCGACAGGATCATGCCGATCATTTCGGCGATTTCTGCGGTAGAGCGGCTGGTACGCCCCGCCAACTGCCTGACCTCATCGGCCACCACGGCAAAACCACGCCCTTGGTCGCCCGCACGGGCAGCCTCGATGGCCGCGTTGAGGGCCAACAGGTTGGTCTGGTCGGCGATGCCTCGAATGGTATTGACGATCGCGGTAATTTGCTCGGAGCGCTCACCCAATTGCCCGACCAGACGCGCCGATGCACCGATGTTCTCGGCGATCCGGCGCATTTCGGCGGCAGTTTCATGAATCACCTGGGTGCCATGTTCGGCAAACCGCTCGGTCTCGGAGGAAATATGGTAGGCCCGGGAGGCACCGCGTGAGTCTTCCTCGAACTTCTCCACGCGCTCAGTGATGTCACTGGCAAACTTGACGATCTTGATCAGCGTGCCGTCGCCGTCATAGACCGGGTTGTAACTGGCCTCCAGCCACGCGACACGGCCATGCTTGCCGAGACGCTTGAATTGCCCGGTGAAAAACTCACCGTTGTTCAAGCGTCTCCAGAAGTCCGTGTACTCGTTGCTGTTGATCAGGCTGGGTTCGCAAAACACGCGGTGGTGTTTGCCTTTGATTTCGGCCAGCGTATAGCCCATGACGTGCAGAAAGTTCTCGTTGGCGTCCAGGACCTGACCGTTCAAGTCGAACTCGATCACTGCCATCGCCCGGTCCACTGCGGCCAGTTTGCTGCGGGTCGCCGCTTCTTGTTCGACTTTGCTCGTGACATCCAGGGCGTACTTGACCACTTTCAGCACTTGGCCACGTTCATCCAGCACCGGGTTGTAGCTGGCCTCCAGCCAGATGGTCTTGCCGTGAGCATCCACCCGCTTAAAAGTGCCCGACACAAACTTACCGGCCTTAAGCTCACCCCAGAACTGGCTGTAGGCCGGGCTGTTGGTCAGCGCCGGCAAGCAAAAGTCCCGGTGGGATTTGCTCGCCAATTGGTCGCGGGTATAACCCAGGGTCTTCAGGAAGTTGTCGTTGGCACGCAGTACGTTGCCGTTGAGGTCGAATTCGACCACTGCCATGGACCGTTCCAGGGCGCTGATCAGTCCTTTGTACTCGGTGACTTCGGCCGTCCTGGCCGCCAGTTCGGTTTTGAGTGTTGTATTGAACATGACGCGCCCTCAGCCGTGCAGAAAATCTATCTCTAACCTCGCTATCGGCCGCGGAATACGGGACTTTACGTGGATTAGTTGTTTATTTTTTGACGTCAAGATGTTGTGCGAAACATGGGGATTCCCGGTGTTTCGGGGGGGCCTTATTTGCCCCTGTTGCTATTTTCAAGGACCATGGCGCCTTCCTGTTCCAGCCGACAAGAGGCGCACCGATGACCAACCACGACCTGTCCTACACCCCCGACCCGGATGAAGACTCGATTTCCTCCGATGTCGTCGGTTTCAACGGCATCCTGGTCTCCACCCAGATCCCGACCCGCGCCGACGGCAGCCTGGAACTGGGCGATATCACCCTGCAAAGCGAATGCACGCTGCAAGCGCTGAAAGTGGCGTTGGAAAAAGCCGGCAGCTCCATGGACCGGGTCATGCACCTGACCATTTATCTGACCGATATGGCCGACCGAGCCGCCTTCAATGAGGTCTACAAACGCTTCTTCGCCAAGCCCTGGCCCGTGCGCGCGGCGGTTGGCGTGGCGGCACTGGCGGTAGACGGCATGCGCGTGGAAGTCACCGCGATGGCCGCCAAGGCCTGAGTTGATGCCGGTCAGGCAATTCACGGCTACAATGCGCGCCTCAACCGTGACAAGCCTGACTAAAAAAACTATGTCCTTGCCCAAGCATCACCTGGAATTGCTCAGCCCTGCCCGCGATGTCGCCATCGCGCGCGAGGCCATCCTGCATGGCGCCGACGCCATCTACATTGGCGGCCCGAGCTTCGGCGCGCGCCATAACGCGTGCAACGAGGTGAGCGATATCGCTCAACTGGTGGAATTCGCCCGCCGTTACCACGCCCGCGTGTTCACGACCCTCAACACCATCCTGCATGACAACGAACTGGAACCCGCGCGCAAGCTGATCCATCAGCTCTACGACGCCGGTGTCGACGCGCTGATCGTGCAGGACCTGGGCGTGATGGAGCTGGATATTCCGCCCATCGAGCTGCACGCCAGTACCCAGACCGATATTCGTACCCTGGGCCGCGCCAAGTTCCTCGACCAGGCCGGTTTCTCGCAGTTGGTCCTGGCCCGTGAGCTGAACCTGCAGGAAATCAGCGCCATCGCCGGCGAAACCGATGCCGCCATCGAGTTCTTTATCCACGGCGCCCTGTGCGTGGCGTTCTCCGGGCAGTGCAACATCTCCCACGCGCAAAATGGCCGCAGCGCCAACCGTGGCGACTGCTCCCAGGCCTGCCGCCTGCCCTACACCTTGAAAGATGACCAGGGTCGCGTCGTGGCCTTTGAAAAGCACCTGCTGTCGATGAAAGACAACAACCAGAGCGCCAACCTGCGCGCCTTGGTCGAAGCCGGCGTGCGTTCGTTCAAGATCGAGGGTCGCTACAAGGACATGGGCTATGTGAAAAACATCACGGCCTATTATCGCCAGCGTCTTGACGAGATCCTCGAAGACCGTCCGGACCTGGCCCGCGCGTCCAGCGGCCGTACCGCGCATTTCTTCCTGCCCGACCCGGAAAAAACCTTCCACCGTGGCAGCACCGACTACTTTGTCAGCGACCGCAAGATCGACATCGGCGCCTTCGATACCCCGACCTTCACCGGCCTGCCGGTGGGTGTGGTGGAAAAAGCCGGCAAGCGTGACCTGCAAGTGATCACCCATGAGCCGCTGTCCAACGGCGACGGCCTCAATGTGCTGGTCAAGCGCGAAGTGGTGGGTTTCCGCGCCAACATCGCCGAGCCCAAGGGCGAGTTCGAGGAAGACGGCGAGAAGCGCTACCGCTACCGCGTCGAGCCGAATGAAATGCCGGCCGGCCTGCATCAATTGCGCCCCAACCACCCGCTGAACCGCAACCTCGACCACAACTGGCAGCAGGCGTTGCTCAAGACTTCGGCCGAACGCCGTATCGGCCTGTCATGGGTCGCACGTTTGCGTGAAGAGCAGCTGGAAGTCACCGCCACCAGCGAAGAAGGCATCCACGCCAGCGTTACCCTGCCCGGCCCGTTTGGCGTGGCCAACAAGCCGGAACAGGCGCTGGACACCCTACGCGACCTGCTTGGCCAGCTCGGTACCACCGAGTATCACGCTACCCGTATCGAACTGGATGCACCGCAGGCGTTCTTCATTCCCAACTCACAGCTCAAGGCCTTGCGCCGCGAAGTGATCGAAGCGTTGACCGCCGCCCGTGTTGCCGCACACCCACGTGGCGGGCGCAAGGCCGAGGCCACGCCGCCGCCGGTGTACCCGGAAGCGCACCTGTCGTTCCTGGCCAACGTCTACAACCAGAAAGCCCGCGACTTCTATCACCGTCACGGCGTGAAGCTGATCGACGCGGCCTTTGAAGCCCATGAAGAAACCGGCGAAGTGCCGGTGATGATCACCAAGCACTGCCTGCGCTTCTCGTTCAACCTGTGCCCTAAACAGGCCAAAGGTGTCACGGGCGTGAAAACCAAGGTTGCGCCGATGCAGCTGATTCATGGCGACGAAGTGCTGACCCTGAAGTTCGACTGCAAACCCTGCGAGATGCATGTGGTGGGCAAAATCAAGGGGCATATCCTTGGGCTGCCGCAACCGGGCAGTGTCGTGGAGCATTTCAACCCGGAAAATCTCATCTATCAGGGCACGCACTGACCCTGTGGGAGCGGGGCCACCACCAGCCCCGCTGTAACCCCGCCGCTGCCAGCAGAATTGCCGCCACCCCCAGCCATTGCAGCCAGCCCAGGCGATGCCCGAAGGCAATCCAATCGACGAAGATCGCCGCAATCGGGTAGATAAACGACAGTGCGCCGGTGATGGCGGTGGGCAGTTTCTGGATCGCGCCATACAGCAACACATACATCAAACCGGTGTGTACCACGCCGAGCGTCGCCAGTGCCGCCCAGGCGTTGGTGGTGACCGGCAAGCTATGCCAAGGCACCAGCGGCGCCAGTAGTAGTGCGCCCGTCGTGACCTGGATCAACGCCATCAAATGCGGCGGTACGTCCTTCAAACGCTTGATGATCAGTGCGGCAATCGCGTACAGCAATGCCGCGCCCAGGGCCAAGGCGATGCCCGCCAGGTAATCGTCGCCGGTTGGCTGATTACCATGGGCGGTGACAATCGCCAGCATTCCCAGGAACGCCACGCTCAACCACGCCAGTTTCTGCACGGTGATCTTTTCCCCGAGGAACAGCGCCGCGAGCATCACCAACATGAACGGCTGCACGTTGTACACCGCGGTGCTGATGGCGATCGATGCACGTGAGTAGGATTCGAACAGCAGCAACCAATTGCCGACAATCGCCACGCCACTGAGCATCGCCAGGCCGAGCCTGGTCCAATTGAGCAGGTCCAGCCGCAGGTAACCCAGCAGCGCGCACACCAGCAATAAGGTCAGCCCACCGATTACGCAGCGCCAGAACACCACTTCGATCACCGACACGCCAGACACCAGCACAAACCAGCCGATGGTGCCCGAGATCAGCATGGCGGCGATCATTTCCCACGAACCGCGACGGATGGATGAATCCATGATTGATGCTCCTCAAGTGAGGCTCAATTATGGCAATCTGCTTGTGAGCGGCTCCAGCGACTAAAAAAGGCAAAACCCCGCAAACACCTTTTCTTATTAGGCGAACACCATGATCGACACCATCGACCAGCAACTCATCGCCGCTTTGATGGATGACTCGCGGTTATCCCTCAAGGCCCTGGCGGGCATCACCGGGCTGTCCTCGCCCAGTGTGGGTGAACGCCTGCGCCGCCTGGAAGAACGCGGCGTGCTGACTCACTACACCGTCGACATCGACCCCAAGCATTTCGGCTACCTGCTGCAAGCCATCGTGCGCATCCGCCCCCTGCCCGGCAAATTGCAGGAGGTGGAGCGCCAGATCCAGGCGATCCCCGAATTCACCGAATGCGACAAGGTCACCGGCGAAGACTGCTTCATCGCGCGCCTGCACGTGCGCACCATGGACCATCTCGACAGCCTGTTGGATCGGATCAACGCCTATGCCGAAACCAACACCGCCATCGTCAAGAAAACCCCGGTAAAGCGACGTTTGCCCCCGCTGACCAACGACTGAACCGTAACAACCCGATTCCTCGGACGAGCGCGCTTGTTGTGGCGAGCGGGCTTGCCCCGCGTTGGGCTGCGAAGCGGCCCCAAAACCTGACCACTCATTGTGCCTGGATAAACGCGGTGCCTTTATTGGGGCTGCTTCGCAGCCCAACGCGGGGCAAGCCCGCTCGCCACAGTAACCCCATTCGCCACAGGAAGCCGTGCAACAGAAGGATACGCAACTCAACGCGGCTATTCCGCCTCCGCTGCTAGCGTCAAAGCTTCTTATCCATGGGAAGGAGCAACGAATTGCCTCGCCAGCCAAACTCTCACCTGTTACGTCGTGGTCGCTATTCAGAAACCGGTCGAGCCTACTTGGTCACCGCTGTCGTGCATCAACGCCATCCATTGTTTCGCGACTTTCGCCTGGGCCGGTTATTAGTCGCGGAATTCAAGAGGGTTCATGACTCAGGGCAGGTCAATTCGCTGGCGTGGGTGATCATGCCGGACCACTTTCATTGGTTGCTCGACCTCAATGGCACGACGCTGCCTGATGTGATGCGCCAGACCAAGTCGCGCAGCACCTTGAGCATCAACAACGCCCGTGGCAGTCGGGAGAAATTCTGGCAGCGTGGCTACCACGACCGGGCGGTGCGGGCTGAAGACGATATTCGGAAAATGGCGCGCTATATCGTCGCCAACCCCCTGCGAGCAGGGTTGGTGGAGCGAATTGGCGATTACCCACTGTGGGATGCTGTCTGGTTATGACCCATTGGGGCGAGCGGGCCTTTTCTGGCAAGTGGGCTTCCTGTGGCGAGCGGGCTTGCCACAGGAAGCCCACTTGCCACAACGAGCCTGCCCATCAGAACAGGCCCGCTTGCCACAGAAGCCTAGTCGTGAAGGGCCTTTGCGGCGGGCAGCAGACTTTGAAACTTGCGATAACGCGCCTCCAACACTGGCTGCTGCGTCAGGTCAGGCGTGTACCGGGCCTTGACCGGCATCCCCGCCGCCAGCAACTGCGCACCCTGCCCCATCGCCACAAACCCCAGCTTCGCCGCGCCAATGCATGCGCTCAATTCACTGCCCTGCAAGGTGAAGATTTCCCGCTGCAGGATATTCGCCAGCAACTGGGCCCAGTACTCACTGCGCGCACCGCCACCCACCAGAGCAAAAGCGGTAACGTCGGCGCCGGTCGATTGCACCGCGCGCAACGCATCGAGCAAACCGAAACCCACCCCTTCCATCACCGCGTAACCGAGCATCGCCGGCGTGCAATCGTGGCCCAGGTTCATGAAGCCGCCGCGTAGCAACGGATCGTTGTGGGGTGTGCGCTCGCCGGCCAGGTAAGGCAGAAACAGCGGCGTCCCCGAAGGCACGCACTGCTCGATCGGCAATTGCGCCTGCACCTGCTCCAGCAGCGTCTGTTCATCCGCCATGCCCGTCAGCCGTGTGACCCAGCGCAAACAACTGGCGCCGGCGAGCATGGCGCCCATGGTGTACCAGCGGTTGGGCAAGGCATGGCAGAAACTGTGTACCGCACTGGCCGGGTTACCCGCCGCATGGTCGGTGATGGCGACGATGGCAGCGCTGGTCCCCAGGGTGATGAACCCATCACCAGCGTTGATCGCGCCGATGCCGACCGCTGCCACAGGGTTATCCCCGCCACCGCCGGCAATCACCACGTCAGCTGATAAGCCCAGTCCCGTGGCCGTCAACAAAGCGCTCGCCGCACCACCTTCCACCAGCCTGGGCAATTGCTCAGGCGTAAGGCCGGTAGCGCGAACCATCGGGGTAAACCATTCCCGCCGCGCCACATCCAGCCACAACGTACCCGCCGCGTCGGACATCTCGCTGATGCGCTCGCCACTCAAACGCAAGCGCAGGTAATCCTTGGGCGACAGCACGCAATCAATCGCTTGGAACACCTCGGGTTCATGCTGTTGCAACCACAGCAGTTTCGGCGCGGTCAGCCCGGCCATGGGCAGGCTGCCGGTGACGTCGGCGAAGCCGGGACCCAGCTGTTCGGCTTCGGCCACCGCACGAGAGTCGTCCCACAGGATCGCCGGGTACAACACGCGGTTGTCCGCGCCCAGCAACACCGCGCCGTGCATCTGCCCCGACAGGCCGATACAGGCCACGTGCGTAAACGCCTCGTGTCTGCGCAGTTGCGCCAACGCCTGCAAACAGGCTTGCCACCAGTCTTCCGGTGCCTGTTCAGACCAGCCGCTGTGCCGGCGCGACACGCTCAAGCGCACGCCGGCATGGGCCAGCACCGCGCCCGTGGCGTCCATCAGGATGGCTTTGAGTTCCGACGTGCCCAGGTCAATGCCCAGGGAAACAGGACTGTTCATGCGTGTGTTATTCCAATCAATGACAGCCACAGGAGTTACGTAACTGCAGGGTCGGCGCGAGGCGCACGCTCTGGGGCGCTGCGTCAGGCGACGCCATGCGTTGCAGCAACAGGTCGACCGCGCGGGCGCCAAGGGCCTTGACCGGCTGTGCGATCAGGCTCAGGCGCGGCACGAAAAAATCCGCCCAGTCAAAATCATCAAAGCCCACCAGGGCCATTTGTCTCGGCACGTCGAGCTGCGCGTCACGCAAGGCGTGCATCGCGCCGAGGGTCATCAGGTTATTGCCGGCCATGATCGCCGTGGGCGGCGAAGCCAGGCCCAGCAACTGCACCGTGGCCTGGCGCGCAGGCTCGGTGTTGGAGCCGCCGTTAACCAGCAACTGCGGATCGAAGGCCAGCCCCGCCGCGTGCAACGCCGCGCGGTAACCCGCTACCCGCTCATCCGTGGTACTGAACCCCGTGCGCCCGGCGATAAAACCGATGCGACGGTGCCCGTGCCCGATCAGGTGTTCAATCAGACCCTGGGTGGCCTGGGCATTCTCCACCCCAACCTGATCAAACTGCTCGCTCATCATCCGGTCCACCAGCACCGCCGGAATCTCGTTGGCGCGCAGGTATTCCAGGGCCATCGAACCGTTCGACGGCGCCAGCACAATACCGTCGACCCGCCGATGATGCAGCGCCGTGACCACCCGCAGCTCCTGCTCCGGGTCGTCGTGGGTGTCGACAAACAGCATCATGTAGCCGTGCTTGGCGCACTCGGTTTCAATCGCGTGCACCGTCTCGCTGAAGTAATGGTTGGACAGCGCCGAGATCGCCACGCCTATCGTGTTGGTACTCGACCGCGCCAGCGAGCGCGCCAGGGTGTTGGGGATATACCCCAGTTCCTGGATCGCCCGCCGCACCGCCAGCACCGTCGCCGGGCTGACTTTGCGGGTGCCGTTCAACACGTGTGACACGGTCGACGTCGACACCCCCGCCCTGCTTGCCACGTCATCCATGGTCACCACGACGCTGTTCCTCTCACGCTATCAATGTTTGCTCGACCAGCCGCTGTACGTACCCACGTTGTCGCGGGTGATCAGTTTTGGCGTGAGCAGGGTCACCGCTTCGGCCGGGGCCTTGTCGTTGAGCAGGTCATTGCCGACATTCACCGCCGTCTGCGCCATGGCCCACGGGTCCTGGCTGGCAGACGCCTGGATCTGGGTGTCGGTCTTCAGCGCGTTCTCGATATCCGGCGCGCCGTCCACCGAGGTGATGATGATGCCGCTGCGCTTGAGCTGCTTGGCCGCCAGGTCGCTGCCGATGGCTTGCGGGTCGTTGATCGCAAACAGGCCGTCGATTTTCGGGAAGCGCGTGAGGTAGCCCTGCATCACGTTCAGGCCGCCTTCGCGGGAGCCTTTGCCGTCCTGGTCGTCGGACAGCACCTTGATGTCCGGCGCGCCGGCCAATGCGGCTTTACAGCCTTTGACGCGGTCGGTCACGGCGGTGACTTGCGGACCGTTCTGGATAATCACGTTGCCCTTGCCGGAAAGCTTGTCCACCAGGTATTGGCAGGCCAGCTTGCCGGCTTCAACGTTGTCGGTCTGCACGGTGGCATTCACGCCCTTGGCGTCCACATCCACCGCCACCACGACGATGCCGGCATCGCGGGCTTTCTTGATCGCCGAGGCCATGGCCGAAGGGTCGACGGCGTTGATCAGGATCAGATCGACCTTGGACGAGATAAAGTTGTCGATCTGCGAGAACTGCTTGCTCAAGTCGTAGTCGGCCGACACCGAGGTGACCTTGACGTTGGGGTTCAGCTCCTTGGCCCGGGCCGTGGCGCCATCGGCCAGGGTCACGAAATACGGGTTGCCGAGCGAGCCCATGCTGATACCCAGGGCCTTGAGTTCGCGGGCCTCTACGGCTTGGGACATCAGGGCAGCCAAGGCGACGACGGGAAAGATGCGTTTAAGGTTCATGCGGGTCTCTCTTGTGATTGTTATGGGAGTGAAATCAGGTCCGCGCACCGGACTGGCGATAGCGATCCAGCGCGACCGCGCCGATGATCACGATGCCCTTGATGATGTATTGCCAGATGTCCGACACCCCCAGCAGCACCAGGCCGTTGGTGAGCACCGCGATGATCAGCGCGCCGATCAGCGTGCCGCCGATGGTGCCGACGCCACCGGTAAAACTGGTACCGCCGAGGATCACGGCGGCAATCGCATCCAGCTCGTAGGATTGCCCCAGTTGCAGGCCGTTGGCGGCGAACAGGCGCGAGGCACTCATCACCGCACCCAGCCCGGCCAAGGCGCCCGACATGGCGTAGACGAACAGCAGCACCTTCCACACCTTGATCCCGGAGAGTCGCGCCGCTTCGGGGTTGCCGCCCACCGAATAGATCTGCACGCCCATTACCGTGCGGCGCAGGATGAACCACGACAGTGCCACCACCGCCACGGCGATCACCACCAGCCACGGCACGCCGAGGATCGAGTCGTTGCCGATAAAGGCAAACGGCAGGTCGGGGTTGAACACGGTCTTGTCATCGGCCAGCAAGCGCGCCAGGCCACGCATGGCGGTGAGTGCGCCAAGGGTGACGATAAACGGCGGCAGGCGCATGAACGCAATCAACCCACCGTTGACCAGGCCCAGCAGCAGCCCGAAGCCGATACCGGCCGCAATCCCGAACATGCCGAACTGCGGCGACATTGACGCCTGCAACGCCACCACGGCCGACGCCGCCAGGATCGCTCCCACCGACAGGTCGATACCCGCCGTGAGGATCACAAAGGTCATGCCCGCCGCCAGCACCACATTGACCGAGGCCTGTTGGGTGATGATCGACAGGTTCTGCATCGTCAGGAAGTTCTCGCTGGCCAGGGCGAAGCCCACCAGCAGCAAAATCAGCACCGGCAACATACCGACCGTGCGCATCAGTTCGCGGGCACGTTCTGCCTTGCCTGTTGTAGCAATCATTGAATCAGCCATGGGCAACCACCTGATCGCCACCGGTGGCGAGATCAATAATACGTTCCTGGGAGATGACGTGACCGGAGGCCCCGCCGACTTCGGCCACCAACTGGCCTTCGCGCATGATCAACACCCGGTCGCAGGTGCCGATGATTTCCGGCAGCTCGCTGGAGATCACCACGATGCCCACGCCGGCCTGCGCCAGTTGATTGATGATGCGGTAGATCTCGGATTTGGAGCCGATGTCCACGCCGCGTGTGGGTTCGTCGAGGATCAGCACGTGCGGCTTGACCTCCAGCAGCCGCGCCAGCAGGACCTTCTGCTGGTTGCCGCCGGACAACGCGCCGACATTGACCTTGCCCGACACCACGCGAATCGACAGTGACTTGATGGCTTCATTGGCACGTTTCAAGCCAAGGCCACGGTCGAGTACACCACCGGCGCGGGCATCCGGCACACAGGCGCAGACATTGATGTTGTCGGCCACGCTCATGTCCAGGAACAGGCCCTGGGCCTTGCGGTCTTCGGTGAGGTACACCACGCCGGCACGAATCGCATCCACCGGGTTGCGCAGTTGCGTCACGGTCTTGCCCACCACTTCCAGGGTGCCGCTGGTGCGCGGGTCGGCGGCGAAGATCAGCCGCGCCAACTCGGTGCGCCCTGCCCCCACCAGCCCGGCGATACCCAGCACTTCACCGGCATGCAGGTCGAAACTGCAGTTACGCACGCGCTTGCCATCGGCCATGTCACGCACGCGCATCACCACCGCACCGGGGTCGTAGGCGGCATGTTCCTTCTTGTAGAAACCGGACAGGTCGCGGCCGACCATCATCTTCACGAGGACTTCGGCCGACAGCGCGTCGCGGGTCAGTTCGCCGATGTATTGGCCGTCGCGCAGCACCGAGACACGGTCCGACAGTTCATAGATCTCGGCCATGCGATGACTGATGTAGATGATCGCCAGGCCCTGGCTGCGCAGCTGCTTGATCAGCGCAAACAGGCGGTCGGTCTCGCGGGACGATAACGGCGTGGTCGGTTCGTCCATCACCAGGATCCTGGCGTGGGCGTGCAAGGCACGGGCAATTTCCACCAGTTGGCGCTCGGCAATCGACAGGCTGCTGACCTTGGTTGCCGGGGTGAATTCGGCGCCCAGGCGCTGCAGGACTTCGACGCAACCGGCTTGCATGCCCTTGCGGTCAATGGTCCAGCCACGGCGCAACTCACGGCCCAGGTAGATGTTTTCGGCCACGCTCAGGTTCGGGCACAGGCTCAGTTCCTGGTAGATCACGGCGATGCCGAGGGCTTTGGCGGTGGCGGGGTTGAACGTGGGGACGGCTTGACCGTCGATGCGGATTTCACCGCCGGGATCGGCCTGGTAAGCGCCGGAGAGGATTTTCATCAGGGTCGATTTGCCGGCGCCGTTCTCCCCCATCAAGGCGTGGATTTCGCCGGGGTAGACCTTCAGGCCGACATTCTTGAGCACGCGCAAACCGTTGAAGGTTTTGCTGATGCCCTGCATCTCAAGCAAGGGTTCAAGGCTCATCAATGAGCTCCTGGTTTTATTATTTTTGTCGTTCGGCCCCCTTTGATCAGAGCCGATTGCCACCGACTCTAATCAGATACATTTACTTACGCAAGCGCTTGCGTAAGCCGTTTGTCGCTAGAAGAAACGTTTCATCAGGCGCATAAAGTGTGATTTTGGCATTTCTAACGTTTTGGCAGCATGCGCACCAGGGTGTTGTCGCGCACCCAGTAATGGTGGAACAGCCCGGCGAAAGCGTGCAGGCCGATCAACCAATAACCAGCGCTGCCCAGCCACTCATGCCAGTGCTTGAATTGCTTGGCCTGGTCGGGGTCCACCGCCACCAGCGATGGCAAGGCAAACTCGAAATACGGCACGGGCTTGCCTGCGGAGTTGAGCATCAGCCAGGCCAGCAGCGGCGTCACGATCATCAAGCCATATAGTGCCAGGTGCATCAGGTGCGCCACGGCAGTCTGCCAGGCCGGTGGACGCGGCAGGATCGCCGGGCGCGGCGCCAGGCGTCCCAGCAGGCGCAGCCAGACCAGCAGGAAAATCCCGATACCGAACAGCGCGTGACCGCCGAGTAACACGCCCTTCAGTGCATGGCCGCGAGGCAGCAGGCCTTTGATTTCAATGCAGGCGTAAACGCCGACAAACAGCGCCAGCATCAGCCAGTGCAGGGTCATCGACAGCTTCGTGTAGCGCTGTATCACCAGATGTTCAGTCATGGGAAGAGCCTTGTGCAGGTGGTGGCCGCAAGCAGCCGTGGAAAGACCGCGCGACCCTGCCCGCGAAGCCTTAAGGCAGTCTGAAGATGGCGAAAAATATCCTTTTGCCACCTTCAGACTTCGTTAAGAAATGCCTCCGATACTCCTCCCAACTTCACTGGGGAGGCGTAATGCCAATGCCCGATATCGATTGGAACATTTCCTTGCCGCTGCTGTTCGGCCATGCCGACAGTGCACCGATGCGCCTGTCCCGCGCCCTGCCCCAAGACCCGCAGCGACCTGCCTTCGAGGCGTTTATCCAACAACGTTTTCGCCTTGCCCACGGCGCCGATATCCGCCACTTCATGCCGCAGTTGTTTGGCGTCAGCCAGGCCAGTGGCGAGCTGTGCGCCGTTGCCGGGGTGCGCCTGGCAAGCGCCGAGCCGTTGTTCCTGGAGCGTTACCTGGACCATCCGATCGACCCGCTGATCAGTGCCGCTGCCGAACAGACCGTGGAGCGCGGCGCCATCGCCGAAGTCGGCAACCTCGCGGCCAGCGACACCGGCAGTGCGCGCCTGAGCATCATCGCGATTACCTGGCTGCTGGCCATGGGCGGCCTGGAGTGGGTGGCGTTCACCGGCAATATCGGCCTGGTCAACAGCTTCCACCGCCTGGGCTTGAAGCCCGTGACCCTGTGCGCGGCCGACCCGCAGCGCCTGGGCGATGAGCGCCATCACTGGGGCAGTTACTACGACAGCCAACCGTGGGTGCATGTCGGCAATATCCGCGCCGGGTTCATCCATTTGCGCAACATGGGCCTGTTTTCACGCCTGGGGTTGCCAACCGCCCTCGAGGACGCCAGCCATGTCGCCTGAAACCCGCCGCTTCCACGCCGTACTGCGAGGCCATGCCGAACGCAACGATGGCGCCATCGCCCTGTGGGGCGACAGCTTGAAAATGGATTACGCCCAGATGTTCGCCGAAGTGGCGTATCGACAGGAGCGCCTGCGCGAAGAAGGCGTCAAGGTGGTCGCCCTGGCCCTGGACAATGGCGTCGAGGCCATGCTGTGGGACCTGGCAGTGCTGTTCGAAGGCTTGACCTGCCTGACCTTGCCGCCGTTCTTCAGCCCGGCCCAGCGCGCCCATTGCCTGGAACAAAGCCACGCCGAACGGGTGATCGCCGAGCCGCATCTGGAGGCTGAATTGCTCGCCAACGGCTATCAACCGTGCGGCGAATTCTGGTGCCGCACCTTTGAGGGCCGCCCCTCGATACCCGCCGGCACGGCCAAGGTGACGTTCACCTCCGGCACCACCGGCGCGCCCAAGGGCGTGTGCCTGAGCGCCGACAGCCTGCTGCGGGTGGCCCGCGAGCTGTACCAGGCCAGCCACAGCAGTGACCCACGCCATCACCTGGCGCTGTTGCCCATCGCGATTTTGCTGGAAAACCTCGGTTGCTACGCCGCGCTCTACGCCGGTGCCACCCTCAGCTTGCCCAGCCAGAAGAGCCTGGGCATCCAGGGCGCCAGCGCGGTGGACGCCGCACAATTGCTCGGCTGCCTGGCTACCCGTCAGCCCCACAGCCTGATCCTGGTGCCGCAATTGCTGTTGATGCTGGTGATTGCTGCCGAGCAAAAGGCCTTCAGCCCCCAGGGCCTGCGCTTTGCCGCCGTCGGCGGAGCGCGCGTCTCCAAGGCCTTGCTGCAGCGTGCGCAGCAACTGGGCGTACCGGTGTATGAAGGTTACGGGCTGTCGGAATGCGCCTCGGTGGTATGCCTCAATCGTCCCGGGGCACACCGTCCTGGCAGCGTCGGCCGGCCACTGCCCCACGTGGAAATCCGCCTGGCCGAAGACGATGAAGTGCTGATCAAGGGCTCGACGTTGCTCGGCTACCTGGGGCAGACAGACCAGCCCGAGCAATGGTGGCCCAGCGGCGATCTCGGCGCCTTTGACGAGGACGGTTTTCTCTACCTCAAGGGCCGCAAAAAACATCAGTTCGTCACCAGTTACGGGCGCAACGTCAACCCGGATTGGGTCGAGGCCGAGCTGACCCAGGGCGGTGTCATCGCCCAGGCGTTCGTGTATGGCGAAGCCCTGCCGCAGAACCACGCCCTGCTCTGGCCCCATCGCCCAGACTGCACCGACGCACAACTGGCCGCCGCCGTGGACGAGGCCAACAGCGGCCTGCCCGACTACGCCCAGGTGCATCGCTGGACGCGCCTGACGCAACCCTTCACCGCCGCCAATGGCTTGCTCACCGCCAATGGCCGGCCACGGCGCGACGCCATCGTCGCCCGTTATCAAACCCAATTTGCCCCAGCATTCAACGAGGAAACCTCATCGTGAATTTTTTCGACACGCTGCAAGAAGCCACTCAACAGGAACGCCAGGCGCTGTTCAGCCTGCCGATCATCCGCGACGCCCTGGAGGGCCAGGTCAGCCTGGACAGCTATCGCGCATTCCTGGCCCAGGCCTACTACCACGTGCGGCATACGGTGCCGTTGATGATGGCCTGCGGTGCGCGCCTGCCTTCGCGCCTGGAATGGCTGCGCAAGGCCGTCTGCGAGTACATCGAGGATGAATACGGCCACGAGCAGTGGGTGCTCAATGACATTGCCGCCTGCGGCGGCGATGACGATGCGGTACGTGACGGGCGCCCCGGTTTGCCCATCGAGCTGATGGTCAGTTACCTCTACGACCTGATCGCCCGTGACAACCCGGTCGGCCTGTTCGGCATGGTCAATGTGCTGGAAGGCACCAGCATCGCCCTGGCCACCCACGCGGCCGGCAGCATTCGTGAACGCTTGCAACTGCCGGCAACGGCGTTCAGCTACCTGAGTTCCCACGGGTCGCTGGACATCGGCCACATGGAAACCTACCGCCGCTTGATGAACAGCCTGGACGACCCCGACGACCAGGCCGCCGTGATTCGCGCCTCCAAGGTGGTGTACGCGCTCTATACCGATATGTTCCGCAGCCTGCCGCGTCTCGGGGAGGCGCCCCATGCGCCTGTCTGAAACGCGCGTGGTGCTGACCGGCGCCAGCGGCGGCATCGGCCTGGCGATTGCCACCGCCCTGTGCGCCAGTGGTGCGCAGGTGCTGGCCGTGGCCCGCCACCGTGCACCGCTGGAGGGGTTGCTTGAGCGCTACCCGGAGCAACTCTGCTGGGTCGGTGCCGACCTGACCTTCCTCGCCGACCGCCGTAAGGTGCTGGCCGCCGCCGAAGCCATCGGCGGCATCAACCTGCTGATCAACGCCGCCGGCATCAATCACTTCGCCATGCTTGAGCAACTCGAAGACAGCGACATCAACGGCATGCTGGCGCTGAACATCACCGCGCCGATCTGCCTGACCAAGCTGCTGCTGCCGCTGCTCAAGCAGGCACCGAGCGCCATGGTGGTGAATGTCGGTTCCACCTATGGCTCCATCGGCTATCCCGGCTACGCCACCTACTGCGCCAGCAAGTTTGCCTTGCGCGGCTTTTCCGAAGCGCTGCGCCGGGAACTGGCCGACACCCGCGTCGGCGTGCTGTACGTGGCACCGCGCGCGACCCGTACCTCGATGAACAGCCCGGCGGCGCAGGCCTTGAACGATGCACTCAAATCCAACGTCGATGACCCGCATACCGTGGCATCGGCCGTGATCCAAGCCATTGCCAACCAGCGTCGCGATCTGTACCTGGGCTGGCCGGAGCGTTTCTTTGTGCGCCTCAACAGCCTGCTGCCTAACCTGGTCGACCGGGGTTTGCGTAAACAGCTGCCGCTGGTACGCCGCCTGAGCGACACACTTGAGAATAAGGACCCCAAGCCATGAAAAAACTCTTTACCGCGCTGCTGCTCACCGCCCTGAGCCCCTTCACCTGGGCGATGGACGCCGTCGACCAACAACGCCTGAACGCCATCCAGACGCGCTGGGCGCACATCCAATACAACCTGCCCGAGGAGCAGCGGCCCCAGGCCTTTGAACGACTCGCCACCCAGGCCACGGCCTTCACCCACGACCGCCCCCAAGCCGCCGAGGCGTGGATCTGGTCAGGCATCGTCACCAGCAGTTGGGCCGGCGCCCAGGGCGGGCTCGGCGCGTTAAGCAAGGTCAAGGCGGCCAAGGTCGACCTGGAAAAAGCCCTCGACCTCGACCCCAAGGCCCTGCAAGGCTCGGCCTATACCAGCCTGGCCGCCCTGTACGACCGGGTGCCCGGCTGGCCAATCGGCTTTGGCGATGCCGATAAGGCTGAACTGTTACTCAAACAGGCCTTGCAACTGAACCCGACGGGCATTGATAGTCTGTACTTCTGGGGCGACCACCTGTACCGGCAAAAACGCTATGGCGAAGCCCGTGATGCCTTGCAAAAAGCCCTGCTGGCCGCACCTCGTCCGGGCCGGGAAACCGCCGATACCGGGCGGCGCAAAGAGATCGAAAGCGTGCTGGCCGACATCAACAAAAAACTCAACTGACAACACTCTACTGACAAGGAGTCTGCGTGCGCCTTTTACTGATCGAGGATGACGTGGCATTGGGCGAAGGCATTCACCAGGCGCTGGTGCGTGAGGGCTACACCGTCGACTGGCTGCAGGATGGCAGCAGTGCCTTGCATGCGCTGCTGAGCGAAACCTTTGACGTGGCGGTGCTCGACCTCGGCCTGCCACGCATGGACGGTTTGGAGGTGCTGCGGCGCCTGCGTGACAGCAGCTCCAACCTGCCGGTGCTGATCCTCACCGCACGGGATGCCACCGAAGACCGCATCGCCGGGCTGGACGCCGGCGCCGACGATTACCTGATCAAGCCCTTCGACCTGGCCGAACTCAAGGCACGCCTGCGTGCACTGCTGCGCCGCAGCGCCGGCCGGGCACGGGTATTGATCGAACACGCAGGCATCTGCCTGGACCCGAGCACGCAGCAGGTCAGTTACCACGGCGCGCCGGTACTGCTCACCCCCAAGGAATATCAGCTGCTGCACGAACTGCTATCGCCGCCGGGCCGCGTGATGACCCGCGACCAGTTGATGCAGTTGCTCTACGGCTGGAACGAAGAAGCCGAAAGCAACACCCTGGAGGTGCATATCCATCACCTGCGCAAGAAGTTCTCCAGTGAACTGATCCGCACCGTGCGCGGCGTGGGCTACCTGGTGGAGGAGCGCCAATGACCTCGATTCGGCGGCGAACCCTGAGCCTGATTATCGGCCTGCTGCTCACCGGGCTGCTGGTGATCAGCGTGCTCAACCTGCATGACAGCAATCACGAAATCGCCGAAGTCTACGACGCGCAGTTGGCGCAGAACGCCCGCCTGCTCCAGGGCGTCATGAGCATGCCGCTGGCCAGCCAGGACCAGGCCGACCTGTATCGCGCCTTCAACAAAGCCTTGGGCAACGCCATGCCCAAGGTGGACGGGCACCCCTATGAAAGCAAAATCGCCTTCCAGGTGTGGAACCCAAAGGGCGATCTGCTGGTGTTTACCGCCAGCGCCCCTTCATTCGCCACGCCCCCCGCACAGCCGGGGTACAGCAATATCGAGGACCTTAATGGCCGCCAATGGCGCGGTTTCGTGCTCAAGGACAAGGACAACGGCCTGCGTATCTGGGTCGGCGAGCGGGATGACGTGCGCTCCGACCTGGTCCAGCGCATCGTGCGGCATACGTTATGGCCGAACGTCCTGGGCAGCCTGATCCTCGCGGCCATGGTCTGGCTGGCCATCGGTTGGGGCCTCAAGCCGCTGGCCGATATGGCCGCCACCTTGCGCGCGCGGCATTCCGGCTCACTGGAGCCGATGCAACTGACGCCCTTGCCCATGGAGTTGGAGCCGATGCAGGCGGCGTTGAACCGCATGCTCGCGCAGATCCAGGACATGCTCGGCCGCGAGCGGCGTTTTATCGCCGACGCCGCCCACGAAATGCGCACGCCCCTGGCGGTATTGCGGGTGCACGCGCAAAACCTGCTGGAAGCCGGCACTGAAACCGAACGGCGCGAGTCCCTGGCCTTCCTGATCACCGGTGTCGACCGCACCAGCCGCCTGGTCAACCAATTGCTGACCATGGCACGCCTGGAACCCAGCGCCGGGCTGCCCCCCGTACAGGCCATCGACCTGGCGACAACGGTGCGTGAAACGCTGATTCAGTTGACACCCTGGCTGCTGAGCAAAGGTCTCGAACTGGTGTTCGATGTCGACGATGCCCAGTACCCTGTAACTACCGATGCCGGTGCAATCAATATCGCCCTGACCAACCTGGTGACCAACGCGGCGAACTTCTCCCCGGAGCATGGGGTGATTACCGTGGGGTTGTGCAAAACAGCCAAGGGATTGGTCCTGAGCGTCGACGATCAGGGTCCCGGCATCGACGAGAGCCAGCGTGAGCGCCTGTTCGAGCGTTTCTACAGCCGTGGCAATGCCCAGGGCGCCGGCCTGGGCCTGACCATCGTACAAACCATCGCCCAACGCCTGGGCGGCCAGGTGCGCCTGGAAAACCTGGCGGCCGGCGGCTTGAGGGCGACCTTGGAAATCCCTGGATGACCCGCCTGGGTGGCGATCAACTGACCAGTGCGCCCAACCACATCGCGGCGGTCAGCAACACCTGCCCGGCGATCACATAGGCCGCAAATCGACGGCCACCGCTGACCCAGGCCACCACGCACTTGCTCAGCGAGTTGCAACTGATCGCCAGCAACACCGGGATCGGTGCGGCGTGGAGCGCGAGCTGGCCGCTGGTGACCAAGGCAGCAATCGATGCGGTGGTGGCGTGAGCGTCGGCGAAACCGCTCAGGGTGGCGGTCACCATCACCCCCACCTGGCCAAAGTGATAAAGCATCACGGACGATAGGAACGTGATGCCGGTCAGGGTCAGCGCCATGATCAGCGCCAGCTTGAGGTCGAACGCGCCTCCTACCCGGATGGCCTGGCCGGCCGGCGCCACGCGGAGCATGAGGCATCCACCATACATCGCAGTGGTGGCAAACCCGGCGAGCAATGGCCACATCATCTGCGACAGCAGCGCCGGCTCCACGGTACCGAGGATCAGTGCGGCCTGGGCCACCGTGGCGATATTCGAGAAAATCGCCGCCGCTGCGAGCGTGCGCAGATGCTTCGGTTCCTTGGCGACAAGATGGCCCATGACGGCAATGGTCACCGTACTGGAGGCGAACCCCGAGGCCACGGCGCCGATGGCGTAACCATAGCGAGGCCCCAGCATACGTACCGCCACATGCCCCACCGCCCCTACCGCCATCAACAGCACGGTCAAGGTGCAGATGGTGCGCAGGTTCACCCCGCCATAGGGGCCGATGAAGCGATCCGGCGCCAGCGGCAAGACCACCAGCGCCACAATCAGCAGCAGCACGCCGTCGCGCATTTCTGCTTCGGTCAATTGGCTGCGGGCAAAGTTGTGCAGCTTGTCGCGATAGGCCAACAGACCAACCATGACCACGCCGATTGCCGTGGCCAGCTCGGGACTGGCTCCGCACAGGGCGCCCAGCACCAGCACCGTGAGCAACGCAACTTCGCTGGTGATTCCCGGGTCTTCGTCCTGGCTCTTCCAATACGCGGTACTGGCGATCACCGCCAGGCAAACCGCGACCAACCCGAGCAGCAGCGCGCCGCCGACTTGCTGCGAGACATAGCCCAGTAACGCGGTGATTGAATAGGTGCGCAGACCGGCAAAGGCACGACGTTCACCCTGCCCCTTGCTGCGCTCGCGCTCAAGCCCCACCAGCATGCCGATCCCCAGCGCGGCGGCGGCTCCGGCGATTTCGAGGGAAACGGTCATCCGTACCTGCCGGCCCGGCCCAATGCCGGCGCTGCCTTCACGGGGTAATCGCGACTTTCATGACGCCGTCGCGCTGATGGGCAAACAGTTCATAGGCCGCCTCGATGTCGTCGAGCTTGAAGCGGTGGGTCACCAGCGGCGACAGGTCCACCCCGCCGCTGGCGACCACCGCCATCAAGCGACGCATGCGTTCCTTGCCGCCGGGGCACAGGGTCGAGACGATGCTGTAATCGCCCAGGCCTGCGCCAAACGCGTCATAGGGGATGCGCAGGTCGCTGGAGTACACCCCGAGGCTGGACAAGCGGCCACCGGGACGCAGCACGCGCAAGGCCGACTCGAACGTGCCTTGGGTGCCCAACGCCTCAATCGCCACATCCACCCCGCGGCCGTCGGTCAGGGCCATGATCTGCTCGACCACGTTGCCTTGCTTGAAGTCGACGATATGGGTCGCGCCCAGGCCGCGGGCGACGCCCATGCGTTCGCTGACGCCGTCGACGCCAATGATCATCGACGCACCTTTTAGCCGTGCCCCAGCTACCGCGCACAAGCCGATCGGCCCGAGGGCAAACACCGCCACCGTGTCGCCAATGTTGACCTCACCGCGCTCGGCGCCGGAAAAGCCGGTGGACATGATGTCCGGGCACATCAGCACCTGTTCATCACTCAGGCCATCGGGGATCGGGCACAGGTTGGCCAGCGCATCGGGCACCAGCACGTATTCGGCCTGGCAGCCGTCGAGGGTGTTGCCGAATTTCCAGCCGCCGGCGGCACGGAAACCGTGGCGGGTGTCGGGACCGTCCTGGGCGCCGCAGCCGCACAGGCATGCATAGCTCTGCCCGCTGGGCGTGATTGCGCCGGCGATCACCCGTTGCCCTTCGACGAAGCCGCGCACCTGGGAGCCCAGCCGCTCGATGACGCCCACCGGCTCATGGCCCACCGTCAGCCCTTTGGCCACCGGGTACTCACCGCGCAGGATATGCACGTCGGTGCCGCAGATAGTCGTGGTGGTGATCCGCACCAGGGCGTCCAGCGGGCCGACCTCGGGGATCGGTTTGTCCTCGAGGACGATGCGGTTTTTCTCAACGAAGACAGCGGCTCTCATGGTTGCCATGGTGTGACCTCCTGCTGGGCGTGTGGGGTGGGACCAGACTGCGCCGCGACGGCGCGCTGAACGTTGATCATGGTCAACCCTTTGCCGATGCACATGACCGAACGTCGCCTGCCCTGTCCGGCGGCCAGGCGTCTTGATGCAGATCAATGGCGCCCCTGCCCCCCGGGGCATGATCGACCAAGTCACCGCTGCCCGATGCCCTTCACCGCCACGGGTTCACAAGGGAGTTCACCATGTCTGCTCAAGCACGTTACCTGTTGTTGGTTTCGCCACTGATGGAGCACAGTCCGGCACTCGAACGCGCCGCCGCCCTGGCCAAGGCCGAAGGCGCCGCGCTGCATATCCTCGCCTTCGACTACCTGGAAGGCCTGGCCACTGCCGGTCTGGTCAACGAGCAGGCCCTGGAGCAAATGCGCCTGGGCTATGTGGAGCGCCACCACCAGTGGCTGGAAGACCAGGCCAGGCCGTTGCGTCACCTCGGGCTGACGGTCACCACCGAAGTCGCCTGGGTTGAAAACCCGCTCAAGGAACTGCTGATTCGGCTCAAGGAAGAGCCGATGGCCTTGGTGATCAAGGCGCTCGAACATGAATCGCTGCTGTCGCGCCTGATGTTCACCTCGCTGGATGTGCACCTGCTGCGCGAATGCCCGGTACCGCTGCACTTTGTCAGCCGGGTACAGCATGGGTTACCGCGCAGGATCGTGGCCGCGGTCGACCCGTTTCATCGCGATGGCCGCTATGAAGGCCTCAACGACCGCATCCTGCACGAAGCGACCAAACTCGCCACCGCGTGTGATGCTGAGGTGGAAGTGGTCTACGCACACGATCTGTCTGACCTCAGTACCCAGGAGTATGGATTTGGCAGTGGCGCCGGCTTCTTCTCTTCAGAGGCGGCCAAACTGCTGTTCGCCGAGCAGGGCCAGGCGTTCAATGACCTGGCCGCGCGCAACGGCATCCCGCCGGAGCAACGCCATATGATCCTGGGCAGCCCGGCCAAGGTCCTGGCCAGCTACGCCGATGCCTACAACATTGATGTGATCGTCATGGGCCGCGTCGGTCATCGCGGCTTGTCGCGACTGCTGGGCAGTACCACCGAATCGCTGCTGTACAAGATGCCATGCAGCGTTTGGGTGGTCTCGCCCGAACGCTTCGACTGACCGCCAGGAGCCCACACCATGCCTACCCTCGAAGCACGTAACCAGCAGGCCGCCCTCGCCTACGCAGCACTGCCGAAACCGCACTGGCTCGATCAACTCGACAATGGCCGCCATGTACTGGTGCGCCCCCTCGGCGCCGACGACCGTGAACGGGAATACAATTTCATCAAGGGCCTGTCCCGTGAATCGCGGCACGCGCGCTTCCTGGGCGAAATCAACGAGCCTGGCAAGACGCTGATGGATCAATTGATGGATGTCGATAACCAGCACCGCATGGCCTTTATCGCCCTGGTGCACGACAACGGCCAACTCATCGAGATCGGCGTGGCCCGCTATGCCGCGGCCACGGTGGATGCATGCGAATGCGCGGTCACCGTAGCCGATGCGTGGCAACACCTGGGCCTGGGGCGCATTTTGATGCAACACCTGATGACGGCGGCGCGCGCCAATGGCTTCAAACGCATGTACACGGTCGACGCGGCAACCAATGCGCCGTTGCGCGAGTTGAACCATGCCTTGGGATTCCACAGCGTCATCGACCCGGATGACAGCACCCAGGTCATCAGCAGTGTGACGCTCTAAGCCGCGCCGCACGCTAACAGGGCGGCCCGCCGCCCTGTGCCGGCGTACGTTCGTTTGAGTGTATTCATACCGCGCGACGGGCGGTATCTGCTATTGTCCGGGGACCTCATCTCCTCCTCATCGCGTCCACGCGATTTTCTGTGAGCATGCTCTGCGGCCCTGTCGTCGACACGGCCGGGCTTGATCCGCCTGGAAAACACCGCCATGGACAAACCCGCTACTGTATCCCCGCCCGAAGCCCAATCGCGGGCCGAAAAAATCGTCGAATTCAAACGCCAGAAGACCCTGCTGAAAACCGGTGCCCTGCAAGACGCAATCTTCAACAGCGCCTACTTCTCCAGCATCGCCACCGATGAAAAAGGCGTGATCCAGATCTTCAATGTCGGCGCAGAACGCATGCTCGGGTATGCCGCCGACGATGTACTCAACCGCATCACCCCCGCCGACATCTCCGACCCCGCCGAACTGATCACCCGCGCCGCCGCCCTCAGCCTGGAGCTGGACACGCCGATCACGCCGGGCTTCGAAGCGCTGGTGTTCAAGGCCTCCCGTGGCATCGAGGATATTTACGAGCTGACCTATATCCGCAAGGACGGTAGCCGCCTGTCGGCCATGGTGTCGGTGACGGCGCTGCGCAACCGCCATGACACCATCATCGGCTACCTGTTGATCGGCACCGACAACACCGCACGCAAGCAGGAAGAAGCCGAACGCAAAGGCTTTGAGCGCGCGCTGGAGGAAAAGAACCTGGAGCTGGAACATGCCAGCCATATGAAGTCCGAATTCCTCGCCACCATGTCCCACGAATTGCGCACGCCGCTGAATGCGGTAATCGGTTTTTCCGAGGCGTTGAAGGACGGGCTGGTGGGCGACATGAGCGAGATCCAACGGGAGTACATCGGCGATATCTTCACCAGCGGCCAGCACCTGCTGTCACTGATCAACGACATTCTCGACCTGTCCAAGGTCGAGGCCGGGATGATGGACCTGGAGCTGGAGTCCGTGGAACTGGCGGGGCTGCTCGCCAACAGCCTGTTGATCGTGCGCGAAAAAGCCGCCCTGCAACGCATTCAGTTGAAGCTCGAAAGCCAGGACGACTTCGGCACGTTGGAGTTGGACCTGCGCAAGACCAAGCAGATCATCTACAACCTGCTGGCCAATGCGGTGAAATTCAGCGAGCACGGCAGTTCCGTGACCCTGGCGGTGCGCCAGGTGGCCCGCGAACAGGTCGGGCAGGTGCCCGGCGATTGGCCGATGCACGGGTTTGCCCTGCAACCCAGCGCCCACCAGCAGTTCCTCGAATTGAGCGTCAGCGACACCGGCATCGGTATCGCCGAGGACGACATGGGCAAGCTGTTCAGGGCCTTCAGCCAGATCGACAGCAGCCTGGCGCGCAAATTCGAAGGCACTGGCCTGGGCTTGGCGATGGTCAAGCAACTCACCGACCTGCATGGCGGCAGTGTTGCGGTGGCCAGCCGTGAAGGCCAGGGCGCTCGGTTTGTGGTGTGGCTGCCACTCCACCGAGGCACGGAGGCTGAATGGCCCATATCCTGATCGTCGAAGACAACGAGGCCAATATGCGCCTGGCCCGACTGCTGCTGGTCAACGCCGGCCACACGGTGGTGTGGGCGGCCGACGCCGAGAGTGGCCTGACCCTGGCCCGCGAAGCCCAGCCGGCGTTGATCCTGATGGACATCCAACTGCCGGGCATGGACGGCCTGGCCGCTACCGCGCTGCTCAAGCAGGACCCGCACACCGCCCATATCCCGGTGATTGCGCTGACCGCAATGGCCATGAAGGAAGACCGTGAAAAGACCCGGTTGGCCGGTTGCGATGCCTACATCAGCAAGCCGTTGCGCTACAAAGAGCTGTACCAGGTGATCGACACGTTGTTGCAACCCACTACCACCTCGCCCCTCAGATGAGTCCTCTCCATGGCCAGCCAACCCGCAACACTGTTGATCGTTGATGACGAACCCCAGGTTCGCAAGCTGCTGGAAACCCTGTTGCAACACGAGGGCTACCAGACCCTGAGTGCCAGCAGCGGCGAAGAAGCCTTGCAACTGGTGGCCAAACAGCCGCCTGACCTGATCCTGCTGGACATCATGATGCCGGGCATGGACGGCTACGAAGTCGCCAGCCAGCTCAAGGGCGACGCAGCCACGGCGAGCATTCCGATCATCATGCTGTCGGCACTCAGCGAGTCGAGTGCACGGGTCAGTGGCCTGGAAACCGGCGCAGAGGAATTCATCAGCAAGCCGGTGGAACGGGTCGAGCTGTGGCTGCGCGTGCGCAACCTGCTGCGGCTCAAGAGCCACGGTGATCAACTCAAGCGCCATAGCCAGTTGCTTGAGCAGCAGCTACGCCAACATGCCGGCGACAGCACGCGCATGAACGTGCACGACCTCGCGCGCCAGGACCTGGAAAACGCCCTGCGCCAGGCGGTGGAGCACGAGGCGTTCACCCTGCATTACCAGCCAAAGGTCGCTTTGGCCGACGGGCGGATATGCGCCCTGGAGGCCTTGCTGCGCTGGGAACGCCCAGGATACGGCGCGGTGTCGCCAGCGGTGTTTGTCCCCGTCCTGGAAAGCCTGGGTTTGATCGTGGAGGTGGGGCGTTGGGTGATCCGCAGCGTGTGCCAGCAGATTGCGACATGGCAACGCAGCGCGATCGGCGCCGTTGAGGTGTCGGTGAACGTCTCCGGCCATCAACTCATCGAGGGCGACCTGATTGCCGATATTGCGCGCATCCTCAATGAGACCGGCGTCGAACCCCATTGCCTGGAAGTAGAACTGACCGAAGGCTCGCTGATGGAGAATACCCAACACACCATCGCCAGCCTGCAACGCTTGCGCGCCATGGGCGTGAAGATCTCCATTGATGACTTCGGTACCGGCTACTCGAGCCTGGCCTACCTGCGACGCTTCCCCATCGACACGCTGAAGATCGACATTGCGTTTATCCGTGAGGTCACCAGCAACCCCCAGGACGCCGCGATCACCCGCACCATCATCGAACTGGCCCACAGCCTGAGCCTGCGGGTGGTGGCCGAAGGCGTGGAAACCCAGGCGCAATTGGCGTTCCTCAAGGAAGCCGGCTGCGATCAGATCCAGGGCTACCTGTTCAGCCGACCGTTGCCCGCCGCCACCCTGGAACGGCTGCTGCTGGAGCGCGCATCTTCGCTGTAGAACTGGGCCCGCTCAAACCGATGCAATCACATTGAACCAGCAGCCGGCCAGGATCCTCGAACGTGAATAGACCACGGCCCTGGATACTGCTCGATGACTTTTATTCTATGGATGGCCGTTCTCGGCGCCGTGCTGCTGACCCTTGCCCTCACCTCTTCTTACCTGCGCTGGATGCCGGTGACCACCTCAGCGGTGTGCCTGTTGCTGGGCGTGGGCATTGGCCCCCTCGGGGTGGACCTGCTGCACCTGGACATCAAGCAGTCTGCCCGCTGGATGGAGCACCTCACGGAAGTTGCGGTGCTGTTTTCATTGTTCGTCAGCGGGCTCAAATTGCGCCTGCCCCTGGGCCATCGCACCTGGCGCATCGCGTTCGGTATGGCCGGCCCGGTCATGCTGTTGACCATCCTCGGCAGCTGCCTGGCGTTGCATTACGTGTTTGAACTGTCGTGGGGGGTGTCGCTGCTGGTGGGTGCCATTCTGGCGCCGACCGATCCGGTGCTGGCGGGCCTGGTCCAGGTCAACAATGCACAGGACTACGATGCGCTGCGCTTCGGTCTGTCCGGGGAAGCCGGGTTAAACGATGGCACGGCCTTTCCCTTCGTGATTTTTGCCCTGGTCTTCATGCAGCACGGCGGCTTTGACGGTGACTGGCTGGGCGGCTGGGCGTTGAAGAACCTGCTGTGGGCAGTGCCGGCCGGGCTGTTGATCGGGTACTGGATGGGCCGGGGCATTGGCCGCGCGACGCTGTGGCTGCGTATCACCAACAGTGACAGCACGCTCTCCCCCAATGACTACCTGACCCTGGCCCTGATCGCCCTGGCCTACGTGGTTGCCGAAGCGCTGGGTGGCTACGGCTTTCTGTCGGTGTTCGCCGCCGGGCTCGGCTTGCGTCAGGCAGAGTTCAGGTCAACCGGCAACTCGCGCACTCCGTCAGAGCATTTGGCGCTGCCGGTGGTGGGCCATCTGGAAGTGGAGCCGGAGCGCGCGCTGCAGGGGGATGTGAGCGAGCTGGCGGACACCCAGATCGCCGCAGGGGTGATGATGGGCGACATGCTCTCGTTCGGCAGCCTGGTGGAGCGCTCGATGGAAGTGTTCCTGGTGACGTTGCTGGGGATCGTGCTCGTCAGCCATTGGGATTGGCGGGCGTTGCCGCTGGCGGCATTGCTGTTCTGCGTGATCCGACCAATCAGTGTCTTCGCGATGCCCTGGGGCGGCCTGATCAATCGCCGGCAGCGCGGGTTGATGGGCTGGTTCGGGATTCGCGGGATCGGCAGCATCTACTATCTGTTCTACGCGCTCAACCATGGCCTTATCGGCACCAGCAGCGCGGTCGCGGTGAACCTGACCCTGTCGGTGATCGCCTTGAGCATCGTCGTTCATGGCCTGAGTACCCAGCCGATGCTGGCGTGGTATGAACGACGTGCTCAGGCGAGAGATCAGTCCTGACGTTTTGTAGGCGCGGGTATCAATCGCCGTAGATACCTCTTGGATAAGACGGTATCTACGGATGGTTGGGATTAATCGGGCTTTTCTGTATTGCCCACATCCGCTGCGTCGTCCAGATCGTTGAGCGGCACTTCCGCATCATCCATCAGTGAACCCGGGTCTTCATTGCCCGGATCGTTGAGTTCTTCTTCCAGTTCTTTGGACATGACCGTCTCCTCTAACCACCTTGGGTGTCGATATCGGCATCGGTTTCAGGCTTGGGCTCGCGCTCAGGCTTGAAGTCTGGACTGTAGTCGTTTTCCTTGGCTTTGGGGTCGGCGGCGGGTTTCGGGTCTTTCGGTGCATCGGCCGCCGTGCCTGGGGCCGGTTCGCCGCCGTCGATCGCCGGGTCGTTACGGTTGCTGGTCTGGGGGTCTTTGTCTGTGCTCATGGGTCACCTCGCTTGAAAAACGCGGACTGCGTAAAGGTAAGGTCCCGCGCCGGTCGCTGAAGTTCCAATTGCTTAAGAGCCCGGGTTATCCACCTGGATATAAAACGCATAGGCGCCCAGCATCACCCAGAACACCATGAACAACCACGGCACGCGCATGGAGAACAGCAGCGACTTGCGATAGCCCTTATGGGACGACTCCATTTCGGAAAACAGCGGCGACTCATCGTAGGCCATGCCCATCAGCGGTTCGCTGCGCAGCAGTTCGCTCTGCTTGTAATGCCAGTGATCGATGATTTCGTAGGCGGCCCGAATACCTGGCCAGGCATTCAGGGAACTGAGGATACCGAGCAACGCCAGGAACGCCGGCACCACCAGGGTGAACAACTTCCCCCACTCCGGGTTGAGGTTGCCCATGCCGGACACAAAGGCAATCACCAGGAACGACTGCGCCGTGAGGTAGGCATCGGTGCGGTTGGCGAGGATCGAGGTTTCGTACTGGATTTCGCGACGGTAGAAGTCCAGACGGTCCTTGGGCGAGCCGAAGATCTTGGCGTTGTGTTCGCTGTGATCGGTCAGGTTCGCTTGCGGGGTGTCGGGTGAAATGATTCTGGGCACATCCGTGCTCCGTGCTGGACTGAGACCTGTTAGAGGATTCGGGCTGGGGCGAAGTTCAAGTTTGTTGATGCACCACTATGGTGCGCAAACCGCGCCTTTATGGTGAGGGGCTTGCCGTGGCGAGCGGGCTTGCTCCGCGTTGGGCTGCGCAGCGGCCGCAAAAATCCTGGGAGCGCTTCGCACTCCAACGCGGGGCAAGCCCGCTCACCGCAACAGGCCCGGTCTCCGCCAGGGGAAATCCAGTGCTGTATGCCCATTCCGGCACACGCATTGCTTTATCCATTCATCTGCCCGAATACAGGAACATTCGTTACCCCCCGACCCAGAGCCGACCCCATAAGAAAGTAAGGACCAGGTCCGATGGCACCATCAGCCACGGGCTCATAAAAAAATGCGTTTTTTAAAGCGGCAGTGCCACCCAAGGCAACCCTCGGCACTGACAAGGTACTGGAATGGCTCGATCTTTCTTTGATGAAATGAATGATGCAAACGGCGTGTGCCGTGCGCACTATCAGGATTTCTCCCGCTGGCTGGCCAACACGCCGCCGGAACTGCTGGCCCAGCGTCGTCGCGAAGCCGATTTGCTCTTCCACCGCGCCGGGATCACCTTCACCCTCTATGGCGACGAGCAGGACACCGAGCGCCTGATCCCCTTCGACATCATCCCCCGCAGCATCCCCGCCGTTGAATGGAGCGTGATCGAACGCGGCTGTATCCAGCGGGTCAATGCGCTGAACATGTTCCTCGCCGATATCTACCACGACCAGCGCATCATCAAGGCCGGGATCATTCCGGCGGACCAGGTGCTGGGCAACGAGGGTTATCAAAAGGCGATGGTCGGTCTGGACCTGCACCGCGACATTTATTCGCATATCTCCGGTGTGGACCTGGTACGCGACGGCGACGGCACCTACTACGTGCTCGAAGACAACCTGCGCACCCCCAGCGGCGTGAGCTACATGCTCGAAGACCGCAAGATGATGATGCGCCTGTTCCCCGAAGTGTTCGCCAAGCAGCGCATCGCGCCGGTGGACCACTACCCCAACCTGCTGCTCAAGACCCTGAAAAGCGCCAGCCGCCTGGACAACCCGAATGTGGTGGTGCTGACACCTGGGCGCTTTAACAGCGCGTTCTTCGAACATGCGTTCCTGGCGCGGGAAATGGGCGTGGAGCTGGTAGAAGGCGCCGACCTGTTCGTGCACGACCTCAAGGTGTTCATGCGCACCACCGACGGGCCCAAGGCCGTGGACGTGATCTACCGGCGTATCGACGACGCCTTCCTCGACCCGCAGGCATTCAACCCTGAATCGATGCTCGGCGTGCCCGGGCTGGTCGCCGCCTACTGCGCCGGTAATGTGGTACTGGCCAACGCCATCGGCACCGGTGTCGCGGACGACAAATCGATCTACCCCTATGTGCCGGCGATGATCAAGTTTTACCTGGATGAAGAGCCGATCCTGCAAAACGTGCCGACCTTCCAGTGCCGCAAACCGGATGAGCTGTCCCACGTGCTGGCCAACCTGGCCGAGCTGGTGGTCAAGGAAACCCAGGGCTCCGGCGGCTACGGCATGCTGGTCGGCCCGGCGGCCACGGCTGCCGAGATCGAAGATTTCCGCCAACGCATCAAGGCGCGCCCCCATGCGTATATCGCCCAACCGACCCTGAGCCTTTCCACCTGCCCCACCTTTGTCGAAAACGGCATCGCCCCTCGGCATATCGACCTGCGGCCCTTTGTGCTCTCGGGCAAGGAAACCCGCCTGGTGCCCGGTGGCCTGACGCGGGTGGCATTGCGTGAAGGCTCGTTGATCGTCAACTCGTCGCAAGGCGGCGGAACCAAGGACACCTGGGTGGTGGAGGGCTGAGTATGTTGAGTAGAACCGCCGCAGATCTGTATTGGATGTCCCGTTACCTGGAACGCGCCGAGAACCTGGCACGCATGCTCGAAGTCAGTTATTCGCTGTCGCTGATGCCCCAGGCCGGGCGTAGCGATGGCCTGGATGAACTGGCCATGTCGCTGCTCAGCAGCGGCACCCTGGACAGTTACCTGGAACGCCACCAAACCCTGGATGCCGAGCGCATGCTGCACTTCTTCGCCCTCGACGAAGAAAACCCCGCCAGCATCTACAACTGCCTGCGCGCCGCGCGGGGCAATGCCCATGCGGTACGCGGACGCATCACTGCCGACATGTGGGAAAACCTTAACGCCACCTGGCTGGAAATGCGCAGCATCGCCGCCGGTGGCCTGGGGCGGCATGGCATCAGCCACTTCTGTGACTGGGTCAAGCAGCGTTCACACCTGTTCCGCGGCGCGACCTCGGGCACCATCATGCGCAATGACGCCTATCGGTTCATTCGCCTTGGTACCTTTGTCGAGCGCGCGGACAACACCTTGCGCCTGCTGGACGCGCGCTACGAGATGTTCGGCGAAGAGTCGGAGGAAGTCAGCGACCTGTCGGCACGCGGGTATTACCAGTGGAGCGCCCTGCTCCGTGCGTTGTCGTCGTTCGAGGCGTATACCGAGTTGTACCCGAATGCGCTGAACGCGCGGTCGGTGTCCGAACTGCTGTTGCTACGCAGCGATGTGCCGCGTTCGTTGCATGCCTGTATCGAAGAGTTGAGCCATATCCTCGCCGACCTGCCTGGCAGTTATGGGCGCACGGCACAGCGCTTGGCGGCGGAATTCGAAGCGCGGCTGAGGTACACCGGGATTGATGAGATTCTCGAAGATGGCCTGCATAGCCGTCTCACGGAGTTCATCGACACCGTGCGCGAGTTGGCGCGTGCGATCCACAGTTCTTACCTGGAAGTGGTCTGACCGTTCAGTGCCGGGCAGCGCACGCACAGCTCAATACCCTTCCTTTACAAGGATCTTTTGCGGGATCAGCGGGCTCATTGACTTGGCCTTTCTGAAGGGTTTGCCTGGCCTGCGAGATCGATGGGGGTAACTCAATCAACTGCCCACCAGCGCGGCAACAACGGGCGCACCCGCGATTCGCCGAAACGGTCGTCGATCAACATCACCACGCCCCTGTCCTGCTGGCTGCGGATCACCCGGCCTGCAGCCTGCACCACTTTCTGGATGCCGGGATACAGGTAGGTGTAGTCGTAGCCGGCGCCGAAGAGTGCGCCCATGCGCGCCTTCATCTGCTCGTTGACCGGGTTCAATTGCGGTAAGCCCAGGGTGGCGATAAACGCGCCGATCAGGCGTGCGCCGGGCAAGTCGATGCCTTCGCCGAACGCACCGCCGAGCACGGCAAAGCCGATGCCCTGGCTATGTTCGGTGAACTGTTCGAGAAACGCCTGGCGTTCGGCCTCGGCCATGCCTCGCGACTGTTGCCACAGCGCAATCTGCGGATGGCGCTCAGCCAACCGTTGCGCCACTTGTTGCAGGTAATCAAAACTGGAAAAAAACGCCAGGTAGTTGCCCGGTTGTTGCGCAAACTGATGGGCGATCAGGTCGACGATGGGGGCCAGCGAGGTATCCCGATGCACAAACCGGGTGGAGATTTCGTCGACGATGCGCACCCGCAATTGCTCAGCCTTGAACGGCGACTCCACATCGATCCATGCCGTGTTCGCCGGCAGGCCCAGCAGGTCGGCGTAGTAATGGCGTGGGCTCAGTGTCGCGGAAAACAGCACGCTGCTGCGTGCCGCGGTCAAACGCGGGCGAATGAATTCGGCGGGCACCACATTGCGCAGGCACAGGGTCGAACTGCTGCGCTTGCCACTGAACTGGCGCTTGCTGATATCGAAGATGAAGTGTTCGTTGAACAGCTCGGCGACCTTGGCGAAGTGCAATGCCTCGAAGTAGAAGGCTTGCAGGTCGCCCGTCAATGACTCGGGATGATCGTTGAAGTAGTCGCCCATGGCGCGGATACACAGGCTCAGGGCCTGCAAGAGTTTTTCCGGACGGTCGGCATAGGCCTGGTAGGGCGCGAGCTGGTCCTTGTGCAGGGCGTTCCATTCACGGTTCAGGCGCTGCAAAGGTTTCTTCAAGACGTCGGGAGCGCTGTCGCGCAGGGTCTTGAGGCCGTACTGGTCGAGGCTGGCGCTGTACATCGAACGGGCACGTTCCACCAGGTTGTGGGCCTCATCCACCAGCACCGCCGCGCGCCACTGGTTGAGTTGGGCCAGGCCGAACAACATGGCGCCGAAGTCGAAATAATAGTTGTAGTCGGCGACCACCAGGTCGGCCCAGCGTGCCATCTCCTGGCTCAGGTAATAGGGGCACACATCATGGGCCAGGGCCACGTCGCGCAGGTTGCGCTGGTTGAGCAGGCGCACCTGGGAGGCAGCCATGCGCGCGGCGGGCAAGCGGTCGTAGAAGCCCTTGGCCAAGGGGCAGGAATCACCGTGGCAGGCTTTGTCCAGGTGTTCGCAGGCCTTGTCCCGCGCGACCAGCTCGAGCACGCGCAACGGCAGGTCGGGGCTGCTGGTCTGCATCTGCAGCACATGCGCGGCATCGAGCGCCAATTTGCGGCCTGGGGTCTTGGCGGTCAGGAACAGCACCTTATCCAGTTGCTGGGGCGCCAAGGCCTTGAGCAGCGGGAAAATCGTGCCGATGGTCTTGCCGATCCCCGTGGGGGCCTGCGCCATCAGGCAACGCCCGGTGCTGACGGCCTTGTACACCGACTCGGCCAAAGTGCGTTGGCCGCGACGAAAGTCGGCATGGGGGAAACTCAAGGTCTGCGCCGCAGCGTTGCGCGCTTCGCGGTGCTGCATTTCCTGGCGGGCCCAGCCGAGAAACAGTGCACATTGCTGGTTAAAGAACGCTTGCAACTCGGCCGCCTGGAAACGTTGATTGAGCAGGGTCTCGCCTTCGCCGACGATATCGAAATACACCAGCGCCACGTCAATATCCGTGAGGCCAAGCTTCTGGCACATCAACCAGCCGTACACCTTGGCCTGCGCCCAATGCAGTTGCCGGTGGTTGGCGGGCTGGGCACCAAGGTCGCCGCGATAGGTCTTCACCTCTTCCAGGCGGTTGGTGTCCGGGTCATAGCCGTCTGCCCTGCCCCGCACCTTGAGCTGCTGGTAGTCGCCTTCGAGAGCCACTTCGTTCTGGTAGTGCGCGCTGCGTCGTGAGGCCACGGTGCGATGGCCGGCAATGCCTTCCTGGGCGCTGGGCGACGGGGTAAAGCGCAGGTCCAGGTCGCCCACCTTGGCGGTGAACTCACACAGCGCCCGCACCGCCACGCTGTAGCTCAAGCCGGTTGCTCCGCCCAGCGTACGTAGCAGACGGTGACGGGCATCTGGTATTCGCCGCAGAACTCCAGCCAACGCAGCTGGTTGTCTTGCAGGCGGTCGCCAGGGCCCTTGACCTCGATCATGCGGTAGGTTTTTTGCGCCGGCCAGAACTGGATCAGGTCCGGCATGCCGGCGCGGTTGGCGCGGATATCCAGCAGCAGCCGTTCGAACCAGTAGCGCAGGTGTTCGGCCGGCAGGCAGGCCAGGGCTTGTTCCAGCAGGTCTTCATTGAGCAGGTTCCAGAACACAAAGGGCGACTGGATCCCCCACTTATCGAGGTAGCGTTGACGAATGGTGGTCTTGTAGCGCTCGTCCTGCAGTTGCGCGAAACACGCGTCAAACAGGGGGGCACGGCGCGCGTGGAAGTCTTCGCTGTGCAGGTCTGCCGGCCCGCGCTGGAACGGGTGGAAGAACGAGCCGGGCAGCGGTGCGAAGATCGCCTCCCAGCACAATAGCCCGAACAACGAATTGATCAGGCCGTTTTCCACGTAGTGCACCGGTGCATCGGGCTCGCTCAGGTGGGCCTGCACGCAGTACTCCACCGAGACTAACGGCTCCGGCAACGCAAGGGCCAAGTCCAGGCGCGTGACCTCGCGGGGCTTGGTCTTGGGCAGCGCCGGCTCCCCCAGTTTGCGGCGCAGGCGCGGCAACACCCGGTCTATATGCTGCCATTCGGCGGCGCTTTCCGGTACCTGTCGTGCGGCGTTCGCCAGGGCAATCGCCTGGACGTAATCCTCCTGGCGCTCCAGCACGCGAATCAGCCGCGCGCGGGCGCCAGGGTAAGCGCAAGTGCGGTAGATCTGCTGCGCCAGGTCCAACTCGGCACGGCGCTCGCAATATTGGCCGAGCTGGAACAACAGCTTGGCCCGGCGCTTTTCCAGCCAGGGGTTATCGGTGTTCAGCGTGGCGACCTCAGCCAGCACCTGCGCCAGCGCCTCACCGCGTTCAAAAGCCTGCTGACATTGGTGCAGGAACAGAAAACCGTGCACGTCGGCGCGGCTGCGCAACCCCCGTGATTCGGCGCAGAACTCGACTTTTTCATAGGTGTAGATGCCCAGGTCGGCGAGCACGAACTCGGACCAGTCCTGGTGCAGGTTGCCGAAGAACATCAGGCGCAGGCGATCACACAACTCCATCACGGTGAGGCTGTACAGCGTGTCGGCGAGGTCCGGGCACCAGTCGGCGAAACTGCGCGCGTCGGTGAACTGCGCCACCAACCCTTCCAGCCAATCGGCCTTCTTGCCCTTGGGCTGGTCGATCCAGGGTGTGAAGTTGCTGAGGATCTCGCCTTTTTGCAACAAGGCGAATAATGCTTCAAATGCCAGCAGGTGGTTGTCGTCCACCCAACCCAATTCCCGCAGGGGCGCGGCAGCGGCATGGGGGCAACCGATTTCCACGTATTGCAGCTTGCCCGCACGAAAATGCACGCCCTTGCGCATCACCATGCGCACCAACAGCGCCTGGGATGCTTGCGGCAACCTGTCGAATTGCTGAATGAAATGATGTTCGTCTGGGTCGAGCAGGTCGGCATAGCGTTGCCCCAACCAATGCAGGACCTGGCGGAAGTTATGCAGGTAATAGAGCGGATCGTCGAGAGGATTGGGCATGGCACGCGTGGGTCAAATACTGGTTATGCATACAGAGTGCCGTTACCCATACTGTGTTGCAATCGGTAATAGATAAATGGCGCACGCAACTTTTTGTATAAAAGTGATCAGATGGGGAGTCAATGGCGTAAAATTTATGGCCCGCAGCCTTGGCGCGGGACTTTCAGGGTTAACGGTAAGGGTTATGAACATGAAGAATTTGGGGCTGCCACTGGTTGCACTCACTTTTCTGGTATTGGCCGGTTGCGCGACGCAAACCGTAGTGACGCTGCAAAATGGCACGCAGTATTTGACCAAGGACTCTCCAAAAACCAAGACTGCCGACGGGTTCTATGAGTTCACCGATATCGCCGGCAAGCGTATCCGTGTCAAAGCCGACGACGTGGCGACGGTGCGCAAGGAAAACTGATTTCCAGCGGCCAACACTGATCAAATGTGGAGGTTGCCCCCGATGGCTGTATTCCAGTCGACATCTCTATTGACTGAGCCACCGCTATCGGGGGCAAGCCCCCTCCCACCGTTTTAACCGATAACAATCCCCTCCCCCGACAAGCCAACCACCCCCACCAACGTCACCGAATCGCCGCCAAAACTGATCACCGTATCCGCGCCTACCACTTTGGCGTGATCGCGATAATCCGTACTGCCCTGCACATCCGTGAACACCAGCTTGTCCGTCGCTTGATAACCGATAATCCGGTCCTGGCCAAACTGCCCGCTGAACAAAAAGGTGTTATGCCCGCTGCTGTCGCGGATCGTGTCATTGCCCTTGCCCCCCTCGATAAAGTCCGCGCCCTTGCCGCCCTGGATCAGGTCATTGCCGTCGCTGCCAATGATGAAGGTATCGCCCTTGTGCGGCTCGGCATTGCGGTTGAGGTCTTGTACCCAGGTAGTAGCTCGGGCCGGGTCGGACAGGTTGGCGACGATAATTGTCGAGTCGCGGCTCATCTGCTCATAGAACCCGGACTCGAGGATGCGCGTCATCCCATCGCCATATCCCGTGGGCAAATGCGAGATCCAGGTCGGCAGGTTAGTGATGGAAAACGGCAGCACATTCCATAGCGTCGAAGCGTAATGGTCGTTGAAGCTGACGATATTGTCGGTGGTCGATTCATGGGGGGTGTCATGCACGCCCAACGACGACCAATTGAAGGATGAGCCGTCCAGCGCACGGAATACCGGGTCGTTTTCATAGCCGATATTGAGCACCTTGTCGCCGGCGCTCTGGGTCGGCGAGGCGTAGGCCACGTAGTTGGCGTCCTTGTAGAAACCTGCCCATTTATTGCTGCTCAGGTCGGCCATGCTGTTCACCGCCAGGCCGCCCAGGCTGTGGCCGCTGACCACTACGTCGTGACCGCTGAGGCCGTGGGCGCTAGCGTAGTCGGCGACGTTCTTGAGCAGGCCGCCAAAGGCTTCGCCGGCATAGTTCTTCGCGTAATCCTTGGGGCCCAAGGCCGCGAGCAGATCGCTGACCAGATCACCAATGGAGTCGCTGACCAGCGTTTCCCGAGGACCCGACGTACCGCGAAAACCGATGCCGACTTCCAGCAACTTGCCGGCGTCATCGTACTTGCCCAGCACCTCGACCTGGGCCGTGGTGTAGCCGGCCTTTTCGCCAAAGAAGGTGCCTCGGGCGTCGACCTTGCCGGTATAGCCCAGGGTGCTGGCGCTGATGGGCGTCCAACCGGCTTGTTGCACGGCTTCCAGGGCGGCTTTTTCCGAGTCCGGGTTCCAGGGAATGCCGGGAATCACGCCCTGGGAATCCGTGCTGCCCAAAAGAGCACCGACCAGTGTGGCCGGTAAACCGAGCCCCAGGCCGTTGTGCTGGTAGCCCACGGCAAAGCCGTTATCCAGGTTGTGATAGGAGTACAGCGTGATCGCCATGGCATCGGCGAACAACGCTTTGGAGCCCTCGGCCCCGAGGTTTTTATAGTCAAACACACCCATGGTCTTGCCTCTCTGTTGTTGGAATTGTCGAGAAAGCCGATTAATGCGGTGCTGGCCCGAACGCCTCATCCACCTTGGCCAGGTCGGTGTCGCGCAGGTTGCCGGCGTAGTAATGCAATTTGGTCCAGGCCATCAGGTAGTCGTAACGCGCCTGGGCCAGGTCGCGCCGCGTGCTGTAGAGCTGTTGCTCGGCGTTCAGCGCATCGAGGTTGACCCGCTCGCCACCGAGGATGCTTTGCTGGGTCGACACCACCAGCGCTTCTGCCGAGCTCAGGGCCTTTTGATACGCGCGCAGTTTGCTCACGCCGGACAGGCAGGCACTGAACTGCCGACGCAGTTCGATCAGGGTCTCGCGGGTCTTGCCTTCCAGTTCGTACTCGGCCTGCTCCATGGCACGGCTGGCCTGGCGGGTGGACGCGGAGATACCGCCACCGGCATACAGCGGCACGCTCACTTCCACGCCGATGGTGTTGGTGTCGTAACGCTGGTTGTAGGTGTTGCCGCTGTCGGACTCCTGCTGGCGCGAACTGGCATACGCAGTGACCTTGGGCAGATGCCCGGCGCGGTTACGCTCCACTTCATAACGCGCCACTTCCAGGGCCTGGCGCTGGGACGCCAGCGTGGGGTTGTTGCTGATCGCCAGTTCATGCCAGGTGTCGTAGTTGGCCGGGGTCAAGGTGAACGCGGCAAAATCCTGGTTGAGCGGCGCCAGGTCGTGGATGTTGACGCTCTGTACACCGATCAACGCGCCCAGTTCTCTTAACGAGGCGTCCTGTTCGTCCTGCGCCTCGATTTCTTCGGCGGTGGCCAGCTCATAGCGCGACTCGGCTTCGAGAATATCGGTACGGGTGCCCTCGCCTTGCTGGAACAAGTGCCGGTTTTGCTGGAATTGCTGCTCGAAGGCCTTCTTCTTGGCGCGGGCGATGTCGATCTGGTCCTGGGCAAACAGCGCCTGGGTGTAGTAGCTCAGCACCCGCACCAGCAGGGCCTGGCTCTTGTCGCGAAAGCTTTCATCGGCAAACAGCGCCTGGGCCACGCCTTTGCGGTAGTTGGCGTACGCCTCATAGTCGAACAGCGGCTGTTGCAGGCTGAAGGTCGAGCCGTAGCTGTTGTAGTTGCGGTCGTCGTGATAATTGCCGCCGCGCCCGTCGGGTAAGGTGGCCTGGGAGTTGTTGCGGCCCTTGTTGTAGTTGTACGACAGCTTGGGCAGCAGGCCCGCGCGGCCGATGGTGCGGTTTTCCAGGCCGGCGTCGCGCTCCTTGATCGCACCGAGAAACACCGGATCGTTGCGCAGGGCCTGCTCGTACACATCGAACGGGCCCATGGCGGCCTGGGCGTTGACGCAGGTGAACAGCAAGGCGATGAACACAGCTTTCATGCTCATTCCTCGGTCAACGCGGAGCCGGCGCGGTCGAGCAGCGGCTTGAACAGGTAATTGAGCAACGAACGCTCGCCGGTGCGCACGAACATCTCGGCGGGCATGCCCGGCTTGATCACCAGGCCGTGGAGTTTCTCCAGCGCCGCCTCGCTGACGGTGGTGCGCAGCACGTAATACGGCGCGCCGGTCTTTTCATCGAGCATCTGGTCGGCGGAAATCAGACTGACCTCCCCCGGCACGCGCGGGGTGCGGCTCTGGTTGAAGGCGGTGAACAGAATATCGACCGGCAGGTGCGTGCCGACCTTGTCCACCAGGTGCACCGGCAAGTGCCCTTCGACTTCCAGGCGCGTGCCCTGGGGCACGATTTCCAGCAGGGTTTCACCGGTACGCACCACGGCGCCCTCGGTGTGCACGCTGAGATTGACCGCAATACCGTCGGCCGGTGCGTTGATCTCGCTGTGTTGCAAGTCGAAGCCGGCCGAGGTGAGTTGCTGCTCCAGGGTCAGGCTGCGCAATTGCGCGTCGGCCAACTGACTGCGCACGTCCTTCTGATATTCCTCGCTGTGCTGCTGCAGTTTCAGGCGCGATTCAAGGATGCCCTGCTCCACCCGACCGCTCTCACCGGTGTTCTGCGCCAGGTCCTGTTGCACCTGGGACAGCTGGCGTTGGTACTCCATCAGCCGGTTGCGCGGGATATAGCCGTTGTCGGCCAGGGGTTGCAGGTTGCTCAGTTGGTCACGCAGGGACTGGGCCTGGGCGGTCAGGTCGCTGCGGGCGCGGCGCATGCCGTTGAGCTGCGCCGTCGCGCCCTCGATATTCGCGCGGATGCCTGCCTGTTCACGGGCAAACGCTTCGCGACGGCTGCTGAACAATTGGCGCTGGCCTTCGAGCACCAACGCCAATGCCGGATCGGGGTTGCTGCTCAGCTCGGCGGGAAAGGTGATAGCGGATTGGTTGTCGCGCTCACTCTGCCACCGCGCGACGCTGGCCCAGGCCATGCGGTACTGGGCTTGCAGGGACTGCACGTCGGCCTGATTCTGGGTCTGGTCGAGACGGAACAGCGGCTGGCCTTGCTTCACCAACTGCCCCTCCTTCACCAGAATCCGACTGACCACGCCGGGGCTGAAGGTTTGCACCGCCTTGCGTTTGCCCGACACCACCACCGTGCCCTGCACCGGGATGCCCTGGTCCAGGGGCGCCAGGCTGGCCCAGAGGAAAAAGCCACCGGCACCGACCACGGTCAGCAGCCAGCCCAGGCGCGCAAAGAACCGGGCGTCGCGCTCTTTGAAACGTGGTTCAACAGTGATACTGCTCATGCGCCTGGATTCCTTCCGGCTTGATACTGACGGCTGAAACTCACACCGGGTTTTTCCTTCGGTGCTTCCTGCTGGCCCGATAACGCTCGCAGCACGTCCTGGCTCGGCCCGAATGCCTGCAAACGCCCTTCGTTGAGCACCAGCAATTTGTCGGCCTGGGCCAAGGCCGAAGAGCGATGGGTCACCAGCACCACACTGCTGCCCTGGGCCTTCATCTGCACAATGGCGCTGGCCAGCGCGGCCTCGCCGACGGTGTCGAGGTTGGAGTTGGGCTCGTCCAGTACGATCAACCGCGGCCCGCCGTACAACGCACGCGCCAGGGCCACCCGTTGTTTTTGGCCGCCGGACAGGCCACCACCGTTATCGCCCAGGACCGTGTCGTAACCGTGGGGCAAACGCAGGATCAACTCATGCACGCCGGCTTGCTGCGCAGCCTGCACCACCCGCTCGGGGTCGGCCTCGCGAAAGCGCGCAATGTTATCGGCGATGCTGCCGCTGAACAGTTCGATGTCCTGGGGCAGATAGCCGATGTGCGGGCCGAGGTCGTCGCGATCCCAGCGGTGAATGTCCGCACCGTCCAGGCGCACGGTGCCGGCCAAGGTCGACCACACGCCCACCAGCACGCGAGCCAGGGTGGATTTGCCGGAGCCCGAGGCGCCGAGCACGCCCAGCACTTCGCCGGCGCCGAGGTTGAAGCTGACCTGATGCAGGGTGGGCATGCGCCGTCCGGGCGGGCCAGCGCTGACCTGTTCGAAGCTGACCTGGCCTTTGGGTGCGGGCAATTTCATCTGCTCCACTTCCGGCGGGAACTCACGCAGCAATTCGTCCAGCCGCTGATAGGCCAGCTTGGCCGAACTCCATTGCTTCCAGACCGCAATCAACTGGTCGATGGGGCTGAGTACGCGGCCCATAAGGATCGAGCCGGCGATCATCATCCCCGCCGTCATATCGCCCTTGATCACCAGCAGTGCGCCCAGGCCCAGCACCAGGGATTGCAGGCACAGCCGCAAGGACTTGCTCAGAGAGGTGATCACCGAGCCGGTATCACTGGCTTTGTTCTGCAAACCCAGGAACTGCAAATGCACGGCGAACCAGCGTTTGCGCAACGCGCCAAGCATGCCCATGGCTTGAATGGTTTCGGCGTTGTGCAAATGGCTGGTGGCCAGTTGCGTCGACTGTTGGGAGAAACCACTGGCATCGCCCAATGGCTGCTTCGTCAGGTATTCGTTGAGGCACGCAAGGCCGATCAACAGCAGCGCGCCGGCGGTGGCCAACACCCCGAGCCAGACGTTGAAGAGGAAAATCACAAAAAGATAGATCGGAAACCACGGTGCATCGAAGAAGGCGAACAGCGCCGGCCCGGTGATGAATTGGCGGATATGGGTCAAGTCCCCCAGGGATTGCCCGGCATGCCCCTGGCCGCGTTGCAGGTTGCGTTCGAAAGCGGCCTTGTACACGCGCAAGTTGAAACGCCGCTCCAACTGGCTGCCGATGCGGATCACGATAAAACTGCGGATGACCTCGAGCAGGCCAATAAAGGCAAAGAAGCCGACGACCATCAGCGTCAACATCACCAGGGTGGTTTCATTCTGGGAGGACAGCACACGGTCGTACACTTGCAGCATGTAAATCGACGGCACCAGCATCAACAGGTTGATCAATGCCGTGAAACAGCCAATGCTGATCAAGATGCTCTTGTATTCACCCAGCGCCTTGAATAAGGGCGCAACCGCATGGGGCTTGGCCATATGTTCTGATCTTCCTTGAACCAAATTACGCGCATAAGTTGCCCACCCTCTCTTATAGAGGCCGTCAACTAATAAAATCGAGTTATAGACTTATAACAATAACTAAGGCACTCGTTTTAACTCCACCAAGGTGCCGGACTTTGTCCATGCCTGGTACTCACCTTCTTTCTGACGATTCAAATGGGTGATCCCGCTGCCTTCGGCATTGAATAGCCAGATACCGTCCGGGGTCGGCGACCACGTCAGGGGCTTGTCCCCCAGCCATTGCGCCACACAGGCCACATCGCCGCTCAGGGCATTGGCCTGCTCGAGCAGGTCCAGTGCACACACCTGGTCCTGCTGGTGCAACTGCCAATGCCCGGCCAGTTGGGCGCTGGAGGGTAAAACAAGACTGCTCGCCATTGCGTGGGCTCCTGCCGACACGAACATCACCTGCAACACGCAGGCGATCACATTGTAAAAACGCTGCATCTGTACGCTCCATCCTGGAGGCGCGGCGCTTGAGCGCCGCGCCGGTGCATCATGCCACGATGTCGCTGGCCGCCGCCTGGCCTACGGTGGTGACGAGGAAATCCGCCACGCCGTGCCCGGAGAAGTCGACGGCCAGGGTGCCCAGGTTGGTGCCTGCGGCGTAGCTCAACACCGCATCGCCGGCATGCCCGGTGAAGGCATTGACGAAGGTCAGGCCGGCCCCTTTGGTGATGCCGCTGAGGTCGATCTTGTCGGAGCCCGAGGTGAAGTCAAAGATCTTGTCCGCCGCCCCTGGCTTGGAGTCGGAACTGGCACCGAACACAAATGTGTCGTTGCCCGCGCCGCCCCACAATTGGTCCGCACCGCCGCCACCGTAGATGAGGTCGTTGCCGGCCCCGCCCTTGATTACGTTGGCCGCGTTGTTGCCGATGATCAGGTCGTTGCCCGCACCGCCGAAGGCGTTCTCGACGGTCACGCCCTTGGCGATGGAGACGTTGCCCACCAGGCCGCCAACGTCGGAAAACGAGGCCTCATTGAGGTTGATCTTCTGGTTCTGGGTGAAGCCGGAGAAGTCCAGGGTGTCATTGCCGCCACCGTCCCAGACCGAGAACACCAGCTTGTCGGCGTTGGAAGTGGCGCTGAGGAAATCGCGCCCGGTGTTGGAGTTGAACCCGTAGGTGGTATCGCCGGCACGGGTGTTGTAGTTGGCACCGTAGAGCTTCTGGATCGCGGCGATGTCGTCGATCAGCGGGCCGGAGGCGTAGGCTTCGACCCCGCCTTTACTGAAGTTCTGGTGGGTGTTGCTCTCGCTCCAGTAACTCATGAGGCTGTAGCCGCGCGTGTCCTGTCCATAGGTCGCGTCGTTGTAGGTTGGGGCGCCTTCGCCGGCGTTGTAGTCGCCAGGGTGAGCCAGGCCCAGGGTGTGGCCGATTTCGTGGGTCAGGGTCTGCCGGCCGTAGTTGTTCAGGTCCGGGGTCTTGTTCGGCGTGTAGCTGTTGTTGGTCAGGTACCACGAAGTGCCGTCGTAGCCTGCACCGGTGCCGGGCAGGTAGGCGAAGGCAGCCGCGCCGTCTTGGCCGCTGCTGTAGTTGCCGAATGTCATGTGGCCGTCACCGCCGGTGGCCTTCTCGGTGAAGGTGACGTTGGCCACGTCCGACCAGGATTGCATGGCCAGTGCGGCCTGTGCTTTCTGCTGGGCGTTGAACTGGCTGAACCCCGAGATGCCATGTTTGTTCATGGTGCTCGACGACGCCGAGGTCAGGAAGGTGTAGGTCAGGTCGATCTTGCCGTTGCCGTCAAAGTCCCGGTATGCGGCGCCGTCACGCAGCAACTGGGTGGCCGCCTGGTCAACGGTGTAGGAGGGTTTGCCATTGATCGTGAGATTGCCGCCACGGTCATACAGATGGCTGAAGCTATCGATTTGCGAGTAAGCGGTACTGGCTTGTGCCGCCGACACGATAGCCTTGTCTTTTACTTTTGACATAAACGTACTTCCTTGTTTGCAAGTGCATCAGTCTTGGGTCGATAGGAATCCCGTGGGCGAGATCGTCCTATCACTCGCCTCTTTTGAAGGCGTCATGAAACTGACACAACTTGAAATCTTTCGTCTACATCTTTTCCAGCATGAGCACTGACCCATAAACAGGGCTAACAAGTTTGGCTCCGTATCTATTGGGCAGCGTTGCCTTTGTCCGACAAAAGACATCGGGCACTTATTTAAATATTAAATAGCGTTAAAGCCGCTCAAGTTGAACGGCACGCTTGATAATTGGATCCATTTTATTGTCACGGTGTCATTGGCAACATTAAACAGCCACTATTTATATTAATATATCGGCGCAGTCCCCCTATTACCGGGCCACACGCCAGCCAGTGTTGTGCAGTGCCTGTAACAACGTTTCGCCTTGCAAGCCCGGCACCTGAATGCCGTCGTCGGTCACCATGTCTTCGCCAGCCAGGATCGCGTTGATGATCGCTTCCTCCACCGCCTCCGCCGCCGCACTGAACAGCGGCGAAATATGATCGTTATTCACCATCTGCAAAGTGCTGCTCAACGGCAGGCCCTTGCGCGCGTAGTCCGCTGGCGGCAGATCCTGGTTGCCGGTGGCGAAGGCCAGGAACAGGTCGCCGCTGGAGTCCTCGGTGCCACCCCCGGTGCGCGCGATGCCAATAGACGCGCGCTGTGCCAGGCGCTGGCATTGGTGCGGCAGCAGGGGCGCATCCGTGGCGATGATCACCACGATCGAGCCCATGCCCGGCGTGCCTCGTTCGGCGAAGGGTGACGGGATGTTCATCAAGCGGCGGCCTACCGGATAACCGTCGACCCGCAGTTCCTGGCGCTTGCCATGGTTGGCCTGCACCAGCACGCCGACGGTCCAGCCGCCCTGCTCTGCCGGCAAGCGCCGCGAAGCGCTGCCGATACCGCCCTTGAATTCATGGCAGATCATCCCCGTCCCACCGCCCACGGCGCCTTCTTGCACGGGGCCGCGTTCGGCGCTGTCCAGCGCTTGGCGCACATGCTCGGGCTTGACGTGCTGTCCCCAGATATCGTTGAGCAGACCGTCGTAGGTTTCCATCACCACCGGCATGCACCAGTACACCGCCGGGTCCGGCAGGCGCTCGCGCTCCAGGGCAATCAAGGTGTCGCGCACGATGCCAATGCTGTGGGTGTTGGTGATGGCCAGCGGCGTGGTCAACAGGCCCGCCTCGCTGATCCATTCCAGGCCGGTGGCGTCACCATTGCCATTAAGCACGTGATACCCGGCAAAGCACGGCTGCAACCGCGCTTCCCCGGCGCGGGGCTGGACCACGCTGACACCGGTACGCACCTGTTTGCCGTCGACACGGGTCTTGAGCGTACTGTGACCGACCCGAACCCCGGTAACGTCGGTGATGGCATTCAACTCACCGGGTGTGCCCAGCCCCAACGTGATGCCCAATTGACGTGCACGCATAACCACTCCTTACAATTTCTGAAAGGCCGGACTCGACCGGCCGCTGATGCAATACAGAATCACCGACAGGGCCAGCAAGCCGATGATGATCATGATGTCGCGTACTGACGCCGCGTAGATCAAGGTCACCAGCAAGTAACCCGCGCCCAGTGCAGCCAGCAACGCCGGCAACGGCCACAGCGGCATGCGATAGGGATGCTCGCGGTCGCGCAGCAGCACGCGGCTCATCAACGCGCTCAACGCCACCACCAGGTAAACCAATATGATCAGCAATACGCTGAACGAAGTGAGGTCAGCCAGGTTGGAGCTGAAGCTCAGCAACGCCGACGGGATCGCCAGGAACAGCGTGGCCAGCCAGGGCGAATCCCAGCGCGGATGAATGCGGGTGAACAGCTTGTTGATGGTAGGCGTCCACAATGCATCGCGCCCGCTGCTGAACACCACGCGGCCGATCTGGATAACGATGGCGACGATGGCATTGAACACCGACAGGAAGATGCCCGCACTGACCAGGCGCGACAGGGTTTCATTGCCATGACTGGTGAGCAGGTAGCCGATGGGGTCCGGGCTGCTGATCATCGCACTCAGCGAGGGCGCGCCGATCAACAGCGCCGTGATCGGCACCAGCTCGATCACCACCACCAGTCCCAGGGACCACAGCACCGCCTTGTGCACGCCCTTGCCCCCGCATTTCATGTCTTCGGCCAGCAACACAGCGGGGCCGTAACCGTTGTAGGAAAACAGGCCAATGCCCACCGCGCTAATCACCAGGGCCCAAGGCGCCAGGTGCAATACACCGTTTTCGACGATCTGGGGTTGAAACAGCACGCTGGCGGGCTGCACCGGGTTACCGAAGCCGATGCACACGATCACCAGCAACGCCGCGACTTCCAGCAGCAGGCAGGTCCCGGTGATCCACGCGTTGAGCTTGATATTGAGGATGCCCAGGGCGTAGCTGCACACCACGATCACCAGGGCCACGGTTTGCGCGTCGAATGTGGTACCCAGAGCATTGTTGAGATAGGTTGCGGCACCAGTGGCCAATACCGGAGGAATAAACAACAGCATCACCAGCACGGTCAGGAACGTCGCGTAGCCGGCCATGCCACCGAACACGCGCTTGGCATACACATACTCGCCACCGGCGCTGTTATGGGCGCGGCCCAGTTCGGCGTAGCAAAACGCGAACATCAGCGCCAGCAGCCCTGCCATCACGAACGCCAGGAACACGCCGCTGCCAGCCTGCTGGATGGCAAAAGGCGCGATCACGAAGACGGAACTGGCGGGGGTCACTGCTGAAACGGTAATGGCCACCACATCGAAGACGCTCAGGGTGGGTTTCAGCACGCCATCGGGCGCAGCGGAAGTGCTCATATCGTTATCCTCTGTCGTTGTTCTTGGTGTGAGGCAGAAACGAAAGGTCTGAAAGTGGCGGGATATGTTTCCCGCTGGATGCTGCCGACGATAACGGTTGGGCTAGTGCCAGCCAATTCCCCTATTGGCGTACTCCCCTTGACGGCACCCGGCAAAAGCCGAACCCTTGGGGTGATCTTTTGTTGGCGGGAGCCTGCTACATGAGCCTGTTTCGTGAAGTCGGCATGCACGCTGGCCTGGGCCGCACCGTTGCGCACATCGGCACCGAGCGTTTCTGGAAACAGCTGGTGCTGTTGTTGCGCCAATGCGTGCCCTTCGATAACGCGCTGGCGATCTTCTACCCCGTGGAAGGCCCGCCCCAGGCCCTGGAAGAATACGACGCCCAGCCGAGCAGCAAGCCGGCGTCGATGCTGGTGTACCTCAATGGCCTGTATTTGCTCGATCCGTTCTTCCAGGCCTGTCGCGAGGGTTATGCCAGCGGTGTGTATCGCCTTGAGGAAGTGGCGCCGGACCATTTTCGCCAGAGCGAATATTTCCTCAGTTACTTTCACGACAATGTGCTGGAAGACGAGGTGCAGTTGATCCTGCAATTGCCGGGCGCGGGGACGCTGTCGCTGTCACTGGGCATGCAGCGGCGATTCAGCGTTGAGGAAACCGGGCTGATGACCACCCTGTCGGCCTGGGTGCTGCCCTTGATGCAGCAGCACTGGCAACAAAGCACCCGGCGCGAGCCAGCCATGGACAGCCAGATCAGGGATGCGCTGAGCCAATTCGGCTGCGGTGTGCTTTCGGACCGCGAACTGGAAATCGCCCGCCTGGTGCTGCGCGGGTTCTCCTCCAAGGCCATGGCCGAACGCCTGCATATCTCGCCGGACACGGTGAAGGTGCACCGCCGGCATCTGTACGCGAAGCTGGACATCTCGTCACAGCCGGAACTGTTTTCGTTGTTTATCCAGTCGTTGGGGCATGACCTGGAAACCCCGTGAAACCAAGGTTGTACTCAAACCAAATGTGGGAGGTCCCACAACCTCTTCGACGTAGCGCTGTCGCGCAGCAAATTGGGACCTCTGTGGCGAGCGGGCTTGTCCCGCGTTGGGGTGCGAAGCGCCCCTGATGAAGACGAATGCGGTGTATCAGGCACTCCTTTGCGTCTGGTTTTGGGGCCGCTGCGCAGCCCGACGCGGGACAAGCCCGCTCACCACAAGAATACGGACGCCTGAAATTGTTTATGCAAGACTCAGATTTCAGAGTGAAACTTTAACCCTTTAAAATCAGTAAGTTATTTTAATTTTAAAAAATGGGGGGCTTGCCATCCCCCCCACATCAGACTTCTTCAACGGCCCATACGAATGGTGTTCCACACCCGCGTGCGAATCCGGTCGATGTTCAGCGGCATCGCCTCCAGCGCGAATAACTTGCCCATCATTTCGTCGCTGGGGTAGATCTTGGTGTCGGCCTTGATCTCAGGGTCTACCAGGCTATCCGCTGCACTGTTGCCGTTGGCGTAGTGCACGGAGTTGGTGATGTCCGCCATCACCTGCGGCTCCAGCAGGTAGTTCATGAACGCGTAGCCGGCCTTTTCATCGGGGGCATCGGCGGGCATGGCCACCATGTCGAACCAGATTGCGGCGCCTTCCTTGGGGATCTGATAGCCGATCTTCACGCCATTCTTGGCTTCCTTGGCGCGGCTTTCGGCTTGCAGTACGTCGCCGGAGAAGCCGACCGCCACACAGATGTCGCCATTGGCCAGGTCGCCGGTGTATTTCGAGGAGTGGAAGTACGCTACATACGGCCGCACTTTCATCAGCAGTGCCTCGGCTTTTTTGTAGTCCTCGGGTTTTTTACTGTGGGGTGGCAGCCCCAGGTAGTTAAGGGCGATAGGCAGCAATTCCGGGCCGTTGTCGAGGATCGCCACCCCGCACTTACTGAGCTTTTCCATGTACTCGGGCTTGAAGATCAGGTCCCAGGAATCCACCGGTGCGTTATCACCCAGTACCGCCTTGACCTTGTCGATGTTGTAGCCGATGCCGGTACTGCCCCACAAGTACGGGAAACCATGGGCATTACCCGGGTCGTTGTTTTCCAGGGCCTTGAGCAGCACGGGGTTGAGGTTTTTCCAGTTGGGCAACTGGCGCTTGTCGAGTTTCTTCAAGGCGCCGCCCTGGATCTGCCGCGCCATGAAGTGGTTGGACGGAAACACCACGTCGTAGCCGGAGTTACCCGTCATCAGCTTGCCGTCGAGGGTTTCGTTGCTGTCATACACGTCGTAGCTGAAACCGATGCCGGTTTGTTTCTGGAAATTCTTCGTGGTGTCCGGCGCAATGTAGCTGGACCAGTTGTAGATCTTCACCGTTTCGGCGGCGTGGCTGATAGAGGCCACCAACATCACGGGCAACAGGGCAATGGCTTTCATGGTTCGATTTCCTGGCGATTTTAGGGCTGTTTTTATGGCAGGCGATCAAGGATCAAAGCGTTACAAAATCAGTACGTAGGTCTTGCGCACGGTTGCCTGGATGTCCCAGATGCCGGTGCTGTTGGCCGGCAACATCAGTGCGTCGCCGGCTTGTATGTGAACGATTTCGCCGTTGTCAGGGGTGAACGTGCAGCGGCCCTGGATAAAGTGGCAAAACTCCTGGGCTTTGATCTGCCGCCGCCAGCGACCTGGGGTGCAGGCCCAGATACCGGTTTCGACGCCGTCGCTGCGTTCAACGCTCAAGGTTGAGGCCACCGCGATCGGCTCGCCCAGGGGCACGGCCACCGGCGATGAGTCCGGCAGGTGGGCATTCAGCGTGTCTTTGAATTGAGTGATGCTCATGGGGTTTTCCCGTGTAAGTGAAACGACTTAGTGCATGAAACCTTCCATGAACCCGGCTATGCCGATCGCGAGCTTGCGGCGCCAAGGGGCGGTGTTGGGGTTGGCGAGCACCTGGTCTTCATGGACGAAACTGCGAATGATCGCGTTGTAGCCAAGCCAGCGGCACGGCTCCGGCTCCCAGGCCTTGAGCGCGTCCAATCCGCGCTCGCGGAGCACCCAGGGTTGGTGGATAAGCGGCGTGTCGCGACCGAGGATCAGGTCGGCCAAGGTGCGGCCGCCCAGGTTAGTGGCGCCGACGCCCTCCCCGCCGTAGCCACCGGCCAGGGCGATGCCGGTCCTGTGATCGCAGAGCATGTGCGGCCGGAAACGGCGCGACATACCGAGGTTGCCGCCCCAGGAATGGGTAATCCGCACCTTTTTCAGCTGTGGGAAGAGTTCGCCGAACAGGTAGCGACGTAGTGCCACTTCGCTGTCAGTCAAATCGAAGTTGTGGCGCAATTTACCGGCGAACTGGTAACCGCCTCGGGCGCCGAACACCAGGCGGTTATCCGCCGAGCGTTGGCCATAGGTGACCTGGCGGCTGCTTTCGCCAAAGGCCTGGCCGTGGCTCAGGCCGATTTCATCCCAGGTACTGGCGGGCAGTGGTTCGGTGGCAACGATCAGGCTTTGCACCGGCAACTGGTATCGGCCCAAGGGCGGCAAGGTATTCGCGTAACCCTCGACAGCCGGCACCACCCAGGCAGCGCGCACACTGGCTTTGGCGGTGCGTACAGTGCCGGACTGCCAATGAGTGACCGGACTGCTTTCATAAATGGTCACGTCCATGTTCTCCACCACCCGCGCAAGGCCGCGCACCAGCTTGGCCGGGTTGATTGTGGCGACATGGGGGGCATGGATACCGCCATAGGGCTTGGCGATGCGGATCTGTCCAGCCAACTGTTGCGGGCTCAGCCAGCGGTAATCGGCTTCGGTCAGGCCTTGGGCGTAGAGCGTGTCCAGGTAAGCGCGCAGGCTGCCTTCCTGCTCGGGGTAGCGCGCGGCGCAGTACAGCGCGCCGCCCTTGCGGTAGTCGCAGTCGATGCCTTCACGGGCCAGAACCTGGGCCACTTCGTCGGGAATGCCATGCAGCAGGTCGAAGGAGGCGCGGCGCTGTTCAAGCGCAAGGCCGGCCAACAAGCGGTCTTCGCCCAGCAGATTGCCCATCAACCAGCCGCCGTTGCGGCCCGATGCACCGAAGCCAGCGGTTTGCGCCTCGATAATCGCAATCTTCAGCTCAGGCGCCTGGCGTTTCAGGTAGTAGGCGGTCCACAGTCCGGTGTAGCCGGCACCGATAATGGCCACGTCGACGTCCAGATCATGTTCGAGGGACGGCCGCGCCATCAGCGGGTCGTCCAACTGGTCCATCCATAAACTGATGTTGCGCCATGCCGGCATGCCAAGCTCCCCTACCACATTTCGATAGGGTTGATCCTAGAGCCCGGGGTTATTCGCTGTCTTGCGCGCGTGCACGCAGGGAAATGTGTTTGACGTAGGCCTTGGGTGACTGGCCGGTGTGCTGGCGAAAGGCGCTGTAGAACGCCGACAACGAATTGAAACCGGCGGCGAAGGCCAGGTCGTCGACCTTGATCGGTAGTTGCGCTTTATCCAGTGCGGCCAGCAGATGCTGGAGCCGCGCCTGGTTTACGTAGCGGTAGAAACTTTGCCCCAAGACCTGGTTGAGCAGGTAGGAAATCTGATTGCGGCTGTAGCCACACTCCTTGGCGACGCGCTGCAGGTCCAGCTCGGGATCCAGATAAGGCTGCCTGCGCTCGAAGTACTGCTGCAAGTCATTGGCCATATGCCCCAATTGCTGAGGCGACAGGCCCAGGCGGCTGACGCTGGGACGCGGGGTCTGGGAGGGCTGTTCATGCACCAATGACGCGTACTCATTGACGCGCCAGATCAACCCATCGCGGACGGTGATGGCTTCGCTGGTACGGAATGACACTAGCCCCTGACCGCCGCGCAAGGTGATGCGGTACTGGATGAACGCAGTGTCGCCATCGGCGCGGATGCGGTCGGTATGTTCAATGGCCTCGTCAGCTTCGCGGGGCATGCTGGCTTGCAGGTACTCGCGCAGTTCGGCGTAACCGATCACACGGTTCTGGAAAAAATCGTGGTACTGGATGTCCGGGTGGTAGTAGGACATCACGCCCTCAAGGTCGCGATGACGCCAGCACAGGTGGTGGCGCAGCACCAGATCACGCGTGGCGTGGGTGTAATGGCAATCATCGTCTGGCGCGATGTCGGGCATGGAAGGCTCTGAGACGGGTAAACCTCGGAGATTGCCGAATTTTGCCCGCGCCGACAATGGCCAATTGGAACTTCTTACTAGTGGCGTTTTGCCCGTCCCTAAGCAGGAGCTGACCCACGTCAAGTGAATGGCTGACAACCGCCGAACGGGGCAGAAAAAGTCACCTTGTACTTGCGAACGAATGCTATTTTTAACTCCTCCGACGCCACGACCAGTGACGGTCCTGGCCCCCTGCCGCGAGCTAAAGGAAGCGCTCAATGAACAAGGTGGGCAACATGAATAAAGTGACGTTCCCGAACGCCTGCCAGCTGATGCGCTGGCATTTTCATCCGATGGGCTTCGAGGGCAGCATGGATGCGCCCGGCAGTATGGTCGCCCGCCTGTTCGACCGGGCCAGCGGCGAGACGCTGATTGCCATCGCCGGCATCCCCTGCGCCACCGTGATGAATGCTGCCGATGTGGAGCGAATTATCGAGGCGGTGGAGGATGAGTTGGAGTCGTTTGTGCCGCCGTTGTCGCTGAGGGCCTGACTCCGGCCCCGCCAACAGGAAAGAAGGTCAACTGTGGGAGGGGGCTTGCTCCCGATAGCGCTGGTTCAGTCACTGTAGGTGGTGACTGACACCCTGCTATCGGGAGCAAGCCCCCTCCCACATTGGAATCGCATTTGTCCCCCTACTAATGGCGCTGATCGTCGAAAAACGCTTTCTTGCCGTCAACCCGCTCCGAGGCCTTGGGCACATTCACCGCCTGGCCTTCGGGTTTTTCCACATACCAGTAGCAATGGCTCACGGCCCGGGTAATCCCGACGTAGGCCAGACGCAGCACTTCGTCCTTTTGCGCGGTGTCATAAGGTTCGCTGTCCCCGTCCTTGCCCAGGCCCGCCATGCGGTAGACCTGGTTCTTGTAAGGCGAACTGGTCACATGCTGGCAATCACCGAGCAGGAACACCGCATCCGCCTGCAGGCCCTTGGCGCTGTGGTACGTCAGCTGCTTCAACCTGCGCGCGGCTGCCGGCAAGCTAGAATCAACATTAACAATTGACTGAATATGCTCTTGAATCAGTAGCTTATCGCTACTTTTTCGATACAGCATTAATACCGAATCGCCCTTTTGATAGTGTTCCAGCAGTTGCCGCCCCAATGCCGCATCGTCCCGCTCCAGTACGGTGACCGGTACCAACGCTTTTGGCGTGCCACTGGCCTTGGCCTTTTTACCCGGGATGGCCGGTGCGGCGCGCACGATATGTTCCGCAGCGTCGATGATGTGCTGATGGCTGCGGTAGTTCTCGCTGAGCATGACGCGGGTAGTGCTCGGCGATGGGAATTCCTGGTTGAATTCCATGAAGTACTTGGGCGAACTGCCGCGCCAGCCGTAGATCGACTGCCAGTCATCGCCCACGCACAGCAAGGACGAACGTTGCGCACCACGGCCCACATGCATCGCCGGGCCACGGCTGCGGATTTCCCGCAGGCTGGCGCGTATCCACGAGACGATCTGGGGCGATACGTCCTGGAATTCGTCGATCATTAAGTGCGACATCGGCCGCAGCAGCTGATCGCTGAGGAGCTTGAGGTTTTCCGGGGTGTTTTCGCCGAACAGCGAAAACATGCGGTTATAGGTCATGATCGGCGGCGATTGGTCGAGCAGGTGGTCTTCCAGGGCCTTCCAGAAAATGCTCAGGGCTTCAAAGAAGAACCGGTCCGGGTCGTCCTTGGCGAAGCTCATCTGGCCGACAGCGGTCGGCACGTCCAGGCCGAGGTTCTCGATAAAGCCGGCTGCCATCACGAAACTGTCCAACAGCGGCGCCGAAGCCAGCTCGCCCTTGACCTTGTAATCAAAGCCGGGACCTGCGCTGGCATCTCCTGCGAGGCTGCTTAAAAGCCGCTTTGACGAATCATAGCTATCCAGCCATATCAAAGGCTTACGACAGAAAGCTTGAAACAAGGTGCGCTTTACCGCCCACTCTGCGCGTACCGACAGCTTCGAATTCGGCCGGCTGATCTGGGGGTTTTCCCTGGCGTCAAAGCCCAGCACTACCCACGCATCCAGCTCCGGGATATAGCCGTGGCAGTGAAACTGCGCGCCATTGATTTCGAAGCGCTGGCGACTGGGCTCAATCCCCTTGATTGGCCAGGCGCCGGCACGAAACCACAGGTCTTCGATCACATCGCAGAGTTCTTCGTCGCGCTTGGCGGCCAGCTCGGTCACCGCTACGCGCTTCTGTACATCCGGATGATCACGCTCCAGTTCGCGCAGCTGCAGGCCGTGGCGTGCCAACGGTGCAATCAGTTCACGAAAGCGCGGGTTCTGGCTATGCAATCGGTGATAACAGGCATTCATCTGCTGGCGCTGGGCGTCGCTGATGCGCAGGTCGAACGGGTTGCTGTCAGCGTCTTCGAAACCGGCGCTGAGGTTTTCAAAAGCCTGCAGGCGTTCAAAACCCGGCAGGCTGCGGACCATCGGCAGGATGCGCGAATGAAAAGTGCGCACCACCGCCTGGGCTTCTTTCATGCCAAGGGGTTGGCCCCACAGGCTGAGAATTTCCATGAGCTTGTTGATGAAGTCTTTGCGCGACTCGCGGGTGAAGGTCACCACGGTCATCGAGCTCAATTCGAAGCCCAGGTAATGGGTGAGCAGCAAAATACGCAGCACCAGCGAGGTGGATTTACCCGCGCCGGCACCGGCGATCACCGAGGTTGACGGCGTGTCGCTGAAGATCATCTTCCATTGCGCCGCGCTCGGCTGGGCATGGGCCGGTAACAAACGAGCCACATCAGCCTTGATGCGTTTCTTCACGTCGGCGGTCAAGGGCAGATGCCAATCGTCGAACAGGCTGTCATCGACGCCGGGCGCGCGGTGCTCATCGGGACGGAAGTCGCGGATCAACAGGACTTGTCGACCTTCCTCGATGCCATCGGCCTTGCCCTCGCGATAGCCATACTCCACGCCGGCCTCGTGACCACTGCGAAAACCATCGGCCTGCCCGTGCAACCAGGAAAACCGATGCTGTGCGCGCAAACGCGTCAGGCCATGGCCAAACAGGCGTGCGGCAAGGCGTTTGAGCAGCGGCATTTCCGCCAATGGGCGCAGTTCGGGGGGCAGATCAGGCTTGTGTTGCGGCACGCGGACTCCTGCGATGAGCTGGGGTTTGACAAGTGCGCCATGGTCGCCGGAATCGGCGCTCAGTTCCAGCCAATTGCTTTACGGTCATGCAGTTAGGCGATGAAGTGAAAGTCAAAGCGCCAGCAATCAATCTAATCCACCGATAGGAATCAGGCATTTTTTACGCTTTTTATCGATGATGAGCTCACGGATCATAGCGCCATCAACAGGAGACGATCATGCTTGAACTTCGACCTTTCAACGCCCTGGGCGGCGCCCACCACGGCTGGCTTGACGCCCATCACCACTTTTCATTTGCTGAATACCACGACCCCAAGCGCATGCATTGGGGCAACCTGCGGGTCTGGAACGACGACATCATTGCCCCCGGCACCGGCTTCCCGCAGCACGCCCATCGCGACATGGAGATCATTACCTACGTGCGTGAAGGCGCCATCAGCCACGCCGACAACCTGGGCAACAAGGGCCGCACCGAGGCCGGTGATGTGCAGGTGATGAGCGCAGGCACGGGGATCGCTCACAGCGAGTACAACCTGGAAGCCACGCCGACCAAGATCTTCCAGATCTGGATCATCCCGAACGAGGCCGGCCTGCCACCCTCCTGGGGCGCCAAGCCGTTTCCGAAAGGTGATCGCGAGGGGTTTGTGACCCTGGCCAGTGGCAAGGCCGGTGACAGCGAGAGCCTGCGCATCCGCGCGGATGCCCGCCTGGTAGCGGCGAACCTGAAAGCCGGGGAAAGCGCGGAATACCGCTTGGACAGCGGGCGTCGGGCTTACCTGGTGCCGGCGACGGGGGTGATTGAAGTCAATGGCGTGCGTGCGCAAGCTCGAGACGGGGTGGCGATTGAGGATGAGCAGGTGTTGCGGGTGACGGCGGTTGAAGACAGCGAGATCGTGTTGGTCGACCTCGCCTGATCCAGCCTTTGGCCCAATAAAATGTGGGAGGGGGCAAGCCCCCTCCCACATTGAGGTTGCGGTGTTACTGGGAGATAGCGCCGTCTACCAGCACCTGCGCCTCTTCCACCAGCTGCTTGAGGTGGTCCTCGCCAATGAAGCTCTCGGCGTAGATCTTGTAGATGTCCTCGGTGCCCGACGGCCGCGCGGCGAACCAGCCGTTTTCGGTCATCACTTTCAACCCGCCGATCGCCTGGTTATTACCCGGCGCATGGCTGAGGATCTGCTGGATGCTTTCGCCGGCCAGTTGCGTGGAGGTCACCTGCTCTGGCGACAGCTTGCCCAACAGCGCTTTCTGCGCCGGGGTAGCCTTGGCGTCGACACGAATGGCGAACGGCTCGCCCAAGGCATCGGTGAGGCCACGGTAGATCTGGCTCGGGTCCTGGCCTTTGCGCGAGGTCATTTCCGCCGCCAGCAATGCCGGGATCAGGCCGTCCTTGTCGGTGCTCCACACCGTGCCGTCCTTACGCAGGAACGAGGCACCCGCGCTTTCTTCCCCGCCAAAGCCCAATGAGCCGTCGAACAGGCCATCGGCGAACCACTTGAACCCCACCGGCACCTCGTACAGGCGACGGCCAATCCGTGCGGCCACGCGATCGATCAGGCCGCTGCTGACCACGGTCTTGCCCACGGCCGCATCGGCGCGCCAGTCAGGACGGTTCTGAAACAGATAGTCGATGGACACCGCCAAGTAGTTATTCGGCGCGAGCAGGCCGCCGGACGGAGTGACGATGCCATGACGGTCGTGATCCGGGTCGCAGGCGAACGCTACGTCGAAGCGCTCCTTGAGACCGATCAGGCCCTGCATGGCGTAGCTGGAGGACGGGTCCATGCGGATCTGGCCGTCCCAGTCGACGCTCATGAAGCGGAACGTGGCATCGACTTCGGTGTTCACCACCTCCAGGTTCAGGCGGTAGTGTTCGGCAATCGCCGACCAGTAGCGCACCCCTGCTCCGCCCAGCGGGTCCACGCCCAGGCGCAGGTCGGCGCTGCGGATGGCGTCCATGTCGATCACGTTGATCAGGTCGGCCACGTAGCTGTTGAGGTAGTCATGGCGATGGGTGGTGTCGGCCTTGAGCGCCTGTGCATGGGTGATGCGCTTGACCCCGGCCAGTTTATTGGCCAGCAACTCGTTGGCCTTGGCTTCGATCCACTTGGTGACGTGGGTATCGGCCGGGCCACCGTTGGGCGGGTTGTACTTGTAGCCACCACTTTGCGGCGGGTTGTGGGATGGCGTGATAACGATGCCGTCGGCCAGGCCGCTGGTACGGCCACGGTTGTAGCAGATGATGGCGTGGGAAATTGCCGGGGTTGGTGTGTATTCATCGCCTTCGGCCAGCATCACATGCACACCATTAGCGGCCAGCACTTCCAGAGCGCTGGCACCGGCCGGGGTCGACAGCGCATGGGTATCCAGGCCAACGAACAGCGGGCCATTGATGCCTTGGGCTTCGCGATACAGGCAGATGGCCTGGCTGATGGCAAGCACATGCCATTCGTTGAAGCTCAGTTCGAACGAACTGCCACGGTGCCCGGAGGTACCAAAGGCTACGCGCTGGGTGGAGATCGCTGCATCAGGCTGGCCGGTGTAATAGGCCGTGACCAGTCGCGGGATATCCACCAGCAACTGGGCCGGCGCCGGTTTGCCCGCAAAAGGACTGATTGTCATGCATAAACCTCGGATAGAAGGATTCGGAAAAATGGCAGTTTACTGAGAGTTGGACTACTGCGCGACGGTATCGATCCTACATCGTTAAGAGAAACTTCAACCAGTCTGTGCCTGGCGCAATGCGTCGCTCAATGCTTCCAGGGCAATATCCAGATTGGGTTGCCCGTGAAAGGTGTGACTCACGCGCAGGTTCTGTTGATGCAACCCACTAACACTGAACAGTTCACCGGGGGCGATCACCACCTGCCGTGCCAGCAGGCGCTGAAATGCCTGGCGCATGTCCACCGCACGGGTGGAGGCCAGCCAGAACGCGGCACCGGCGGCCGGCATCCGATAAGTCACCTGGTCGCCCAAATACTGCTCCAGGCGCTGGCTCATGTGCCCCGCCTGCTCGCTCAAGCGTTGGCGCAGTGTGCGCAGGTGCTGGTCAATCCGCCTGCTTTGGTACAAACGGGCAATCGCGCGCTGACGGATCGACGATAAACGGAATGAGCGCAGCAGGAACTGGCGCTGCAACTCATTGCTCATGCGTCGGCACAGTACGTAGCCGTAGGGAGCTTCCGCGCCGAGCACTTTCTCGAACGAAGAAAACACGATCAGCCGCTCAGGGTTCACCAGTTCGCGCAATGCCGTGTGGGGGGCTTCGAAACCCAGCTCACCAAAGGTGTCGTTTTCTAGCAACCAGCAACCGGACTGACCCAGCAGGTGTGCCACGTCGAGACGCTCGTCGATCGACATGGCCACCCCGCTGGGCAGGCTGACGGAAGACGAGAGCAACACCAGATGCACCGGCTCATCGCGCAACAGCGTCCCCAGCGCGGTTCTATCCAGGCGGCCCTCCGGCGTCCAGGGCAACTCGATGATGCGCACCCCGGCGTCCTGCAACAGGCGCAGGATCAGCCAGTCGCAGGGCGATTCGACAATCACGGTGGTACCCCGCAGGCCCAGTACTTCGATCAGGATATCCAGCACGCCGCGCAGGTCGGCACCGATATACACATCGTCGGCATGCCAGCAGCGTGTGGGCGACGAGGTATAGCGCGCGGCCAGCGCCGCGCGTAACTCCCACACACCACAAGGCTGGGACCAGGGTTGCAAATGCGACGGGTACTGGCGCACCAGTTCCCGCTCCAGCCGCAGCAGTGTTTCATCCAGGGCCCCCAGCAATGCCGGATCGTCGCCACTGAGTACCACCATGCCGGGGCGCCGTGCCGCTGCGTAGAGGCGGTCAAGCAGATCCCCGCCGGCCCACGCCAGCGGGTTTGCCGACATCGGCCAGGCGTAATAGCCGGATTTGGCCACCGAGTAGACTCTGCCCTCCTTCTCCAGCAGCGCATAGGCGTACTGGATCGTCGAAATCGACACGTTCAGGCGCCCGGCCAACTGCCGTAACGACGGCAGTTTTACCCGAGTGTCAGTACTGACCTCGTTGATCAGACTGATCATGTAGCGATAGACCGCCTGATACGCGAAATCCGCCTGACGCTCGTCGCGCAGCGTCATTGCCCGAACAATGGCACGGCCTGCGCGGCGCGACGCATGCCGTTCTCACTGGCCAGCGGCCGTTTGCGGTACAGGTGCTGCAACAAGGGCATCGGTAAACCGCTGGTGTCCGTTACCCACTGCTGCAGCATTTCGGCGGAACCGTTGCCTTGGAGGACTTTGTGCAACTCAGGCAACGCCACCAGCATGCCCGGATGACATTGGCGCAAATAACCTTCCAATCGCTCTCCGTGATGAAGAAACGGTGAAAACAGCAGGCAGGTCAGTTGGGTCTCATCCAAACCGAAGAACTCCTGGGCGTAGGCACTCCATAACATGCGCCCTTCGCGGGTCCCGGCCTGAATGAGCAAATCGTCGGGCATGCGCAGACGGCGCATGTACGCGGCGGCCTGCTGAACAAAACCTTCGACGCCTTCTTCATAATCCAGCTCACGCAGGCATTCGGCCTGTAACCCACGCAGATGAGCCATCAGCAACGGATTGGAATAGGTCGGATGGCTGAAGTGAAAGCCCAGTGGATCGGGAACGTAAGCCATGAACTCGGTCAGCAGAGTGGTTGACGCGATGTCGACATCGTCCAGCAGGTCGGCGATGCCGATGTAAGCCAAGTGACGATGCCCCACCGTACTGGGATTATCACTGGCCGTGTAATGCTCACCGAACACATCACGGTAATAACCGGTGCTCCACTCGTCCATGCGCGCGAACAACGCGTTGAGCGATAGTGGATGGCCCTTGGTAACGCGGATGCCTGCGCCCTGGGCGGTTTTCTTGAGCCAGGCAAGAAACTGACTTTGCTTACGCGGCGAGTCACCACTGACCAGCGCGTGGACGCCGCCATTGCAAGTGGTGACACGCTGGTAAAAATCGCCGACGGCCAGGTAAGTGTCGTTGCACAGTGTGGCGCGGCAGTCTCCGGCGCTCACATGGCCCACCATCAACATATTGCGCTGGCTGATCTGTCGCCCGATCGCTGAGGCCGGGCGCTGGTGATTGAAGGGTTGTACTTCCTGATTTTCCACCATCAACAACTCGACGCGCGGATCATCGTGGAGAAACAGCCGGCCGTAGCCGCGATTCAGGGTATCGAGCTGCCCCTCAGTCATGCCCGCGTGCCGTAACGTCGCGACCCTCAGTTGAAAGGTGCGTGGCGCGCGACCGGCAATGGTCAGTTGGGCAGCTCGGAGCAGCGCCAGGGTATAGCTGCTGACTTCACCGCCACCGTGAGCCACCAGTACCTTGAAATCCCCTACCTGCTCCATCCCGCCTGCCGCGACAATGATTCGCTGGACCAGTAACTGGAGAGCGGTTCGTCCCGCGCGAGTGAAGTGCCCGATCAGACGTTGCAGAACTTGCTGGTAAATATGATTCATAGCCTGTTCGTGAATAGTGCTCATAGTTCTACTACCTGAGTTGAAATATCAGTTTCAAGCAACTGCTGACAGTGTTTGCTTGGCCTATTTTGCGTGTAGGAAAATCGCGCCCCGTATTGTGCGTCGATGTTCAGACACTAGCACCGCGCAACAAAACGACATGAATTGCCGGTGAGCATTTCTCACCCGCACAAGCGCACAATCCAATGAAAATAATGGAAAAATCCTTTTAAAAAGCTAGCCTTAGGACTCTTCCGACAAGCTCCTACGCTTTTTTAACCAGCCTTTTAAAGAAGTGTCCGACAATAGGCTCAAACAACTTTTCCATTTGCATGGTCGGTACGCTTTATGAAAGTACCTGTCTTGCTGAGCACACATGCGTGCCGCGTCGATAGTTCGGATAACTATCTGCAGTCGAGTCACAGATTCAATCATTGCTCAATCCTTGAGATGAAAGTGAAGGCGCAATTATCAGTGCTGGAATAATGATTAATAGATACAGAAGCGGGCCGAAAACCAGTTCAGATGAGCAACCGATGTCGCGTAAAAGGCGCACATGCAACGACGCCGCGCTGGAATTCAGGGCGGCGTCAGGGAGAAAGGGCCGGATTTGTGGGCTAAAGCGCCAGGTCGGCAGCTTCTGGAGCGGGCGGGTTAAGCCCTGTCAAATGGCGCATTTGCCCCATTCACTCAGGCGTCGGAGCACTCATTTACGAATATTCCTACAGCTCAAACAGCCGCAACCTGCAAAGCAACCCGCTCGCGGCACGGGCATTCGTCCATATAACGGTGGGCTTCGACAAACTGATTGAACGGAAACACCGTGGTTTTAAGGGGAACGAGCACACGATCGGCGGTCAGTTGGTTGATGTCACGCAACGCGCGCTGCAACGCTACCTGATCCTGGATGATGCCCAGCTCCGGTTTGCCGGTGAAGTTGCCGATACAGTGCACGAAGAACTGAATGTTCTTCTGGAACGCCGCGCACGCCGGGAACGGTGTCTGGTTACCGCCCTGCAAGCCATACAGCACCAGGCTGCCACGGGGCGCCAGCACATCACCGAGCAACGACATCTGCGGGCCACCCAAGCCATCGAACACCACATCGACGCCGCGGTTCTCGGTGAACTTGTTGATTTGCATCAGCAGGTCCTGTTCCTCGGTGACGATGACTTTTTCTGCGCCAAGAGAGAGCAGGTACTCGTGCTCTGCGCTGTCCTTGGTGGCAGCAATCACCCGCACGCCCAGGGCCTTGCCCAGTTGCACAAACGAAGGGCCGGCGCAGTGGCTGGCGTCGGTCACCAGGGCAAACTGCCCGGGTTTGACCCGTGCCAGGTCCACATACGCAAAGTAGGCAATCAGCAGCGGCGTGTAGTGCACGCTGGCTTCGATGGGGCTCAAGACGTCCGGATAGCGGGTCAGGGCCGAACGGGGCAGGACGATCTGTTCGCCATACACCGGGTAATCATTAGGGCTCTCGGCCGGAAAACTGGCCACTTTATCGCCCACTGCCAAGTCATCAACGCCGTCACCCAAGGCTACGACCACCCCGGCCATCTCATGACCAAGGCCGGATGGAAGACGTGCGTGGGAAGACGCCAGGTTCTGGCGCCACAAAATGTCATACCAGCTGATGCCAATCGCCTCGACACGCACCTGCACTTCGCCCGGTGCGGGCTGCGCGGCTACATGCTCTTCGCACTTGAGCACCTCGGCCGGACCAAACTTGTGAAAACGGATCGTGCGGGACATCGCAAACCTCGTCAAAGTAACCTCTATTGCCATGAACTCTATCTGGGCTTTCCGGCTAAGACCACCGGTCGCCGTTAATAGTCGACATGTCTGTCATTGATTCCGCATCTGAGGAATAGACCTCAAGTATGGTAGGAAAACTCAATTAGCCGGTGCAGAGTACCAGCCTTTCCCCGTAAGATTCATACCGGTCACGCGTCTGAATGGACCCTCAGGGCTCTTGTATGACCGTTCTCGTCAAGTAAAGCTGACTCTTCCAGGATACAAGATGAACCGTAACGACCTGCGTCGTGTCGACCTTAACCTCTTGATCGTATTCGAAACCTTGATGCATGAGCGCAGTGTGACCCGTGCCGCCGAGAAATTGTTCCTTGGCCAGCCAGCCATCAGCGCCGCGTTGTCGCGCCTGCGTGGGCTGTTCGATGACCCGCTGTTCGTGCGCACCGGCCGCAGCATGGAGCCCTCGGCCCGCGCCGTGGAAATCTTCGCCCTGCTCTCCCCGGCCCTGGACTCGATTTCCACCGCCGTCAGCCGCGCCGCCGAGTTCGACCCGGCCACCAGCACCGCGGTGTTCCGCATCGGCCTGTCCGACGACGTCGAATTCGCCCTGCTGCCCCAACTGCTCAAACGTCTGCGCGCCGAAGCGCCCGGCATCGTACTGGTGGTGCGCCGCGTCAATTACATCCTGATGCCCGGCCTGCTCGCCTCCGGCGAAATCTCCATCGGCGTCAGCTACACCGCCGACCTGCCGGCCAACGCCAAGCGCAAAGTACTGCGCCGCAGCCTGCCGAAACTGCTGCGCGCCGACAGCGTGCCGGGCTCCCTGAGCCTGGACGACTTCTGCGCCCGTCCCCATGCCCTGGTGTCGTTCGCCGGCGACTTGAGCGGGTTCATTGATGAAGAGTTGGAGAAACTCGACCGCAAGCGCCATGTGGTGCTGGCGGTGCCACAGTTCAACGGGCTGGGCACCCTGCTCTCGGGCACCGACATTGTCGCCATCGTGCCGGACTACGCGGCCGAGGCACTGACCGCTGCGGGTGGTTTGCGCGCGGAAGAACCGCCGTTGCCGGTGCGCTCGTTCGAGCTGCATATGGCTTGGCGAGGGTCGCAGGACAATGATCCGGGAGAGCGGTGGTTGCGGTCGCGGATTCAGATGTTTTTTGGCGACCCTGAGAGTCTTTAGGTGTCGTTGGGCAGGCTGTTTAGCTGATCATTTCTGGCTTTTCATAGGCCATGGAGATCCATTCACTTCCAGTGGATTGCTCCATTGGGGGCACATCTGAGGGCATGCGTTGGATGGTTTGAAAAGGATGCCCCCAACCTAAGGTCCGGCAGCCCCTTCTCGGAAAAGTCATACGCTACTGCCCGCAACTACCATCGCACGAACTGTTTTGATCAGTAGCAATAGAGTGCAGGCTCTACTCTACTAGTCTCGATGTCTGTTCTAAACCGATTATCGTAACCAGTGATGGCAGCTTTGGGTCGACATGAGTCAGTCGCCTTAGGTGGCAGTCTACCGATGCCGTTCAGTCGGCACAGGCAATGAACGCGGAAACAATCCAGAGCTAAGTTAGAGCGGCTTCCAAAGCATACTCATCCACGATGTCGCCAGACTCGAAGATTCCGGTCTCGGCGATTTTTTCTCGAGCATTTTCGATGTCCTGCACGAACATGACGACAGCGAGATCCCTAGTCGCTCGGGAACAACACACGTAGAAAAGCCTTCTGGTGCGATCCATCACGCTGTCCTTGCCCTGCGCAAAGTTTTCCACATCAGTATCTGAGGGCTCCACAATGCCAAAGTACTTTTCGTAGGAGAACTGCCTTTGCCCCCTGTGTTCCCACAAGAACAGATCATGCTCTGCACAGGAGACAAGAATCTTGCCCTGTTCTGGGCGGGGATTCGCGCTTCCGGCTTCATGCGGGGCGCCAACGGGTCCGTCACCTATACACTATCGCCCGTCGAAGCGCTGTTGCCGAACGTCACATCTGATCTCTGGGAAGCATGCATGTCGGAGTAAATGCATGGGGGCCCGGCTTTGGTGGAGTGCTCCTTCAGAGCCCCAAAGGAACCTGCAATGGAAAACCATAAACAGTGGCGACTTTTCAACATTGACTGATCCAGAAGATTAAGGGCGAAGCTCCCGACGGCCCTACCATAGATTTATACGTCGCGTCGTTGGCGTTCAAGAGACTCCGCACCGGACCACCCGGACTTGCCGTTTTTTCCAGACCACCAGCATTTCAGCCTTAAAAGAAGAGTGATTCGACAGCGCCCAGTTTCTTGTACGGTGCAGCCTTGGCGACTTGGGTGACGAGAGGACGCTAGCGCCCTCCCCTCGACCGCCCCTTGCTCAGGCAGGTTGCACCGCTTGAGCCTTGCTCGCGTTGCCAGGGCGGATTTTGAACCAGATGGCGTACATCGCCGGCAGGAACACCAACGTCATGATGGTGCCGACCAAAGTACCGCCGATCAGTGTGTAGGCCAGCGTGCCCCAAAAAACAGAATGGGTCAGCGGGATGAATGCCAGGATGGCCGCCATCGCCGTCAGCAGTACCGGGCGGGCCCTCTGTACCGTGGCTTCGATGACGGCGTGAAAGGGATCCAGGCCTTCCTGGGCGTTGTGATGGATCTGCCCGATCAGAATCAGCGTGTTGCGCATCAGGATGCCCGACAGCGCGATCAGCCCAACCAGGGCGTTGATACCAAACGGTTGATGAAACATCAGCAGCGTCGGCACCACGCCAATAAGTCCCAGCGGTGCGGTGAAAAACACCATGATCATTGCCGAGATCGAACGCACCTGGACGATGATGATCAGCAACGTCAGCGCAATCATGATCGGAACCAGCGGCACTATCGCCTGGCCCGCCTTGCCCGATTCCTCGATTGCACCCGCTTGCTCGATCCGATAGCCGGCGGGGAGCGTGTCGATAATCGGCTGCAGTTGCTTGACGATCACACCCGATACATCCGGTGGTTGAAGGCCTTCGTCAATATCGCCACGCACGGTGATCGTCGGTGTACGGTCACGGCGCCTGAGGATCGGATCCTCCATACGCACATCCACCTCTCCGACCTGGGACAGAGGGATCCGCTGACCCGCCGCGCCCACCAATGTAAACCCTTCAATCCGCGCAGGGTCCAGACGTATATCGCCTGCAGCGCGCCCAACCACCTGCACTGAACGAATGTCTTCACGAACCGACGTGATCGGCACGCCCGTCAGCAGGAATTGCAACTGCTGGGCGACGGCGCTGGAGGTCAGTCCAACCGCCTGCAAGCGATCCTGATCCAGGCTGAAATGCAGGGTCGGCGCCAGAGGGCCCCAGTCGCTGTTGACCGTCCTCATCAACGGACTCGCTTGCATGACCGCTTGTACACGGCCCGCAATCTCGCGCAGCTTCGTCGGGTCAGGCCCCATTACCCTGTAGGCGACGGGATAGGGTGAATACGGACCAAACACAATTTGAGTCGCCCTGACACGGGCCTCTGGGGCGAGCCCGGCAGCGACCGCCTCGCGAAAACGCAGCTTGAGGGTTTCACGTGCCTCCTGGCTGGACGTGAGCACCACGATCTTGGCGAACGATGGATCCGGCAGTTCTGGCGCCATCGCCAGGAAGAAACGCGGCGCGCCCTGCCCGATATAGGCCGTGACGATTTTTGCCTCTTCCTGCTTTTGCAGCCAGGCCTCGACCTTTTTTGCAGTGGCACTGGTCTGCTCGATGGAGGTTCCGTAGGGCATCTGCACCTCGACCATCACCTCGGGACGATCTGACGTCGGGAAGAACTGCTTCTTCACCAGGCCCATGCCCAGGACGGCCACGACAAACAGCGTGATAACCGTACCAGCCACCAGCCACTTGAGTTCGATGACCCGGGTCAGGACCCGACGGAAGCGGTTGTAGCGCGGGGTATCGTAGATAGCCGCATGCCCACCCTCTACCTGCTTGATGTCTGGCAGCAACTTCACGCCCAGGTAAGGGGTGAAAGCCACTGCGACAACCCAGGAAGCGATCAGAGCAATGCCCACGATCCAGAACATGTTGCTGGTGTACTCGCCGGCAGTGGACTGGGCGAAACCGTTGGGCATGAAGCCAACCGCCGTTACCAGTGTGCCCGAGAGCATCGGCGCGGCCGTATGACTCCAGGCATACGCGGAGGCTTTGATGCGGTCGTAGCCCTCCTCCATTTTCACGACCATCATTTCGATCGCGATGATGGCGTCATCTACCAGCAACCCGAGCGCCAGGATCAATGAACCGAGGGTAATACGGTCAAAGTTCTTTCCGGTGGCCGCCATCACCACAAACACGATCGCCAGTGTCAATGGCACGGCAGCTGCGACCACGACGCCTACACGCCAGCCCATGCTGAGGAAGCAAACAAGCATCACCACGAGCAGCGCGACAAAAAACTTGACCATGAACTCACCAACGGCCGAGTCGATGTTGACGGCTTGATCGGTCACCTTGGTCAGCGTCATGCCAAGAGGCATGCCTTCATTGATCTTGGTCGTCTCGGCGTCCAGCGCCTTGCCCAGATCCAGGCCGTTCCAGCCTTCGCGCATGATGACCCCCAGCAGCAGGGCCTCTTCTCCGTTACTGCGCACCAGAAAGGTTGCAGGGTCTTCATAGCCACGTTCGACAGTGGCCACGTCGGAGAGCTTGAGCGTGCGCCCCTGAACCACAATCGGCGTGTCACGAATCTTCTCCAGTTTGTCCAAGGCGCCGTCCAGGCGGAGGAAGACTTGCGGCCCATTTGTTTCGATCGAACCGGCGGGCGTGAGCACGTTCTGATTATTCAGCGCGGCAAAGATGTTCTGAGGCGCAATGCCCAGGGTGGCCAACCGATCATGGGAGAACGAAACAAATATCCGCTCGGCTTGCTCACCGATGATGTTGACCTTCTTCACGCCCGGCACATGCAACAGTTGCTGGCGCAACGACTCAGCATCACGCACCAGCAGCCGCTGCGGCTCGCCTTTGGCTTTGAGGGCGAACAGCGCAAACGTCACGTCCGAATACTCGTCGTTGACCAAGGGCCCGATTACCCCCGCCGGTAGCTTGGTGGCCTCGTCGTCGAGCTTTTTGCGTGCCTGATAAAACTCTTCCTGCACCTGTGAGGGTGGCGTGCGGTCCAACAACGACACCATGGTGAAAGCAAGACCAGGCCGCGTATAGGTTTCCGAGCGGTCGTACCATTTCAATTCCTGCAGGCGTTTTTCAAGTGGCTCTGCGACCTGGTCCTGCATTTCCTGCGCAGTAGCCCCCGGCCAGGCAGTAATGACCGTCAACTGCTTGACCGTAAACGGTGGATCCTCCGCACGCCCCAGTTGGAAGAACGCCAGGGTGCCCGCAACCGCGATCAGAAAGATCAGGAATACCGTAATGGATCGCTCACGAACGGCGATCGCAGAAATATTAAAGCGGCCTTCGCTCATGGATGACTCCCGGCAAAATGGGCGTCATCCTGCTGGGGCACTCTCACGTCCTCTCCATCGCGCAGCAGATGGGCGCCTAACGCGACGATCTGCTCACCGACCTTGAGATCGCCTGCCACGCGCGCGGCATCGTCGCTCAATCCCAGCACCTGAACAGGACGCCAGGTCACCTTTGCCGGCGAGCCTGCGATCACCCACACACCGGTGCCATCGCCTGGGTCATAAAGGGCCGCGATGGGGACTTGCAGCGCCTGCCCGTGCGCGGCGCCTTCTGCGATCCGCAACGTGACCGTCGAACCTATCGGGGCATTGGCCAGCGCGCCCTCAAGCACATACCGCGCCTCAAACGTGCGCGTCACTGGGTCGGCAGAGTCAGAAAGCAGTCTGAGCTTCGCTGTTACAGCCCCTGCGGTACTGCCGTAAAGCGTCGCTTGCGCGCTGGACCCGGCTGCAGGACGCAACGTCTCGGGCAGATGCACGATGGCTTCGCGCTGGCCTGCGCGCGCCAGTCGAACCACGGGCTGCCCCGGGCTGACGACTTGCCCGGGCTCTGCGAGTGTTTCCACCACGACACCGTCGGAATCCGCAAATAACACCGCGTAACCGGAAGCATTGCGGGCGACATCTGCCTGGGCTTCTGCGGCGCTAAGCTGCGCCTTTGCGGTATCCGCTGCGGCTTTGATCTGGTCGTAGGCCGATGCAGAAACAGCCCCTGCGGCGACGAGGTCGCGATATCGCGCCTCGTCATCGGCTGTCTGCTTGGCTCGGGCCCTGGCGGCTGTGACCGACTCTTGCTGTGCTCGCGCCTGCAACCCCAGGTCGATGGGGTCAAGGCGCATAAGCGGCTGACCGCGTTTAACGCTCTGGCCGGTATCGACCAACCGCTCAAGGATCTTGCCGGAGACCCGAAAACCGAGATCGCCCTGCACACGGGCCGCCACTACGCCCGTGAATGAACGTGACGTCTCTGAGGAACCATCAACCGTTCCGGGCCTTACCAGAGGAGCCTGCGTGCGCGGATCGTCAATGTTGGATGAGTCACCACACGCCGTCAGGATGAGAGGCAACAAGCAGGCGGCAATGGGGATGGGTCGGAGCCGGAGCATAGGTTCCCTTATTGAATAGAAAGAACAGGGATCATATATTCAGACTGGTGACCATTATTGTCAACAGTCACATTCGAGATTTCAAACGCCGCAGAAGGATGCACTACCCAACTACGCGACCGCTCATGCCCCCCTTGCAACAAGACTGGGTTGATGCAGGTCTGCATATTCCAAAGGAGCACATGACGGGGATGAGCGATATTTTCCAGTCATATCTGAATTTAGCCCAGAGGCCTCAATTGACAGAGAGTGACCATAAAGTAATATAGTCACCAACAATATTCGATTCAAGGAATCTCAATGCTCTCCCTCCGCCCCGCTGCTTTTTTGATAAGCGCCAGCTTGATGACAGGCTGTGCGGTCGGCCCGGACTATCGCCGCCCGGACGCCCCGCTCCCGGACCGTTACCTGGGCCAGTCTTCTGTCGAGCAGAGACCAGGGGCGACGCCTGCCAGCCTCGTCATCTGGTGGGAGGGCTTCGGTGATCCACTGCTCGCCGACTTCGTCGCCAAGGCGCTTGAACAGAACCTCGATCTGGCGCAGGCCCAGGCACGAGTCGCGCAGGCGCGGGCAGGACTAGGCGCCGCCAATGCCGCTTTATTGCCCTCGGGAAACATCAGCGGCCAGGCCGCCCGCGCCTACCAATCAGTCGAGACGCCACTCGGTCAGGTGCTGAACTCAACCCCTGGCTATGATCGCTATGGCAGTTCCTACGAGGCCGACCTCAATGCCAGCTGGGAAGTGGATGTCTTTGGCGGCCTGCGACGCGGACGCGAGGCGGCACTGGCCGAGTACCAAGCTTCCGAGGCAGGCGTTGCAGCCACACGATTGGCGATCGCCGCACAGACTGCGGATATCTACATCACTGTCCGCGGACTGCAGGCTCGACTGGATATCGCGAATCGACAAGTCAAAACCCAGCAGGGGCTGCTGGAGAAAGTCCAATTGCTCTACAACAAGGGGCTTGCCGCCAGCTATGAGGTTCGTCAGACCGAGGGGGCTTTAGCACAGGTCCAAGCCACAGTACCGGTCCTGCAGACCGGTCTGGATGCGGCCATGAATTCACTCGACGTAATGCTCGGCACGCCACCCGGTACTCATCGCACGCAACTTGCCATGGTCACAAGCATTCCGGCAGCGCCGCAGTTAAAGGCTATGGGAACGCCAGCCGACTTACTGCGCCGCAGGCCTGATCTCATTGTGGCCGAGCGCCGCCTTGCCGCCTCAAACGCACGCATCGGGGAGGCGATTGCCGAGTACTACCCGACGTTCTCTCTGAGTGCATTATTGGGGAGCGCGACGGCTGTATCGGCAGGCAATCTTTTTACCGGCGGCGCCAGTCAATCGTCGGGCGTACTGGGACTGCGTTGGAGACTCTTCGACTTCGGTCGCATCAACGCCCAAATCGACCAAGCCAAGGGACAGGAAGCCGAATCCCTGGCCGCTTACCGTCAGTCTGTGCTGCGCGCCACCGAGGATGTCGAGAACGCGCTCTCCTCACTGGTGAATCGGGACGCCCAAGCAACCACCCTCATTGGAGGCGAGACGTCTCTGACGCAAGCGCGCCAATCGTCGTTCACTGCTTATGAGAAAGGCACGGCCAGCTTGATTGACGTCCTGCACGCTGACGAGACCCTGCTTCAGGCTTCCGACGCTCGGGCGCAGGCACAAACCGAGTCGGCACGCGCGGCAGTCGCCGCGTTCAAGGCGCTGGGCGGCGGCTGGCAGCCCTCGGATAGCCGACTGACGAGCCGATGACACGGGTGGTTTTCGAGATTCAAACAAGGGGTATGCAAGATGACAGTGAGAGAAAATTCATGGGTGCTCATTACTGGAGCGTCCAGCGGATTCGGCAAGGAATTTGCCCGACAGTACGCCGCAAAAGGGAAATCGCTGATTCTGGTGGCCCGCAGGCTGAACGAGCTTGAAGCACTCGCGGACGAATTGCGTAGTCGTTTCGACGTCGACGTGATGGTGCAGCAAGCAGATCTTTCATCAATAAATGTGATTATCGATCTGCATCGGCGCCTGCATGACAGCAATACGGTGGTCGATGTCCTGATCAACAATGCGGGTTACGGCTTGCAGGGAGCATTCCTGGATGAGCCCCTCGAAAGCTCCCTGGCGATGATCGACCTGGACGTCGCCAGCCTGACCGCCATCACTCGTCTGTTTGCAGAGGACATGCGGGCCAGGCGCAAGGGGCATATTTTGATGACGGCCAGCCTGCTGTCCTACCAAGGCGTGAAGAATTTCGCGGTTTACTCTGCCGCCAAGGCTTACGTACTCAGATTCTCCGACGCACTGCATCGTGAACTCAAACAAGACGGTGTGGTGGTCACAGCGCTTTGTCCAGGGATGTCGGATACCGGGTTTGCAGCAAGTGCCAAACAAAAGATAACACCGGTCTTGAAGAGGGTCATGATGCAACCTGAGCCTGTCGTTCGAGCAGGGATACAAGCGTTGCACGCGGGCCGTATGAGCGTCGTGCCGGGCTTTGGCAACAAGGCTATTGCGGTCTTGACCTGGGCCACCCCCCGTCGACTTCATCAGGGCCTGATGTCGCGCGTAATGGGTGTTTGAGCGGACCAGGCAATGCCCCCGACGACGGATACCTAATTCAATAGGTATCCGCTCTCAGGCCCCGCAGTGAGTCAGAATCGATAACTGACAGAAGTCCCCAAACCACTCGCGCTATTTTTATACTTCGAGCTGTAGGCGCCTCTTGAGGCGGATACGTCATTGACCTGTACGCTTTCCTCCCATAGGTAGGAATACGCCACATCGATCGTGACATTCTCTGCCGGCGTCCACCCTGCCCCGACACTGATGACTTTCCGGTCACCGGTAGGGATTCGCGGCCCACGGTTGACGTTGTTGGCGGGGGACTGGTCAACCGAGAAGCCGGCGCGAAGAACCCACTGATTGTTCAGCTTATACGCCGTGCCGATAGCGTGCGCCCACGTGTCGTGCCAATTCTGCTCCTCGGTAATGCGACTCAGTGTTCCGCTCAACGCCGCAGGCAAACCACTGTTTTCGAACACCAACTCTTTGAAGCGACTCCAGCGCGTCCACGTACTCCCCAGGTAGAGCGTCCAGTCACTGTTGAGTTGATGAGTCACGGAAAAATCGACTGATTCCGGGGTGTCCACATCCAAGGAAGCGTCATAGCTCGTACCGCTTACACCCAGCACACTGAAGATGCCGTCGGTGAGCTTGGTCTTGGCATCCAGCTGGTAGCTGACCTTGGAGTGATAGGTCAGACCCAACCGAGTTCGATCTGTCGCTTGCACTAGAATACCCGCGTTAAACCCAAGCGCCGTGTCGTCGCCGGTGCTTTTGAGTTTTCCGTCATTGCGGCCTGGGCTGAGTGGATTGAGCACCATCCCGGAAAGCTCACCACTGATACGGTTGATGGTCGGTCCGAAACCGATCGAGACCTTGTCGTTGAACGCATAGCTGATGGTGGGCTGAAACGTAAGGGTCGTGACCTCACTTTTGTTGGCGTAGTAGCGGCCGGCGAACCCACTGCCATAATCGGTCATTAGCCCAAACGGCACATAGAAACCCACACCGAACGCCCAATGCTCATCGATGGGTTTGACGTAGTACCCCATGGGCACTGTCGTGGTCGGCACCATGTCCCCGTCCTCCTGCCCCCCGAATGTGCTGCGCGTCTGGCTTATATTGGCCTTTGCGAAAAGCGTTGCCGCCCCGACGCTGGCCTGCTCTTTTTTCAAGCGAGACATACCGGCCGGATTACCAAAGACGGTACTCGCATCTTCTGCAGATGAAGAACGGCCGGCAAATCCGGAGCCCATCCCACTGATGCTTTGTTCATTGAGAGCGAAACCGCTCGCGAACAGTTGAGTCGACGAGAGGGCCACAGCAAGGCCAAGCGGGGTCCTGCGCAGTATTTTTTTCATTATTAGGACTCGATAGATCATCGGGATAAAGCGGTAGAGAGCGTCACGCTGAGCTCGGGCTACCGGGAGGGGCCGCTGCGCAGATGTACGAAGATCGTGCGCGCCATGGCGATCCCTCCAGGATAGGTAAAGCATATTTATTCATGTGACCATTAATGTCAACAGTCACAAATTCGGCAAATGAACATGCATGGCTACGCGGCAAATGCTGCGCGGACAATCCACTCAGTTACGTAGTGAGGTTTGATACATGGCTGTGAATGCGGGGATCAGGCCCCGGATTTGAGTTAATACCGCGCCCCGGAAAATGGTGTCCACCCGGATAGGTGTTCACCATCATCTAAGCGTTGATATCAGAGCAAAGTGATAGAGATGACTAGCGCAGGCTCACGGCATCAAGCTACGCAGAATGAGATTGGAGGTGAGGACCGGAGCCAGCTCGACGAAGTCAAGGTTGTATTGCAAAAGCAACGGATTGACGAAAGGGCGCAGCGCAAGGTGGATCGAATCGACTGTTTCGTCCAAGGGTGTTTTGCGTTCAAATTCGCCGATTTCTCGGCCTTCACGCACAATCTGCAACACGAAGTCCCTGACCAAGGCATCATATTGCTGAGCGCAGGGCCAGTTCTCAGACGCTGCAAATGCGGCGATGTCATAGAGTTTTCGATCACTGAAGAACAAATTCACCCCGGTAGCGATCAGCGTTTTCACCAGGCGTCGAAAACGTTCGGTCGGCGAGATGTCCTCTGCATTAATGGCCTGTTCTACGGCCGCGATGATTTCCGCCAGGCAATTGCCACAGATAGCCTCACCAATCGCCTGCTTGGAATCAAAAAACTTGTAGATGTACGCCTTGGAAAACCCGATCGCTTTCGCCAGGTCGGAAACCGTGGTTTTGCTATAGCCGTATTGACTGAAGTGCTGATTGGCCGCCACGACGATCTGATTCCGGATTTCATGATCGGCTGGGCCACGGATGCTGGGGGAAGCTATGGATGTCTTGTTCATACGAGCTAGCTTACGCATCCGAAAAGCGCTTGACAACGAGTGACCAAATTATACTTTTGTCACAACCTCGCGATGATCAGGGTTGGTTTTAGGTGAATTGTCTCTACGCGGAAGGCCAAACACCTCCCCCATCAATCCCTGTCAGCTTGCCGGATTGCGTGCCGTGACGATCCACGTCGCGCCGTCGATCATCACCGACCGCTCGCCGGGTAGGCCCGCGAAGGCGGCGCGAACCGCGGCCCAGGCGCGGGCTCGAATGGCGTCGGGCTGATCAGCGAGCACAAGCGCCAGCGGCCCCCCCTCGAATGCCATCTTCACCGCGTCGTCGATCGCCGTGTCCCGCGTCACGCCCTCGCCGAACGGGATGGAAGCATCGAAGGGCGTGCTGGTGATATCGGTGAAGCCGGCCGCTGTCAGGATGCGTGCCACGCGCTCCCGGTCGCCAAACGAGAATGGGCCGGGCGCTTCGGGACCGGGCGGCGCGGGTAGCGGGACGATGTCCTTGATCGCGCCCATCGGCAGGCGCAGCCAATCGTTCTCGGCCAGGCCGCGCCAGCAGACGAAAGCGACCCGCCCGCCCGGCCGCAGCGCACGCCGCATATGGGCAAACGCCCCAGTCGGATCGTCGAAGAACATCACCCCGAAACGCGAGAACAGGATGTCGAACGCGCCCTCGGGCAGCTCGGCGCTGCTGGCGTCGGCCACCCGGAACAGGGCCGGCGTATCCTTCGGCGCAAGCGCACGCGCTCGGCCGATCAACGGTTCGGATATGTCCACGCCTAGCACATGGCCGCCCGCGCCGACGCGAGCGGCCAGAGCCAGACTCGAGGCGCCCGCGCCGCAGCCGACGTCCAGAACGCGTTCGCCCGTCGCGGGCGCGGCGGCTTCTATCGCGGCCTGGCCGAACACCGCGAACATGGCGTCGAGCCGGGCCTGGTTGGCGGCCCAGTACTCTCCACTTTGGCCATTCCAGTCGGCTACCTGATAGGCATTTTGCTCTGTCATGACATCTCCTCGTTTTGATTCGCTCTTAACTAGGCCGTGCAAAAGCCGGGAACGGCGACCTTCTGGAACAGGTGCGGGCTGCCTACGACGGATGACGGATAGGCCGAAAGCTTCGCGACGAACTCGGGATGGGTGAGGCCGGCGCGGACCGTCTCGGTGGATTCCCACACCACATAGTTCAGGTAAGTCGGGCTATCGCCGATCGCTCGATGCAGTTGCATGGAAATGAAGCCCGGTTGCTTCGTTATGATCTCGGCAGCCGCCTTGAAAGCGTCCAGGAAGCCCGCTTCGTCGGCGTAATCGAGCGTGAAGAGGTTGATGAGCACGACTGGCGCGGCCGCGATGCCGAGTTGGCGCTCAAGCGGGAATTTATCGTCTAGCGGTTTGAATTTACGGTCTTGCGGCTTTTGGTCGGCCATGGTGGCGCTCCTGTCTATTGTGAAATTGAAACTGGCGTGATCGATGCTGCTTCGAAGCAACATTCAGAAACCAGCAACCACCGAAGAAGGGAACCTGTGCTCTCAAACCAACATCGACTGCTGGGCGGAGATACCCGCCGTCGCGCCTTGCCATGATGCCGTGGTGACCGAGGGCATGAGGGGATTGGCGAGGTCGCCGGCGGCGTAGACGCCGGGCATGCTGGTTTCGCGGCGCTCGTCGACCTTGAGGGCGATGCCCAGGGGTGTATCGACCGTGGCGAGGCCCAGCGATTCATGCAGGCTTGCGGACGGCTTGTTGCGCGGATGCGCGAACAGAATGTCGACCGCGACAGGGGGGCCGGCGTCGAGCCTGACGGTGGTGTTATGGCTCTCGTCATGGTCGATTTCGGTGATCCGGCCATCGACGACAGGGATGCCGCGGCGCGCCAGATCGGCCCGGATGTCGGGTGGAATGTCGTGACCATTGGCGAAGACCGTCAATGTGTCGGTCCAGTCGTGGTATAGCCTGACGTAGTTGTGCGACGGCGGGCCGGACCAGACGAGGCCCCAATGCCGGCCGGCAACTTCAAAGCCGTCGCAATAGGGGCAGGGCACGATGGAGGTGCCCCAGCCTTCGGCAAAGCCGGGAACTTCAGGCATCTGATCGGCGACGCCATAGCTCAGGATCAGGCGGCGCGCCTTGAGGCTTTCGCCATCGCCAGTGAGGACGGAGAAATCGTCGATGGCGCCGGAGATACTCTCGGCCCGGGCAGTGACCAGCCTGACCGTGGGATAGCGCGCCAGCTGCTGCCGCGCCTCGGCCAGGATCTCCAGCGGTGGCTTGTGGTCGTGGCCGAGCAGGCCATGCGAGTGGTCGGCGAAGCGATTGCGCGGCAGGCCGGTATCGAGAACGGTGACCTTTCGGCGGGCACGGCCAAGCTGCAGGGCGGCGGCAAGCCCGGCAAAGCTGCCGCCGATGATGATGACGTCATTCATGGTGATGGGCTCCGTGCTGTGGATGAAGGGAGATTGGCTTGCACTTTTAAGATACTTTGAAGTACCCTAATTCAAGAATTAGAATACTGTCAAGTACTGGAATTTTTTATGAGCGAAAACAGTCAGGGCCGGCGCGGCCGGCCCGCCAACGAGGCGCTTGGCCAAACGATAGCCGACGCCGCGTGCGAACTTTTTGTGGAATTGGGTTTTCAAGCGACGACAATGGACAAGGTCGCCCAGCGGGCGAAGATATCCAAGCTAAGCATCTATCGGCACTTCGAGAACAAGGAGGCGCTGTTCAGCGCAGCCATCGCGGCCCACTGCCAGCAGTTTGCACCACAAGCCCTTTTTGAAGGCGTCGGCGGTTCGGCCGAAGATCAGCTCATGGCGGTGGGATCAACCCTGCTTCGCACGCTGTTGAGCCCGGACGTGCGGAGTGTCGAAGCCATGATCATGGCCGACAAGACGAATCAAAAGTCGTTAAGCAAGCGCCAATACGAAGCCGGCCCCGCCTATGTCATCGCCCAAATCGAGGCCTTGTTGCGTCAGTTGCACGCGAAGGCGGTGCTGAACGTGCCCGATCCTCTTCAGTCCGCCCGCTTGTTTGCCGCGCTCTTCAAAGGATCCGATCTCCTGATTATCGCGCGCTTCGATGAGGCGAGAGCAGAGGACGACAACGAAATCGAATCCTATTGCCGGTCGGCCGTCGCCATGTTCATCACCGCGCACGGCGGCAACGACCACGCCGGCGGATAAGCATTTTATTGCTCCAGGCAGCTTGGGTTGCTGATCCAGTATATGGAGGCGCACTGAATACCAGTCACGGCCACCCCGGCCCGCTGCAGAAATCGCCATTCGAGATCGCTCGAACACCCGTGCAATTGGGGGCAAAACTGGGGGCATAATTCGAGTTTTTCACGCTATAACTACCGCGCTAGAGCTTAGTCAAAATGTTTTTTGGGGATCCTGAGAGTCTCTAGGTTTCGCCGGGCGAGCTGTTCATCTGATCATTTCTGCCTTTCCACAAACCATGGAGCTCCATTCACTTCCAGTGGATTGCTACATTGGGGGCACATCTGAGGGCATGCTTTGGATGGTTTGAAAAGGATGCCCCCAGCCCGACCCGCAAAAAGCCTCTCTCGAAATAACTCTCGCCCAAGCCAAAGAGTAGCGTCCATCCACGCCCCCGCCGTCACCAACTCTTCCAGGGTTTCCAACAGAATTTTTTTCCCAGCTCAAGGCCAGCCGACTGCTCCTGCGATCCTTGAGCGTGGTCAACGAGACCGTGGAGCGAATGCCCGGTCGTTCAATCGCGTGACCCACCAGGCCCCCCATGGCTACATCCTCCTGGACTGCGGCATGCGCCAGGATCGAGTAGCCCATGCCTTCGGCGACCATCCGTTTGGTCAGACTGACACTGTCCACGTCGAATATCACATTCAAATGAAATCCGCTCTGTGCCGCCACTTGTTCAATCAGCCGGCGGTTGCTGTGAGGCAGACCGGGAAGGATCAATGGAAAATCCGCCAGCCCCATGATGCGCACCGATTTCGGCGTCTCCCCAGGCGGTCCGACCAGCACCATGCGTTTACTGAAAATCGGCCGCACATCAAAGGCCTCAAGCAGTGGCTGGTTGTACACCACGGCGACCTGGATCCGACCGTCCAGTAACCACTCCTGCAGCGACGTGCTCAAGCCTTCCGATACATGCAATGAGGCCTTGGGCCAACGCTCGTGAAAACGCCGGATCAATTGCGGGGCTCTGCCACTACACGCGACCTAACATCGCCCTGAAGCTGAATGACATCAGTTTTGTCCACCGCTCAGGCGCGCTTCAAAACAACGGCGGCGCCTACTGCTGAAGAAACCTTCGGCCCCTTGGTGCCGCTGTTTCGTTTCTCCAGCGAAAATGAAGGCGCGCGCACTGGGTATCGCTGAGGCTCAGCAGGCCTTCGATGCCTCGCCCAAGCGGTGGTAAGCACGGTTGAAATACACTAGGCCTTCGTCCGCGCCGCTTTGGCGAATGGTCTGGACCTCACAGTAGAAAATACTGTGGGAGCCCACTTCATGGACCTGCACGATCCGGCAGTCGAAATTCACCAGCGCTTGCAGCATCACGGGCGCACCGCTTTCAAGCGTGGTCCAGCCTGTGACGGCAAAGCGCTCATCCATACTCAACGTGCGGTCGGCAAAGGCACCGGATAAATGCTGATGATCGCCGCACAGGGTGTTTACGCACACTGTGCCGTTACGCTTGAAATGCTCGTTGGAATGAGAGGAACGGTTCATGCATACCAACAGGGTCGGCGGTGAATCAGTCACGCTGCACACCGCCGAGGCGGTAAAGCCGAACCGGCCTGCCACGCCATCAGTGGTGATGACCGACACGGCACCGCCCAGCATGGCCATTGCATTGCGAAAGCTGCCTACGTCTACCATTGTCGTTCCCCTTAGATATCCAGCACGAGTTTTTTAGATTTGGCTCGTGAACAGCACACTAGAATTTGATCATTGCCGGCCTTCTCATCGTCCGTCAGGTACACATCACGATGATCCGGCTCGCCTTCGAGCACATCGCACAGGCAGGTACCGCACACACCCTGCTCGCAGGAAATCTCGATCTTGATCCCGACCTGCGCCAGTGCGGCGAGAATGCTCTGCCCTTCTGCCACCTGCACGGTCTTGCCGCTGCGGGCCGCTACCACTTCGAAGCTGCCCCCCGAGCTGTCCACTTCCACTTGGAAATATTCCTTGTGGATGTGCGCTTCGGTGTAGCCCTGGTCGCGGGCGCCCTGAATCACCCAATCCATGAAGCCGGCGGGACCGCAGGTGTACATGTGCACGCCGGTCTTGCCCTCGCCCAGCACCTTGGCCAGGTCGAGCTTCTGTTCGGCCCCTTCATCGTCGAAGTGGGTAAACACCTGCGCGGCAAACGGTGCGTCGGCCAGTTCCGCCAAGAACGCACTGCGTCCGCGCTCACGGCCGCAGTAATGCAGTTCGAAGGGCTGGCCGGCCGCGTGCAGCGCGTAGGCCATGGCGATCATCGGGGTCACGCCGATCCCGCCACCCAGCAGCACCGAACGCCGCGCCTGCGGTGCAAGCGCGAACAGATTGCGCGGTACGCTGATCTGCACCTCGCAGCCTTCGAGCAGGGTGTCATGCACCCCGACCGAACCGCCGCGCGATGCCGGATCCTTGAGCACACCCAGGCGGTACAGGCTCGGATCCGCAGGGTTGCCGCACAACGAGTACTGGCGCACCAGCCCCGGGGCAATATGGATATCCACATGCGCGCCGGCGTCGAACGCGGGCAACGGTGCGCCGTCGCGACGGGTCAGGTCCAGGACGACAACGCCGTCCCCTTGCAGCTCGCGCTTGCGCACGACTACGTCCAACAGTTCTTCAGTCATGGCCGTTATTCCATGGAGTTCGCAAAGGCCGCCGTGGCGGCCGCTATCAGTCAGCGCATGAACAAGCCGCCATTCACATCCCACGTCGCCCCGGTAGTGAAATAGGCGTCGGGCCGGGCCAACTGCACAATTAGGTCACCGAGAAAATCTGCATCTCCCAGGCGCTGCACCGGGATATTGGCGAGCAGTCCCGGCAGGCGTTCGACCGGTATGGCTGCGCGCACCGCCGCCGACTCGATAGGGCCAGGGGCAATGGCATTGACCGTCACCCCGCGGGCGGCAAACTCCTTGGCGAAGATCTTGGTCAGCGTCACGATGCCGCCCTTGCTCGCGGCATAGTGTGCGCCGGTCGCAGTACCGCCGTTCTGGCCGGCCAGGGACGCCATGTTGATGATCCGCCCATAGCCGGTTTCGGCCATGTACGCGCCCAGCACCTGGCAGCCGAGGAAGACGCTGCGCAGGTTCAGGCCCACCACGGCGTCGAATTCCTCGGGGCTGATCTGCATCAGCGGCGTGGTCTTGGTGACGGCAGCGTTATTGACCACCACGTGCAGCGCGCCGAAGCGCGCCAGCACCTCGTCCAGCCCCGCTTCGAAATCGGCTTTGCTCCCGGCGTCCAGTTGCAGCGCAAGCGTGCGCTCGCCGCCCGGGTCCAACTGGTGGGCGCACGCCTGTGCGGCTTCAAGGTTGAGGTCGGTGATCGCCACCGAGTACCCGGCCCGCAGGAGGCTGGCGCAGAAATGCTGCCCCAGCCCCTGCCCCGCACCCGTCACCAATGCAATATGGCTCATGTCGGCGCGCCTCAAAGGATGTAGCCGATACCGGCAAGGGCATCGTCACTGTTGATCAGGCTGACCACTTTGCGCTGGATCTTGAAACCACCCTCGCTGCGGATCAGTTGGTAGGTAAGGTCGGCGCTGTAGAACTTCAGGTTTTCCTTGCGGAACTCACGGATGTTCTGCGCGCAGCGCACAGTCACCTGCACGCCGTCATCGACCAACACCCGGAACCGCGACTGCATGCGCACCGTTCGCGGTTGCGGGCTGGTGGAGATCGATTCGCCGCCGGTCAGGCGCTGCACCCGCAGTTCACGCATATGATGGTCGTCGTAGGCGTAGTTGAGGGTGTTCTCGAAGTCGGTTTCCTTGGGGTCGATGGGAATGATGTAGGTGCCCTTCTCGGTCCACATCTTCAACCAGCCGTCGTATTCTCCGTGGTCGAGCATGTCGCCTTCCTGCCAGATGAAAGCGGTCACTTCTTGCAGTAATTGCAGGTTCATAAGGTTCTCCACGGATCAGGCCGACATCATCTTTTTCCACTGCTGATAGGCGGCGCGCATACCGGTTTCGGCACTCACGTCGGATACCAGCCCGTCTGCGCTGGCCTGCTCGCCGGGCAAGCCGCGGTTGAGCATGATCCATAGATCTTCACCAGCGTTGGCGCCCTTCTGTACCCGCTCCCAGGCCTCGGAATCGTCCGGAGTGCCGAAGCCCATCGGCCCCTGGAAGTGCTCATGCAGGCGCAGTCGATAGCGGTTGGCCACGGCCGGCCCGCCGTCCATGGTGATCACCGAGTGGTGGATTTCGGTCTCGGTCACCGAGATCGGCTGCAGCACCCGGAAAAACGCCATCGAGCATGCAACGTTGGGGAACAGGTTGAGGTTGAAGCCGGTGCCGCCGACCGCACGCACGATCCGGCGCACCTGCTGCTCCTCGATGCCCTCGTCACGCAGCTCGGCGGCCAGCTCTTCGAAGCGCTCGGGAATCGGCTTGTCCAGGTCGGCTTCGAGGTCGATCAAGTCGGGAATCATCACCATCACGCTGTGGCCGTTGCCCAGGTCCTCGACGTAGCCAGGTCCTTTGACGAAGTCGAACAGCGCCAGGGTCTGCTCATCCACCGACGACAGAAAACTCTTGTGCACCAACGGGAAGTGGTAGGCGTCGGTGGTGTTTTCCAGCTGGATCTTCCAGTTGCCGGGGAAGCGAAAACGGTGCTCGCCCGGCACCTTGATGCCATAACCGGCGCCCTGCTTCATGAACAGGTCCATCCATTTTTTCGCCGCACCGAGGTAGTCTTCCAGCGGCTCGATGTCGTCCTTGAAGGTGGCGAAGATCATGCCGGCGTAGCTTTCGGTACGCAGGCTGACCAGCGGCAGCTCGGCCTTGTCGATGCAGTCGCCGTAGCTTTCCGGGTGTGGGATGCCACGCAGTGAGCCGTCGAGCGCGTAGCCCCAGCCGTGGTAAGGGCAGACGAAGCTGTTGGTCTTGCCTTTTTTGTGTTCGCACACAGTGGCGCCACGGTGGCGACAACGGTTGAGCAGCACGTGCACGTCTTTCTTGCGGTCACGCACCACGATCACCGGCTGCTTGCCGATATAGGTGGTCTTGTAGCTGCCGTTGTCGGGGATCTCGCTTTCGTGGGCGACCCAGATCCAGGTGCTATAGAAAATCTTCTCCAGCTCGGCGTCGAACAGTTGCGCATCGGTATACATCGAGGTGTGGACGCGATCGGCCTGTACCCGTTCAGCGGGGTCGACGGCGAGGTTTACAGCGGGAATCAGCTTGCTCATGGAAGTATCCTCGTCGGCATCAAGTACGCTGAATGATCAGCTCGCGCCCAACCCGGGCTTCAACCTTGGTGTAGCGCCACAGCTTGTAAGGGCCATCGCCCACCGGGGTGCTACGAAACAGGTTGCACGCGGCATGCACGGTCTCGATATCCGGCACGTCGGCCAACAGGTAGGTGGTCCAGGGGAAGCCATCGGACGGCCCGACCATGCTCTGGTCGTCATCCATATTGCCCAGCACCTTGACCCCGGCCAGGTCGTGGATACCGTTCCACATTGCACTGAACGCTGCCCACACCTGCAATTGTTCATCGCGCGGGGCATCGAAAAAATTCTGGTTGATGCCCATGCAGAACAGCACGCGCAAGGTCTTTTTATCGCTCATTTCATTTCCTCGACGGTTAGAGGTAGCCAGGCAAAGGCTGTTTGCCGAAGAACATGGCTCCGGCATTTTGATAGGTGATGTCGCCCATGAAAGCGTGCTGGGTCACCACCTGGGCGTCGTTGACGCAGCGTGCCAGCGGGCTGTCGTTGTACACACCGCTCATGCCCGAGAGCATCTGCGCGGTGCGCGCCACATCGGCAGCGACGCGGGTGGCATGGGTCGACGACAGGCGCAGTAGGTTGGTTGCGGCCACCGGCACCGCATCGCCGGCCAGTACGTAGTTCCAGGCGCGGTCGATGGACTCGTAGAAAAACGCCCGCGCGGCTCGCAGCTCGGCTTCTGCCCGGGCAATATCGACCTGGGCCAGGGGCCGGTCGGCAATCGCCGGGGCGCCGGTGACCGAGACGCGCCCGCTGGCCATGTCCGAAAGGGCATCCAGTGCCGCGCGGGCGACGCCAAGGCCGACGACCGACAGCACTTGGGTGGCGAACGACAGCGACGGGTAACGAAAGAACGGCTCGTCCAGGTTCGGCAGGCCGCCGCGCACGAAGGTCCACTCCTCGCAGACCCGCACGTTTTCCACCACCAAGTCATGGCTGCCGGTGCCGAGCAGGCCGACGGTGTCCCAGGTTTCGTCGATGCGGATCTCACTGCGCGGCATCACTGCAATGCGTGGCAGGCCGAAGGTGTCGCCGTTCTTCGGGGCGATACCGACGCCGACAATGTCGGCGCCCAGGGAGCCGCTGGAGTATTTCCAACGACCATTGACCACAAAGCCGCCTTCGACCACTTCCGCCGGTTGCGGCGGAAAGATGCCACCGGCGAATACCCGGTCAGGACCATCGGCATACACCTTGGCGATGCTGTCCAGCGGCAGTGCGGCAAGGTAAACCGGGCTCATGCCGAAGCTGGCAACCCAGCCGGCAGAACCATCGGCCTGGGCAATACGCTCGATCAACTGGCAGAACTCGGCCGGCGAACACTCCAGGCCACCGAAGCGCTTGGGCACCAGCGCCCGATAAACGCCGTGCTGTTTGAAGGACTCGATCACATCCCGCGAGATGTGGCGCTGGCGGTCGAATTCACCGGCCCTGGCACGCTCACGCACATCGACAAGCAAGGCGTCGAAGGTCGGGCCACTGGCAAGCGAGCTCACGGTATCGACCGCTGGTTTTTTTAGCGAATGCATACATTTACTCCGTTGTCAGGAACGGTATTGGGCTGAGCAGGAAGGCAGTGTCGAGCTGGGACGGGAGACGGAACGGGGGCGATGGATCGGCATAGTGGTTACCTTTGTTTTTGTGGGTGCCGTTGGGGTGAATCTGAGCTCGATTACGTGAATTGTCAATTGATTTATCGCGATTAAAAACAACACTAATCACGTAATAATTCAGTGACAAATCCAGAATAAAAATATTTAAGTAGCTGTTTTAATTGGTTTAAATGCGTTTAGATATGTCTTTATGCTTTGAGGATAATTCAAAAAATTATTGTGCGATTATCGGAAAACATGCTGTTTTTTCGTAACGCTTTCAGCGCAATGGTGAGAACGGCGCCGGCAGGTAAACCGTGGAATGCATCTGCTTGAGCTGCGGCGCCGAATCTTCAGGTGGCCAGGCGCCGTCGACCACGGCGCGAGTACGTACTTCAAGGCGCTGCTCCAGCGAGCTGTAGGGCCAGATATGCAGATAACGCGGAATCTGCCCGCTGGTGGCATAGAACGCGGCGTATACCCGGGAATAATCCGTCCTGGTGCGACGCTCTATGGACTTGCACCAACCGCGCAACGTCGGTGCCAGCCCGCTGGGTACCAGGTTGTATTCGCGCAATTCGTAGAACGGGCCGTGAGCCCCGGGAGGCAGCGGCTCTACGAAGGCGAAGGCGCTGTAATCGTCCACCTGCTGGTCAAGCAGAAATTCGCCAATCGCAAACCCATCGGCCGCCAGTAGATACCGTTCGCGCTCGCGTTCGCGAGCGCCGCCATCGTCGAACCCGCGCAGGACCGCGATGCGATTCTGCTGGCCGATTTCCGACACCCAGCAGCCCATCAAATGCACGCCCTCGCCCGCTTCGCGCAAGCTCCGCTCCAGACGCGGCAAGGCTTGAGGCACGGTGCGAACACGCAGGGTAAAGGTCAACAATTCGAACAGTTTCAAGGCAATCTCCAGGGACTACGCGCACGGCGCGACCGCCCTTGTCGGGCAGTCGCGGGAGCGTGCAAAACGAGGGGGGGGGGGAAGTGAGCGCTATTGGCGAGGCACCGGTAACTCGGCGTCGCTGTTCCATGCCTCAACCGGGCGGCTGAACAGGTTTTCGGTCTGGAAGTGCGCCATGCGCCACTGCCCGTCTTCCTCGGCAAAGCGCACGTTCAGGCGCGCGGCGTTAAGGTGGGAGGCGCCGCTGGCGAAGGTGGACGTCTGCAACATTACCCAACTGCCGAGCACGGTATCGTCCTGCACCTCGATCAGCTCGCTGGTGAGGAAGTGCACGTTGAGGGCAAAGTGCGCCGGGGTTTTCATGTAACCAGCGAACATCGCGGTAATCGCTTCGCGTCCACGATAGCCACCGAAGCTGTGGGCGTACTTCGCGCCTTTGCCCTCCCACACGGCATCAAGGGTGAACAGACCGGCCAGTTCGAGGAGTGGCGTGCGTGCATCGAGCGCATCACACAGCACCATGTAGCGGTTCATGCAGGCACGGGCGCTGGCTTCGATTTCAAAACGGCGCAGGCGTCGCTCCAGGTCCGCTCGCGGGATGGTTGCGTTCATTTCAGACCTCTCCCCCGGCATGCAGACGCTCGAGCAGGCGGCCGGCAATGGCCAGCAGTTGCTCATCGGCACCCTTGGCCCCCACCAGTTGCAGGCCCACCGGAAGTCCTTCGGCGCTGGCCAGCGGAATGCTCAGCGCCGGGTGTCCCGACAGATTGAACGGGCGCACGAAGGCGGTCATTCCGAGCACTGCCTGGGTGTCAGTGGCCTCGGCCAGGGTCAAGGGGAAGTCAGGCATGGTCGGCAGTACCAGCACATCGACATGCTGCAAGGCGGCGTCGACTTCGGCCGTGAACTGCCTGCGCACCCGCTCGGCTTCGGCCAACGCGGCCGCCGTGGTATTGCCGGCGGCGGCCAGGCGCGCGGCAATGTCGGCGCCCACCTTGCCGGTTTCCAGCAAGTGACCGCAGGCATCGAACGTTTCGCGGTTGATTACCACCATGCCAGCGTCATAGGCCGCCTTGAGGCTGGGCAGTGTGAGACGTTCACCGGGTAGACGGATCACCGCGATGGCGGCATCGATCACTCGCTGTACGGCGGCGCCAGCCTGCACCGTCACGACACCCAGGCGCGGCGAGTCCGGCGCCGACACCGGCTTGAAGCTGGCGTCGATCACCTGCATGGCCGTGACCAGCATCGGCAGGCTCGCGGCAAACGGACCGACGCAGTCGAGGCTGCTGTGCGCCGGCATTACGCCACGGCGGCTGACCCGCCCGAACGTCGGCTTGAAGCCGAACACCCCACAGCAACACGCCGGTATGCGCACAGAGCCGCCGGTGTCGGTTCCCAGGGAAAAATCTGCCAGCCCGGCCGCCACGGCAGCTGCCGAGCCACTGGAGGAACCGCCCGGAATACGCCCGGGGAAACGCGGATTGGGCGCAGTGCCGGTCCAGTGATTGATGCCCGTGGTGCCAAACGCCAGTTCATGCAGGCTGGTCTTCCCCACCAGGCGACAGCCCTTCTCCAGCAGCGCCTGCACCACATCGGCGTGGACCGTGGCAGGTGCGGCATCCTCAAGGGCCTGGCTCGATGCACGGGTAGGCAGGCCAGCCAGATCAATTGTGTCCTTGACCATCACGGTCGGCCCATCGCCGCCAAGGAAAAGCTGTTCAATCACCAGGGTCATGTCGGGTTACCTTCACTGTGAAATGCGGAATGGGGGCGCCCGATGCGCCCTTTCCTTTTTTTCACACTCACCGAATATTACGTGAATTGTCAACTAAATTCCCCAGCACAAACAGGCTGATGCCCGGGCAAAAGCCGTGCCGAATTCACGAGAAAAGTCTATGATTGGCCGCCGCCCCCGACATGAGCAGACCATGAGCGCACCCAAAAAACACGCAGGCCGCTACGACCCCGGCAGTGAAGACTTTCACAAAGAGGATTTCCCGTTCTACTGGCTGGCCATGGTGCATGGTCGCTACAGCCAGTACATGGAAAAGGCACTGAAGAAAATCGGTCTGGATATCCCGCGCTGGCGGGTGTTGTTCATTCTCAAGGAGAACGGCCAATCGAGCATTTCCGAAATTTCCACCCACGCCATCGCCAAGCTCTCGACCATCACCAAGACGGTGTATCGCATGAAGGAAGACGGCCTGGTGGACACCGCGCCCTGCGAGGACGACGGCCGCGTGACGCAGGTGCGCATCACCGAACAAGGGCGCGAGGCGATTGAACGTATCCAGGTCGCCACGGGTGACCTGTTCAAGCGCAGTTTCACCGGTATGACCGAAGCGCAGATCCAGCGCCTGAACCGCATGCTCGAAATGGTGTTCGACAACCTCGGCGAACCCTAGGTCAGCGGCGGCCCAACCTGTCAGGCATAACCAATTTCCTGGCAGGCTCGAACAAGCAGCCACGCGTGCATCGGTTTTTAATGCAAGGGTCTTTCGAGCGCCCCCGGGCGCGACGAATCCTTCATTGGAGCGCCACCATGCACATTGCCCTGCTGCCCTCAGTCGTTGCCTTCCTGGGTCGCGACCATTCCAACTTCATCGATGGCGTCGCGCACACCAGCGCCTCCACCCAGCGCATCGGCGTGGTCGATCCCGGAACCGGCGAGACCGTCGCGCAGCTGCGTGACGCCCAGGCCGAGGATGTGAACCTGGCCGTCGACAGCGCCACCGCTGCCTTCAAGGGCGCCTGGGCGCAAGTCACCCCCTACCAGCGCGGCGTGCTGCTCAACCGTCTGGCAGATCTGATAGAAGCCAACGGCGAAGAACTGGCGCAATTGGAAACCCTGAGTTCCGGCAAATCGATCAACCTGTCGCGGCATATCGAAGTGGGCCAGAGCGCGGTGTTCCTGCGCTACTTCGCCGGCTGGGCGACCAAGATCGGCGGCCAGACAATGACCCCGTCGTTCCCTTCCATGGCGGGTGAGCAGTACAGCGCCTACACCCTGCGCGAGCCCGTGGGCGTGGTAGCGGCCATCGTGCCGTGGAACTTCTCGCTGATGATAGGCGTGTGGAAACTGGGCGCCGCGCTGACCACCGGCTGCACGGTGGTGCTCAAACCCAGCGAATACACACCGCTGTCCCTGTTGCGCCTGGCGGAACTGGCGATCGAGGCGGGAATTGCGCCGGGCGTGATCAACGTGGTCAACGGGCGCGGCCAGGTGGGCCAGCAGTTGATCGAACACCAGGCCGTGCGCAAGGTGTCGTTCACCGGTTCGGTGCCCACCGGCATCGCGGTGGGCAAGGCCGCCATGGCCGCCGACCTGACCCGCGTCACCCTGGAGCTGGGCGGCAAGAATGCCGCCGCGCTGCTGGCCGATGCCAATGTCGATGACGCCGTAGCGCGCTTCGTGCAATCGGCCTATGTGCACCAGGGCCAGGTGTGCGCGGCCCCCGAGCGTTTGTTCGTGCACCGTTCCATCGTCGAGCAGGTGACGCAGAAGATGGCGGCGATGTTGTCGCAGATGGTCATAGGCTCGCCTATGGATGAACATGCTCAGTTCGGCCCGCTGTCGAACAAGCCGCACTTCGACAAGATCCTCGGCTTTTTCGACCGTGCCCTGCAGAGCAACCAGGTGGTATGCGGTGCGCGTGCCGTGGACCGTGCCGGTTACTACGTGGAACCGACGCTGATCATCGCCAACGGCAAGGATGATCCGCTGCTGCATGAGGAAACCTTCGGCCCAGTGGTATGCGTGCTGGCGTTCGACGATGAAGAAGAACTGGTCACCTTGATGAACGACAGCCCGTTCGGCCTCACAGCCAGTATCTGGACCAACGACTTGTCCAGGGCCTTGCGCCTGATCCCGCGAATCGAGGCGGGTACGGTGTGGGTCAACATGCACACATTTGTCGACCCGAGCGTGCCGTTTGGCGGGATGAAGGCGTCTGGCATGGGGCGTGAATTCGGCAGTGCGTTTATCGACGACTACACCGAGCTGAAATCCGTGATCATCCGCTATTGACCACATCGGATCTGTGGCGAGGGAGCCTGCTCCCACGCCGCAACCAGGCTCAGTGCCCGCGGCGCCGATAGCTACTGGGTGTCAGCCCCGTCTGCTTCTTGAACGTCTTGGAAAAATGCGCCGAATCAGCAAAGCCCCAATAGCTGCCGATATCGGTGATCGAGCGCTGTGCGCAAACGGGATCGCGAAGGTCCTGCGCGGCCTTCAACAGCCGCTCACGCAGAATATAGCGGCAGACGCTGTCGCCACTCGCCTCAAACAACCTGTAGAGCTGGCGGCTGGAGATGCCCAGCTCTTCGGCCAGCGACGCCGGCGACAGCCGGGGTGAGTCAAGCCGCTGCTGGATGACGGATTGCACTTCATGCAGCTGCCACCCAGGCGAATGGTCGCTCGCACGGTACTCCAACACCGAGGCCAGCAAGGCAACCAGCGCCCTTGGCAGACCATCACCATCCTGCGGGCAAGACCATTGGGCCAGCTCACCCGCAGCGACCTGTCGTACCAGCGTGCCAAGCAGTTGGCCACACACCCCCGTGGTCGACAGCTTGCCGAAGCGGCTACGGTCCAGCCCCTTGAGCAACTCACACGGCAACGGGATCGACACATGGGCGAACAACCCCTTGGGGGTCATTTTCACCGCACCGGAAAAGTCCAGCAAAGCCAGGTCACCTGCGTGCAGTTCAAGCACCTTGTCGCCCAGCTCAATGACCATCGAGCCCTGCTGTTGCAACACAAGAAAACACCGGGCCGATGAGCTGCGCCCGCTTGAGCGAGCGGCCTTGGCAATCACACTGGCATTGCTGCGAATGTGGGCGACCGCCGTGGTGCCCACCAGCGTCTGTTGCATTTCCCCGATGAAAAGGCTCTGGCAATGGTCATAGCGCGTGTCGAAACGACCGCAGGTCGCGCGCACACATTCGTTCCAGGTCGACAACGCTTGACCACGCATGGGTGTTCCCCCTCTTCACTCGCTCACAACCCGGACATCACGGCGGTACCCGAAGCCCGCATGCGTTGGAACGCCCACTGGGCTCTCAACACCGCCGCGCCATAGATGACCAGCACCGCCACCGAACAGGCGCCCGAGAACACCAACACCGCCGAGTAGCCGAATGCCTCGATCAGAAACCCACCGATGGCTGGCCCGAACGCCGCCCCCAGGGACAGGCACAGCGCGCCCAGCGCGACAAGCTTGCCCGACAGGTCGAACTCAGCCATGACGCCGAAGGTATAAGCCAGCACGAAGCCGATCGAAAAGAGAAAGCAAATAACGCCTACGACGTAGGTCGTCAGGGAAGAAAACTGCGCCAGTGCCACCAGACCCAGTAACTCGGCGAGGATAATCACGGCCACCGGCATGAAGCGTCCCACCCTCAAGCCGATCGCCGAGGCGATGAAGCCGCCGCCGGCATTGATCAGAAAACCCAGCGCCAGCACCATGCCGATGGTGTCGGAGGCCAAGCCGGTCTTTTTGCCCATAAGCTCCAGGAACGCCCACACCGACATGATGCCGGTCAGGAAAACCAGGCTGGCCACCAGGCTCAACCATACGATGGTGCGACTCTCGGCGCTGGCAATCCGCACGGCGGTACCGGACGCTTCCAGGTGTCGCTCGCTACGGCGCGGCACCCAAGGCAGCGGCAGGATACCCATCACCACCATGGCAATGGCGATGGTGATCAGCATGCCTTCAAAGCCCCACACCGGCGCCACCGCCACGGGTAGCACGATGAGCAGGAAGGCGCCCGGCACGGTCTCGATACCTAGCTTGAAACCAAACGCTCGTTCAGGCTGCGAACTGTCACCGAAGATCGTCATCGCCAGGGCGTACAAGGCCCCGGTACCGGCGCCCGCCAGAGCCATGATCGCCAGCAGCGCTTCATAGGAAGGATCGCGCAGCACAAACACGAGCGCGCCCACCACCAGCGCCGACGACAGTGCCGATATGACTCGCCAACTGAGCCGGTGAATCCACAGCAGGGACGCCAGCCCGAATGCGCCAAACCCCAGGTTCATGGCCATGGCCAGGTTGCCCAGTTGGTGCTCGCCGAGCCCGAAACGCTCGGCAAACGCGCCAAACAGCACAGGTAGCACGTTCAATAACAAGGCACCTGCACCCGAAACCAAGCCTGCACACACATAGACGGAGGTTGTATCGATCGGATTTATTTTTGTAGTTTTCATTTGAATATCCTGGCTTTTTTAACTGCGGCTCACGTTTGCTTAACGACGGCCGTCACGGCAACCGCCCGGGCAGGCGTGCGAAGGGTCACGCAATAAGCGACCAACGAGCCCATCCCGCAACACCCCACCACCCAACACATCGGCCAGGCGCTGCCATCAGCCAAATGGCTGACCCACAGGCTGGCCAACGCCCCTGTGGCGAATTGCACCGAAACCCCCAGCGCCACGCTCGCACCGGCCTGGCGCGGAAACAGCATCATCAGGCTGGCCATGCAATTGGCGCCGATCAAACCGGTCACGCCCATGTACAGCACCATGCAACACACGATGCTCGTCAGCCCGCCCCATTCGGTATACCCGACCAGCATCAGCGCCAACCCTGCCCCGCTCACCAGCACCGCCCCCACGCCGAGCATGCGTTGCGGCCCAAAACGGCCCACCCAACGCGCGTTGATAAAGGTCACCAGGATGATGCCGAGGATGTTCAGGGCGAACAACGCGCTGAACACCCGTGGCGAGACACCGAAATACACGACGTACACAAAAGGCGAAGCAGTGATGAAGGCGAACATGCCGCCAAACCCCAGGGACATGCACAGGATCAGCGCCATCGCCCTGGGTTGCCGGGCGATGGTCAGGTAGGCCGCGAAGGCCGCCCCAACGGACGCCCCGCGATCCTGCGCCGGCAGACTTTCCTTCAGGGTCAGGGCCACCAGCAGCAGGCACAGGCTGGACAGGATGAACAAGGTGGCAAAGATCGTGCGCCAACCCTGGATCAACACCAGCCAAGTGCCGATCATCGGCGCGACCAGTGTCGCCATCATCGTCAGAACGTGCATCCACGACAGCACTTTGGCTGCCTCCGCCAGGCCTACCCTGTCCCGGGCGACGGCGCGCGCCAGCACCAGCGCACCCGCGCCGCCGAGCGCCTGGAAAAAGCGCCAGGCAATCAGTTGCTCGACGCTACCGGCAAACAGGCAACCCAGGGTCGCAGCCGCGTACAGCACCAGGCTGCCGAGCAGCAACGGGCGACGGCCGTAGCGGTCGGACAACGGACCGTAGCACAACATGCCCAGGCACAGCCCGGCGAGAAACGCGCTGATGGTGTGTTGCACCTGCGCGGTGCTGGTCGACAGGTCCTCGGCGATTTGCGGGAAGCTGGGCAGGTAAGTATCAATCGAAAATGGCCCGAAGGCCGTCAGGGATGAGAGCAGCACAATCAAGCGAGCCCGCGGTTTCATCGGCCGGGGATCGCGAGGCTGTCAAGAAATGCGGTGACCAGCCGGTTGAACGTCCCACCCTGGTCGTCATGCACATAGTGGCTGGCGTCCGCGACTTCGGCCGTGCGCACGTGCGCATTGCTGTCGCGCATGGCTTGCAGCGTCGCCGCCGGCAGAAAGTCCGAGCGCATACCGCGAATGAACAACGTCGGACAATCCAGGGCGCGTACCGCCGGCCACAGATCGGTAGGCTCAATGCTCAGGCGTGCCTCGGCGATGCCTTGTTGATCGTGGCGCCAGGTGATCGCACCCGCGCTGTCCTTCATCGAGTGCGCCAGCCGCGACGCCAGGCCCTGCGCCGACAAGCCAGGACGCGACGCCTGCCAGAACGCACGGGCGGCGTCCCAGTTGTCGAAACGCAACGGGGTCTGGTTCATCTCGCGGCGAATGCGCGCCGCACCGTCGCCCTGGCTGGAGGAACCTGGCCCGATGTCTTCGATGATCAGGCCAATCAAGCGCCCCGGGTGCTGCCGTGCGTATTCCAATGCGTTGGCGCCCCCCAGCGAGTGACCCAGCAACACGAACCGCTGCAAGCCGACATAGGCGACAAAGTCCTGCAAGTCTTCCACATAGGACTGCGTGTGATAACTGGCGGCCGGTGCCCAGTCACTCAGCCCGCGTCCGCGCTGGTCCAGGGCATAGATGCAATAGCCATCGCCCAGCGCTTCTACCAGCGACTCCCAGGTCTGGGCATAAGCACGCAAACCATGCAGCAGTACCAAGGGCACGCCGCCCGGCTTGCCCCAGCGTAGAAAATGCAGACGCAAGCCTGCGCGATTGGTGAAAAAAATGCTGTCTGGGGACATTGCCTGGCTCCGCCGCTCAGTAAAGGAGAAACACCGTTTTTCTGGGACTGTCGCGGTGCATGCGACCTAGAAACGATCAAACCGATAAGGGCTCGGGTCGATGATCGGGGTATGCCCACTGACCATATCGGCGGCCAAGTGGCCGGCCGCCGGCGAGGTACCGAAGCCATGCCCGGAGAAACCGGTGGCCACGGTCAGGCCCGGGATTTGCGCGACCGGCCCGATCACCGGGTTCGAATCCGGCGTCACATCGATCGTGCCCGCCCAGGCCTGAGCAATCCTGGCTTGTTCGAACACCGGCCAGGCCGCCTTGAGGTTGTTCATCGCGTCGTTATTGAGCCGCGGGTTGGCCGCCGGGTCCTGTACGCGCACGCGTTCGAAGGGGCTGACACTGTCGGCCGACCAACGTCGCGAAAGCGCCAGGTCATTGAAGAAATACTTGCCCAGTGACACGTTCAATACGCTGCGCTGCGCGCGAAATTGCGGCATATATTGCTTGGCCAGCAACAGGTGATCGAGGGTCAGGAAAGCATCCAGTTTGCCGCGCTGGGTAATGATGAAACCGCCGTCCTTGTGCTTGCGAAACGAAAAGTCCGGCGCGCCCACGGCAATCTCGGTGGGGCCCAGCATCGGATGGGTGCGCAACACTGAACAGGTCAAGGCCAGGGTCGGCAACGACACCCCGAGGTTGCCCAGGAATCGCCGCGACCACATGCCGCCAGCCAGTAACACCTGGTCGCAGCGGATCTCGCCTTTTTCAGTGACCACCCCGCTGACCTTGCCGGCGGACATCTGCAGCGTGCGCACCGCACACTGCTCGATGATCACCACGCCGAGGGCCATGGCGGCCTTGGCGATCGCGCTGCTGGCCAGGGTCGGTTCGGCGCGCGCGTCGGATGGTGTGTAGATGCCGCCGGCCCACTCACCCGCGCCGCCCGGCACTTTCTGTGCGATTTCGCGGTTGCTCAGCAACCGCGAATCCAGTGACAGGTGCTCGACCGATTTGAGCCAACTGTCATGCATCGCCATTTGCGCCTCGTTGCGGGCGACGAACATGATGCCTTCCTGGCGATAACCCACATCCGCACCGATGCGCTCGGGCATTTGCGCCCATAAGCGGTCAGCGGCCAGGGCCAGCGGAATATCGTGAGCGTGGCGACTGGTCTTGCGTACCCAGCCCAGGTTGCGTGAAGACTGCTCGCCGGCGATACGGCCTTTTTCCAGGACCACCACCGGGATATTGCGTTCGGCCAGTGTCAGTGCGGCAGTCAAGCCGATGATGCCGCCGCCGATGATGACGACGGCGGTCGTGGAGGGAAATTCGGTGGACGTATTCACGGGCGCAATAGTCGGGGCCATGATCAAGACTCGCAAAACTATAGAGGTCGACCGCGCGAGGGCGCGGCCGCAGGACGGGTTATTGCGACAGGCGAATCACTTCGACCTGGGCCTTGGAGGCGTTGCGATACGCCGTCACTTCCAGCTCCACCTTGTAAACCGTCGAACCCAACGGCGGGCAGGTGACGGTACTGGCCGGGTCGACACCACGGAATTTTTCGCCGATCAGGCCCATCACCGCCGGCACGTCCTTGGGGTCCTGGATAAATACCCGCGAGCACACCACATCGGCCAGGCTTGCATCGACGGCGGCCAGCGCGGTTTCAATGTTGGCGAACACCTGGTGCGTCTGCTCGAGGATGTCCTCCGGGATCAGTTTGGTCTGCGGGTTGCGCCCGGCGGTATTGGACACATAGATCCAGTTGTCCACCACTACCAGGCGCGAATAGCTGGCCTGGTCTTCAAAGGGTGAGCCGGTCTTGAGCTTGATGATTTTGGTCATGTCGTAAGTCTCGTCAGTGGGTTAAAGGATGGCTTAGCGCAGGACGGGGGTTTCCCACAGGTTGAGCTTCACGCCGATGCCTTTTTCCACGGCATTGCGATACACCACGGTGCCCCAGGCCACGTCTTCCACAGGCATGCCGCCCACCGACATGATGATGATCTCTTCATCGTTGCGACGGCCCTGGGCATCACCGGCGACGATCTTGCCGATGTCTTCGAGTTCTTCGGGCTGCATCGTGCCTTCGGCGATCATGTCCATGAACCGCACGCCGATCACCGGCACGCAGTGGTGCGCAGGCTTGGGCAATTCTTCGAACCAGGCTTCGTAGAGGCCGGTGTTGTCCAGCACCTTGCGCACGTCGGCGCGTTCCATCCCCTCGTCCAACGAGCAGGATGCCGGCATGGCCATGAAGCAACCCGGCTTGACCCACTCGCGCTTCACAATTGGGTAGTTTGAGGGGTCGCCTGTCTCACCGGAGCTACAATAAGTAACAAGGTCGGAACCACGGACCACTTCTTCGAGGCTGTCGACCACGGTGATCGTGGTCACCTGTGGGTAGGTGTCCTTCACCCAGCCAATAAAATCATTCAGGCTTTTCTCGCCACGGCCCTTGATCTTCAAGGTATCGATCTGCGGGCAAACGGCGATGAATGCGGCGAGCGTGGTCTTGCCCATCACGCCGGGGCCGAGCAGGCCGACCACCTTCGAGTCCTTGCGTGCCAAGTGGCGCGCGCCCACGCCGGGAATCGCGCCGGTGCGGTAGGCCGACAGCAGGTTGGCAGACATATGCGCCAACGGTGCGCCGGTGTCGGGATCGTTGAGGGTGAACATCAGGATCGAACGTGGCAGGCCTTTTTCGCGGTTGGCAATATTGGAGCCATACCATTTGACGCCTGCGGTGCAGAAGCTGCCGCCCAGGTAGGCCGGCATCGCCATCATGCGGCGGTCAGCGGTGGGCTTGGGCATGTTCGGGAAAGGCGAATCCTTCGGAAACACCACCATCGCGCCGTGAGAATCGTTGTTTGGCCCGGCCATGCGGTAGTCGCCGCTATAGAGCAGGCCGAACATCTCTTCCATGGTATTCACACAGGCAAGCATGTCGGTTACGCCCGCGCGAATCATGTCCTGCTCGGACAGATAGATGAAGTCAATTTTTGTGGTAGTGGACATTATTATTCTCGACTGAAGATGAAGTCGCTGCGGTAGGCGCTGCTCCCACGCTATCGAGGTCGAGTATCAGTGAGTGTTTCATGGCGGTATTGTAAATTTCGGACATCAAGGTTCGTCCCCGTCCGCAGAGTTGGCGCGATAAATGCGTGAATATTCCCGCATATACCACGCCAAGGTCCGGCCATGCCCAACCTGTGTTCACCATCGCTGCGGCAAACCGCTTACGAACAACCCTGGTTCGTACTCAACTCTTCACGGTATTCGGTAATGCCTTCCGAGCACCCGGCGATTTCGCATTTCTACGCCTTCGATGTCGCTCACTCAGCTGATCTGCTGGCGGTGCCGGACGGCTGCGTGGATATCGTTTTCGACTGTGACGCCACGCGCCCAAGTGTGAGGATTTGTGGTACCCCGCTGGAGGCTCAGCAGGTCGAACTGCTGCAGGGTCACCATTACTTCGGCGTGCGCTTTGCGCCGGGGGTTATCCCAGGTTTCATCAACGTCGTGGCCGAGGACCTGACCGAACAGGAATGGGATCTGCTGGAAGTATCGACGTTTGCCCAGCGCATTTTCGAAAGCATCGTCCAGGCCCCACAGCTGCAGGAGCAGATAAAGCTGTTCAGCGATTACCTGGCCCCGCGCCTAATCGGCCGAAGCTCGAAACTCACGACCATGGTCATCCAACAGGCGCTTGCACATCGCGGTGACCTGCGTATCCAGCAACTGGAAGAACTCAGCGGGTACACTAGCCGCACGATTCATCGCCAGTTCAGCCAGGACACCGGCCTGTCGCCCAAGACGTTCTGCCGGATCATTCGCTGCCAGGCGGCGCTGGAAACCCTGAACACCCGGCACGATGTGTCGTTTTCAGACCTGGCCCTGGACCTGGGCTTTTCCGATCAGTCGCATTTCCTGCGCGACTTCAAGAAGCTGGTCAGTACGACGCCCTGCGATTACCAGCGCCGAATGCTGCAGAGCGCCTACGCCGAGCGCATCCGCTTCGCCTGAGTGCCCTCCCGCCGTTCCCGCGAAAAATTAATTCCCCTCTCCATCATTTCTCCATAAAACCTTCGCCGAACGTGCATGCTTGCGGTGCATTATTCAATCCGTTGCTGAAAAACCGTGCACCCACCGAGCAGACCATGACTGAACCACTCCTTGCATCGCTCCCTAACCAGGCGCTGGTGCTGATCGCCGAAGACGAGCCGGAAATCGCCGACATCCTCACGGCCTACCTCAAGCGTGGGGGTTTTCGTACCGCCCATGCGCAGGATGGGCGTCGTGCGCTCGAACTGCATCAACTGCTCAAGCCGGACCTGGTGCTGCTCGATGTGATGATGCCCAAGCTGGATGGCTGGATGGTGCTGGCGGAGTTGCGTCATCGCGGTATCACCCCGGTGATCATGCTGACTGCACACGACCAGGACATGGACAAACTCATGGGCCTGCGCATTGGTGCGGACGACTACATCGTCAAACCCTTCAACCCGGCAGAAGTCATCGCCAGGATCCAGGCCGTGCTGCGCCGCTGCAGCGATCAAGGCCATGGCGCCGACCACCGCGTACTGCGCGTCGACGCCTTTGAAATCGACATCGACAGCCATGAGGTGAACGTACACATCGGCACGCAAAAACAACCATTGCACCTGACGGTGACCGAATTCAAGTTGCTCGCACAGTTGGCCAAGGCGCCGCGCCGCGTGTTCAGCCGTGCCGAACTGCTGGTGCTCTGCTCGCCGGAGAGCGACAGCCTGGAGCGGACCGTCGACAGCCATATCAGCAAGTTGCGTCGCAAGATCGAAGACCTTGGCCTGCACGGCGTACCGGCCAGCATCCGTGGCGTGGGCTACCGGTTCGGGAGCCAGGCATGAAAGTGGCCAACAGTTTGAGCCGGCAGATTATCGTGTCGATGTCGGCCGTGGTGATGTGTGTGATCGCCCTCGCGCTGGTCGGGTCCTACATCTTCTATGCATTGCTCTGGACCTTTTCGCCGCCGACGGAGTTGGAGATGCAGTCGGATGAGTGGCTGCCCAGCGGCGTGGAATGGGTGTGGATGGGCTTGATCACCTGCGTCAGCCTGGGCGTCGGCGTGGCGGTGGCCGTCAAGTTGTCCAAGCGTATTCTGATGCCGCTTAACTCGGTAGCCGTGAGCCTGCGCAGGCTGGCCGACGGTGACCTGGATGCCCGCGCCGTGGCGCCTGATCTTTCCCTGGGCGAAGCTGCCCTGCTGGTGGATGACTTCAATAGCATGGCGAACCGATTGAAACGCATGGCCGAGGAGCAAGCCTTCTGGAACGCCGCGATTGCCCATGAACTACGTACCCCGCTGACCATCCTGCGCGGTCGCTTGCAGGGACTGGCCGAGGGTGTATTCGAGCCGGATACCGCGCAGTTCTACAGCCTCTTGGGCCAGGTCGAAGGCTTGACCCGCCTGGTCGAAGACCTTCGCGTGGTGGGCATGGGCGACAACGGTCACCTGGAATTGGCGCTCAAGGAGGTGGAGCTGGCCGATGCATTGGAGGCTGAAGCGCGCTTGTTCGAGCCCAGCCTGAACAGCGCCGGTTTTGCCCTGCAATTAAACCTGCGCAAGGGCCCGGTGTACTGCGACCCCGATCGCATCTGCCAGGCTTTGCTCGCGCTGCTGGACAATATTTGCCAACACGCCACACCGGGCACCGTCAGCATTGAACTGGGCGGTGACGAGCGAGGCCACTTCCTGAGGGTCACAGATGAGGGCCCGGGGGTCGACGCAGCATTCGCCCCACACATTTTCGATGCGTTTCAGCGTGGCGAAAGCTCACGCTCGCGTGCCCAGGGCGGCAGTGGCCTGGGCCTAGCCGTGGTGCGGGCAATTGCCCTCGCCCATGGCGGCGCAGTGACCTGTCGAACGGCGATAAACAGCGGCACGGTGTTTGAGCTGAGTTGGCCATGCGGCGCCTTGTTTACTACTCAAGCCTGACAACCAATAAACAATTAATACCAACTAAGGTGATGGCATGCGTCTCTCTATTGGCCTGTTCAAGAGAGCAATAAAGTATCGCCACTTTGCCTTACTGGACATACACGGACGTTGCGTTGCTTTCTTGAGTTGCGAAGGGATTCCTGCCAGGGGTGAATGGGTGGAAGTCAACGAAGTCAATCTCGCCTGGCTCAGCCAAACGCTGCCAAGCCAGGAGCGCCAGGGCAGCGAATAGCCGTATCGCCTGCCGCCTGGCTCTGATGTTTAACGTTATTACGTGGATAACTGTTATGCCGACACAGCATTCAGCTCGGAACACTATCGACCTTAAACAAGTGGAAGCGTCACTGACGCTCTACACGTTTAAATTGAGAAAGTTGCAACGTTTCTGGATTCCCCTGCAGAAGTACGCGCCGCGGTGTGTATTGGCGTTGTGGCTGATCGGCGTGGGCGTTTCTTTAGTGACGCTGTCGTATTACCACTGGCTGGTCATCGCACCCGCTATTTGTATGTTGATCACCGTGGAAATCATTATCGAAGAAGTACAGATCGATCTTTTATTGATGACCGATGAAGCGCGATATTTGCTCGATGTCACCCGTGGCATCTATCAGCGAACTACGCGCGCCGCAGGTGCCCCATGCAGCCCGTAACGCCGCCGACTCTGCTCGAAGAGAGTAAAAGACTGGGGCAGCAATCCGCCAGCCAGACCCTCAAGGCGATCGCCAAAGCCTATCCCGGCAAACTGTTCGGCACCTTGTCGCTGGTTGCGTTGGAGAATGCTTTGCTGCTGGCCTACCCGTTGTTCGCCGGGTTTGCCGTCGACTCGATCATCCGTGGCGATGTCGGCAGTGCCGTGTGGTACGCCGCCGTAGTCCTCGGTTTCTGGGTGGTCGGCGCGGCTCGCCGGGCCGTGGATACGCGCACGTTCACGCGCATCTATGCCGACCTCGCGGTGCCAGTAATTCTCAACCAGCGCCTGCAACGCCACAGCACCTCCAGGGCGGCGGCGCGAGTGGTACTGGCGCGGGATTTCGTCGATTTTTTCGAAAAGCATGTGCCCACCATAGCCACTGCGCTGGTGTCGGTTGTCGGCGCAGCGGGCATGCTGTTGGTGATCGAGCCCTGGGTCGGCCTGGCCTGCCTGCTCGCACTGCTGCTGTGCGTTACCCTCATGCCGGGCTTCGCACGGCGCAACCAGCGCTTGCATGAACGCTTGAACAATCGCCTGGAAAAGGAAATCGGCCTGGTGGAAAAAGTCGGCGCCAACACCCTGCGCCGTCACTACCACGTGCTGTCGCGATTGCGAATCGGGTTGTCCGACCGCGAGGCCGTCGCCTTCCTGTCCATCGGCTTGCTGGCGGCGTTGCTGTTCGTGGTTGCCATCAGCCAATTGGCCTTGGCGCCGGAGGTGAAGGCCGGGCATATCTATGCGGTGATGACCTACTTGTGGACCTTCGTCAGTTGCCTGGATGAAGCGCCGTCGACGATCGACCAACTGGCGCGGCTCAAAGATATCGGCAAGCGCGTGGACCCGGGGCTGGCTTAAGGCCGTGACAGGTGGGCGATGCACTTTGCGCCGATGTGTGTTTCCTTGCGTCATCCTGGCAACGTTGAAGATCCACCCGCATTGGCACGCGCTTTGTCGTGTCAGTATGACGCTCGGCGTGTTTCGGACGGCGATTCACCGAACAGCTCACGGTAATGCGTGGCGAAATGGCTCAGGTGAAAAAAACCCATGGCCACGGCGATCTCACCGATGTTTTTCTCGCTCGCAGGGGTTGCGATCAACTGTCGCCTGACGGCGTTGAGTCGCAAATTGCGCAGGTATTCGACCGGTCGCATATCGGTGACGGCCTGGAAACTATTTTGCAGGGTCCTGCGACTGACGTGCAGCTGTTCACACAGATCAAGAATGCTCAACGGCGTATCGCCGCTGGCAATGATCAATTCCTGGCTGCGCCTGACCAGGTAGGCACTGACGGCGAAATTGCCACGCCGGCAGCGCACCTCGTCGCTGGCATGGCTGAACAGATCGAGGAACGCGCCAAGCAATTCGTCTTCCAGCATCTTTTCCGAGGCCGGGCTTATAGCGCCTGCATGTTCCAAAAAGTGACGAAACAGCGGGTGGATGCGCTGGCGAATGCGCAACAGTAACGTTTCATCCACGCTGAGCGCAGACACGCTGGTCAGGCGTTTGAGCTGATCGTTGGATAGTTCGAAGGCGGCCAGTTTGGCAAAGCGCACGGCATCGACATTGAGTGCGAAAAAGTGCGTGCCTTGCGGCGCATGCAACACGAACTCTTCGCCGTCACGCAACAGCACCACGCTTTGCGCGCTCACCTGCTGGCCTTGAACCACCGGCGGGCTGCCCAGTGACATGGCCGCACACAAGCGCCCCTTGGGCGAGCGGCCATGCTGCACCACGCGCTTGTCCAGCACCTCCTGGAAGATCTGGAAACGATCGCCGGACAACTGCCACAGTTCGCTGGTCAGGCAACCACGACCGAGTTGGTCATACACCTGCTGCCAGCCCTGGATCGAGCCGGCGTGCTGTTGAGAGTCATTGAAGGTACGGACTTCGGCGAGCATATGCGTCATTCCTCGGCGGCCAGATTGTTGTTTTTGGCCTGAAGGCGGGCTCAGTCATCCATAACAGTCGCTGGCGATTGCGCAGGCACGAGGCCTGGGTGGAAATCCAAAGCCAGTTCCGTGCCAAGCATGCGCAAACGATAAGCGCCCGGTCGTATATCCAGCGGTGCCAGCAATGCACCGGACAACACGACCTGCCCGGCGTCCACGGGATAACCGTCCGCCAACAGACGCCGCACCAGCCAGCACAGGTTGAACAGAGGGTTGTCTTCGCGCGTCTGGGTATCACCGCTGCCGAGCAATGCGCCGTCATGCTCCAGGCGATACTCCACGCACGCATGCCGCACCGCATCGAACGACACGCGCGGCCCGACACAGTAAAGCCCTGCGGCGGCGTTATCGGCCAGGAACGTACCCAGCCCGAAAGCCCAGCCCTGCCAGCGGCAGTCGGCGATTTCGAAGGCCGGGGCCACCTCGGCAATTGCCGCCAGAATCTCCTCGTCAGGGTAATCGCCTGGCGCCAGGGGCCGCCCGAACACCAGCGCCAGTTCAACCTCAAGCTTGGGCTGGATCAGCCGCTCGAACGACACCGCGCTGCCCGGCTCGACCGCCATGGCCGACGTGAGCGCGCCATACACCGGTTCGTCGAGGCCAAAACGCGCCTGCGCCGCCCGGCCGGCAAAGGCCACCTTCCAACCACTCAGGCGCTCGCCACCTGCCAGACGCTGGGCCAAGCCCTGGCGCAACAGCGAGTAACCTTGCTGCTTGTCCAGTGCCTCGGGCGGCAACGGTGCGATGGCCCGGGCGCTATGCCCGGCCTCGTGCAGTTGGTCGAGCAACTCGTCAGCGCCACTCATGACAGTTGCTCCGCCAGCTTGCGCAGCACGCCGTCAAGCCGCTCAGGCGTGGTGATGGCGGCGACGAAGCGGTCCGGACGCACCACGACGATGCAGTCGCGCACCTTGGAGAACCATTCGCCCAGGCGGTTATCCACATCCTCCACACTCAAGGCATCATTGGCTTTCAACGGCTGGTTCCGCCCGACGCCGCTGCGCGAACGATTGACCTGGATGAAACGTGTATCCCAGCGCGTCCAATACTCGGCCATCGCCTCACTGAGATGCTCACGCGGGTTCACGCGATACCCCAGCACGGCATAACCATTGCCGAGCACCTCGTCCAGGCGCCGCCGCTGGCCCTGGTCGTCTTCGATGTTCGGCTGGATGAACAACTGCCCGACCAGATCGTCCTCACGCAACTCGGCCCGCTCGTGATAAACCAAGCCCTTGGTGATGGTGGCCTTGGGTTTGAACTTGAATTCCAGCAAGTGCGAGCGCAGGTTATCCACGCTGTTCACCGCCTGGAACAGCCAGTCGCGCACGCCAGCCATCAGCGGGTTAGTCAAGCCGAGTACCGCCCCCATGTTGTCGGCCAGAGCCACCAGTTCGGTCGCGTGACCACGCCGCTCCTGGTCGTAGGTAGCGAGGATCGACGGCGCCGCGCGGCCCTGGATGATCGCTGCCAGTTTCCAGGCCACGTTGGCCACGTCGCGCAGGCCCGAGTTGAGACCCTGCCCGGCCCACGGCGGGGAGATATGCGCGGCGTCGCCCACCAGTGCCACACGCCCTTCGACAAAGCGCGCCGCGACCCGCGAGTGGTGGGTATAGGCACGAATACGGATGATGTTGAGGTTGTTCACGGCATCGCCGATATGCCCGTGGATCAGTTTGCGAATCGTCGCCTCTTCGCACATTTTCGCTTCGTCCTCGCCCTCCATCAGCATGAATTCCCAGCGTCGCTGCTGGTAAGGCAGGTAGATGCACACGAAGGGCCGCTGCGGGTCGGCATGCAGCGCTGTGTAGGGCGCATCAAGTGTGTCGTTGGCGGTGTCGACCACCACCCATTTGCGCGGATGGGTCAGCCCAAGCAGTTCGATGCCGAGCTTTTTGCGCACGGTGGAGCGTCCGCCGTCGGCACCGATCACATAGTCGGCCTGAAGCTGGTAGATCTCGCCTTCGGCATCGCGCACCTGCAGGGTCACACCCTCGGAATCCTGCTCGAGTTCCAGCAATTCGTGGCCCTGACGCAGCTCAACGCTGGCATGCTGGCCGAGGTGTTCACGCAGGGTACCTTCGAGCAACTGCTGCATGAAGATATTGCGCATCGGCCAGCCGTACTGCGCGGCACTCGGCTTGACCTCGGCGAAACACACACCGCGTGCGTTGTAATAGCGCAGCGGCACGTCACAGATCATGTCGCGCACCGCCAGCTCGGCGATGCCGATTCCCTGCAGCACACGCAACGCTTCATCGTCCATGCCCACTGCACGAGGATAAGGCAGGATGCCGTCGGCCAGCTCAAGGACGACGCAGTCGACACCGTACATTCCCATATAGTGCGCGGCCGTAATGCCGTTGGGGCCACCGCCCACAATGACAACTTGGGTCTTCTCCTGCTTCATCGCTATTCACCGCTTTTCTTGTTGTGGTTTGGGTCCAGCACCGCTTGATCCTGCGCGCTTATCAGTGCAGACCGTCAAGGCCATTTACGTCTTCGGCTTTGAGCCCGCCCAACCGCGCATGCAGGCGTCCGCGCGTGGCGAAGGCCCAGATCACGACGATCTCATCCGGCGAAGGGCCGTCGCCGAAGGTCACCGAGAAACTGTCGTAGTGCGAGCGCACGTACAGGGCGTCCTTGTGCGCCAGCGGCACGTCGATGGTCGAGCCTGGGCCACCCCGCTTGCCGGTGGAGGGCACCCACGACTTGCCACCGCCCAGGGCGACGCGGATCGGATCGGCGGCCGGGTTGGTCAGGAACGCATTGCCGTGCTCGTACTCGCCTGCGCTGCCCACCAGGATGGCCTTGCCGTAACTTTCAATCTGACGCGAACCGGCCAGGGCCTGGATGCGCCGGCCGAACTCTTCACCCAGCAGTGGCGACGGCTCGATCAATTGCGAAAGGTCTTCACTGTAACGGCCGGCATACGGGTTGGCGATCACTGCAGCGACGGCGTATTTGAACACCGGCTCGCCATCGGCCAACTGGCCGGTTTCATTGGCCAGGGTCTCTTCAACGAAGCTGTACCATTTGCGGATGTGATAGCTGGCGAAATTTGCGGTTTTCATCGGGGCTGCCTCTGTTCAAAGGGGGTCGAGTGGGTCAAGCGTGATGTTGCGACTCGGCGCACCGGCGGCCTTGAAGCGGGCCTTACCGCACGCATCGTCATGCTCGGTTTCGAGAAAAAACTCCATGCGATTGCAATCGGGATCGTTGAAATACAGGCCGTTGCCGATTTCATGATCGGTAATTTTCACCACCTCCACTCCCTTCTTCAGCAACATGCCGTAGAGCTGGCGCAAGGTGGTCATGTCGCCGGCGATTTCCAATCCGTAGTGCTGCAGCCCCAGCCCGCCCTGGTGGGCGCCGGGTTCTGCGCGAATCAACGCGATGTCGTGATGCTTGGTGCCAAACGCCATCATCACCCAGCTCTCGCCACGGGCACTTTCGTGCATGCCCAGAATGTCGGCATACCAGCGCGCCGACACATCAGGATCACTCACCCAGAGCGATAAGTGAGTTCGAAGGATTTCGACTTTCATCACTGTTTACCTCAGTTTTTCTTGACGATGGATTGATGCCCGGCCTTGATTTGCGCCACGGCAGGCGTCCATAGCACGTCGGCGATCTCGCTGAATTCGCGCCAGTGCTTCTGCCAGCCATCACCGCCGTTGTCGGACGTAAACAAGTGCCCATACTTGGTGCCCGCCGCCATCTGGCGCGGGTTGGCCGGGTTGAAGGCAATGGCCCAGACGCAGGAATTGGGCTGCTGCGGTAACGGCAGCACGTTCCAGCTGAGGGCGGCATCATGGGAGACGAGGATCTTGCTGGTGGTGCCCGGCGTACCATCGGAAATGCTCAGGTACAGCTCGTCTTGAGTGCCCAGCGGCGCATTCATGGCACGCAGGTAGTACAGGCCGAAGGCTTCGCGACCGATAATGCCGGTCCAGGTCAGACCCTCGTCCAGGCTGCGGTAGACCGCATTCACGCAAACCACCACGATGACTTTCTTGCCGTGATTGGGCAGTACCACAATGTTGTGGATGTCCGAGTTGTAGTCCCACAGCAGTCGGTCATCGACGCGGGTCCAACTGTCGCCGCCATCGCGCGAATGGAACAGGCCACCCTCTTCCAGGCCAAACCACAGCTGATTGCGGTCGGTGGGGTCATAGGCGAAGGCAAGCAGGCGCGGACGACTGACACCATCGCAGAACTCGGGGATTTCCACCGGGGCGCGATCCCAACTCAGGCCGGCGTCGAGGGTGCGCCATAACACGGCGCGCGATGGCGCACCGGTGCCAACAAAAATCCGTTTGGCGTCCTGCGGGTCGACGGCGACTTTCCACACTGTCTCGCCGTTGAACGGCGAATCGACGCGCTTCCAATGGCCACCGGTGTCGCGGCTGATGCACAAGCCCACGTCCGTGCCGGCGTAGATCACTTCGGGTGCGTCGGGATGCACGCTCAGGGATCGGGTGATTGCATCGAACTCCAGGTCCTGCCCCAGGCCCAGGCGATGCCAGGTCTTGCCATCGTCGGCGCTGCGGATCACCGCTTGCCCAACGGTGGCGACCAGAAGGGTTCCATTACTCATCTGTGATACTCCTCAGATATAGATGCCACGGGTCAAACCGCCGTCGATGCCGATGGATTCACCGGTCACCGCAGCAGCTTTCGGCGACGCCAGGAAGCCAATCAGCCAGCCCATTTCAATCGGTGCGAGGGTGCGGCGAATCGGCGTCGCGTCGATGTAGGCCTGCTCGACCTGCTCGGCGGTCTTGCCCTGCTTGACTGCTTCGCGCTCGTACAACTCCTGGATATGCGGGGTATCGACGACGCCGGGGTGAATCAGGTTGACCGTGATGCCCGAAGGGCCGAGCTGGTCGGACAGGGTCTTGGTCATGTGGGCGATGGCCAGGTTGCGCATGCCCGAGAGCACTTTGCTGCTGCGCCCGGTGAGGCCGCCGATGTTGATGATGCGCCCGAAGCCGCCCGCCTTCATGTGCGGGGTCACGGCCTTGGCGCACCGGAAGTAGCCGATCACCTTGGTGTTGAGGTCCGACAGCAGTTCATCGTCGCCGGCGTGTTCGATGTCATTGCGCACCACACCCGACGGCGCTGCGGCACCGTTGACCAGGATGTCGATGCGGCCGAAATGCTTGTGCGCCGCCTCGACCATCTCCGACACGGCCTTCATGTCATTGGTGTCACAGAACAGCGGCAGTACTTCATTGCCGGTCTGTGCAGTGATCTCTTCGGCCGCCAGTTGCAGGAACGCCATGCGCCGCGCGCAGATCACCACCTTGCAGCCTTCCTCGGAGAGAAAACGTGCGACTTCCTTGCCGATGCCCATACCGCCACCGGTGACAATGGCCACGCGGCCTTTCAATTCCAGATCCATAGCAATTACCTCTTGTGATTATTCAGTTCAGGCCAGATCGACAAACACGCTTTTGGTCTCGGTGTAGGCATCGATCACGTTTTTACCCATCTCCCGGCCCCAGCCGGATTGTTTGTAGCCACCGAACGGTGAAGAGGGATCGACCACGTTCCAGCAGTTGATCCAGACCGAGCCAGCCTTGAGCTGTGCAGCCACGCGGTGCGCCGAGCGCAAGTCGCGGGTCCACAGGCCAGCAGCGAGGCCATAGGGCGAATCGTTGGCGCGCAGCACCAGTTCATCGATTTCGGTCCAGCTCATGACGGTCAGTACCGGGCCGAAGATTTCTTCTCGGGCCACACAGGCGCGCTCGGCACGGTCGAGGAACACGCTCGGTTGAATGAAATGCCCATGCTCGAGGTGTTCGGGACGGCCGCCGCCGCAGATCAGTTCGGCGCCCTCCTCCTGGCCCCGCTGCAGGTAACCCTTGACGGTCTTCAACTGCCGCGCGGACACCAACGGCCCCATGCTGTTGGCCGGGTCCAGGCCATTGCCCAGGACATAGGCGGCAGCGTGGCGCTGCAGTTCTTCGAGCACCTGGTCGAGCACACTGGCGTGGACATACAGGCGCGAGCCCGCCGTGCATACCTGGCCCTGGTTGTAGAAAATCCCATCGGCGGCCCCCTTGGCGGCGCGCGCAATGTCGGCATCGGGCAGGATGATGTTCGGCGACTTGCCGCCCAGCTCCAGCGAGACCTTTTTCATGTTGCTGGTGGCCGCCTGGGCGATCAGCCGCCCGACTTGGGTCGAGCCGGTAAAGGCGATCTTGTCCACATCGGGGTGCTGTGCCAATGGTGCGCCAGTGTCGGCGCCCAGGCCTGTGATCAGGTTGACCACACCGGCGGGGAAGCCTGCAGCCTCGATCAGTTGCACCAGGCGGATCGCGATCAGCGGCGTTTGTTCGGCGGGCTTAAGCACCGCCACGCAACCGGTGGCCAACGCGGGGCCGAGCTTCCAAACGCACATGGTCAACGGGAAGTTCCACGGCACGATCAGCGCGCAGACCCCCACCGGTTCGCGCAGCGTGTAGTTGAGCATCGGCGCGCCGCTGGCCGGCGATACGGGCAGCGTGCTGCCTTCGATCTTGGTGGGCCAGCCGGCAAAGTAGCGAATGATGTTCGCCGCGCTGGCCGCTTCACCGCGCGCGTTGGCGATAGGCTTGCCGTTCTCCAGCGTGATCAGTTGCGCGAGTTCCTCGCGGTGCTGGTCCAACAGATCGGCCAGGCGAAACAGCAACAGGCCGCGCTGCGCCGGTGACTGCAAGGCCCAGGTGCCGGTAAAGGCTGCGCGCGCGGCCGCAACGGCCGCATTCACATCACGCTCATCGCCTTGGGCGACTTCGGTCAGGGTCTGTTCGGTGGCCGGGTTTTCCACGGCAAAGCGACGACCGCTGGCGGCGTCCTGCCAGGTGCCGCCGATAAACAGGCGGCCTGGCTGGGCCAGGAACGCCTGGACGGCAGGTAATAATTCGGGCTGATACATAATCGACTCCTTCACAGCGCCATTTCGATCAGGCAAGGACCACGGTCGGCCTTGGCATTGGCCAGCGCGCGTTGCAGTTCGGCATTGGTCTGTACCGTGCAGGCCGGTACCCCGTAGCCTTTGGCCAAGGCCTTCCAGTCAATACGCGGGCTGTCGAGCACGGTCAGGCGCAGGGCTTGCGGGTCCATTTCGGTCATGCCGAAACGGCGCAGCTCGTTCTGCAAAATCGCGTAGCGATGGTTGGCGGCAATCAGGATCACCACCGGCAACTGCTCGCGGGCGATGCTCCACAGGGTTTGAATGGTGTACTGGGCGCTGCCGTCCGATTGCAGGCAGAACACGCTATTGCCGCGTTCCGCCAAGGCGGCACCGAACCCCACCGGAATCCCCTGGCCAATCGCGCCACCGGTATTGGTCAATACCCGATGCCGAGCGGCGCGGGCGGAGGCGGTAAAAAAGGGATAGCCGCAGGTGCCGCCCTCAACCGAGACGATGCTGTCTTCGGGCAGTGACGCGGCCAGCACTTGGCCGATGGATTGTGGCGTCAGCTCGGCATGGCCGGGCGGTAGTTCGATACCCTGCGGGGTCGGCACATAGGCCGGTGCATTCAGGGCATCGGCCAACGCCGCCAGCGCGCCGGCGACATCGTCACCGACTTCTGCCAGCGTCAGCAGACGTTCACGTTCTGCGAGGCGCGACGGGATGCCTTCGTAGCCAAAGTAGCTAATGGGCTCGGGCACGCCAGCACAAATGACCAGGTCGTACTGCTCAAGAATTTCAATCGCCACTTCCGGGAAATACGGCAGGCGATCCAGGTCCGGCAAGCCACCGCCACGGTAGCTCAGGCGCGGAAAGGTCTCGGCAAACAGGCGCACGCCGGGCAGTTGCGCCAGGCGCCCCGCTGCTTCCAGGCCCGCGACCGACAAGCCCTCATCGCCGACGATAAACACCAGCCGCTGACCATCACGCAGTGCCTGCGCCACGGTTTCTACCCGGTCACCGGCAAACCGGCGAACCGGCGCGCGCAACGGGGCGAATACACCGTTGTGCGTCACCGCGTGGGCTTGCAGGTCCATAGGCAGGATCAAACTGGCGATCTGGCCTTTGGCCTGCCACGCCGCACGCACGGCTTCCTGCAAGTCTTCACCGATACCCGCCGCCGTGCGCGAGGTACGCACCCAACCAGAAACGGTGCCGGCTAAGGCCTGGATGTCGCTGGCCAAGGGCGGATCGTAGTTGACATGCCAGGAGGCGTGATCGCCGATGACGTTGACGATCGGCGTATTGGCCCGACGCGCGTTATGCAGGTTGGCGATGCCATTGGCAAAGCCCGGGCCCAAGTGAGTCAGGGTCATTGCCGGCTTGCCGGCGATGCGGCCATAGCCGTCAGCGGCGCCGGTGCAGACCCCTTCGAACAGCGACAACACCGGCTTGAGAGCAGGTGCGCTGGCCATGGCCGCCACCAGCGGAATCTCGGTGGTGCCCGGGTTGGCAAAGCAGTACTCGATACCGCTTGCCGCTGCCGCATTCACTATCAGTTGCGCGCCATTCATTGTCAGCCCTCTCGCTTGAGCGTTTTCTTTGTTGAGATTTATCACACAATATAGAGAGACAGACAAGCATTTTATGAATTAAATCTCTTAATTTGAGATTTAAGTGAATTTATAATCTGAAAAGCTTAGCCTGTCGACCTGCAGGGTCGGGTTTGCTCGAGAATGCGGTTTGTCAGTAACTTCCATCACTGGCCCACCGCTTTCACGAGCAAGACCGCTCCCACATTGGATCTGCGCTGTTTTCGCCTATAGTGCTTACCCGCATGCCATCCCTTCTCTAGGAACGAAATGAGCAGCCTGAGTAAATTGCTGAATGTCCTGGACCTGTTCGGTCCGGCGACGTTGAAGATCGACCCGGACACCATCGCCGAGCGCATGGGCCTGTCGCGCGCCACCGCGTATCGCTATGTCAAGGAATTGTGCGACGCCGGCCTGCTGACCCGCGTGGACGCCGGCCACTACGGCCTGGGGCCGCGCGTGATCGAGCTGGACTGGATGATGCGCCAGTACGACCCCATCCTTCTGGCGGGGCGCGAGCTGATGCACGAGCTGTCGGCGCAGACCGGCCTGGCGGTGTTCGCCAGCGTCTTCTACGACGGACGCATCATCAACACCTACATTGCCGAACCCACCGACACGTATCACTTCTCCTTCGGGCGCGGGCATCCGCTGCCCTTTTTTCGCGGCGCGCAGTCCAAGGTATTGATCGCTTTCCAGAAAGGTCGACGCCTGCAGCGTCTGTTCGAAGAGCATATGGCCAGCGACCCGGAAAGCCCGTACGACTGGGCCAGCTTTGCCAAGGCCACAAAGAAGATTCGCAAGGATGGGTACTGCATGACCCATGATGAACTCAACCTCGGCCTGACCGGCATCGCCGCGCCCATCATCCAGCCGGACATCGACGAGGTGATCGGCAGCCTGTCCGCCGTCGGCAGCACCCAGAGCTTCAAGCTGCTGCGCCAGGAAACCGTGATTGAAATGGTCATGGAAACCACCCGCCGGATTGCCGAGAACCTGCGCAATCCGCCGGGCGCCGCCGCATCCTGAGGTTTAGGCGCGGCGGCTGCGGTGGGCTAGAACGGCACGGCGATGGTCAGCTGGCTGTAAACGTTGGTGCCGTTGCCGGCGACCTGGTTGCCGCCCGTGGTGGCGTCCTGCTTGGGCTTGTAGAGGCCGATCAGCGGCGTGACGATCAGGTGCGGGTTGACGGCCCACTCGGCGTATACATCCAGCTCCCGAGCATTGAGGTTCAGCGCATTGCTCTTGCGCACGGTGTCGAAGTCGAAGTACAGCGCACCCAGGGTCAGGTTTTCCAGAGGCGTGGCCTTGAGGGCCACGTGCTGGATGCTGGTGTTGCTGTTGAACGGCCCGGCATAGTTGCCCGCGACTTCGCCCTGCAGCCAGGTGCCATAGCCAGTGCTCAAGCCGGTGAACAGCGAATCCCACTGCTGTGAGTAGCGGGTGTAGCGGTAGCTGACCTTTGGCGTCCAAGCGACATCGGCAAAGGTGTAGCCGGCTTCGCCGTACCAGGCTTTTTCGGGACCGGTGTCCTTGTCCTGCCAGGCATATTCGAACGCCAGGCTGACATTCGGCAGACCTGCGTCGCCTTCGCCGCGCACGCTGTAGACATTCATGCCCTTGCGCTGGCGCTGAAAATCACTGGCCCAGCGTTCGTTCACATCGATGCCGTGCACCCAGGTCAAGCCCAGTGTGCCCGGCTTGGTGGTGTAATCCAGGGTACCGGCGGCCACTTCGGTTTCAGCCTGGGCGCGGTTATCGGACTTGAGCCACAACAGGCTGCCGTGCAGACCATCCTTGCCGCCCAGCCGCAGGAACGCGGTTTGATCGAAGGCGTGCCGCGCGGCCAGGTAATACGCACCGCCACGGTTCATCGTGCCATTGGCCGGCCCCTTGCCCAGGTTCGGACCGTCGTCGTTGATCAGGAAGCCACTGCCGAGCTTGACCACCTGGCGACCGCCGGAAATGTCCACGCCGTCCTTGCCCAAGGCCGGAAACAGGTCGCCGGAGCGCCAGCCCAGGTACGCATCTTCGATTTTGGTGGTGCGTTCGCTGCCCAGGGTATTGCCGGCCGGGTCGCCGTCACCCCAGGTCGCGGAACTGACCAGCGCGAAGGCGCCATAGGCGGTGCCATTACCGGCCAGGGACTGGTCGCCGCTCAAGCCATACTTGATGAAACCTTCGCGCCAGGTCGAACCGCCCGGCGTGCCGTCATAGTTCTTGCGGCTGTTGAACATGCCGAACACGGCGGTCATGTCGGCATTCAGATGCCGGCTCTCATCGCTGTACAACTCATAGGCCTGGGCCTGGCTGATGGCGCAAAGCGTCAACGTACAGGCCAACGTACCGCTGAGAAATGACGTGGAGGGATACCGCATGATCGAAGCTCCTTGGGTGCGCCTTTTGAGAGGCTGTCTTAGTTGTTGAGGCGTTATTCGGCTGCGCGCTTGTTGACGAACAGCAACTGTTGGCCGGTAAATTCCAGCAACCCTTCCAGGCCGAACTCGACGCCGAAGCCGGACATCTTGCTGCCGCCGAACGGCGTGTTCGGCTGAATGCGCGCGTGGCAGTTGACCCAGGCCACGCCACTCTCCAGACGGCTGGCCAATGCCTGCGCCTGCTCAACGTCCGGGCCCCAGACAGAACCGCCCAGGCCCATGTCGCCGGCATTGGCGCGGCGCAACACATCCTCGACATCCTGATAAGCGATCAGCGGCAATACCGGCCCGAACTGTTCCTCGTCGACCAGACGCTGGCCATCGGTCACATCCGCCACCAGCGTGGGCGGGTAGAAGAACCCAGGGCGATCCAGGCGTGCGCCGCCACACAGCACCCGCGCACCGTGTGCCCGCGCATCGGCAATCAGGGCGTCCACCAGTTGCAGTTGATCAAGGTTCTGCACCGGACCGAAGTTGACGTCGGGCTCCAGGCCATCACCGACCACCTGGCGCTCGGCAATCCGCGTCAGGGCCTCGGCAAACGCCTGGTACTGGGATTCGTGAATGTACAAGCGCTTGAGTGCGGCGCAGGTCTGGCCCATGTTGAGGAAGGCGGCCTGGAAGATCTCTTCGGCCACCTCCTCCACCGACGTACCCGGCAATACAATCGCCGCGTCGTTGCCGCCCAGTTCCAGGGTAAGGCGCTTGAGGTTGGTGGCGGCCCCGCGCATCACGCTTTGGCCGGTGGCGGTGGAGCCGGTGAACACAATCTTCTGGATCCCCGGGTGCGACGTGATCGCGCTGCCGAAACCCTGCTCGCCGGTCACGCAGTTGATCACACCGTGTGGCACATGGCGCCCGATAATTTCGACCAGGCGCAACGTGCTAAGCGGCGTCAGGCTCGATGGCTTGCTGATCACGCAGTTACCCGCGCGCAGCGCCGGCATGATGTGCCACACGGCGATCATGAAAGGCCAGTTCCACGGCGTGATGGACGCCACCACACCCAAGGGCTTGCGGTGCAGTTCGATGCGCTGGGTCGGGGTTTCTTCCACCAGTTCCACGGCGATCTCCTGCCCGGCGGCGTAGCGGGTCCAGGCGGCGGCGCCCATGACTTCGGAAAACGCCAGCTCAAGCGGTTTTCCTTGCTCCTGCACGATCAGCCGGGCCAGTGCATCAGCGTCCTTTTCGATCGCATCGGCAATCGCATTGAGGTGCTCACAGCGCTGCCCATGGGTACTGTGGCGCCAGGTCTTGAAAGCGGCCTGAGCGGCGGCCACCGCCTCGTCCAACTGGGACAGCGAGCCGGCCGGGCATTGGGCGAATGCGGCGCCGGTGGCCGGATTGATCACGTCAAACTGGCCGTTTTCACCGGCAACCGAAACGCCGTTGATGAGCATCTTGTAATGGTGCATATGCAATTTCCTTTAGCGCAGACGAGCCCTGCCGCACAACGGCAGTGAACAATTCACAGGAGAGAGGTTTCGAACCAGGCCTTAGAGCTTGTGACTGCCCAGGGCCAGGAACCGCTGCGGCGATACCTTGCGCAGGCGCGCGGCGAGATACAGGCCGCCCAGCAGGGCTGCGGGAATCACCGCGCACAAGCTGTAGGACAAGAGCTGGCTGGCCCCCGTGAGCACATCGAAATGCGCCACCGCCAGTACCAGCACGCTCAGCAATGCCAGGCACGACAGCACCGGCAGAATGCGCCCGCGCAGCAGGCCGACCTTGAGTTCGGGGTGCCGATGAAAATACACGCAGATCGCGAACGATGTCATCGCCATTAGCAGGATCACGCACAGGGTTGCCAGGTTGGAGAACCAGGCGAACAGCTGCAGGATCGGGTCGGCGTCCATCGCGGCGAAGATCAAAACCACCACGGCCGCGATCAGGCTCTGCAAGGCAGACCCCATGTGCGGGCTCTGGTGCACGCGGTGAGTGGTGCCCAGCACGCTGTGCAGCAGGCCGTCACGGCCGATAGCGTAGAAGTAGCGCGCCGCAGCGTTATGAAACGCCAACAGCCCGGCGTAGATGCTGACCATAAACAGCACGCGGATGACCTGGGTCAGGTGCGGGCCGACGAAGTGATCGGACATGCCGTAGATAAAGGTGGTGGGGTCTTGCATGGCTTGCAGCATCGGCACGATCTTGTCCGCGCCCACACCCACTACCATCGACCACACCGACAGCGCATAGAACCCGCCGATCAGCAACACCGAACTGTAGGTGGCGATCGGGATGGTACGCTGGGGGTCTTTCGCTTCTTCACCGTAGATGGTGGTGGCCTCGAAGCCGATAAAGGCGGCGAAGCAGAACAGCAGGCCGATGGACGGAGTGCCGCTGAACACATGCTGACGGGTGAACGAGTCGAGATTGACGCCGCTGTCACCCCCGTTTTTCAGAATGGCGAAGTCGAGGATCAGGATCGCCAGGTATTCAGCGATCACCACCAACGACAGTACCCGTGCCGAGAGGTCGATCTTGCGATAGCCGAGAAACGCAATGCTCGCCATCGCCATCAGCGAATAGGACCACCAGGGCAATATCACACCCGCCACGCTTTCCATGGTGCCGGCGACCACGCCACCGAACATGCCATACAGGGCGATCTGCAAGATGTTGTAGGCGAACATCGCCAGCACTGCCGCCGAGCCGCCGGCCAGGCCGCCCAGGCCACGGGAGGTGAAGGCGTAGAAACCGCCCGCGTTGGTGACATGGCGGGACATGGTGGTGTAACCCACCGAGAACGCCAACAGCACCAGCAAGGCCAGCAGCAGTAACGCTGGGGTGCCGGCACCGTTGCCTAGCATGATGCCGATCGGGAACCCACCCGCAATCACGCTAAGCGGACTTGCCGCCGAAATCACAAAGAAGATGATGAAGCCGACACCCAGGGCGCCACGCTTGAGCTCTGTAGAGCTGTTGACCGGCATAGTTACACTCATGTTCTTGACCTTATTGTATGAGGCAGTCGCTGTGGGGTGGCCCCGATCCAGCCGCTATCGGTGCCGGGTAGCGCTTTTATTCTTGAGGTTGCACGCTGGATTCGATCCTATGCCCGCCCACGCAACCCTCGCTATCCCAAATCGGTAACATCGCGGTCAGCGCCCCAAAACAGGTCAGGGCCGACTTATTCCCCTGCCGATTTGGGATAACGGCGCGGGTGCGCGTTCGTGCATGCTAGGTTCACCCGTCCTATGCCTGGCTGACCTGAAGTTGCCGGCGTTGGCCATTCAATTATCGAGCCCACACTATGCCCTCCAAGCACCGCTGGCTGATCCTTGCCATTATTTCCAGCGCATTGCTGCTCATCGTCATTGATATGACCGTGCTGTACACCGCTTTGCCCACACTGACCCGTGAGCTCGGCGCCACGGCCTCGCAAAAGCTCTGGATTATCAATATCTACGCGCTGATCGCCGCTGGCCTGCTGCTGGGCATGGGCACGCTCGGTGATCGCCTGGGGCACAAACGGCTGTTCCTCGGCGGGTTGAGTGTGTTCGGCCTGTTCTCGCTCATCGCTGCATTCTCGCCCTCGGCCAATGTATTGATCGGCGCCCGTGGTGGCCTGGCCGTCGGCGCGGCAATGATGATGCCCGCCACCCTGGCACTGATCCGGCTGACGTTCAGCGACGAGCGCGAACAGGCCATGGCATTTGGTATCTGGGCATCGGTGGCCTCCGGCGGTGCGGCGCTCGGCCCGGTCGTGGGCGGCTTGCTGCTGGAGCATTTCTGGTGGGGCTCGGTGTTTCTGATCAACGTTCCGATTGTGCTGGCGGCGCTGCTGCTCGGGGCGATGCTGATCCATGCTCATCCGGGCAATGCCCAGCGGCACTGGGATTGGCTGGGGTCGCTGCAGGTCATGATCGCGTTGATCAGCCTGGCCTATGCCGTCAAGGAACTCGGCAAACGGTCGCCCTCCTTCGCGGCCATACTGGTGGCGCTACTGCTGGGGGCGTTGTTCATGACACTGTTCATTCGACGTCAGCGCCGCGTCGCGCAGCCAATGCTGGAGTTGTCGCTGTTCGGCATGCCGCTGTTCAGAAATGCCGTGATTGCGGCGCTCGCCTCAGCCGCCGCGTTTATCGGCATGGAGCTAGTGTTCAGCCAGCGCCTGCAATTGGTGTTGGGGATGTCCCCCCTGCAGGCGGCCCTGTTTATCCTGCCGCTGCCACTGGGTTCCTTCGTTGGCGGGCCACTGGCCGGCTACTACCTGTCACGCCTGGGCAATCGACGCATGTTGTTCTGGACCCTGCTGCTCTCGGCCACCGGCATGCTGGCGTACGTGTTGCTGTGCAACGCGGCGGTACCGCTGCAGGTTGCCAGCCTTGCGCTACTGGGCATGGCCATGGGCGCGGCGCTGACGGCAGCTTCCAGCACCATCATGCTCAGCGTCCCCACCGATAAGGCCGGCATGGCCGCATCTATCGAGGAGGTTTCCTTCGAACTGGGCGGTGCCGCCGGGGTGACGCTGGCAGGCAGCCTGTTGTCGGCGATTTATGCCGGGTGTGTCAGCCTGACGATCCCGCCGCGGCTGGGCCTGAACCCCTTGACGTTCGAGAGCCTGGACGACGCGCTGCTGGTCTCTGCAACGTTATCGACCGATGACGCGGCGCTGCTGACGGGGCTGGCACGTTCGGCGTTCGATGCCGGCTTCGTGGCGGTGCTCGCGGTGCTGACAGCCCTGTTGTTGGTTGCGGCGCTGCTGGTCAAGTTCAGCGGGCAGACGGCCGTCATAGCGCGATAACGAGAGAATTACCGAACCGGCCTCCCTAACACCCGAGACCGGCCGATATACGACATACCCAATAAGAAGTCAGTGGCCCGGGCCAACTGATGGTCAACAAGCATGCTGTTCACCTGCGAGATACTCCGATGCTCGACGCCCTCTCCATCCGTTTGAAAATCATCCTGCTTTCCGGCCTGTGCCTTCTGGGCGTAATCGGTCTGATCGTCAGCCTGAACCTCTATCAGAGTAACCAGAACAACCGGTTGATCAGTACGTCCAGCAGCAAGATGCTCACCGAGAGCGGCGAGACCCTGCTGCTGGCCAAGGCCGCCGAGCAGACGGGTAACCTGCAGCGGATCTTCGGCAACAGCCTGCTGCTCATTACCGCCCTGTCCGACCAGGCAGCACATTTGCGTAACATGGCCGCGCAGCGCGGCTTGCCGGCCGCGACGTTGCGTGAGGAGCTGAACCAGAGTCTCAAGGCAACCTTCGAGCGCAATCCGCAGATACTCGGGCTGTGGCTGGTTTTCGAGCCGAATGCGCTGGAGGGTCAAGACAGCGCATTCGCCAACGACGCCGAGCGCGCCTCCAACGAAACCGGCCGCTTTGCCAGTGCCTGGAACCGGGGCGCTGGCGAGTCGGTGAACATACTGATTCCCGAAAGCGATTTGCAGAAGACCGAGCTCAGCATCAGCGGCACCCCCTACAACAGTTGGTACACCTGCCCGCGAGACACACGGCGCACCTGCCTGATGGCGCCCTATGCCGACACCCAGGCCGGGCAGGTACAACTGATGACCACGCTGTCGATACCGTTGATTGCCGATGGCAAGGTGATCGGCGCCCTCGGCGTGGATCTCGCACTCGGCGCCCTGCAAGCGGCCGCAAACGATGCCCAGCGCATGCTGTTCAACGGCTCGGGAAGCATGCTGATCGTGTCCGACAGCGGCGTGCTCGCGGCCTACAGTAAGGATGTCGCCCAGGTTGCCAAGCCGCTCAACGTCGCATTGGGCGAGGAAAGCAAGGCGATACTTGCGGCATTGACGCAAAAAAAACCGCTGGTACTGGCCCAGAATGATTTGATCCGCGCTGTCTACCCCGTCGCACCAATCCCCGACGCGCCAGCTTGGGGGGTGGTCATTGATTTGCCCAAACAAGTCTTGCTGGCCGACTCGGTAGCGCTTCAGACCGTGCTTGACCAGACCCAAACCCGCGACACGCTGGAGTCATTGCTGGTGGCCATCGGCTCCGGGCTGTTGGGCCTGCTGCTCATTTGGTTCACTGCCTCCGGGGTGACGCGCCCGATCAACAGTGTCGCGCAGATGCTCAAGGCAATTGCCAGTGGCGACGGCGACCTGACCCAACGCCTGCACTACCGCAAGAAAGATGAACTGGGCGAACTGGTGAACGGGTTCAACCGTTTCCTCGACAAACTGCAGCCGACTGTGGCGCAGATCAAGCAGAGCATTACCGATGCGCGCGGCACCGCCGACCAGTCTTCGGAAATTGCGCGGCTGACCAGTGAAGGGATGCAGGTGCAATTTCGCGAGATCGATCAACTGGCAACCGCCTCCAACGAAATGAGCGCCACCGCCCATGAAGTCGCCCACAGCGCCTCGAATGCCGCCCAGGCAGCACGCGGTGCCGACCAGGCGTCCAGGGATGGCATCACCCTTATCGAGCGCAGCACCCAGGACATCAATGCGTTGGCCCGCGAGGTCAGCAAGGCCGTGACGGAAGTCGAAGCCCTGGCGGTCAACAGCGAGCAGATCGGTTCGGTGCTGGAAGTGATCCGCAGCATTGCCGAGCAAACCAACCTGCTGGCACTCAACGCTGCGATCGAAGCGGCGCGTGCCGGGGAAAGCGGCCGGGGTTTTGCGGTGGTGGCCGATGAAGTCCGCAACCTGGCCAAGCGCACCCAGGATTCCGTCGAGGAAATCCGCATGGTCATCGAACGCATCCAAACCGGCACGCGGGGCGTGGTGGCGACCATGCATTCCAGCCAGACGCTCGCCCAGGACAACGCCGGGCAGATTCATCAGGCCGTGCAGGCGCTTGGCAAGATCAGCGACGCGGTAACGGTGATCAGCGACATGAACCTGCAGATTGCAAGCGCGGCGGAGGAGCAAAGTGCGGTGGCCGAAGAGGTCAATCGCAACGTCTCGACCATCCGTGGCGTGACCGAGACCCTGACGGAACAGGCCGCCGAGTCGGCGCAGATCAGCAGTCAGCTCAACGCGCGGGCCAATCAACAGATGAAGCTGATGGATCAGTTCCGCGTGTAACACACGGCGGTATGGCGGCGCGTGATGTCTGGGACGGTAATTCGGCGAACAGCGCATGGTACTCAGCCGCAAAATGGCTGAGGTGGTAGAACCCCCACTGGGCCGCGGCATCGCCAATCGAGAGATGCGCGGCCTGGGTGGACATCAAGGTGCGGCGTACGCCATTGAGCCGCACACAGCGAAGGTAGTTCAGCGGCGTGGTCTCGGCCACGGCGCGAAAGCTGTTCTGCACCGTGCGCCGGCTGATCTGGAGGCGTTCGCACAGCTCGAACACACTGGGCACGTCGAACAGCCCGGTGGTCGCCATGCGGTGGCATTTCTCGACGATAAAACTGCGCGTGGAACTGCTCGTGCGCTGCTGCTTATCGCAGGCCGGATCGGTCATGAGCTGCATCAACTCGCTGAGCATGGCCTGCTCCAGCGCCTCGTCGTGTTGCCGCTCTTGTGCGCTGTCGTGAGCATCGCTGGCCATCGCCTGGGCGAACACCGCCAGCAAGCGCCGACGGGCATCGGCGAAACGTTGGCTGGAAACCCTGATCACCGGCTGACGCAGCAACAGGCTCACATCCTTGGCCGACGCGGTTTGCGCCAGCGCCTGCTCGAACAATTCACGCTCGAACGTGATGGACAGCAGCTGCATGCCCATCGGCATATGAAACATGAACTCCTCGCCACCGCGCAGAAAGAACAGGCTGCTGTCGTCCACCTCGCGCCCCTGCATTCGCATCGAGCCGGGCACGTTGATCGGCACCGCGAAGCACATCTTGCCCCGCGGCGCGACACCGTGCTGCACGACACGCTGGTTGATCTGCTCAAGGAAAACGTGGCAACCGCCGGTGGTCAACTGCATCAGCGAACTCTCGGTCGAACCGGCGGTTAACTGGCTGTAGTCCTGGTTCCACTGCTGCACGTTGGCCGCATGAACGTGAACATCCTTAAAATGACCGACGCTGTTATTTCTCATAATGAGCGATACCCTCGGATATTTTTTATTTTAAGGTCGATTTATTTATAGATATTCTCACATAGCGCAATTAATGCAAATTTCGTGAAAGCTTCAGTTCACGCCGCCTCACCTGCGTCGGCGCCCCACATGTGCCGATTCGGGCTACCAGCCTTACCCGCGTCGCGTAGATGATCAGGCCACATCAATCAACATCGCAGAGAATCCGTCATGAGTGAAGCCAAGCTTGCAGCCCTGCATTTCGCCGATGCACCGCACATCACCTCCAGCACGCTCCCCGGCCCCAAAACGTGCGAGGCCCTGGCGCTTTCGGCGCGTACCGAGTCGATGGCGCGCGGCGGTGGACGCATGCCGATCGCCATGGACAGAGCCTTCGGCGCAACCTTCAAGGACCCGGACGGCAACACCTACATCGACCTGTCCGCCGGCGTCGGTGTCAGCAGCGTAGGCCGCTGCCACCCCAAAGTGGTGCAGGCGATTCGCGAACAGTCCGAAGTGCTGATGCATGCCCTGGAAATCAACAGCACCCGGCGTACCGAGCTGGCCGCCAAGCTGTCCGAAATCGCGCCCGAGGGTTTGCGTGGCGACTGCATCACCTTCTTCACACAAAGCGGCAGTGATGCACTGGAAGCGGCGATCAAGTTTGCCAAGCGCATCACCGGGCGGCACCAGATCATCGCCTTTCACGGCGGATACCATGGCGTGTGGAACGCTTCGGGTTCGCTGACCACTGGCACGGCCTACCGCAAAGGTTTTGGCGCGCAAATGGGTGGCGTGATTCACGCCCCCTACCCTTACGCCTACCGTTTCCCTTTCGACACCACCCACAAAAGCGCCGAGCAGATCGCCGGCGAGTACATCGACTACCTGTTGAACACTCCCTACACCGCCGCCGATGACGTGGCAGCCGTGATCGTGGAACCGGTACAGGGCGAAGGCGGCTACGTGCCCCCATCGCCGGAATTCCTGCAATTGCTGCGCAAGGCCTGCGACCGCAGCGGCACACTGCTGATCGTCGATGAAGTGCAGTCCGGCGCGGGGCGCACCGGCAAAATGTGGGCGGTCGAACATTCCGGCGTGCAGCCCGACATGCTCACCTTCGGTAAGGGCATCGGCAGCGACCTGCCCATGGCCGGCCTGATCATGCGCTCGGACCTGGCAGCGAAAATCCCCGACGGTTCCATGCCCAACACGTTCGCCGCCAACTCGTTGTCGGCCGCCGTGGCTCTGACCAACATCAGTATCCTGCAGGATCCTGAACTCGACCTGCTCAACCGCGCCCACACGCTGGGGCTGGAGGCACAGGCGCATATTCGTGGCTTCAACAGCCCGTTGGTCGGTGAAGTGCGCGGGCGCGGCCTGATGATCGGCATCGAACTGGTCGAAGACCCGCTCACCAAGGCGCCCCTGGCGGGCGAGAAGATCGGCCAACTGATGGGCTATCTGCTCAACCACGGCGTGCTGATGATTCCCTGTGGCCGCTACAGCAACGTGATGCGTGTGATGCCGTCGCTGACGATATCCCGCGAACTGTTCTTCAAGGCACTGGACATCTTCGGCGACGCCCTGGCTTCCCTCAAAGCATGATCTTGTCCATTACTGGAGGACCGCAACATGACTGAGCACTTGAATCATTTCATCGAAGGTGCGTCGTGCGAAGCCTTCGACCGTCGTCGTATAAACCTGGTCAACCCCGTGACTGAACAGGTGTACTGCAGCTCCGCGCGTGGCACCAGTGAGGACGTGGACCGTGCCGTGTCGGCTGCGCGCCAGCAACTTGAAGACGGTGAGTGGAGCCAACTCGACGGTGCCCAACGTGGCCGACTGCTGTCGAAACTGGCCGACCTGGTGGAGCGCGACACCGAGCTGCTGGCCGATATGGATGCCGACGCCATTGGACGCTCGCCGATCGAACCGCGCCGGATGGACCTGCCCAACGCGATTGCCAACCTGCGCGCCGCCGCCGGCTGGGCCAACCAGCTTGAAGGCCGCACCATTCCCACTGGTGGCTACTTTGGCACCAAGACCTTGTCGTACACGGTACGCGAGCCCGTCGGCGTAGTCGGTGCCATCGTGCCCTGGAACTCGCCGCTGATGATCACCGTGTGGAAGCTCGCTGCATTGCTGGCGGCTGGCTGCACCGTCGTAATCAAACCATCGGAAGAAACCCCGCAGTCGGCCCTGCACCTGGCGCTGCTGGCGCAAGAAGCGGGCTTCCCGGACGGCGTGATCAACGTGGTCACCGGCTACGGCAACGAGGTCGGTCGCGCCCTGTGCGAACACCCGGATGTCGCCAAGATCAGCTTCACCGGCAGTCCCGAGGCCGGGCGTGAAATCCAGCGCACCGCCGGTGTGTTGTTCAAGCGCGTGGCCTTGGAATTGGGCGGCAAGAGCCCGCAGATTGTGTTCGACGATGCCTCCTTCGACGACGCCCTGCGCGGTTGTACGCTCGGTCTGTTTGCCAACCAGGGCCAGGTGTGTGCGGCCGGTTCGCGGATCCTGGTGCAGCGCAGCCTCGCCGAACGTTTCGGTGCCGCACTGGCCGAGGCCGCACAGGCGGTAACCGTGGGCGATCCTCGCGAGCCCGGCGTACAGATGGGCCCAGTGGCCAAGAAGGCGCAATTCGATCGCGTCAACCGCTACATCCAACTGGGTATCGACCAAGGCGCCACACTGCTCGCCGGCGGCGTCTCGGCGCCTAAGAAGGGCTGGTTCGTGCGCCCGACGATCTTCGCCAACGCCCGCAACGACATGGAAATCGCCCGGGACGAGATCTTCGGTCCTGTCGGCACGCTGATCTCGTTCGACAGCGAAGACGAAGCGATAGCCCTGGCCAACGACAGCAGCTACGGCCTCGCGGCCACGGTCTGGACCAGCGATCTGGTCAAAGCGCACCGTGTCGCGGCAGCGGTGAAAGCCGGCGCCGTGGGTATCAACTGCTGGAGCCCATTGGACGCCAACCTGCCTTGGGGCGGCGTCAAGACCAGCGGTATCGGGCGTGAAGGCGGGTTCAGCGGCGCGCTGGCCTACACCGAGGAGAAAGTCATCACCGTGCTGCTGCCGGCCTGAGCACACGCCTTGACCTGACCGAGCCACCCTCCAACGTTGAGGGTGGCCATTGAACCGTGCATCGCTCCGTGGAGAGCCTGATATGAACCCAATAGATCAACCGACAATCGATCGGTACCCGACCCCCCTGCGCGTGTTGCACTGGGTGCGTGCCGTGCTCGTCCTGGGCCTGCTGTGGGTCGGCTGGCACATGACCGGCATGAATGATGAAGTGGCGAGCAAATACGAGCTCTATTACCCGTGGCACAAGTCCTTCGGAGTGTTGACGTTCCTGGTGGTCCTGACTCAGCTCGCCGTGCGTTTTCGTACCCCCAAGCTGCCGCAGCCGCTGGAAACCCTGGCGGGGTATGAACGGTTCCTGTCACGCCTGACCCAGCGCGTAATGTACGTGCTGTTGGTGATCGTGCCGTTGATGGGCTACTCCATGTCGAGCACCTACACGATGAGCGACGGGGTGTTCTTTTTCGGGGTTAACCTGCCGGAACTGTTGCCAAAGAATGACGATTGGTTTGCGGTGTTCCAATGGCTGCACAAAGTCCTCGCCTATACGTTGCTGGTCCTGATCGTGCTGCATGTGGCGGGCGCCCTCAAGCATCGCTTCTACGACCGCGACCCGCGCAACGACGTGTTGCGCCGCATGCTCTGACGGGATGAGGCGACCGGTGAGTTTGTTTACAACTTGGCGACCCGACCGCTCGCTGAACGGGTCGACTTGAGCAGCACAGAGCAAATCGGTATTGATGAGTTTGCGTTGACAGGACTGCCGCCGGTACCCAGTTTGGGCGTACACCGAAAGCCATCCAGAGCCATACTGGATTTCGTCAGGAATCGCCATTCGTGATCGCTTATGTACGGCGTCTGAGTGGGGGCAAAATTGGGGGCATATTAAGATTTTTTCAAACTGAAACTACCGAGTTAGAGCCCAGTCGAAATGTTTTTTGGCGATCCTGAGAGTCTTTAGGCGTTGTCGGGCAGGCTGTTTAGCTGAGCATTTCTGGCTTTTCATGGGCATGGAGATCCTTTATTTCCAAGTCCGCCAGTCCCGCTGCCTCACCGAAATCGCCATCAACTTATTTTGGCCCAGCAAATGCAAACGGGCCCCGTCAATAAATGGTTCCGACACCTGATGTTCGATCCGTTCAGCGATTAACTGCGCGCATAGCCTTTACTGCCAATGCGAAAACCTTGGAGCGCAGGTGCGACACCCTCGGCCAGACCGCATGCACATCAACGTTACCGAAAAACGACTTGCGACACGAAGCAGACATTAGTGCAGGTAAATAAGCCCGTCGCTTTTCTTCCTTTGGCCTCGTTTTTTTCCACTAGATTTGAGGTTGCTCGCCGAGCACTCCGATAGAATCAGGCAATACTAAAATCGAATCAGGCATAGTTCCCAACCACTCTGCGCCCTAGCATAGCCTGACCTTATATATTCAGGAGTGCGCCCCATGCGTGCAGAAAAAACCATTTTTATCACGGGCGTTAGTAGCGGCTTTGGCCAGGCCCTGGCTAAGGAAGCTCTCGCTCAGGGCCATCGAGTGATCGGCACTGTTCGCAGCGAATCCTCTCTGGCAACGTTCCAAACGCTCTTGCCTGAGAGAGCCCATGGCGTGGTGCTGGACGTTACCCACTTTAATGCCATCGACGCCGTCGTCGCCGCTGTTGAGGATCAGTATGGCCCGGTGGACGTGCTGGTTAACAACGCGGGTTATGGCCACGAAGGGGTTTTCGAGGAGTCGTCGTTGGAGGAAATGCGCCGTCAGTTCGACGTCAATGTATTCGGCGCGGTGGCGATGACCAAGGCGTTTGTGCCCTTTTTTCGCCAGCGACGGGCGGGGCATATCCTCAATATCACGTCCATGGGTGGCTATATCACCATGCCAGGTATTGCTTACTACTGCGGCAGCAAATTTGCCCTGGAGGGCATCTCTGATACGTTGAACAAGGAGCTTGCACCCTTCAATATTTTTGTAACGGCCGTGGCGCCGGGGTCTTTCCGAACGGACTGGGCAGGTCGTTCGATGCAGCGTACGCCGCGCAGCATCAGTGACTACGATGCGACCTTCGACCCGGTGCGAAAAGCCCGTGAGGAAAAAAGCGGCCTTCAACTGGGCGACCCGCAGAAAGCCGCACGCGCCATGATGACTATTATCACCAGCCCTAACCCGCCGGCTCAACTGCTGCTGGGCAGCGACGCCCTGGCTCTGGTGCGTGACAAGTTGCACCGGACGGCGGAGAGTATTGAGCAATGGGAAGCGCTGAGTTGTTCCACGGACGGCTGAGCATAACAGTGGAGAACGTGCAATCGATGCCGAAGCCCAAGAACCCTAGCACTGCGCGTATGGTGCAGTTGATGGGCCAGCTTGCACCGCTGGAGGGTTACAACCTGAGTCCGCTGGATGATGTGCGTTTTCTGCGTTCCAACCGGCCGCTGACGCGCACGCCGGTTTTATATGAACCGGGCATCGTCATCCTCTGTCAGGGGCAGAAACGCGGCTATCTGGGTGATGAAGTTTACATCTATGACGCCCAGCATTATCTGGTGGTGTCAGTGCCAGTGCCTTTTACAATGGAGACCGACGCTAGCGAGGCGGAGCCAATGCTGGCGGTGTACATACGTCTGGATTTCAATCTGGCCGCCGAGCTGATTCAGCAGGTAGATGAGGTATGGAACATCGGCGTGGCTCAGCCTATGGGCATGTACGCCTCGCCCATGGACGAACCGCTGCGCCAGTCAACCCTGCGTTTTCTGGAAGTCATGGGCGACTGCACCGACGCGCAAATCCTCGGACCAGCGATGTTGCGCGAACTCTACTACCGCATCCTCACTGGCGAACAAGGCGGCACCCTACGCGCGGCTATCGCACAGCAGGGTCAGTTCGGCAAAGTGACGCGCGCCATTCACAAAATCCACCGCTGTTACCAAGAGCGTCTGGATGTAGAAATCCTCGCTCAGGAAGCGCAGATGAGCGTGCCTAACTTTCATCTACATTTTCGCAAGGTGACCGATTCCTCGCCTATGCAGTACCTCAAGTCGACGCGGTTGCATCAAGCGCGATTACTGATGCTGCGTAACGACCTGACAGCGGCCAAGTCGGCATTTCTGGTGGGTTATGAAAGTGCTTCGCAATTTAGCCGCGATTTCAAGCGCCTCTTTGGACGCACGCCAATAGCGGAGGTGGCGTGGATGAAGCAGGCTTATGCGTTGCCGGCACCGACAACCCCTTCGCCCTTCGTGTCATCACACTGAGCTTCAAACAATCCTGCCTTGCCCGTCGCCAGTAGGCTTGGGAACGTGCGGATGGCGTGCCTGCCGACACAGCGGGCGAGTGAAGTTTCACATCTGCTGCCGCATAGATGAACACCCATCCAGGACTTGTATATTCAGGTGCCTATCAGAAAAGTTATCGCTCTACGGCGATGCATTTGATCTCCACGAGAAGGCCGGGGCGAGCCAGTTCACCGACACCTATGCATGTCCATGCACAAGTACTCCGAGGAAAGACTTTATCCTTCACGTGTCTAAAAATTGGCATGTGGCGGTGCATATCGACGTGATAAGTTGTCATTTCGACGACATCTTCAAATTCGCAGCCGCCGGCCTCCAAGACGAGCCGAAGATTGTCCCATGCTGCCAAAAACTGCTGCTCTGGGTCTTCGATAACTGATAATTCCGGCGTCCGGCCTACCTGGCCAGCGCAGTATAGAGTCTTTCCTACCTTTACAGCTGGTGCATAACCAGCATGTTCGCAGAGCAATTTCATGCCTTCTGGAACAATGAGCTGACGATCAGTCATGGTTGTGGAGCCCAAAATATAAACGGATACGAAAGCTAACTCACGTGCCAGAACAGCGCCCACTCGGGCCACGGGTCAACCCAGCCTCATAAAACCGCATTCGCCACTCTAGCAATCCGGGCCAGTAAGCGAACGACAGACCACTAATAAATAAAGGCGAGCATTGGCTTAGCTGCTGTATCCATAGAAATACTAGCCATGCGGCGAAAGAGCTATCGAGATCCGCCCGTTTAACGCCTTTACTCTGAAATTGACTTGTCGAGAAGGTGGCTGTCGACTGAAGAGGACTTGCGACGGCGGAAAATTCGTATGCCAGTCGACCGTAGCGGTGCTCTAACAATCTCAATCGGTAACCAGGTGAGGGTTATTGGGGAAAGAGCCACTGCGGTAGCGAACGCATTCAATCCCTCTTTGCAGATCACGTCAGAAGAGAATTCGCTTTCCTCGCCATTGAAAGTACACACGATTCGCTCATCAAAGGACTTTGAGTAGGGCCGTCTACCCTCCTCACTTCCGCAGATGTGTTTAATAACCTCACTGCCCTCCAGAACGTTTCGATCAGGGAAGTTGAAGTCCGCGATATCCAGGCCGCTGGCTCGCGTACATGGCAATGATCGGCCTGGTCTGCTGAAAGCACCGTCGGCGTTCCCGCGCCGTGCCAACGATTGAAGCAGTGCTCGTATCTCCGGCCGGCATGACAGGTTTGTGGTCGATTCCGATAACAGATGAGCCCGGGTTGTATCCGGCTCCTGCACAGATGATCTGGACTGGGCCTGCAATTGGGATTGGAAATCTGCTCCATGGGCCGTTGCCGACTTCTTATTTCCCGAAGTCGGCAACACTGATGAAGCTGGCGGTACCGCAGATATATCGGTCATGGGGACGCCTCATATCAGGTCTGGTGTCATGAGTCTCGCCAGCATTCCTGGCGTGGCTGTTCAGTTTTTGCGCCATCAGATCCCGCTGAACCAGTTGTATCCCTGGTCTTCCCAATACCCACCCGGGTTGTCGTTGCTCACGAAAATCTCGACAACATGCTTGGGGTTTTTGAATCCCAATTTGGTGGGTACTCGAACCCGCAGCGGATAGCCGTACTCGGGCGGCAACGCGACATCGGTGTAATCCAGCGCCAGCAGTGTCTGTGGGTGCAAGGCCGTCGGCATGTCCAGACTGGAGTAGTAACGATCAGCACATTTGAAACCGACAAATTTCGCTGTGGTGTCGGCGCCGATGTGTTCCAGGAAGGTTTTCAGCGGTACACCTCCCCATTGCCCGATGGCGCTCCAGCCTTCAACACAGATCAAACGGGTGATATCGCTACGTTGCGGCAGTTTGCGTAAGCTTTCGAGTGTCCAGGGGGCCTTGTCCCTGACCCGGCCGGAGACGGCGAGCGAGTAACTGGCGAGGTCCACCTCAGGGATATCGTCCTGACCATAGAATGCGTTGAACGGAAACGGCGTAGTGATCTGGGCGCGGGTGAAGGTCGGTGCCAGTTTCTGTCCGCTGAACAGCCACGCCTGGACCCGGTCGTTCCAGCGCGACATGGCCCAAAGTACTTTGTCGACCTGATCGCCGTCCTGCAGGTTGCAACCGGTCAGCATCGACATCGCGCCCACCGTCAGGCCGGCCCGAAGAAAATGCCGGCGCTGAATGTTTTCCAGTTCAAGCTGTTGCGCAGGTTCAAGCCTGACGCGCTGAACAGTTTTTCTAAGTTCAGTCATGGCCATTTTCCCCGGCATCAAGAGACCGCACTCCACCCGTAATCATTGGCAGCAGGGTTTTCGGTACCAAAATCACCAAGATCAGATGAATCACGACGAATGCAGCAATCATCGCCATCGCCCCGAAATGTACATAACGTGCAATGTCATAGCCGCCCAGTAGCGCGACCAACTCTTGAAGTTGAATGGGTTTCCAGATCGCTACGCCCGAGATGACGACGAGTGCGCCTGCCGCCAGCACGATCCAGTACATCAGGCGCTGCACTGTGTTGTAGACACCCTGTTCATGCACCAGCCGTAAGCGCAAAGCGTCCGTAAAATCATGCTTCAAGGCGGCAAGCCCGACGGGCAGCAGCTCGCGTTTGAAATGGCGACTGACCAACCCGTACAGCACATAGATTGCGCCGTTGATCAGCAGCAGCCACATGAATGCGAAATGCCAGGCCAGCGACCCGCCCAGCCATCCGCCCACGGTCACCGCCACCGGAAACCTGAAGCTGAACAGTGGCGAGGCGTTGTAAATGGACCAACCGCTCATGAACATGCAGACCATGCAAACGGCGTTGAGCCAGTGGGTGAGGCGAACCGGCCAGGGATGAAGCTTTTTCTGTCTCACGTGGTTCCCCTTGCAAACCATCCATGTAGCGGAGCGTTGCCAGACGGCAGCGCCCCTGCCTTTTCAGGTGATTACATCGGTGGTTGGAAGCCATCCTTGCCAACCGCAATGCCACGCGCGGTGGTTCCATCCGCAGCCGGGAACACGACAATTTTCGCGCCTTTGACCAGTTCATCGGCTTTGCCTGACTCGACGTAGGCGATTGGCACATCATCCGGTACGACGATTTGTTTCTCGCCGCCCTTGTAGTTGACGGTCAATGTGCGACCGTCAGCTTTGGACAGCTTCCCCACGGTACCGTTGGTCATGGTGCCTGTGCTGCCATCCGCGTTCTGCCAGCCGTAATGACCTTCGCCACTGCCCTTGAGGCTGGCGTCGAATACCGTGACCTCCAGCGCCTTCAATGTTCCGTTGGTCTGCGGAATGGCCGCCGAGCCAATGAAGCTGTCGGATTTGATCGAGTCGATATTGGCCTTCGATACCCGGTTGATACTGGTCTTGTCAGGCAGTCCGATAGTCTGCTTAGCGCCCGAGCGGACAGTGAATGTCAGCGTATTGTTGCTGACACTTTCCACCGTGCCACGCAGTGGTTTGATTACCGGCATGTCGGCCGCGGTGGCAATGACGGCGGCACTGAGCATCAACAAACCGAACGTGGTAGACAGGGCGTGTTTGAGTTGCATGGCGACAATTCCTCATGGGTTGATGTGCCGCCATCCTCGTCCGCAGACCGGGACGTCACGATGACCGCCGAATGACATTTTTGTCATTCGCCAGCCCCTGCCCATGAATGACAGAAATGTAACCGACTGCGCCCGCTCATCCCGTTACACTGCACAACCGAGATACCGATGTCGCGGGCTGAATCCCGTCATGAAGAGACCCGAGCGCACCTCACGATGCATATCCTGCTGATTGAAGATGACACCAAAACAGGTGAGTACCTCAAAAAGGGGCTCGGCGAGTCCGGTTACAACGTCGACTGGACCCAGCACGGTGCCGACGGCCTGCACATGGCCCTGCATACAACCTACGACCTGATCGTACTGGATGTGATGTTGCCTGGGATTGACGGGTTTCAGATCATTGAGCTGTTGCGCGCCAGACAAGACGTTCCCGTACTGTTCCTCACCGCGCGCGACCAATTGCATGACCGCATTCGCGGCTTGGAACTGGGCGCCGATGATTACCTGGTCAAACCTTTTTCGTTTACCGAACTGCTGTTACGCATCCGCACCATTTTGCGTCGCGGTGTAGTTCGCGAAGCCGACCATTTTCACCTCGCCGACCTGGAGCTGGATCTGGTGCGGCGTCGCGTTACACGCCAACAGCAGGTAATCGTGTTGACCAACAAGGAGTTCGCCCTGCTGCATCTGTTTCTGCGTCGGGCAGGCGATGTGCTGTCCAGGACACAGATCGCTTCGGAAGTCTGGGACATGAATTTCGACAGCGATACTAACGTGGTGGACGTTGCGGTGAAGCGCCTGCGCAACAAGGTCGACCAGCCCTACCCGATCAAGTTGATCCATACCATTCGCGGTATCGGCTATGTCTGCGAGGTGAGGCCATGCGGACCCGACGTCAACCCTCTCTGACCCTGCGGTCGACCGTGGCGTTTTCCATGGTAGCGATGCTCGCCGTGGCCGGTGCGGGCGTTTACCTGTATCAGACGATGAAAGCCTCGGTTTTGGTGTACAGCGATCATGCGGTCATGGGCCGTCTGGAGCACTTTCGCAAGCTGCTGCACTACGAGCTCGCCATCGAGAAGCTGCGCGACAGCCCACAGATTTTCAAGAACATGCTCGACAGCGAAGACGACATCTTCATCATTGAAGAACCCGGGCAGCAACCGGTAATCCAGGTAAATCCACTCAACGTCACGCTGCCTGAACTGCCTGTGATCGGCCAGAATACAAAGCTGAGCGTCAGTGATCTGCGCAGCGGCGTGACCGACTCGGGAACAATGCTGCGCGCCGCTACCGTCGTCACGACGTCTGGTGGACGTGAAGTCCGACTGACAGCCGCACACCTCATGGGCAAGGAAATGGCTATGCTCGCGGCGTATCGCGAACGCATCTACCTGGCCGTTGCTCTTGCCTTTCTGGCGACAGCCTTGCTGGGCTACCTGGTACTGCGCCGAGGGCTGCGTCCGTTGCGCGAAATGGCCGCCCATGCGGCAGCCATCACACCCGAGCGTCTCCACAGCCGCATGGACAGCGCCGATACGCCGGTTGAACTGCAACAGCTGAGTGACGCCTATAACGCAATGCTTGATCGCCTTGCCCAGGGTTATCAGCGATTGACGCAATTTTCCGCTGACCTTGCCCATGAAATCCGCACGCCGGTGGGGTCGCTTATGGGGCATTGTCAGGTCGCCCTTCGCCAGCGGCGCAGCGAGGACGACTATCAGGCACTGATCGCTTCAAACCTTGAAGAGCTCGAACGGATCTCGCGCATCGTCGAAAGCATTCTGTTCCTTGCGCGCGCCGATGAAGCGCAAGCGGTGGTGGAGCGCCAACAACTATCGTTGCATGACGAATCTCAGCGCATTGCTGAATATTTTGAAGGCTTGGCTGAAGAGCGGCGAATGAGCTTCCAGATAACAGGCGATGGCAACGTGCTCGCGGATCCATTGCTGCTGCGCAGAGCCTTGAGCAACCTGGTGGCGAACGCGATTCGCTACGCCTACGAGGGCACCGAGATTGTGATGCGGGTGACGGACTCCCACAGCGGTGCGCGGATTGAAGTGGAGAACCAAGGTCCTGTACTGAGCGACGAAACCCTGGGCAAACTCTTCGACCGTTTTTACCGCGGCGATGCGTCTCGCCAGCAGAACTCCGACTCCTACGGCCTTGGCCTCGCCATCGTCGTGGCAATCATGCAACTGCATGGAGGTCACGTGCGTGTCGAACAGCCAAAGCCTGGGATTATCCGTTTTTCGCTGTCATTCCCTGGAGCTTGAACGATATCAACGGGCAGCACTTGTCGTTCGCTGCCCTCACTGAAAGTCATGCGAGCAGGTCAACTTTCTGAGGGCTTGCTCAGGCTCCGATGCTCGATCGGCGCATACGTTTCTTCGCCGGCTATGGGTACCCAATCATTTAACGGTGTCAGGAAGTGCAGTTCAAAACGACGTGACAGGAACGCCCATTTTCCGTCCCGACGTTCAAACCTGTCGTAGTACAGCCCGCTGACTTGAACCGGGCCTTTTTCAATGTCATGGAACAGGCAATCCGCAGCCACCGTACCCATCGCGCTGTCACCTTTGATTTCGATCAACGGGTTGGCCATCCAGTGGTGCATATGTGGCATCTGGCGCCAGCTGTTTTGCGCCATCGCGAGGATTTCATCACGACTTTGGGCATTGCCGAAACCTGGTAAATCCAGTGTCGATTCCTCGTGCCAGATACCGCTCAGGAGCGACACGTCGATGCGGTCGAAGGCATTGGCGTAGGCGCTGATCAGCGACTCGATGGCGGCGCGACTTTCCAGGGCGTCCAGTCGGGTGGTCAATTCTTCAATGTTCATGAGGAGGTTTCCTGCTGAGGCTTCGCAAAAGCGACAAAGCAACCCTCTGCGAGGGCTGCACTACGGTTGAGCAAGTGCTCAGATCTGCGACAGGCCGCCATCGACCATCAGCTCCACACCGTTGACATATTTCGCATCGGCGGATGCAAGGAACAGCGCTGAGGAGGCGATTTCTTCAGGCTGGGCCATATACCCCAGCGGAGTGATCTGCTCGACATGTTGGCGCAGCGCGACAATGTCGCTTTCGCTCATCTTCAAGCCGTTATCCATCAGAGGGGTGCGAGTGAAGCCAGGGCTCAGAACATTCGCTCGAATCTTGCGATCTTTGAGTTCGTTGGCCCAAGTCCTTGCGAAGGACCGCACTGCAGCCTTGGAAGCGTTGTAGAGACTCAGCCCTTCCATCCCATTGCTGGAGCAAATAGATGCCGTCAACACGATCGAAGCGCCATTTTTCAACAACGGCATCAACGTCTGGACGGTAAAAAAAACGCCCTTCACGTTGATGTCGAACATGTTGAAATAAGCCGCCTCGGTGGTCTCGCCCAGCGGATTTTTTTCACAAATACCCGCATTGGCGAACACAGAGTTCAACTGATCGTTGCGGGCTTCGATTATTGCCTTGAGCTTATCGAGATCAGCCTGGCGGGCGACATCGGAAATGACCGCGACCGCTCTATCGCCAAGCTTGGCCACCGCCGCCTCCAGCGTGGCTGCAGAACGCCCAGTGATGTAAACACGCTTGGCTCCCTCGGCAATCAAACCCTGCGCAATCGCAAACCCGATCCCGGTGGATGCGCCGGTGACGACTGCAACCTGATTAGCGAATTTACCTGACATATCTGACTCCTCAGCCTTGGTTGTGTGGATCGACTGGAACCACAATGCGGCCATTTTGAGAGGAGTCAGGCGCTGAGCGGCACTGCCATAAATGAACATTGGCCGTTCAATTATGTGAGGCGTAAGCGAAGGCCTGATCGCTTAGATTGGAACCAGTTGATTCAGAACATGACCCGCAATCGAGAATATTCTGGAACCGAAGGGTTTCAGGAAGGAGATCTTATGCCTCAGACAAAAATCGCCCCCCCGGAACCGCGGCGCTGGTTGATGTTCGCCATCTTGTTGGTCGGTGCGTTTTTACCACCGCTGGATTTTTTCATCGTCAACGTAGCGCTGCCCTCAATTCAGGATTCGCTGGGCACAGCCTCCTCTGCCGAACAGCTGATCATCTCTTCATATGCGGCGCTTTATGCCGTGACACTGATCACCGGTGGACGGCTTGGAGACATCTTTGGCCGCATGAGAATGTTCTTCGTTGGCCTGATTGGCTTTGCCGTCGCCTCACTGATCTGCGGTGTTTCCGAGTCATCCTGGGTGTTGATTGCCGGACGTTCGCTGCAAGGCGTGACGGCAGCGGTCATGGCGCCCCAGGCACTCGCCTCTGTGCAGGCTATATTCCCCGAGTCCGAAAAGCCCTTGGCACTGAGCCTTTATGGCGCGGTCTTTGGCCTGGCGTCCGTCATCGGCCAGGCACTTGGCGGGATATTGATATCGCTCAACCTGATGAACTTAGGGTGGCGGGCGATATTTCTGGTGAATTTACCGATTGCGTTGCTGGTCGTTCTGATTGCCATTCCCGTGGTCAAGGAAACCCGCGCGAAACAGACCAGCAAGCTGGATCTGGGCGGAACGCTATTGTCCATGGTGACGCTTGGGGCTCTGATCGTTCCACTGATCGAGGGGCGTGAAGCGGGCTGGCCTTTGTGGGCCTGGCTGTCGCTGGCGGCGGTGCCGCTGCTGGCCTGGCTGTTCTGGCACTACGAAGCCCGTTTGCATCAAGCGCAAGGCGCACCGTTGCTTAATCCTGCCGCACTGCGCGCGCCTGGGCTGGGCCGGGCGTTGCTCGTCGCCCTGACCTTTTACGCGATCGGCGTGTTTTTCCTGCTGTTTTCCATTTATTTACAGGGAGCATTGCATACGAGCCCACTCAGTGCAGGTCTGGTCTTTCTTCCTTTCGGTGCGGGATTTCTGCTGGGACCGCTCGCCACCCATCAGTTCCGGCGTTTTCTCGGGGATTACGTGAACCCCTTCGGAATGGGGCTGGAAGTGCTGGGGTTTGTGCTAATGGCCAGGCTCGTAGCAAAGACGCCAATGACCGTCAGTCCCGCGGCGCTGCCCCTTGCCGTCATTCTCTTTCTGATCGGTTTCGGACAAGGATTGGCCCTTCCGACATTGATGCGCATGATCACAGGACGTGTGGCGCCCGCGTACTCCGGCATGATTGCGGGCATTACCAGCTCCACCCTGCAAATCAGCACATCACTGAGCGTCGCAATAATAGGCGGCATTTTCTACACCCTTCTCGGCACGGATACGGACGCGGCTGCCATCACCCACGCCTTCACCGTCTCCATACTCTGCATTGCGGCGTGCCTGGCGGTAGGCGCGGGACTAAGTCTTACCCTGGCGCGCCAACCTGCTGCAGAGTTGCAAACAGCGACCATGCGCGCAGCAGAGTGAGTCAACCGGCTGCCTGATTGCCGACCATGATGGAAGCAAGGTCGGCAAGAGCACGAAGGCTGTCCATCTGGCGCATGTCCTGGTGGTAACCCATCCATATGTCGCGGCCCGGGGGCGGTTCATGCGGATCAATCAGCCGCAGCGCCGTTAACTGGTCACCCAGGGCGCGGGGCAATACGGCGACGCCCTGCCCTTGCGCGCACATTTGCGCCTGGACTGTGCGGCTGCTACTGGTGAACACGGTACGGGCCAGAGGGTAACGCTGCTGCAGCCACTGCACATCGGGATAATGAGACTGGGCAACACTCATGGTGATCAAACCAAGCCCGTCGCCCTGTGGCTCGGGGTCAGCAGATCCGACGGCGGCATACAACCCATAGCTCAGGGTAGTCAGCTTGCGGTGAACAATATCGGGTTCGGTGAAAGGAACGATTCGAAACGCGATGTCGGCGTCGCGGCGAGCCAAGTCAAACAATCGATGCCCGGCGATGACCTCGGGCACGATCAGCGGATAACGTCGTCCCAGTTCGTTCAGGACCGGGGCGAGCACATAACAGGCGAACCAGTCAGCGCAAGAAATGCGCAACACGCCTTCGGGCTGTGCGCTGTCCCCCGCAAGGCGCCTTTCGATTGCCAATGCACTTTGCTCCATTTCTTGCGCCAGGCTGAGTAGCTTTTCGCCGCTGTCGGTCAGTACCAGACCTTGGGCGGTACGAAGAAAAATGGGCTGGCCACTGGACTGCTCAAGCACCTGCAAGCGCCGCCCCACGGTCGGATGGCTTACGCCCAACAGCTTGGCGGCAGCGCCCAATGACCCGCTGCGGGCAATCGCGAGAAAGACCCGCACATCACTCCAGTCCATGCTCTACCCCGTACAAAAATGAACAGTGAGAGTGCAGCAATGGCACTGCCGTAGCAATCCCACGCCGGACATACTTGTCCGCATTCTCCTTCGTCGAATACCAACCGGGGACTGCAAATGAAGATAGGTTTTATCGGTGTGGGAAGCATGGGCAGAGCAATCATTCCACTGCTCGTCCGGGCAGGCCATCACGTCTCGGCATGGAACCGTAGTCACGCGGCGATCATGGATCTTGAAGGCGTAAGTATTCTCGAATCGCCGACCTCGGCCTTTGAGCAAGAGGTCGTCATCAGCCTGCTGGCCGATGATGCCGCCGTCAGGGAAGTGCTGCTGTCCAGCGCGGCTCTGGAAAATGCAGATAAGACCTGCGTGCATGTCGTGATGTCGACTTTGTCGCCTTCGCTCATGGTCGAGTTGCAGGGCATGCATGATGCGATCGGCATGGCACTGGTCGCGGCGCCGGTTTTCGGCGTGCCCGCCGTAGCCGCGAACGGCGAGTTGAATATCCTGGCGGCCGGATCGCAGCAAGCGGTCTCGACGGTTCAACCGCTGTTTGACCTGCTCGGGAAAAACACCTGGTATCTGGGCGATCAGCCTGAACACGCGTGTATCGCGAAAATCGCCGGCAACATGATGATCACCCAAGCCATCCAGTCGCTGGGCGAAGCAACCGGACTCGTTCAACGTCACGGACTGAGCCCTTCTATTTTCGTCAACCTCATGACCCAGACCCTGTTCGCCTGCCCTAGTTATCACCGGTATGGGCAGAACATCGTCAACAGCAGCTTTGAACCGGGTTTCAAACTGTCTCTTGGCCTCAAGGATATAAATCTGGCTATTGATGCGGGCCGTCTCAAGGACCTGGAACTGCCGGCAGCCGATGCCGTGCGATCGAAAATGACATCCGCAGTAGCCCGAGGAGATGGACACAAGGACTGGTCGGTTTTCGCTACGCAGACAGTTACCCAATCAACCGATCATGCCCAGCAACCCTGGCGAAGCGCACCGATAAAACGTACGCGGCGTGGCAACTTCTGGGTGACGGGAGCCCGCGTTACCCAGAACGGTAAAAACTTTCAGAAAGGTCCGATGTACGTAGCCTGGGAATCCCCCGAGCACATCACTCAACCCTATCCCGTGGTGCTGGTGCACGGTGGCACGCTGCAAGGCACTGAATGGCTGGATACCCCCGATGGTCGTCCGGGATGGGCACAGCGGTTCCTCGAAGCGGGCTTTGTAGTCTTTCGCGTCGACCGACCGGGTCACGGACGATCGCCCTATCATCCCGACATCATGGGGCCGATGGGACCCGCGTTTTCCTATGAGCGCGCCCGCGAAGTCTACTTTCCAGAAGGAGGAGGAGAAACACAGTGGCCGTTTGAGCTGGACGATGAAGCGGCTTTTGACGCCTTCATTGCAGCTTACGGCCCCATGCCGGCCGACCTTGCGGCATCGCAGACCCTAGACGCGGATCGACTGGCCGAACTGCTCGACAGAATCGGTAAGGCCATCATCGTTACGCATTCCGCTTCCGGGCCGAGTGGCTGGTTGGTCGCCGATCGTCGACCCGACCTGATCGCAGGGATTGTGGCAGTGGAGCCTATGGGGCCGGTGTTTGGCCATACGCCGGGTATAGGCAGCCTCGAATGGGGACTGACCGCCGCCCCTTTAACCTTTGATCCGCCTCGCGCAACGGCGGAGCAAGTCCGCACAGCAGAACCTTCAACCCTGAAAATTCCCGGATTGCAGGGCGTTCCGGTAGCGCTGGTGACAGGTGAGACATCTGCATTTGCTTCTTACGCCTCCAGCATTGTCCCTTTCCTGCGAAATGCCGGTGCCAACATTCACCACCTTGATCTACCGGCACTGGGTATTCACGGCAATGGCCACGGATTGATCTATGAACGCAATTCAGACTCGGCTTTCAAGGTAGTCACGCAGTGGTTGGAGAAATCGTTGAACATGCCCGATCCCGCGTAAAGCGCCTGCTCAGGTTCTCCGTCCAATCATGAAAGGACCAAGGAAGGTTACAGACAAGCCCCTTAGAACAACTGCCACGAGGTTATCCATGGAAAATTCCGACATCACGCGTCAACTCTCGGCAATCAGACAAACCATCGACAATATCGACGCCGCACTCATCCACATGCTTGCTGAACGGTTCCGCTGTACTGATGAGGTCGGCTTGCTCAAAGCCCGACATCAATTGCCTGCGGTGGACAAGAAGAGAGAGCAGCATCAATACGAACGTCTGACAGCCCTCGCCCAGGAGGCCAACCTCGATACGGCCTTCGTCCAGAAGCTGATGCAGTTTGTCATCGGTGAAGTGGTCGACCGTCACAGACAATTTGCGGCCGGCCATGACCCAAGATTCTGCAAGGGCGCTGTCCTCAGGACTGAACACACCACCGGCTAACCCGCCGCCTCCCCCAATAGACGCCCGGGAGTTGCTGATAGATCGCAAACAATTCGATAGAGAGCGACTGAATAAGCCCCTTCCTCCGACCGATTCCTGCAAGGCAATTAGACAATCAAGACGAGCAGAACCGCATGAGATGGCCAACGATCGATCAAATTCGCAGTTTCACTGTTTTACCCTCTGGCTACACATGGGATTACCTGAAACGCGAGGAGATCAATGCAGCGATAATTTTTTTCCAGACGTGGTTCCCCTCCATTAGGGTGGGGTTAGGGAGCCCTTTTCTGAACCAGCGATTTTATGAAGACAACGTGGTGCTCGAAGACGATCTGGAGCGGGGAATGTTCGCTATCGTGGTCCGCCAGAACCATGAAATCGTCGCTATAGCAACGTGGGAAAAAATTGACGACGCTGATGTCATCTTCGGGCGAGTGGGCGCGGTAGCCAAACATCATAGACAAACCAAACTGGCCGTAGCTGCCCAAGACCTCGGAGAAAAAATGGGAAGGTCCATGGGCGCGGGCTTGATCTATGGTATGGCGACAACCAGCGCTCCGTATATGCAACAAGCATTGGAGCATGCGGGTTACAAAGCCGTAGGAATAATGCCTGGCTTAGACCAAGAGGAAACAGAGCCAGGAGTCGTGCGCAGGGTGTACGAAGTTATCTACGCAAAACGACTCGCCCCCCACTCAAGTTTTCTGATTCCTTCAGTACACAACCTCACACCGACCGTCGCTCGGCTTTATGCAGAAATATTTCACGAAACAACCAAGATTGACTGAGACGCGAGCATAAATACCGGGATGCTTCTGATCAAAAAGATTCCCGCTCACGCTTATTGCGTTGCTAGGGAGCACCGCTTTAGCGTGCCTGCCAAAAGAACGCGAAGGCGCACCGAATACCCGCTACTACCATACTGGAGCCAGTCGTAGGTCGCCGTTCAAGATCACTCGCACACTCGATGCGATTGGGGGCAAAAGTAGGGAAAAATAACAGCATTATCGACCGGAAAACGCCTTCCTAGAGCCCAGTCAAAATGTTCTTCGGCGACCCTGAGAGTCTTTAGGCGTTGTCAGGAAGGCTGTTTAGCTGAGCATTTCTGGCTTTTCATAGGCCACGGAGATCCATTCACTTCCAGACGATTGCTACATTGGGGGCATATCTGAGGGCATACTTTGGATGGTCTGAAAAGGATGCCCCCAGCCTAAGGCCAAGTGGGCTATTGATGAGGATAGCTCCGACCGGACACTCTGCGATTCGATAGACCGGCCTGAAGCTTTCAGCGGAACGGTGGACACTGGAATCGACGAGCGAACAACACCACCTCCGTACAGACTCGTTTTCCGGGATTGTCGTTGCTTACCCGAGGTCTTCCTCTCGATGGCGTGATGCCCAGGTCGTACATCTTTGTCAGTAACGTCACCGATTTCATTGGTGCGCCGTTGTCCGAGTGAAGCACCAGCGGCTGGGGAAAACTCGGCCGGGTTCATGCGCGATGTGGACCTGGACAAGGCCGTCAACGGCATCATCGAAGCGGGCTTTTTGCACTCCGGGCCAATCTGCGCCGCAGCCGAACGCTTCTTCGTGCATCGTTCACAGATCGAAGCGGTCATGGACAAACTGGCCCAGCGCCTGAGCACGCTGAATATCGGCTCGCCCCTGGATGAGCGCACTAAATTTGGCCCGGTCAACTACCGACAGCATCAACTCAAACTCGGCAAGTTTTTCGCCAAGACCCGCGCCGAAAAACAACACCATCATTCACGGAGGCAACCTGATCGACCGCCCAGGCTGTAACGTCGAGCCGACGATCATACTCGCCAACAGTGTCTACGACACCCTGCTCAACGAGGAAACCTTCGGGCCCATCGCCACGCTCTTGCCGTCCGACAGCGAAGAAAAACTGCTGGCTTTGATGAACCCTACGGCTTGAGCGCCAGCCTCTGGACAAACGACTTGAGCAAAGCCCTGTGCATGGTGCCTGCCATCGAAGCCAGCACGGTGTGGGTTAACATGCACACGATGCTGGACTCGGCGGTGCCATTTGGCGGCAACAAATCCTCAGGAATAGGCCGGGAGTTCGGCAGCGCATTCATTGATGACTACGCCGAGCTGAAGTCAGTGATGATTCGCTACTGAGCCCAATCTCGACATTTTTCGATTTTCATGTAACGGCTTTTGCAGCTCTGGCGATCAAACAACGCTAGAGTATTTGATGTCTCACATAAGGAATTGACAGATGTTCATTGGACGACTCGCCGAACTGACCGGCTGCACCCCAAAAGCCATTCGACTGTACGAGCAAATGGGCCTGATCAACGAGCCGGAGCGTGAGGGGCGCTATCGCCTCTACAATGCTCACCACTTGGAAATCGTCCACCTCATACGCAAGGCGCAGGTGGCCGGGTTCAAGCTGGCCGAGATGAACCCGCTGATTGCCGCAAAAAACAAGTTGAAGTCCTTTCCGCTAGCGTTGGCCAACCAGGCCGTCGACGACAAGCGCCGGCAAGTCCAGGACAGGATCGCCGAACTGCAGGCGCTTGATCTTCACTTGATTGAACTCAAAAGCGAGATGAACTCAATGTTTGCGCCTCGCCCTGTGGCGGGTCTTAATAAGGTTGATGCGCCTGTCTGTGCAGATAAGCAAACGCTTGCCTCAAGGCCACTTCAGGCGGCCGTGGGTTGAAACCCAATTCGTTTTTCGCCTTGGTAATGTTGTATTCCTGCGCCACGTTGTGAAACAGGCGCACCTGGCTCAAGAGCAACTGGGCGGGTATGCCCATTAATTGCGCCCAGCGTTCCTGCAGCCAGGCCACGCCCAGCAATAGCCAGCGTGGCGCTGAGACAGGCTGGCGATACCCAGGCGCCTGGGTGTTGGCGGCCGCGATCAAATCGCTGAGCGGCGACGAACGCTCATTGGCCAGGATATAGCGCTGCCCCGGCCGGCCCTTTTCGGCGGCGAGTATCATCCCGTCGGCCACATCACGAACATCGACGAAGTTGAAACGAAACCCCGGATCAAAGGGCATCTGCCGCCGCCGAACCGATTGAAGGAAGCCCATGGTATCCGTGAGGTAGCCGGCATTGGGGCCAACCATGGCCGAAGGCAATACCGATACCATGCTCAACCCCAACGCCTCAGCGCACTGCCAGGCTGCCTGCTCGGAGAGAATCTTCGATTTGTAGTAGGCGTTTTCGCTTTCCGTATTCCAGTGCGCCTCATCCAGCGCCGTACCATCATGACCGACGGCGGCCACCGAACTGACGTAGACCACACGCTGCACACTCGCCCGTGAAGCGGCTTGCAGCACACGCCGTGTGCCCTGGATATTCGGCTCGACAATCTCGGCCTGCGGGTTGCGCGCCCAGTGCTTGAACACGGCCGCCACTTGAAACAGTACCTCCACGCCCTCCAACGCCTTGTCCAAGGCCGCACTGTCCATTAACTCGGCATACACCAACTCGCAGTCCAGCCCGGCAAAGGGTGCGTGGTTATGGATATCACGAACGCCGGCTCGAACCCGATAGCCCTGGCCGAGCAACGCTCGCACCAAGGTATTGCCCAGATGGCCGTTGGCACCCGTCACCAGACATAAACCTTTCACAGGAACTCCTTGTTGGCAGCGCGCCAGAGTGTGCGCTTGAAAAAAGCATACGAGGTGTCCCATGGGGCAGAGTCAAGTAATCGTCGGTACGTTAGTTCAGTTTTCTGATTTCAGCGCCTCGGACATATCTAGACACATCTATAATGAGAACTTAGCAAAATATCATTGTTTGGCAGTTATGACACGAACGTACCAAGTTTAAAAAAATCATATAAAACAATGTCTTAATCATCTGCCCCTTAGGACAGATGTTCTTCGGGGACCCCGATAGCTTGTAATAGAACTTCATGGCCAGAGTACGACATTACTGCCCGCGGCTTTCTCGCGACTGTCATTGAGACGCGGCCACAGCTGCTGGCCTGGCGCCACAAATGGCAAGGCATGGCCTACGTGGTCCAAGAGCTAGCAGAGCGCGAATTGAGCCCAGCTTTGGGCCGAGAACCGGATGTATTATCCGGCATCCGCGAAGAAGTCATCGATCTGGAAGAGGATTACACCCACAACTACGCCACCTGGTATCCCTCAGGTAAGTGACCCGGCACACGATCAGCATCGCTTTCGCACCCCGGCGCCAGGAAACGATGCGGCATGCCTGATATCCTTCCCTGTCAGGAATCCAAGCCCCAGCGCTTTCAAGGACGTAGTAAATGAATTCGCAAAATATCGTTCGCTACTGGCACTCCGTCGAGCTGCTGCAACCTCAGGCAGTCCCAAAGCTGAAAAAGCGCGACAGCGACTACCAGCCGTTTTTCCAAGACATCCCCACCTCGGCCCAAATTCTGCCTTGGATGCCAGCCAACCTACTGAGCCGGCAGCGCCTGCCCAACAAGCGCGTATGGAGCCACACGCTCTACGCGCACCTCTACAGCAACGTAGACGTTTCTCGCCAGTTGGAAGCGCTTTACGGAGCCGACAAAGGCTACAAGGAGCCACAGCATAGGCTCTCCGCCTTGTACGCGCTCAAGTTCAACGATCAGGGAATGATGCTGGTCGACAGCCTGGTGTTATCCAGCGAGGCATGGTTCGTCGGCTGCGCCATCAAGCAGAAAGATTGGACACGCGGCTTCGAGGAGACCCAGGACTTTCTTCGCGAACAGACTAAAAGTCTACTCGGTGGCGTAGTCTTGGCGACCGACCTTTCGCGCCTGACAAACTATATTCGTCAGGCCCTGGGGCTCGATGATTTTTTCGCAGACGAGTCGCGCGTACACCGTTTCCGTTCAGCACCGATTAACCCCAACAAGCCCGAACAGGAAGACGACCCGCTCAACAGCTTCCTACTGAGCGATCTGGCCGACATGGCCGATGCCCTGGCACGTGGCGAAACAAGCGAGCCTTTAGCCCGTTACCTGAGCCACCACGACTCAACCCAGCGCCTGCATCTCGACAAACCCGAAGCAGATCTGGCGCTGATCGACCGCCTTGCGCCCTCACGTTATGCAGCAGGCTGCTGGCCTGCCGAACGGCATTTGGGGTTGGTGCACTCCCAACAACTGGCAGTCAACAGCCTGCTCCAGACCCTCAGCAACGGCACCGGCATCATGGGCGTCAACGGTCCGCCGGGTACCGGGAAGACCACCCTGCTCCGGGACCTGATTGCGGCGGTGGTGACTGAACGAGCCGACGTATTGGCCTCGCTGGGCAGGGCCTCGGATGCCTTCATCCAGGACGGTCGCGAATCCGCCAACGATGGCGGACGTGAGCGCTTTGCCTATCAACTCAATCCACGCCTGTTTGGCTTCGAGATGGTGGTAGCCTCCTCCAATAATGGCGCCGTGGAGAACGTAACGCTCGAGTTGCCCCAACTGGATAAAGTTGACCCGTCCTGGCTGCCAGATGCCGAGTACTTCAGTGAACTGGGCGAGCTCACCAGCGGCAAGCCAGCATGGGCAATGATCTCTTCGGCACTGGGTAGCAAAGCCAAGCGCACTCAGTTCGTCGACCGCTTCTTTTATGGCAAGCGTCCGCCCAACGCGACGAAGACTAGAGACGAATCCGCGCCCTCCCAACCAACATCTCTCGACAACAGCGACTTGGGCGAGGATCTGTACGACGGCGATCCAACGCCCGAGGCGTCCGTAGCGAACAGCACGGACGATCAGCCAGCCCCCAAAGGCATGCGCGAATGGCTGGCCGAGCAAGCCGCATACATGAAGTCGCTCTCGTCCACCGATAAAAACATGCTCTGGCGCGCCGCCGTCAAGCAATACCAGGACGCCAAGAGCGCCGAACAAGCGATACGCGCTCAAGCCAGCGACATTCTCGAACGGATTCAGGCAGTGATCAGCGCCAAGGCCCGAGTACATCAGAAGGAACAGGAGCGCCAAATCCGTCTGACCCTACGCAGCAGTCTTAATGACGAACAAGCCAAGCTGGAAACACGGCAGCTCACGTCCGCCCGCGAGCAACTGCAACGCGAGCTTCAGGTCCTTGAAGCACACCTGGCAAAAAAACCGGGGTTTCTCGCCAACCTATTCAGCCTCTGGGGGGCTCATCGCACGTGGGCAGCCCGGCAACGCCTGCTCGATAGCGCCCACGCCTTGGCCAAGGACGCCTTCGACAGTGTTCAACGTCAAGTGCAACGACTCGTCGGCCAGCTCACTGAACTCAATCGACAATTGGCTAAGGATGAACAGGAGATCAACGAAGCCGTACTCCACGCCTCCCTGCAGATCGAAAAGGCTCGCAACATTGCGCAGGCTGGCGGGGCCAAGCACCTGCAGGTCTGGCTCGAACAAGGCCGGATCGGTAGAGGCAGCGATATAGAGCTGCTCGAACCTTGGATAATCGAAGGCTCGCGCCAGGCCCGGGCAAAGGTATTCATCGAGGCACTCAAGTTGCACCGCGTGTTCTTCCAGATCGAAGCCTCGCGCTTGCGCGCAAACCTGGACTTCATCACTAGTACGCTCACCGGCAGTCGATACCGCGGAGTGTCCCCAGCCGTGGTGCGTTCGGCATGGGCATCACTGTTCATGGTAGTGCCAGTGCTTAGCAGTACCTTCGCCTCGTTCGCCCGCTCTTTCGGCAGCCTTGGCTGCGGGGAAATTGGCTGGTTGTTGGTGGATGAAGCCGGTCAAGCTACCCCACAGGCTGCGGTGGGTGCCCTGTGGCGTGCTCGCAGGGCTGTGCTGGTTGGTGATCCGCTACAATTGGAGCCGATCGTTACCGTATCCGATGCCGTACTCGAACACATGCGCAACCGCTATCAAGTCGACGCTCACTGGTTGCCCAATCGCCAGTCTGCTCAGACCTTGGCCGACCAAGCCACTCCTTGGGGTCGTATGGCGGGCCCTAAAGACAAGAAATGCTGGGTCGGCCTGCCATTGGTGGTGCACCGTCGCTGTGACAAACCGATGTTCGACCTTGCTAATCGCATCGCCTACGACGGAGCCATGGTCTATGGCACCCTCGCGCCTTCGCCCGTCAAGGAAACGCCGGCCCGCCTACCCACCGGCTGGGTGCACGCGAGTGGCCGTTCTTCTGGCAATTGGGTCGACAGTGAAGGCAAGGTGCTAGAACGGCTGTTGGCCATGCTTGATGGCGACGGTGTGCCGCTGGATAGCATCGCCGTTATCACACCCTTTCAGGACGTGCGTAACCAACTCAAGGATCGATTACACGACAAGATCGTACGCGGCACGATTCACACCATGCAAGGAAAGGAAGCAGCAGTGATCATCCTCGTCCTGGGCGGAAGCAGTGAAAACGGTGGAGCTCGCGAATGGGCCGTTTCCAAGCCTAATCTGCTCAACGTCGCTGTCACCCGCGCCAAGCGCCGCTTGTACGTGATTGGAGATCGCAATGACTGGGCGCAACGCAAGCTTTTCTGTGAGGTTATGGAGTTGCTACCGGCTCACCCCCGGATGACGGCCGACAGCCCTGCATGAGCAAGTGGCTGTCGTGGGTCAGACTGTAGTGGTCTAATGAAACCGGACACCCATTTAGGCGAGAATGCTCGCCAGATCGAGGTGTCAGATGACCAAACAGCGCCGTTCCTTTTCTGCTGAATTCAAACGCGCAGCTGCCGGCCTCGTGCTTAAGCAAAACTACAGCTACATCGAAGCCAGTCGTTCACTCGGCGTCGGCGAGTCAGCGCTACGCCGCTGGGTTGAGCAGGTTCAGAAGGAACGCCAAGGCGTCACCCCGCAAAGCAAAGCGCTGACCCCGGAACAGCAAAAAATTCAGGAGTTGGAAGCTCGGATCGCTCGCCTTGAGCGAGAGAAATCCATATTAAAAAAGGCTACCGCGCTCTTGATGTCGGAAGATCACGAGCGTACGCGCTGATCAATCAGCTGAGCGTCCATGAGCCGATTGCCTCATGTCGAGCGGCTTCGGTTGTGCAGTCGGGTGAGCGAGTTGTTTTCACAAAGTCGCAGTGCTGCCGGCAGCCGTAGCATTATCTCGTTGATGCGTGACGATGGTGAGCAACCGGTCGGTTCAAAGTGCGCAGCTTGATGCGTGAGCTTGACCTCGTGAGCAAACAGCCAGGTTCTCATGCCTATAAACGTGCGACAGTCGAACGGTTGGATATCCCGAACATCTCTGATTCATCACTGCTCTCCCGTAACCCGTGTTTTGCTCTTCGTCAAAGTCAGGCTCAACAGGACCGAAATCAAGATGATGCCGCCGACTGTGGTCAGCGACCATTGGATCGGCACGTGCCACCACGGCGCGATCAGCATCTTGCCGCCGATGAACATCAGCACGATGGCCAGGCCATACTTGAGCAAGTGGAAGCGGTCGGCCATGTCCGCAAGCAGGAAATACAGTGCCCGCAGGCCCATGATGGCGAAGATGTTGGAAGTGAACACGATGAAGGGGTCGGTGGTAACGGCGAAGATAGCCGGGATGCTGTCAACAGCGAATACCAGGTCGCTGGCCTCGATCAGTACCAGCACCAGGAACATCGGCGTCGCCCAGCGCAGGCCGTTCTGGCGCACAAAGAAACGCTCGCCGTGAAAGCCGTCGGTGATGCGAAGATGCCTGCGCAGCCAGCGCAGCAAAGGGTTCTTTTCGAGGTCTGGCTGCTGGTTGGCGAAAATCAGCATCTTGATGCCGGTGATTACGAGGAAACCACCAAAGACATAGAGTAGCCAGGCAAACTCCTGCACCAGCCAGACACCGGCGAAAATCATACCGGCGCGCATGATGATCGCACCGAGCACGCCGTAAAGCAGGACGCGGCGTTGCAACTCTGGCGGCACGGCGAAGTAGCCGAAGATCATCACGAAAACGAACATGTTGTCGATCGACAGCGACTGCTCGATCAGGTAGCCCGTCAGGAATTCGAGCGTGGTGCGCTGGGCCACTTCGGCGCCGAACGTGCTGCGCAAATACCACCACAGCAGGAGGGCGAAGACCAGCGCCAAACTCATCCAGGCGGTGACCCAGGCCAGCGCTTCGCGCGCCGAAACACGATGCGCCTTGCGCCCGCCGAAGACGAACAGATCGAGCGCCAGCATGGCAAGGACGAACACGATGAAGGCGGCCCACATCCAGGGTTCGCCAACGCTGATTGCGGTCATCTAAGGTCTCCTCGTGATGCAGCAATAGACTTGAGGAATCATGCTAATGAGCCGATCACATCAATAAAAATCGTTTATTCGATGCGAATAGTTCGTTTTTTACGAAGTAACGAAGACAACGCAAGAGGCGATGCGCACGGCTCCAGCAGCCTCGTTTAATGCTCGATCGAGATGGAAAGATCTGCAGACCGTTCGAACGCTTGCCAACTGCCAAACCTATCAACGACTCTTTCTGGTCGCAGGCCCAACCATGCGTCACTCGCCGGCGATGGAGCGGGCAATCGCACTGGCCGACGCTACAGGCGCAGCGCTGCATATCGCGGTGTTCATCGAAGACTTCGACCTTATGCGGTTAATGAGCAACAGTGAACAGCTTCGTGAGAGTTGCCGGCAGGAGAACCTGCAGTGGTTGAAGGATGAGGCCGAACTCATTCGCAGGAAGGGCATCAATGTGACCACCGAAGTTGCATTGACCCGTGACCCGCTGCAAGAGATCCTTGGGCATGTGGCTGAAATGCAGCCGGACCTGATTATCAAGGACGTACATCATGAATCAGCGCTCAAACGCGTATTCGTCACGCCTTTGGATTGGCAGTTGTTGCGCGAATGTCCGCCCCCCGTACATCTGGTCAGCGAAGTCAGGTGTCCGCTTCCTCGGGTGATTGTGGCAGCGGTTGACCCATCGCATCCAGAGGGTCAGATCAGCGGAATCAACGACAGCGTCATTCAGGCGGCGAACGAATTGGCGACGCAATGTGATGCTGAATTGCACATGCTGTATGCCTATGAACTGACACACACATTTCTCTGATGCAGGTGCTGGTGCCGTGACGATGCCAGGCTTCAGCAACGACGTGCGCCGGTCACTTGAAAAGTGCTTCATTGCCTTGGCTGGACGCCACGGCGTGCCACCTGAGCGGCAACACTTCATAGCAGGGCCGCCAACCAAAGCGATGGCCGAGTTTGCCACTCACACTCGAGCGGATGTCTTCGTAATGGGAAACACTCATCATAAAGGGGTAGACAAGCTGATAGGCAGTACCACGGAGCATGTTTTGTATAAGGTGCCCTGCAGCGTTTTGGCCATCAAGGGAGAAGTGGATCAATGAGCGGAAAAAAACACCATTATTCCAACCGGCTGCGGGGCTGATGTCATTTTTACCCAGGCTGCTGACTTCAGATGAACTTGGGCGGTCTGTAGGACACGCATAAGACCATCGATTACCAGGTATTCAGGTAGGTCAACTGCTTCCGGTAGGCTGAATCAAAACGGCATCAGCACCGGCAACTCTGGTTCACCAGGGAAAAATATGTCGATAACTCTTAAGTCACTCTCCGTTAATCCTTGGCGCAATCGTCCCAAGCATTAAATTGTAAGAGTGTGTTTCCGCAGAAGCTCACCCATTACATACAAGATTTTAAACTACATTCGGTCATCACCCTCCAAACGGCAGTTTTCTGCCTAGACTTGCTCTTGTCCGCTGTGCACATGCTTTCCAGAGCATGGAATTGCACGGAAAACTAAAACAAGAGGAAACCCCCAATGTTCAAACCTATGTGGAAAGCAGTCGCATGCACCCTTGCACTTGGCACCATGAGCATGGCCATGGCTGCAGATCCGGTGATTATAAAATTCTCCCACGTCGTTGCAGAGCAGACTCCCAAAGGTCAGGGCGCCCTGATGTTCAAGAAACTGGTGGAAGAACGCTTGCCCGGCAAGGTCAAGGTCGAGGTCTATCCCAACTCTTCATTGTTTGGCGATGGCAAAGAGATGGAGGCCTTACTGCTCGGGGACGTACAGATGATTGCACCGTCGCTGGCCAAGTTCGAGCACTACACCAAGACCGTTCAACTGTTCGACCTGCCTTTCCTGTTTGATGACATCACCGCTGTTGACCGCTTCCAACTGAGCCCGCAGGGCCAGGCACTGCTCAAGTCCATGGAAGACAAAAACATCACAGGACTGGCCTATTGGCACAACGGGATGAAACAACTGTCCGCGAACAAAGCGCTACGAGTGCCGGGTGATGCCCGTGGCCAGAAGTTCCGGGTGCAGGCCTCTGCCGTGCTCGAGGAGCAGTTCAAGGTCATACGCGCCAATCCGCGCAAGATGAGCTTCGCCGAGGTTTATCAGGGCTTGCAGACCGGTGTCGTCAACGGCGCGGAGAATCCTTACTCGAACATCTACAGCCAGAAAATGCATGAAGTACAGAAGTACATCACCGAATCCAACCACGGTGTACTGGACTACATGCTGATCACCAACACCAAATTCTGGAGCGGTTTATCGCCGGAGCTTCGTGGCGAACTGGACAAGATCCTCGTCGAAGTCACCGCGCATGTGAACAAAGAGGCCGAGCAACTGAATCAGAACGCCAAGCAGAGCATCATCGCGGCCAAAACCACCGAGATCATTATCCTGACGCCTGAGCAGCGCGACCAATGGCGTGTAGCGATGAAACCGGTGTGGAAGAAGTTCGAAGGCGATATCGGCGCCGAGCTGATCACTGCCGCTGAAGCTGCCAACCAGGCCCAATGATCGGTGGACGACAGGTGTTGCCCTCCTGGCAGCACCTGCCTGTCATTCGCTACAGGAGATGCCATCCATGAATGCCCTTCGGCGCATCTGGGAACACTTCGAGGAAGGTTTCATCGTCTTCCTTTTGGCCGCAATGACGTTGGTCACATTCGTCTACGTTGTCCTCAACAACCTCTACACCCTGTTCTACCGCCTCGCCGAGAGCTGGGAAAGCGCCAGGGAATCGCTGTTCGCCATCGGCGACGGCGTCATGGGTATGGCACAAGCCATGACCTGGAGCACCTCACTGACCAAGGCTTTGTTTGGCTGGCTGATTTTTTTCGGGTTGTCGTACGGCGTCCGAACCGCTGGTCATATCGGCGTTGACGCTCTGGTCAAGCTGGCGAGCAAACCGGTGCAACGGGTCATTGGCATCATTGCCTGTCTTTGCTGCCTGACGTATGCCGGACTGCTCAGCATCGCCAGTTTCGGCTGGATCCAGACCCTGATGATTGCCCAGATAGGTGCCGAAGACTTGGGCCAGTACGGGATCATGCAATGGCACATCGGCTTGATCGTCCCCGTAGGTTTTGCCTTGGTCTTCATCCGATTCGCTGAAATTCTCGTGCGTATCCTGCAAAACAGGCAGACCGGCCTGGGCCTGGCGGATGAAACCGCAGACGCGTTGAAACTGACCGAACACGAGGATGACAAGTCATGACCATTGCCTTCCTGTTTGTGATGCTGTTCGTGCTGATGTTCATCGGCGTTCCCATTGCCATATCCCTGGGGTTGGCGGGCTCGTTGACCATCGTTTTCTTCAGTCCCGACTCTGTGCGCTCTCTGGCGATTAAACTGTTCGAGACGTCGGAGCACTACACGCTGCTGGCCATCCCGTTCTTTCTGCTCGCGGGTGCCTTCATGACCACCGGTGGCGTCGCTCGGCGGCTGATTGACTTTGCCAATGCCTGTGTCGGCCATATACGTGGAGGTCTGGCTATCGCTGCCGTATTGGCGTGCATGTTGTTCGCTGCCCTTTCCGGATCGAGCCCAGCCACTGTGGCGGCGGTGGGTTCAATTGCCATTGCCGGCATGGTCCGCTCCGGTTATCCGCAAGCCTTCGGTGCGGGGATCGTCTGTAACGCCGGGACCTTGGGTATCCTGATTCCACCCTCGATCGTGATGGTGGTCTATGCAGCCGCGACCGAAACGTCAGTCGGCAAACTGTTTATGGCTGGCGTGTTACCAGGCCTGCTTCTGGGGCTGGCGTTGATGGTGGCGATCTACATCGTCGCCGTGAAGAAAAAGCTGCCCGCCATGCCGCGCGCGACGTTCCGTGAATGGCTTAGCACGGCACGCAAGGCGATCTGGGGTCTACTGCTGATGTTCATCATCCTGGGAGGTATCTACTCCGGGATGTTTACCCCGACCGAAGCGGCGGCGGTGGCGGCCGTATACTCGGCCTTCATTGCCTTGTTCGTCTACAAAGACTTAACGTTCCGCGAAACGCCAAAGGTCCTGCTGGACTCGGCCAAGCTGAGCATCATGCTGATGTTCATTATTGCCAACGCCATGCTCTTCGCGCACGTTTTGACCACTGAGCAGCTACCGCAACAGATCACCGCGTGGGTGATTGAAGCGGGGCTGACACCGGTGATGTTCCTGCTTGTGGTGAACATTGTGCTGTTGATTGCAGGGGCCTTTATGGAGCCCTCGGCAATCATCCTGATCCTGGCACCGATACTGTTTCCCATCGCCATGAAGCTGGGTATCGATCCCATTCACCTTGGCATCATTATGGTGGTGAATCTGGAAATCGGCTTGATCACTCCACCCGTGGGTCTGAACCTGTTCGTGACCTCTGCTGTGACAGGTATGACGCTGCCTGCAACCATCAGAGCAGCCATGCCCTGGCTGATGATACTGCTCCTGTTCCTGATTCTGATTACCTACGTGCCTTGGATCTCCCTGGCTTTGCCAAGCTGGCTGGGCATGAGCTGATACCTGCCTGTCCGGGTACTGGACGTTCGTATCCGGACAGGACTTTCACGTTTGCGCTACCCCGGCCACTTAGTGTTGTTCTGAGTCCGTCACGCAACTCCATAGCTCTACCGAGGACGGATTGCTGACAGGTGGCCCCAGCCACTCACTCATCTCGTGACAATGCTGATCAAAGCACAACTGGTAGTCACCTGCTTCCGGAGTACGTCCCAGGTTCAGCGGCTGCATGGGTGGTAGGTGGCGCTGATAGTGCCAGCTGCCTTTTTCCAATCTCGCCTCTGCGGGAATTTCCATACCCGCGCCATTTCCTTTGACCCTTGCCTCCATAAGAACGAGCCCTTGCTCCGAGACACGGTAGTCTTCTTCCCAACGAATTTTTTCGATTGTGTGATTCCAAGCCAGTGTAAAGCTTGAGATTGGGAGTTGGGCCCAGGCGACCCCCGCCAAACCCAGGCACAAGCTGATCATGCTCTGGCCAGTCCGCCACGGCGAGACCGCCAGACATGCTGAAGGATCAGCAACACACCCAGCACAAAACCGATTTCGTCGGTCAACGGCAGCGCAACGACCAACAAAGCACCTGCCGCGAAACACAATAAACGCTCCCAAACCGGCATCTTCTGTTGCAGATAACCTGTGGACGCCATTCCCCAAAGGCCAACGGCCAACATCGTCTTGACTAACATATAGGCAGTCATCCACAAATTGTCGCCTTGCAACATTAGCGCAGGGTTGTAGACCGCCATGAACGGAATGACGAATCCTGCCAGTGCAATACGAACCGCCCACAAACTGATCTTGAATCCTGTTTCCTTGGCAATGGGCGCTGCGGCAAAGCATGCCAAGGCAACCGGAGGGGTAAGGTCTGCAAGAATTCCGAAATAGAAAACGAACATGTGCGACACGATCAGCGGCACACCCAACTCAAGCAAAGCGGGTGCTGCAATCGAACTGGTGATGATGTAGTTGGGAATCGTCGGGATACCCATACCCAAGACCAGGCAGGTAACCATCGTCAGTATGAGTGACAACAACAAGTTATCCCTGCCGATGGCCAGTATGTAACCGGCGAAGGTCGATGCTATGCCCGTCAATGACACTACACCGATGATGATTCCCACTAGCGCGCAAGCAATCCCGACCGGCACAGCATGACGAGCACCTTCAACCAACGCATGCAGGCAAATACTCAGGGTTTCTCGGCCTCCCTGAATAAACCAACAGATGACCACTAACGTGGCGATCACCGCAAAGATCACGCTGATACCCAACTGGAAAAAACCGACGCAGAGGACACCCAGAGCGATCCAAAAAGCACATCGCAACGCGAAACTGGACACCCGAAGAATGATTGCCGAACCGAGAATAACGATGGCTGTCAGCGCCAGACCCACCATCCCGGAGAACAGTGGGGTACGTCCGGAAAACAGCAGGTAGACCAGGACAAAAAGCGGAATCAGCAAATACCAGCTTTCCTTTACCGCAACCCATGCGCTGGGACATTGGTCTTTGGGTAGCCCTTTAAGGTCGGAGCGTTTTGCCTCAAGGTGAACCATCCAGAACACCGAACCGAAATACAGGATGGCTGGAATTAACGCAGCTTTGGCGATCTCTACAAACGGGACATTAATTGTTTCCGCCATAATGAAAGCGACAGCCCCCATCACAGGCGGCATCAGTTGGCTGCCCATGCTCGAAGTTGCCTCTACGCCGCCAGCAAATGCTGCCTTGTAGCCGAAGCGCTTCATCAATGGAATCGTGAACTGTCCGGTCGTGACAACGTTTGCAATGCCTGAGCCTGTGATCGTCCCCATCAAAGCCGATGACGCGACCGATACTTTTGCCGGTCCTCCGAGTTTGTGGCCAAACAATCCCATGGCGAAGTCAGTAAACAATTTGATCATTCCCGCCTGTTCGAGAAAGGAACCGAACAAAATGAACAGGAAAATATAGGTAGCGGAAACGTAGGTTGGTGTGCCGTAGAGCCCCTCGGTGCCGAATGACAGCTGGTTGACGATTTGATCAAATCCGTAGCCTCGATGTGCCAGGTCGCCTGGCAGGTATTCACCCAATAAACCGTATGCCAAAAACAGTCCACAGATGACGGGCAATGCGATACCCATCACCCGACGAGCCGCCTCAAACACCAATGCGATCAATACCAGCCCAACGACCATGTCTGCAGATGTCAGGTCACCCGAACGCTGGATCAAATCCGCCTCGAAGAACCATTGATACAAGGCAGTGGTAATCCCGGCGAGACTCAATATCCAGGCCAACGGCTGCCAAGGTCGTGTTCTGCCATACGCCGGGTAACTCAGAAACACCACCCACAGCAGGAAACCAACGTGCACCGCGCGCAGCACCTGGCTGGAAACAGGCGCAAACGCAGCGGTGATAATCTGGAAAACTGAAAACAACAACGCCCCGTAGAACAGCGTCTTAGGCCAGTCGCGTGGGTTGGCGGCTATGCCATGATGATCTTCGCTCATTGGGTACCTGCATCAAAACTACATAGAAGGGTACGAACCGCTCTATCGCTCTAGCGACCATCCCCGTGGCGCATTTTTGGATTACAGCGCTCCAGCTTCCTTGTAGTAGCGCTCGGCGCCGGGGTGAAGTGGAATGGGCAGATTCTTGGTAGCATTTTGCAACTTGATGTCCTTGGCGGCTGAGTGAGAATTACCTAAACGAGTGAGGTTTTCGAACATCAGCTTGGTCATCTGGTAGGCAACGTCATCCGAGACATTCTCGCGCGTCACCAAAATATTGGTGATCGCCACCGTAGGCACTGACTCAGGCTGTCCGTCATAGGTATTGGCTGGAATTTGTGCAGGCTGATACGCGGCATTGCCGATTTTCGAAACCACATCAGGAGGGATGGAGACGTAGTTCAATGACATGGTTGAGGAAAGGTCGCGGATGGCCGCCATTCCTAACCCCGAGGACTGAAGCGTGGCATCTAACTGACGGTTTTTGATCAGCTCGACCGACTCCGCAAAGGGTAGGTATTGGACTTTGCTCATGTCTTCGTACGTCAATCCCGCCGCTTTGAAGATCGCACGCGCGTTCAGCTCGGTACCGGACTTGGGGGCGCCGACGGAAATGGTTTTCCCTTTCAGATCCGCCAAGGTTTTGATGCCGGACTCTTTGTTCGCAACAATTTGAATGTAGTTCGGATAGGCTCCTGCAATTGCTCGCAACTTTGTCAGCGGGGCCTTGAACCCTGCATCTTCCACGCCGTTTTTTGCATCCGCCACAGAGTCCCCAAGCGCCAGAGCGAGCTCCCCACGATCAGCTTGTAAAAGGTTGAGATTTTCCACCGAGGCTTTTGTCGCTTGGACAGAAGTCTTCGCCCCCGGTATCCCATCGCTGTATATCTGTGACAGCCCAACCCCAATGGGGTAATAAACCCCGCTAGTACCACCTGTAAGGATATTTATGAACACAGGTGCGGCGTTAGCTGCGCACGAGACTGTCAACGCAGCGGTGGCCGCAAAGAGGCTAAAGCGTTTGTTTACTCGCATGGAAAACTCTCCGTCTTGTTATGGCTTAATGCAGAGTCTTTCTACTGTAGTCGAAACCAACGCCTTGAGTGGGAAGCTGAGTTAGCCTAATAATTTTGGGGTTATCGTTCAGTCGCTGCAATGGCGCCTAATCGGGATGTACTCTCCGAGCAATGCACGGAGCTTGCTTTCAACGTCCATTTCTCGCTGTAGGCCTGAATCGCTTTTCGACGCAGGCTTCTAAACCACAGTATTTCTAGGCTTCGAGAAATACTGTGGTCATATCAAGAGAGATTATTTGGCTACGGCAGCACTCGTTAGGACGCTGCTGCGGCGAAGGACTATAACGCCGCCGAACGCTGCCAGAATCGATCCGATCAATACACCGACTTTGACTTCATCAATCAAAAGAGCTGATCCGGCGAACGCCAGATTGCCAATGAATAGGCTCATAGTGAAACCAATGCCGCACAACAGTGCTACGCCATAGAGTTGAACCCAGGTACTCCCTTCCGGGAGCTTGGCCAGGCCCATACGAATGGCCAGAGCAGCCAATAGGAAAATACCGACCTGCTTGCCCACCAAAAGCCCCAGAGCTACACCCAACGGAACCGGATCGACCAGGTTCTCCATCGAAATACCGGCCAATGAAACACCCGCGTTGGCAAAACCAAAAATCGGCACCACTGCGAACGCTACCCACATGTGCAGCTTCTCTTCCAGGAAAAGCAGCGGAGATCGGGCTTCCTCTTCTGGCTTGCCCATGGGGATGCACAGCGCCACAGCGACACCCGCCAGCGTGGCATGTACACCCGATTGCAGCACGAAGAACCACAGCACACCACCGACCAGGAGATACGGGAACAATCGCCTTACGCCCAATCGATTCATTGCGATCAGAATGACCAGGGTAGCAAGCGAGGCCAGCAACATCGGCATGGAAAGGCCCGAGGTGTAGAAAAAGGCGATGATCACCACCGCGCCCAGATCGTCAATGATCGCTAAGGCAGCCAGAAACACTTTCAGCGAAGTCGGGACTCGCTTACCCAGCAACGACAAAACACCTAAGGCGAATGCGATGTCAGTAGCGGCCGGGATCGCCCACCCCCCCAGGGTCTCAGGATTACCCCAGTTGATTGCGATGTAGATCAGCGCAGGAACCACCATGCCGCCCAAAGCACCAAATCCAGGTAAGGCGCGTTGCCCCCAAGTGGAAAGCCCACCAGCCAGCACTTCTCGTTTTATTTCGAGCCCGACCATCAGGAAGAAGATCGCCATCAGGCCATCATTCACCCAATGCTCTACAGACATGCCCATCCAAACACTGTGCAAGGCTGCAAAGTAATTCTGGGATAGGGGCGAGTTAGCAACAATCAGAGCGGCCAGAGCAGCACCCATCAACACGAGACCGCCAGCGGATTCCGATGACAGAAAGCGAGCCAGAATCGCGGCCGCTCGAGGGGTTTCGGCTTTAGCTTGATGCTTGGTCATCAACGTCCTTGGGATCACTTAAAAGGTAATAGATTAACATCTGGCCTACACGAAAACGGCGGCGTTAAACAGCCTGAAACAGTTAATGTACAAGTCCATAACCTGGCATCAATGTTTTTTGTTCTGTGCTCTGGAATGGGGTTTTAGACCAGAACATATTGGCATGCGAAACAATATACATGCCGCCCATCGGCTCCATACCCCGTGCCCTGCCCTTTTCGAATAACCCGCTCAGCCTTCCCATCGCTTGATACCATCCAGCACACTTGTATGAAGATTTAATGTCTGGAAGGACTCTGTGAACATTATCCGTCGCTGGTTACGACAACCCTATGCACGCCTTATCACTTTGATCGGATTGGTTCTGATCGTGCCTGTGTCCATGCGTGCGGCACTGGGCTGGTCGAATCCACTCGGCTACCTTTCGGATCTGGGAATTGCGAGCCTGCTCATCGTACTCCTGCATCGCCGTCCTTGGTGGTTAGCACTTCCAGTGCTGCTGGCATGGGGACTTATGACACTGGCGACTGCTGAGCTGGTCAGCGCGGTCGGTAGGCTTCCAAACTCCTCAGACCTGCACTACCTGATCGACCCTCAGTTTTTGGAAAACTCTACCGGTGGTAGTTTCGCCCAGCCTTGGCTAGCAGCCACTCTGTTTCTTGGACTGGTGATTTGGCTGATCACGCAGTATCCGGGGCGCTCCACTGCCGCACCGGGCTTGCCGCGAAGCGCGTGGGGAGCACCGCTACTGCTATTGATCGCCCATTGGGGCGCTCAGCACCTGTACCCCTCAGAGGAAGACCAGTGGCGCTTGTTCAACCTCCCGCATCAGTTGATGGCCGCGAGCGTTGGCGATGTTCAGGCAAGCGCAGAAGAGTGGTTGGAAGGTGATGTTGTCGATGCCCCACCGCAAATGGCGGGGCTCACTCAACTCGATTTGGACGGACAGAAATTGCTCGCGGCACCAGGGCGAGCGCGCAATGTGTTGATCATCGCGCTGGAAGGTATTCCCGGCGCTTACCTCGGCGTCAACCGCCAAGCCCTGCACAGCAGCTATCAAGAAAACCTCATGCCCAACCTCAGTCGTTGGGCAGAGCGCGGCATGAATACGCCGGACTATGTACTGCACAGCCATCAAACCATTCGTGGCCTGTACGCAATGCTCTGCGGTGATTACGACAAGCTCGACAACGGCACCCCCAAGGGCGTCGAGATGCTAACCCAGAACGAACGCAACCGCGCATGCCTGCCGGCACAGTTGCACAAGCACGGGTTTGCCACGCATTACCTTCAGGGCGCAGGCCTGCGTTTCATGGCCAAAGACAAAATCATGCCGCACATCGGCTTCGATGCCACCCATGGCTTGGAATGGTTCACCAACAGCAACTATCTGGAGTTTCCTTGGGGCAAAGATGACAAGGCGTTCTTCGAAGGGGCGCTGCACTACGTCGGCCAGCTGAAAAAGCACAAAAAACCGTGGATGCTGACTCTGCTGACCGTTGGCACCCACCAACCCTATTCAGCCCCTGAAGACTACCTGCAGCGCTACGACACCCCCAAGCAGGCCGCCGTCGCTTATCTGGATGATGCACTTGGGCACTTCCTCAATGGCCTGGAACGTAAGGGCATCTTGAACGACACCTTGGTGGTGATCACCTCGGACGAATCTCATGGTATTGATGGCGTGCGGTTGGCCTCGTCTTGGGGATTCAACTTGACGCTTGCACCCGAGCAGGATCAGTTACCCCATGTGAAGTCCGGCGTGTATGGCCATGTCGATCTGAGCGCTTCGATACTCGACTATTTTGCCTTACCAGTCCCCTCAGCCTTGAGCGGTCGCTCCCTATTTCGTGACTATGAAACGGGCCGCGAGATCATGTCGTTCACCAACGACAAGCTTCGCTATCACGATGGACAGGGCACCTTGACCGAATGCGACTTTCAACAGCGCTGTCGGTTTTACACCAGCAAAGGCTTCATCGCCGAGCGTGCGACTTTAACTGGTCAGTACGGCGGTAAACGCGCCCGACAAATCACCGCAAGAGCGACGGCGCTGGATCATTCGCTGCTCCGGACACCGTTGAACCAGCACTACCAGTTCGGCAGCCCCGCCATCATCCCGCTTCAAGCGCAGATCAAGGATGACTGGGCCGACAACCTTATCGGTGCTCAGTACCTGGAAATGCCCAAGGGCTCGCACACTCGAGTTCGCCTGACCGTGCGCTCGGTAGATCCACAACAGAACGCCTACATACTGCTCAAGGCCAAGGAGCTGGAGCAGGATGTCCAGTTGGGCCTGCCAGCCGAAATGGTCGTCACTGCAGACCAGCCACTGGAGATGTACTTCAGCTTTGACAATCCGCAGTCGCGTAAGGCGTTTTCGTTCCACTTGTTGGGCTATGGATTGGGTGCCGTTGAAGTGAGCGACTTCAGCGTGATTACCGAGTTGCCAGAAGCACTAGAGGTGCTGGATGAAAACCCGGTCGACAACAGCGCTCAATCGAGCTAGACACCTCCGTGCTTGCACTCTTACTTTGAGTGCAACCCATATGTAGACTGTAACGTAATGATTTATCAAAGTATTGCAGTAACTGCACTCCAAACTATTAATAGATCGAACTTACTAAAAACAATATCCGGGTGCTGACACCATAAATCACAAGTGGCGTAGATCGAAGAATAGATTGCTCAGTAAATATCTTGTCACACTACCGACTGCCAACAATTTGATTTAAGTCAATAATCATCAAGCGCTTGGTTGCATGGATCTTTTAGTTCGTATCAGCTAGATGACAGAGAGAATGTAAGAACATCCAACGATTTTTTAGCGTTCTGCTATACCCACGCCCGCCCATGACCACCTCAGCCCCGTTCAGTCGAGATGTGTGCACAGGAGATAATCATTGAAGAAGCCGGTGGTCGACGCAGCAACTGAGCAAACACCAATCCCCCCGCATTCCGTGGTCTGGTACTCCCTGCCTGCCGAGCAAGTGAAGAACCTGCTTGAGGTGAATGAACATGTCGGGCTGGAGGCAACCGAAGTCCAAGCCAGGCTTGCCCGCACTGGTTTCAACAGGCTACCAGAAGCAGCACGTCGACCCGCGTGGCTCAGATTCCTGCTGCAATTTCACAACATTCTGATTTACGTGCTTCTAGGATCCGCTGCGATTACCGCGATGCTGCAGCATCTGTGGGACACGGCGGTGATTCTTGCAGTGGTTATTGCAAACGCAATCATTGGATACGTCCAGGAAGGCAAAGCGGAAAAAGCCATGGACGCTATCCGGCAGATGCTGGCACCGCACGCCGCCGTGATCCGCGCAGGCCAACGCTTAAGTATTGTGGGCGAGGAACTGGTACCGGGCGATATCGTTTTGCTGGAGGCGGGAGACAAAGTCCCTGCCGATTTACGCCTGCTGCACGCGAACAGACTACAGATTCAAGAAGCCATTCTTACAGGTGAATCCGTACCCGTAGAAAAGCATACGGAACCAGTAGCCCTTGGAGCAGCCGTGGGTGATCGTACTTGTATGGCATTCAGCGGCACGCTCGTGACTTGCGGGCAAGCAACAGGGGTTGTCGTTGCTACCGCAGCATCTGCTGAAATCGGACGCATCAGTACGCTGCTTGCCGGAGTAGAAACACTGACCACTCCGCTGGTGCAGCAAATGAACGTATTGGCGCGTTGGCTGACGATCTTGATCTTGTTAGTCGGCGGCCTTTTGCTCGTGTTTGGCCATTATGTTGGGCACTACGAGTTCACCGAGATCTTCATGGTAGTGGTTGGTATGTCGGTAGCGGCGATACCTGAAGGGCTGCCCGCCGTCCTTACCATTACGCTGGCTGTTGGAGTGCGAGCAATGGCTCGCCGCAACGCCATCGTGCGTCGCCTGCCAGCCATCGAAACGCTCGGCTCGGTATCCGTCATCTGCACTGACAAGACCGGCACACTTACCCGCAACGAAATGATGGTGGAATCGGTAGTGACGAACGATCTCATCTTCACGGTCGATGGCGCTGGTTATCAGCCAGCGGGAAGCATCAGCCTTGCAGATCAGCTAGTCGACATATCGACTCACCCTGCGTTGGCAGAACTGGGGAGAGCAGCCGGCCTGTGCAACGATGCTGTACTGCGCCTGCATGATGACTTATGGAAGGTAGAGGGTGACCCAATGGAGGGTGCCCTGCTGGCATTTTCCGGAAAGACCGGTATCGATAGTGATGAAGATCATCGGGCCTGGCCCCGCACCGATGCCATTCCGTTTGACGCGAAACACCGCTTCATGGCGACCCTGCATCACAACCATGATCGACATGCCTTTATCTATGTAAAAGGCGCGCCAGAACAAATACTGGCCATGAGCACGCAGCAGCGCGTAAACGCTGGCGGGACTGAACCGCTCAATGCGGACTACTGGCACGAACAGGCAAACGCCATTGCTGCCAAGGGGCAGCGTGTATTGGCGTTTGCAGTTAGATCAGTCCCTCCCGAGCACACCGTGTTGGAGTTTGGGGACGTACAAGGAAGGTTAACTCTGCTGGGCATGGTCGGAATGATTGACCCGCCTAGACCCGAGACGATAAAAGCAGTTCAACAATGCCAAGCAGCAGGCATTGTCGTAAAAATGATTACTGGCGATCACGGCGGTACCGCCGCCGCCATCGGTCGCCAAATTGGCCTGCAAAATCCCGACAGTGTGTTGACCGGCGTAAACCTCGACGCCATGAACGATGCCGCTTTGAAAGAGGCGGTAAAGCACGTCAATATTTTTGCGCGCACCAGCCCAGAACATAAGCTCAGACTGGTAATGCTGCTGCAATCGAATGGCATGACAGTGGCCATGACCGGCGATGGCGTCAACGATGCACCAGCACTAAAGCGAGCCGATGCCGGTATCGCCATGGGTGGAAAAGGCAGTGAAGCCGCCAAGGAAGCCGCAGACCTGGTGCTGGCCGATGACAACTTCGCGTCCATCGTTGCTGCGGTGCGCGAAGGCCGGACGGTCTACGACAACATCAAGAAAGTGCTGAGCTGGACGCTGCCTACCAGCGCGGGCGAGACCATGACCATCATCGTCGCGCTGCTGCTTGGTACTACGCTGCCGGTGACGCCGATACAAATTCTGTGGATCAATCTGATAACCGCAGTGACGCTCGGCATCGCGCTAGCGTTCGAGCCCACCGAAGAAAACACTATGAGCAGACCGCCACGCTCGCGCGAACAGCCACTCATAAGTGGTGCTTTGGTCTGGCATATGGTGCTAGTTTCCATTCTGTTTCTCTGCGGCGTTTACGGTATTTTTTCGTATGCGCTCGACCGTGGTTACTCAGTGGAATTGGCCCGAACCATCGCAGTGAACACGTTAGTCGTGATGGAAATTTTCCATCTGTTCTTCATTCGCAATCTCTACAGCACATCAATTACCTGGAAGGGCATTCGTGGCACCAAGGTTGTGTGGATGACCGTCGCAGTAGTGACCTTAGCTCAGTTCGCCATTACCTACGCACCACCGCTGCAAAAGGTGTTTGCTACTGAAGCGATCCCCGTCCTTGATGGTCTGCTGATCATCGGGGTGGGCGTTGCGTTATTTGCCATAATCGAGATTGAAAAACAGATTCGAATCCGTTTGTCCGAGTAGAACGGGTGCAAGCTGGCCATACCCTACCGACAAGCATCTTCATGCCACTGAAAGAGGATTTGGAAAATGCATAAAATACTTGTAGCTGTCGATGGTTCCGAGCATTCGGAACGGGCGGTACGTTATCTTATTGGGCTAGTCCAAGATGGCGGATTACTGGGAGGGAGTGTTGAGGTCTATCTGGTGAATGTGCAGCCACTTTTACCCACTCGAATCGCACACGACATGAGCTCGGATGAGCTTGACCGTTACTATGGTGATAAAAGTGCTGAAGACTCACAAAAGGCTGTCGAGCTTCTGAAGCACGAAAGTATTGCATTCACACTCCATACGCTACAAGGCGATTCAGCCAGCCAAATCGTGGCGTGCTCCCAATCCCTAGGATGTGACAGCATCATTTTAGGCTCACATGGTAACGGTTTTCTTGCGGGGATCTTTCTGGGTTCTGTCGCGGCCAAGGTGATTCAGCTCTCGGATGTACCAATCACCTTAGTCAAATAAGAGATCGTGAATTGCTTGAAAGCACGGCCCCACAACTGGATTATCAAAGATGGGTACTCTGGAAAAATTTTGATTGAGCTTTGCCCGTAGCCGACCATGAAGCACATGCTATCGCGTTGTCTGCGTTATGGGCGGGGTCGCGCCGGGCACCCGAAAGGGTGCCCGGCGCGAGTGGTCGGTACCCCAACCTTCGCGGCTTTGCCCACCCCCATTGACCTAAGAAGTGACGCTTTGCTTCTTCATGGTGAATTTCGCGATCAAGCAATCGCCTTCTACAATGCCCTCTTCAAAATCATTGATAGCAACGACCAGCCTGGACGAGCCGTGGTCAATGTCTCGTAGCACTGAAGATAGCTAGGCGAACTGAATCGCCCCGGATTCTGTAGACACCTTGCAAGCTCATTGCGTAACGCTTTTCAAACTCTACCGGTGACAGCTGATTGTTGAAACCATGGCGGC
>NZ_VIUN01000015.1:0-12852 GCF_007828335.1 Pseudomonas sp. SJZ103
AATCTTGGGAGAGCTCCAGTCGATTGGACTTGAAAGAGATGATCTCAAAGCCTTGGCCAAAACGAATGGTCAAATCAGCGAACGTAGCGAACTGACCTATCACAACATCATTGGTGCATTGGTGAGCCTTCTCTTGGGCCATTCGCCCGCCGGAAAACCTCTTTCGGTATTCACGAATCAAGCAGCCATCGTTGATGCCATTGTCGCCCGTCACACAAATGTGCCTGGCCTCAGTAAGCGCACGCTGGATGAAAAGTTTGCCGTGGCCAATCGTAGCCTCAAAAAAAATAACTGATCGAGTCAATTGCGTTGCAATAGGCCTGATTGCAACGCAATGACTCGTCCGCCCTGATGCGATTCAATCCATGTCACTTCCCACCACGCGCCAATCGGCGCCAGGAGTGACTAGCATGTCCAGCCAATCTGAACCCACCATTGAAACATCTCAACTAGCGCGCTACATCATGCGACGTGAGGAGGTCGAGCAAAAAACCGGCTTCAAACGTGCGCACATTTACAACCTGATGAAGCAAGGCACGTTTCCGCGAGCAAAGCGCATCGGACTGCGCGCAGTGGGCTGGGACTCACTGGAAATCGAGCACTGGATTGCAGAACGCCTTTCGCGACAGGAGTGAGGCGATGCACGTGGTCTCGGTGGTGTCCACCAAGGGTGGCGTAGGCAAAACTACAGTAGCGGCGAACCTCGGTGGCCTATTGGCCGATGCTGGTCTGCGTGTTCTGCTCTTGGATCTAGATAGCCAACCCACCCTCTCCAGTTATTATTCACTGAGCCGGAAAGCTCATGCAGGTGCGTACGAGCTCATTGCACTCAATCTAACAATACCTGAACGAATAATTTCTAGGACTGCAGTCGTCGGTCTCGACCTGATTTTCTCCAACGACGATCAAGGTCGACTGAGCACATTGTTGCTGCATGCCCCTGACGGACGACTACGCCTGCACAATTTGCTCAACGAGTTGTGTCTCAATTATGACCTGCTTTTGATCGATACTCAGGGAGCACGCAGTGTACTGCTGGAAATGGCCATCCTGGCCTCCGATCTCGCCCTCTCTCCCATCACGCCAGAAATGCTCGCTGCCCGCGAAATGCGCCGTGGCACCTTGAAGCTACTGAGTGAGCTCGAACCGTTTCGCCACCTAGGTATCGACCCGCCGCCCTTACGGCTCTTACTGAACCAGGTGAACGTCAATCGACTGGACACCCAGATGATCATCCGGAGCCTGCGCGCGACTTTCGCAGAGGCTACCAATATCTCGGTTCTAGACACTGTAATCCCGGATAGGGTGGCGTATCTCAATGCCGCCTCCCTCGGCTTACCGGTCCACCGAATAGACGCTCGCCCGTCGAGTAAACGCCGACGCTCGCAGTCTGCGCTAGAAGTCATGCAGGCGCTGGCCATCGAATTATTCCCTGAATGGCGTGAAGCGATCTCTTCGGTAATGAGGTGTGCGGAGCCTCGATAAAAAATCACCCAATCAGCATTTCACCGATTTTTTTGTTTGATCGACCTTGAAGCAAATAGAGCTTGGTAAGGAGTTTTCTAATGTTGGATCAGTTTCCTATCGTTGTTCAGCCTTCCATTCGACCACGCGACGCGGCTTGCGAGGAATACTGCACCGTGGTTTTTCGTTTGCAAGGTGGGCGCTCGGCAATGGTGTGGTTCCTCGCAGAACTCTCCGAACATTTCGAAGGTTCAGGGACTGCCGAAATCGTGAAATTCGAGGTCGGTGACCATTTACATAGCCGACGTTAACCGAGGCGGTTGCGATGAAGAAGCTCAGTCAGGAGGAAATCACCGACAAGCTGCACCAGGACCACTTCACTCGAGGTCCAGAACTGGAACGCCTGTCCGATCCCGTCATAGACACTCCCATGCTGGTCACTCTGGAACAGTTACGTCCCTACGAACACAACCCACGCTTCATTCGTAACCCGCTTTATGACGATATCAAGGCATCGATCCGTGAACGCGGGCTGGATCAACCGCCACCGATTACCCGCCGCCCGGGTGAAACCTCTTTCATCATCCGCAACGGCGGTAATACTCGCTTAGCAATTCTCGGCGAGCTGTGGCAGGAAACTCGCGACGAGCGTTTCTTTCGGATTCACTGCCTGTTCCGACCTTGGAGCAATGAAACCAACACCCTACTCGGCCATCTGGCGGAAAGCGACCTGCACGGCCAACTCACGTTCATCGAAAGGGCCCTAGCAGTAGCCAAACTCAAAACCATGCTTGAGTCGGATGGCCCAGAGCTCTCACAACGGGAGCTGGCTCGACGTCTTGCCGCTGGAGGCTATCCGGTTTCGCAGTCGCATATCAGCCGGATGCTGGACACCCTCGAACACTTATTACCCGCCATTCCACAAACTCTGTATGCCGGCTTGGGTAAGCCTCAGATAGAACGTCTGATCGGTCTACGTAGTCAGGCTGAGCGAACCTGGAACCGCTATCCAACCGCCACAGTCGCGTTTGCAGAGTTCTGGCTGGAGACCATGGGCTACTTCGATAGCGATCCTGAATCCTTTGATCTTGAGCAGATCCAGGACGAATTGCTCGAACGCATGAGCCACTTGCTGGGACAGTCCTACCGTATGCTGGCCCTGGAGCTGAGCGATACCCAACGGGTCGTCTCCACGCCTGGGGCTGTCCCCACCACGCCCTCAGAAAGCAGCCATCGGCCAAGCGTGCATGAAACTGCGGCAGAGTTGCCCTCCTCCGATACTAAACCCGAATCAACTGATGCCAAGAGCAAGATAGAGGCAATTTCAGAGGAACGGCTCAACGAACCCGAAACAAATACTTTACCTGCGGTCAGCCACGTATCACGCGTTCAACAGATTCGTGAGCAAATCGATCGCGAGATCATTGCCGAAGCGGAGTCTTCATTCGAAACCTGCACAATCGACGACCTCTGGACCATCGCACCAACGCTGGATACGCCCGAACAACTGCGTTTAAGCATTGCAGGACTGGCTCGGGATATGGCGGCCTATGCCGGAGATGCCAAGTGCATCATTGATCAAAAGCTTGGCTTGGGCTTCGCGTTGGACATTAAGCGACTCGATCTTTCAGCGCCTCGCTCGACCGGCGTTCACCTAATGCTCCTGGCCCTGCTACGTGCTCAAGACGAGGTGAACTGGGAAGATCGCAAGCAAATACCTTCCGCATTGTTCGGGCAGCTGTTGTTAGGGGTCTATCAACTCTATCTGCCAGATCGACCAGTCACGGACGTGGGGCTGGAGCGACTGCCTGACAGTCTGTTAATCAAGCTGTTTCGCCTGATCCGCCTGGCCCGGCGTCTAATCGACTTAACGCTCACCGCTGAAGACAAAAACTCACCGAAGGAGCTGAGATGAACCTGTCCTTCAATATGCTCAATCAAGCCATGCTAACCCAGGTACTGCACGAACTGCGCCTGGGTAATCTGCAACGCTGCAAGGCACTTGGACTGAGTGAGGATGACATCTTAGTGCTGCAATCCTTACCACCAACCACGCTATCGCGCCTGGCTCATGCCACTGTCCCTTGGCTTGAGGTCAAGATTGACTCGCCGGTGCTGCATCGGTTGATCGAGCAAGCCGAACGGGACGAACAGAACGAACGCTTGATCAACCGAGCGCTCAAGCTCGGCGCCAGCAGCACCATCATGTACCAGTGCTTTGGCTTGGCGCATTCGGAAACAGCCATGCGCCGGCGTCTACTCAAAATAGAAACACGTAAAGGCCGCCCCCAACATTTAAGCGAAGCGCAGGAGCATGCGTTGTGGCAACGTTGGTGCCAAATACGAACAGAGGACGGCACCGAGGATAAACTCGACGCCATGATGATGCTTGCCGAAGAACAACAGATCAGCTTGACCATCGTTTGGCAGCAAATCGACCAGTACAGCAACAAAACATGAATGCTGTTCTTGCCAGTCGCTGGCAACGTGTCCTGCAGCAATGCACACAGCAGCTGCATGAGCGCTGGCCAGCACGCCCTACCACTGAACAGCCCTCCAACCAGGCTCTACAGGCTGGTTTTCTGTTTAGTGGCCAATCACACGAAGTCGTGCCACGTCGGTTGCTGTTGGATAATCGGCTGACGCCATTGGAGCGAAATGCATGGCAGGTATTTCGGCTCATGCTGCAAGGCCAGGGCGTGGTCACGCCGCGCTATGAGGATTTGCAACCTTACCTCTCGAGCGTGCCTTACGGTGCGTCAGCCTCGCGTGAAACCATTGCACGCGTGTTGACGATGCTTAGGCTCACTCGCTGGCTCAGTTTGGTGAGCCGCGGTCGCGATCAAATCAGCGGGCGGCTACAAGGTTCTTTGTACGTTCTGCACGATGAGCCGTTAACCCCCGCCGAAGCCATGGAGCTGGATCAAGATTATCTAGAACTGGTCGGACATGCCCTCGGTCATGCGACGAAGGCCGTGCGGATTGTCGCTCAACACATTGTGGAAGAGGTCCGACAGGACACGAATATCGATCAGGGTCGGTTACCGACGCGGCTCGACAGCTGGGGCGAACAGTGGACGCAGCAAGGCTTGGATCAGCCGTCCGATGATGCATTCCACAATTCCGAACGTGGGGAAGATCACCACGTTCGGAATCGTGCAGGCCCTCGTTCGGATTCCGAATCAGGCTCGAACCCTAACGTTTCCAGCACCGTTCGGAATCTGGACGCTGCCTGTACTGTGTTAAAAGAAAGTAAATGTACAGTACCGCGCGCGACCACTACTGTGGATAACCTGCGCTGGCCCACTGCGCTACACCTGAGTCCCAGCGAACGTCAGGCCGTCGCGGTGGCGCTGATCAAGCTTAACCCAGCGGATCAGCAGGCTGTGCTCAACGAGGCGGGGGCACGCTGTAAGGCCGGCGGTATCCGCAAGCCAGCGGCCTATCTGATGGGCCTGATCCAGCGTGCGCTGAAAGGCGACTTTCGTCCTTGGGCAAGTCAGGTCGAACCGTCACCCGTCGCAGAGCCGCCCCCACCCGCTCCCTCGCGGCCGACTCGGAAAAAGGGCGAACCCGCATCAGCCCTCGCCCAAGCGTGTCTGAATGAGCTGCGCCAACTGCGTGGACGCGGTGGAACTCAATAGATTTGATGCCAGTGGCATCAAATCCATAGAGCTCCAGTCTACGAAAATGTCGGACCGAGCCATGGAGCTTTTAGAGGAACACAGGGACGTCCTCAACTAAACGTAGACGTTATGTATTTTCTCTTTCTCACCAAACCGAACAAACCGCGTTCAGCTTTTTGGCTGCCCTTGCCCCTCATCTGTCGCAACGTCCCGTCCAACCCTATGCGAGGACAACACCATGGCCGATCACTATCAACTCAATCTGGGTTCATTGCGCAGCAGCATCACCTTAACCCTGCATACCCACCATGCAGCCCGCATATGGCAGGGTCGGGCCGCACGTGAAGGCGTCCACTCGATCATGGGCATGGCCGGCTACATCAGTGTCACCAACCTGATCAAACAAGCCGCGGCCCAGGACGATCCCTATGCCGATTGGGCCATCGTGCAGCTCGAAGAAAAACTGATGCAGGCAAAGGCTGGGATGGGAGAACTGACCCAACAGCTGGACCGGATCAGACAGGACTTGCCGACTCAGATCGACATGGGGGACAACCTCAACATCCACCCCGTCACTTTGCCATTGTACATTGGCAGTCAGCTGGGTTTTCTGGCGGTTTACCTGCTAACCGACTACGACACGCTGGTCCGCCATACCCTCTTGGCCCATCACACGGCTTTGATCGGCCGAAGAGACATGGAAGCCTGGATCGACGACGGTGCCCACCTGTTACGCAGCCTGTTCGGTCAGGCGCAACGTTATCGACATGCCGGCGTTACACGCGATGATATGGCCGCAAATAATGCCCGCGCACTGGCGGCCGTGGAGAAGTATGGATTGCCCCCGATGGACATCCTTGAGGGTCATCGCCGTTCTCAGTTTGCGCCGCCGATCATTCGCCGTGGTGCTGTAGCAGTGGATGACGCTGATGCGTTGGCAGAGGACGTGGACGGTCCGTCTGTGACCGTTAATGAGCCGGAGGCTGACGCATGAATCCCATGACCCCGATTCAACCAATGCCCTTCAAAGCGTTGACACCGGATGCCTATCGGCAGCTCGAACACGCTGCCTCCCTAAAAGGCCTTTTAAAACCTTTTAAGGGTAAGGGGGAGTTGGAGCACCTGGCGCAGGTGGCGAGGGAAATCGAGGCGCAGTTATGTCGCCTGATGGAGGCTGTCGTGCAGCAATCCGGGGAGCCGCCGTACTCGCTATTGAAGATACGATTGGTGCTGCAGAAGACCAGTGCGGGCAGCACCTTTTTGCGTTGGCGCACCCGTGATTTTTCTCGCATGGGTGTGGCGGTTTGGGAGCGTCAGATCTCCAACAAAGCATTGCCGCAGATCGTACGAGAGGAATTGCACCGTTTCGAATGCGCGCGTATCGCACTAAACCTTCAGATGAGTGTGGTGCATTCGCTCTACCGCCAGGCTACGACCTGCGCGATCAAAATGGCCAGTGCCGAACAGTTGCTGCGCCAGTTCACACCCGCAGTGGAGAAAACACGATGAGTACTTTTTTCGTCGGCGAAGGCAATATCGGCAGTGCGCCAGAGTTCCAGGAGTTCGCCTCAGGCAATGACGAGCCACGGCGTTTGCTACGGCTGAATGTATACTTCGACAACCCCATCCCACGTGAGGGCAGCTATGAAGATCGGGGCGGCTATTGGGCGCCGGTTGAGCTCTGGCACCGTGAGGCTGAACACTGGAGCACGCTGTACCAGAAAGGCATGCGCGTGCTGGTCGAAGGTCGTACGGTGCGCGATGAGTGGGAGGACAGCGAAGACAATGCACGGGTGACCTTCAAGATCGAGGCCCGTCGAGTCGGCATCCTGCCTCACCGGGTACACAGTGTGGTCATGCGGGAACGCTCCAGTGAAACGGCGGCCTCTCAAAATACAGAACAGGCCAGTTCACCGACGTCGAAATCCAAGAAACACAAAGGACAATCACCTAAGGCCTGAACGACTTCAGGCATAAAAATTGCGCCTTTGCGCGAAGTTCTTGGCCTGTCATTGCTCGCTGCTCGTGAAGCCCCCCACCCAGTTACGAACGCTCCAATAAAGTAGCAGCTTCAGCCCATTCAAGGCCGCCCTCACCGACTAATATGAGGAACCTGCCATTCAGGTTTCTCATATCTCGCCCCTGCTACTTCGAACAACGCTGCTCCGAACTCAATCCGGAGTAGTGATATGCGCCTCTTCCTCTGCGAAAAACCTTCCCAGGGTCGTGACATCGCCAAGGTTCTCGGAGCCACTCGGCGTGGCGATGGTTGCCTGATCGGCCCCGAGACAACTGTCACATGGTGTATAGGCCACCTACTGGAGACGGCCCCGCCTGAAGCCTACGGCACTCAGTACAAGAACTGGTCGTTGGATCATCTACCGATCATTCCGGCGCAGTGGCAAGTGGAGGTCAAACCCACGACTGCCGCGCAGTTCGAAGTCATCAAACGCCTGCTCAGCGAAGCCACCACCGTTGTCATCGCAACCGACGCCGACCGCGAAGGTGAGATGATTGCCCGCGAATTATTGGAGCTCTGCCAGTACCAAGGCTCTGTTCAGCGCCTCTGGCTGTCCGCACTCAACGAAGCATCGATTCGCAGGGCACTGACCTCGCTGAAGTCTGGTCAGGAGACCTTCCCGCTCTATCACTCGGCCCTCGCCCGCAGCCGTGCCGACTGGCTGATCGGCATGAACCTCAGTCGTTTGTTTACCCTTCTTGGTCGGCGGGCAGGCTACGACGGCGTTTTGTCAGTGGGGCGCGTCCAGACACCCACCTTACGTCTGGTGGTCGATCGGGATCGTGCGATTGCCGGCTTTGTCCCGGTGCCTTACTGGAACGTTGAGGTACACCTATCGTCGATGGGCCAGCGACTCATCGCGTCGTGGTTACCGCCAGGCTCAGGACGGGACGAGTCGGGGCGTTGCCTACAACAAGTGCTTGCCCATCACGCGGTCCAAACAATCACCGACGAGAAGTCTGCCACGGTAATCTCGTTACATACTGAGCATTTCCGAGAACCGCCGCCCCTGCCCTTCGACCTGAGCACATTGCAGGAAGTCTGCTCGCGTAAGCTGGGGCTCGGCGTCCAGGAAACCCTGAACATCGCCCAAGCCCTGTATGAAACCCACAAAGCCACCACCTACCCGCGCAGCGATTGCCGCTATCTACCAGAGAATATGTTCAACGAGGCTCCCGCGGTACTCGACGCTCTGCTCAAAACGGATCCTGCACTCAGACCTGCATTCGAGGACCTCGATCAATCATTGCGCTCTCGCGCATGGAACAATGCCAAGATCACTGCGCACCACGGCATCATCCCCACCACCGAACCGGCAAACCTGGTGCGGATGTCCGAACAAGAACGCCATGTCTACGAACTGATCCGTAGCCACTACCTAGCGCAGTTTCTTCCGCATCATGAGTTTGATCGGACCCAGGTCGAACTGGCGTGTGGCGAAGAACGATTGACCGCTGTGGGCAAACTGATCTTGGTCCAGGGCTGGAAAAGCTCGCTCTCCGAAAACACCGAGGAGGATGAGCCCATTCAAAAATCCCAAGTCTTACCCATCTTGCAACAGGGCACGCAGTGCGCCGTGGACAATGTTGAACTCAAATCCATGCGAACTGCCGCTCCTAAACCTCTCACCGAGGGTGATCTGATCAAGGCGATGAAAAACGTCGCCAAGCTTGTCAACGACCCACGCCTGAAACAGAAACTTCGGGACACCACCGGTATCGGAACCGAAGCCACACGAGCCGGCATTATCAAAGGGTTAATTGATCGCGGTTATTTGCTGAAGAAAAAACGCGCCTTAATGGCCTCGGCGGCGGCCCATACCCTGATCGAAGCGGTACCAACAGCGGTTGCAGATCCGGGTATGACCGCAGTCTGGGAACAGGCTCTGGACGAAATCGAAGCGGGACGTCTGACCCTGGATGCATTCGTCGCCAAACAGGCAAACTGGATAGCGCAACTGGTCGCACACTGCGGTTCACTGACTTTAGCCATGCCTGTCGAAGCCAGCCCGGCCTGCCCCATTTGCAACGCCTCAATGCTCAAGCGAAAGGGGAAATCAGGGCCGTTCTGGTCATGCTCCCACTACCCAGACTGCAAGGGCACTGCCCCGTTCAAAAAAGATACGCCTCGCCCATAACGCGCCATTGGAGATCAACATAAGCATTGGGGTCAATGTAATGGTCAGTGCATCATCAACGGTGACTGATCCCTCTCTAAGTCGATTAAGGGTTGTCCGATTTCACGGGCCAGGGCGATGCCTGTCGAAATCCATATCTGCCCCAGTTCGTTGAACGCTTTCAGGTGATCAGGATTTTCGTTGAGCCAATGAACAAGGCTGTCGAAGTGTTCGGGGTTATCCGGGCAATCATGGATCTTGATGAACAGCTCCAGTGTTCGATCCCAGATCTGATCCATGACGTTCTCGCTCTTCTCTTCCATGCTCAACCGTTCCTCAGCTTGGCCCTTTCAGACCGCTCATTTCTCACTGACCACCTCGGACTCTGATTCCTGGAGGAATAGAAGCCACGTCGCGACAAACAGCTATTTAAGTCAATATAACAACCCTTTAAGACGACACTCAACCGTTAAGGATGTTAATGTCAATGGGTCTTTGCTCAACCATCCGGGTTGAATTGGAGAGCTCATCACTTGGCACATAAACATCCAACCCAAGCCCAAATTGGACGCATGATCGCGAAACACCGCACTCAGCGTAATCTGACCCAGGAAGAGGTGGCTGAACGCCTGGGGATCGGCAGCGAAGCCATTTCGCGCCCTGAGCGGGGGGTGGTGGAGCTTTCCGTGGTCAAGCTGATGCAACTGGCGGACATCTTCGGCTGCCGGATGGATGAACTGCTGACGGCGTCGAGCAATCGCCCCAACGACCAGGGCCAGATGATCGCGGGCCTGCTGAGCGGCCTTCAAGAAAGCGACCGGGCCTTTATCCTGACGACCGTCGAACAGCTGGCCGCTCATCTCAGTAGCAAATAATCTCTTCGCCCATTGGCTTGACGTCGTCACACCCGCTCTGCTGTAGTGCCTCAGGATCATCGCTTACGGCGACCCAAGACCGATTCGCTCCGGGTAGTTCGGTCGGACTCCCTGAGTTCGGAGCCTTCTCTTCTGCGGAATTTCATTCCCGCTTTGTGCTCGACCTGATCGTGGTGGCGGATGACCACTGTTGCCTCTGCCAGACAACAGCGGTCATCCGCTTCGGCGATCGTATTCAGCCCCGGAGCCCGCCGGGGAAACACTGGGCACCCTTTGTGCGCGGATGCGTGCCAGTAGCTTCCGACCCAGGCCACGACAAGGGTCGGTTGGCGAATTTTGATGCAGTTAAACCAAGCATTGCGAGGAGCTTGTCAACTGCACAAAACCGTCAAAGGTGGCTTTTCTGTTCGTCGCCTGGCACCCCGCCAGGCTCACTCTTCATTTTTTTCATTCCAGTGACTGCCACTGAGTTCCGGCCATAAAAAACTGGGTTGCAGCGCCTTGACGCTCCCCTGTAACGGGCTTACACAAAGGGCGTGGTTCGCTGTCGTTGACAGCCCAGCCCAGGTAGCCAGAACCTTCAAGGCTACGCCACGTTCGTGGTGGTTTACCCAAGTGCGATCAGCGTTCGGAAGCTCGCACGGTTACCGCTTCAGCGGTGATGAATGCCCACTACTCCATGCCTGCGGATCACCACCGCATACGTTTCTCTGCTGCAGCGCTATTCTCCCAGACGCATCGTTCTGATCGTCATCGGCTTGCCGGTGGCGAGTTGTTCATTGCTCACCTTACCCACCCTGACGGGGGCTCACTTCCCCGTCAGGGATTGTGCGCCGCCGTTTTCCCTTGAAACAGGAGAACCACCATGGCCCACGCCAACCAATCCCAAGAAGCGACCACTTACTTCAACCTCCACACCGTCGGTATCGGCTACCTCAACCGTGTCCGTGAAGTACAAGTCCGTCGCGGTCAGCCATTCATGGCCTGCGATATCGCAGCCCTGCACGGAGCCACCGATGCGGTGGAGTACACCCGCTTCGACTGCAAAGTCGCTGGGGGTGAAGCTGAACGCTTGATTCGTCTCTATATGGACGCCGTCAACGCCGAGAAAAAGGTCTTGCTGTCGTTCCGTATCGGCGACCTGTGGATCGATCCGTTTCTCTACGAGAAAGGCGATAAGCAAGGTCAACCGGGCGCTAGCCTGAAAGGTCGTTTGCTGTTCATCGACTGGATCAAGGTCGACGGCACATTCGAGTACAAAGCGCCCGCCAGGCAGGAAGCAACAGCACCTGCTGAGCAAGCGCCCACCAGTGAGTCATCCGCACCATCGGCTGATGCCGAAGCTGAGGATATCGGAAACCCAATAGAGGCTCGGGTTGAACCTGAATCTCCACCCACTCCGCGCACGGCCCGCCGTGATGCCACCCATACCGTTCAGTCCGACTGAACAGTCCACGATGTTCCTCATCAAGGCGCTCCCCCGAGCGCCTTTTCTTCAATCGGCACAGGAGAACCGACATGGAATCCTTCTGGCTATGCGACGACTGCCTGTTCGCTGCGGCTTACGAGGACTACAGCACGTTATCGCTCTACTACACGACGGATGAAATCGAGAAACGCATCGCCGATATCCATCGACCCACGTGCCGACGCAAGACTGCCCCACCTCTAAATTGGTACAAATCCAGCGTAGGCGAAGGTGCGAGAGGAGTCAGACTGGATCAGTGGCATTTCGGCACCTGGATCAAATCGGCGTCGGCACGAACAGCCTCATAACTACATTCCATACGCGAAAATATACTATCGTCCCATCGAACCAGCCTTGCGATGGTGCAATCTAATGGCCCATGAAACAGAAATTCTGGAGGTCTCCTGGCATTGCCCCGCCACGCTCAGCACAGCCTTTCCGCAATGGCCATGCCTATTTCTAGATCACTCCCCCTCGGGAAAACCTCATTCGGTTTTTCGATCCCAGGCCGCCATTGTTGACGCCCTGACCGCTCGCCATAAAAACCTGTCTGGCATTACCAAGCGCACCCTAGACGAGAAGTTCGCTGCAGCAAAGCGCAGTCTTACGTACTCTTCAAAATCAATCAAAACCAGCAGCCCCTTGAAGCCGCCATCATGGAGCTGGCCAACTGGGCCGAGCAGCGCTGATCTTGGGATGTCGCCGATAACGTTCGGGGTGCTTTGGCTACGACCAGCAAGAACGAAGAGTTCATCAACATGAGCCTAGTGGTACTCATGGTTCCGGAGTGAGCAGATTGATTCGAGGCTGCCCCCCCCGACGCTGTCGAATCAAGGCACTAGGATGGCTTGATGGATCTCGATAGAAGGAATTGCAACTTCGATACGCCGGTTTTCAAGCCAACCTCTCGTTTTGCTGACATCGAAAATCTGCCCCTGATCCATCAAGGTTAAGATGAGCTCATCAGAAATTCGGTAGCGTCCACAATCCGGACAATCCCTCTCTTCCCATGGGCCATGACACTGAATGCGCTCTGCGACACCGACACAAATTAGACAATTCATCGCGACCACCAATTTATAGTTGTTCCCGATCCGTCGTGGGCCGCTTGCGACAGGGTACTCATATGTACTAATCGCGTGCACTAATAAGCCTAGTGTTTGGTCGACTGGAAAGATCAAAAGAAAGTTCGGAGCGATGACGTTTTCGGTACAAATACGTCGTATCCACCCGATCCCGCCTAAGCACTGGCGGAAAGCGGCAGCACTCCTAGCTTATTGCCT